>NZ_JBFTHF010000100.1:0-319 GCF_056394105.1 Arthrobacter sp. 10T419 | reverse complement strand
CCCCTGTGGAATTGTGAATGGCGGAAACGCCGGTTTGCAAAGCTTCATGGATTCGGGTAAGTTTGAAAAGTTGCTCCGGAGCGATCCTGGACCGTTGGGTTTGGGTGGTGCCGGGTGTGTCTGTTGTTTGAGAACTCAATAGTGTGCCAAGTTTGTTGATACCAATTTTKTATTGAATTGGTTGATTGTGCCGGGCCTGCCACCCCGTGGTTGGGTCCGGTGTTTTTAGCTGGTTTCAAATTTTGTGCATTGTGTTTATCCCGTTTTCCCGGGGTTGCATGGTGTGTCTGTTTTACTTCAACGGAGAGTTTGATCCTGG
>NZ_JBFTHF010000099.1:0-351 GCF_056394105.1 Arthrobacter sp. 10T419 | reverse complement strand
GTGCGATATCGCCCTCGCGCACCGCGTTGCGCAGCTTCAGTTCCGCAGGGTCCAGGCCGAGGTGGGCGGCGGCCTCGTCCATCTGGATATCGAGCGCGTAGTAGGTCTGCACCACGCCGTAGCCCCGGAACGCGCCGGCGATGRGGCTGTTGGTGTAGACGCACCGCCCCTCCAGTCGCAMGTTCTCGCAGCGGTAGAGCGAGACCATCGCCGCGGTGCCGACGTTGGTCACGCCGGGCCCGTGCGAGCCATAGGCGCCCGAGTTGAACACCACCTTGGCCTCGCGCGCGGTGATCGTGCCGTCGTTGCGGAAGCCCTGGCGCAGCCAGACCCGCGCCGGGTGGCGCGTCC
>NZ_JBFTHF010000098.1:0-352 GCF_056394105.1 Arthrobacter sp. 10T419 | reverse complement strand
CCCCCAGCCATTCCGCTCACGCGCACTGATGCGCCCACGACCATGACAAGACATTCCCTCAGGAACACCCTCTCCCTCATGCTGCTGCTCGGCGCGGMCAGCGCGGTTCTGGCCGGGCAGGCGCCGGGACCGTCGACGGCCCCTGACGTCCCCATCAGCCACCGCGACCGCCTCTATGCCGCCGAGCAGTTCTCCAACACGGTTTCCGTGACGGACCCGGCGGACAACCGGCTGCTGGGCGTCATCCGCCTGGGCGACCCTGCGCCGGGCAACTTCAGCCCGCTGTATCGCGGTCAGGTGCTGGTCCACGGGATGGGCTTCTCGCCGGATCACCGCACGCTTGCCATCGTGT
>NZ_JBFTHF010000097.1:0-352 GCF_056394105.1 Arthrobacter sp. 10T419 | reverse complement strand
GTGCGCGATGCTGGAAGGCGACTACGAGATCTACATGGTCGCCGATGCCTCGGGCGGCACCTCGAAGGAAGCCCACGACTACGCCATGCAGCGCATGGTGCAGGCCGGCGTGGTGCCGGTGACCTGGCAGCAGGTGCTGCTGGAGTGGCAGCGCGACTGGGCCCACCGCGACTCCTATGACGCCGTGATGAAGCTCGTCAAGGAGCACTCGGGCGCCTACGGCATGGGCGTGGACTACGCCTACACGATGGTCCACAAGGCCGCCCAGCGCACCGCCACGCCGCACGAGTCCGTGGCGCCGGTCGCCGCACGCTGATGTCCGTCGCCCCGCTGCCGCCTGCGGGAGCGGGGC
>NZ_JBFTHF010000096.1:0-352 GCF_056394105.1 Arthrobacter sp. 10T419 | reverse complement strand
GGACATCGTATTGCGATAGGCCACGCGATGCGAGGCACTGTACCAGTTCGGCACGATGTAGTACCCGTGCATCAGCACGCGGTCCAGCGCGCGACCCGCCGTGACGAGTTCGTCGCGCGTGTGCGCGTGCAGCACGTGGTCCACGAGCTTGTCGATGGCAGGCGATTTCACGCCGAACAGGTTGTCCGAGCCGGGCGTGGTCGCGGCCTCGGTCGTGAAGCGGTCGCGCAGCTCGTTGCGTGCAGCACGTGGTCCACGAGCTTGTCGATGGCAGGCGATTTCACGCCGAACAGGTTGTCCGAGCCGGGCGTGGTCGCGGCCTCGGTCGTGAAGCGGTCGCGCAGCTCGTTGC
>NZ_JBFTHF010000095.1:0-353 GCF_056394105.1 Arthrobacter sp. 10T419 | reverse complement strand
GCCCATATCCGTCTTCCATGATCCATCCCAGCCCCGAAGCTTCCACGCCCCAGATCGCAATCGACCCCGACGCCTGTCCACGCCTGGCATCGTGTAGCCATCCTGGGGATGAGACCTTTCGCTTCGCGCCGATTCCCATCCTGATCGAGGACTGGTCCGAGATCCGGCAATGGGTTGACGCGCGCAAGGCGGAGGGCGTGACGGATCTGGAGGCCTATCTGGACGCCAATCCGATGGCCATCCAGGAATTGCGCGATCGTCATCACGTTTTCGTGGACGCCAATGACGCCGCGCTGGCGTTGTTCGATGCGGACTCCCGGGCATCTTTCTTCGCGAAGGCCAGGGACCTGCTT
>NZ_JBFTHF010000094.1:0-354 GCF_056394105.1 Arthrobacter sp. 10T419 | reverse complement strand
CGGTTGGGGTGCTCCAGCAGGGCGCGCAGCAGGTGATATTCGGCGGTGCTGAGCGGCACTTCCTCGTCGGAGGGATTGCGCAACTCGCGGGCGCGGGTGTCGAGAATCCACCCGCTGAAGAGGAAGCGGACTTCGGAAGGCGCCGGCGCGCGCCAGGCATCGGCGGGCGGTACGGGGGCCTGGTTACGGCGCAGCACGCTGCGGATCCGGGCCACCAGTTCGCGGGGGTCGAAGGGCTTGACCACGTAGTCGTCCGCGCCAATTTCCAGCCCGGCGATGCGATCCGCCTGATCGGTCACGGCGGTCAGCAGGATCACCGGGGTGCGCAGATGTTCGGACACATAACGGCACAGC
>NZ_JBFTHF010000093.1:0-354 GCF_056394105.1 Arthrobacter sp. 10T419 | reverse complement strand
GCGAGATACCCTTGACCAGCAGTTCCACACCGGCCTTGCCGACGCACGCACCGGTGTAGTGGTCCAGCCATTGCTGCGCGAAGGCGAACGGGTCCATCGGCAGCGCGGAAGCGCCGCTGATCTGCAGATCGGCGGGCAGGTCCTGCGGCACTTCGAGCAGGATGCGGCCGATGCGGAAGCACGGCGCTTCCTCGGGCAGCGTCGGGAACTCCGCTGCGGCGATGGCTTCGGCGCGTACGGCCGGCGCTTGTACGATCGCGGCGCGCTCACGGGCTTCCTGTTGCTGGCGCGTACGCTGGTCCTGCTCGGCGTTGGTCAGGGCGGCGGATTGTGACGGAAGAGCCTGTGCAAGAA
>NZ_JBFTHF010000092.1:0-357 GCF_056394105.1 Arthrobacter sp. 10T419 | reverse complement strand
CGCATCACCATGGAACTGAACACCACCACCATTCTCGTCACCTTCGCCGGGGTTTTCCTGATCTGCTTCATGAAGGGGGCCTTCGGGGGCGGCTTTGCCATCGTCGGCATTCCGCTGCTGTCGCTGGTGATGGACCCGGTGACGGCGGGCGGACTGCTCGCCCCGCTGTTTATCGCGATGGACCTGTTCGGCCTGCGCTACTGGAAGCCCTCCACGTGGTCGAAGCCTGACCTCCGGCTGCTGGTACCGGGGCTGGTGGTCGGCATCGGGGTCGGCTACGGGCTGTTCCGGGTGCTGGATCACCGTGCGATCGCCATCGTGACGGCCGCCGTCACGCTGGCCTTCGTGGGCATATGG
>NZ_JBFTHF010000091.1:0-358 GCF_056394105.1 Arthrobacter sp. 10T419 | reverse complement strand
CGGCACGCTCGCGTCGGCCGGCGCGAACGCCTTGATGGCGCCGTGGGTGTCGGCCGCCGCCGCGCCGGAGCCGGCCAGCATGCCGCGCACCTCCACCCCGGCTGCCGGCAGCGCGCCGGTCAGCGCGTGGTACATGCGGTCCAGCCCGCCCGCGCGCTCGGGAAACCAGTGCATGCCGATCTGGAACGCGGACAGCGGCGGGCGCGCGGCTTGCGCGAGTTGTGCCGCCAGCGTCTCGGGGCCGGCGTCGTTCGCGCCCGGCTGCACGCGCAGCGCGCCAGGGGGATGATGCGGTGCAGTCAGGTCGCCAATCGCCAGTCGTGCGGTCATCGGGTCTCTCCCTTCAGCGTCATGTCGG
>NZ_JBFTHF010000090.1:0-359 GCF_056394105.1 Arthrobacter sp. 10T419 | reverse complement strand
GAGCTGGAGCCGGAGCCGGCTCGGCGGTGCGATGCTCCAGCAGGTGCTGGACCACCTGTGCCGGCATCGGCGGCGATTCCGGCGCGGGTGCATCCGCCGAATGTTGGCGAAGCGCCCGTTGGATAACGGCGGTTGCCTCGAGCGGGCCTGCGGTCTGAAGAAGCTGCATGGCCTCATGCATCGAGGCGAGAAACGCGTCGTTCATTTTCACGTTGATTTCCCATCTGGCCCGAAGAACCGGGCGCGGCGACATTGCCGCAAGCTACCGTATGCGGAAACGCGTCGTTCATTTTCACGTTGATTTCCCATCTGGCCCGAAGAACCGGGCGCGGCGACATTGCCGCAAGCTACCGTATGCG
>NZ_JBFTHF010000089.1:0-360 GCF_056394105.1 Arthrobacter sp. 10T419 | reverse complement strand
ACGCTGCCGTGGTTCGTCCAGCGTGCCGAATATGCGCCTCAGCCGTGCACCTTTCATCCCCTCGTSAATGGYGAAGAGGCRTTCGGCGAYCTCCATGACACCATTGCCGCCGCGCAGAAGAGTGTCGACATTATCTGCTGGGGCTTCCAGCCATCGATGTTCTTCAAGCGCGGCGCCCGGGAACGCGGCACGCCCTGTATTGGCGACCTGCTCGAAGCAGCGGGAAAGCGCGGGGTAAAGGTCCGCCTGCTGAGTTGGGGCGGCGAAGTATTCGGCATTCCCGGCATGACGGAAATGGGCGACGAGCCGAACCTGCCTGACCGCATGCATCAGCATCTGCCTGACCGCATGCATCAGCAT
>NZ_JBFTHF010000088.1:0-361 GCF_056394105.1 Arthrobacter sp. 10T419 | reverse complement strand
CGCCAGGGCAGCACAAGCCCTCGCCGCCGACTGCGAGCGCCAGCAGGCCCTGCTCAATGACAGCCTCAAGCAACTCCGCGATGCCGGCCTGCTCGCCAGCGCGCCCGCTGGTATCGCCCTGGTGTCCGGGGCGGCAAGGGGYTGTTCATCACCGCCGATGACCAGCCAAAKGCCAGMGGACARCAACTCGAYATGGCCCCKGCYCAGCGCCTGCTCGAACAAGCGCTCCAGCAAAGCCAGGCACTGGCCGAGACCGCCAGGGCMGCACAAGCCCTCGCCGCCGACTGCGAGCGCCAGCAGGCCCTGCTCAATGACAGCCTCAAGCACCCTGCTCAATGACAGCCTCAAGCAACTCCGCGAT
>NZ_JBFTHF010000087.1:0-362 GCF_056394105.1 Arthrobacter sp. 10T419 | reverse complement strand
CGCTCGCACCGCGCGACGACGCGGCGCGCGGCGCGAGCCTCGGCGTGCACTGGGCCGAGTCGCTGCGGCAGTTTGCGCTGGCCGCGCTGGCCCGCCCGGCCGGCGTGGGCCGCGCCGCGCGACCCGGGGGCGTCTCGGCGCTGCAAGCGTGGCTCGCGGCGTACAGCCTGCGGCAACTGGCGCTGGGCGAGCGCGCACCGACCGACCAGCGTGGCTGGGAACGGCTGTGGCTGCGCGCGCTGCGGGCATGGCAGCCTGACCATCGCCCGTCGCGCCGCCCGGCGGCTTCAGTGGCTTCAGCGGCTGCAGCGGTTTCATCTGCGCCCATCCAGGCCGTTCCAGGCCCTCAGGCTGTCCAGGCC
>NZ_JBFTHF010000086.1:0-364 GCF_056394105.1 Arthrobacter sp. 10T419 | reverse complement strand
CATGACAACAAGAACAGAAGCTCCCCGAACCCCCGTCAGCCGGTTCCCGCAGTTCCGCCGATCGGCCGCCTGCCTGGCCGCGCTGGCCCTGGCCACCCTGGCGGCTGGCTGCGGCAGCGACGGCGACAGCGCCGCCCAGACCCCGGTGGCCACCACGCCGCCGCCCACGGTCCAGAAGAAGCCGAACATCATTTTCATCATGGCCGATGACCTCGGCTATTCGGACCTCGGCGCCTTCGGCAGCGAGATCCGCACGCCCAACCTCGACGCGCTGGTGAAGCAGGGCCGCATCCTGGCCAACCACCACACGGCGGCGGTCTGCGCGGTCACGCGCTCGATGATCATCTCCGGCACCGACCACCAC
>NZ_JBFTHF010000085.1:0-366 GCF_056394105.1 Arthrobacter sp. 10T419 | reverse complement strand
ACTTCGTCCAGACCGGGACCGTTCGAGACCCGGCCACGCGTGGATTTGAGCCAGAACAGGCCGTTGAACGCCGCCGGCACGCGGATCGACCCAGCGGCATCAGTCGCATGCGCCAGCGGCACTATCCCGGCCGCCACGGCGGCACCGGCCCCGCCGCTGG
This sequence comes from Arthrobacter sp. 10T419, assembly GCF_056394105.1. Classification (NCBI taxonomy): domain Bacteria; kingdom Bacillati; phylum Actinomycetota; class Actinomycetes; order Micrococcales; family Micrococcaceae; genus Arthrobacter; species Arthrobacter sp. 10T419. The sequence goes on along the minus strand of NZ_JBFTHF010000085.1, from coordinate 206 downwards.
AACCGCCCGCGCTCAACGCCGGCTGCCAGGGGTTGCGCGTGGCGCCCTGCTGAAGGGACTCGGTCGCGGTGCTGAACGCCATCTCCGGCGTAGCCGTTCGGCCAATTGTTACCAGCCCGGCGGCGCGCAGCCGCTGCATCAGGAACGCGTAGCCGTTCGGCCAATTGTTACCAGCCCGGCGGCGCGCAGCCGCTGCATCAGGAACG
>NZ_JBFTHF010000084.1:0-367 GCF_056394105.1 Arthrobacter sp. 10T419 | reverse complement strand
CTCCAGACCCGCCTGCTGGTCAATAATCCGCGCGAAGTGAGCGAGGCGGACGCGCTGGGGATTTATCGCGCAGCCTTTTGAACCCGCATCCAGCAGTTTCAGGGAATTACGATTGTAGAGGTTAATTCGTCGCTTTTAGTATGCCGCATGCGCAGTGCCAGACACTGCGGCGGCTACGGAGCGATGACTGATGGCAGAGGGTTTCGACGCGCTCGGCGCAACGTTGAGCGGGCAGCAGCAGTACTTCCTTAAGGTTCCCGGCGCGGCCAGCGCCGGGGCATTGTCGGTGGTGTCGTTCGAGGCTGTGGAGCGGCTAGGCGAACCCTATGCCGTCACGGTTCAACTCACGCACCCTGCCGAACTGGAT
>NZ_JBFTHF010000083.1:0-367 GCF_056394105.1 Arthrobacter sp. 10T419 | reverse complement strand
GGCATACATTGAGAAAAACGAAGTGTACGAGTCCGTGACCCCGTCACAGAATGACGCTGTTCGATGGCTCGTAGCAGAACTTTCAGCCACCCTGAAAGTGGCCATGGGCGATGTCTACAGACACCCTCAACTCTCTCGGAAAACCGAGTCCGAAGCGAGCTCCGCAAAATGGTGAGAAACCTGTTGCTCGCGCTATGCGCGATGTTGTGGCTTGTCATGTCGCCGGTCGCACATGCCCGTGCTKTAAAGGCGGTGACGATAGATGCCGTAGGACTCAGCAGGCTCGAGGAGATGGCGCAAGAATGCAAGAAATTCCGGCCTTCCGTGAAACTGGTAAAACGCTATTTCTCGCGTGCCTATCCGGTAG
>NZ_JBFTHF010000082.1:0-368 GCF_056394105.1 Arthrobacter sp. 10T419 | reverse complement strand
ACCCTGCAGAATCGACTGCCGCGGCCCCCACCCGTCAGGTCGCGCAGGTGAATTCGGGCTTCGATATCCTCGCCAATCTGGATGCCTTGAAAATTACCACGGGCCCCTTTGCCGGCGCCTATCAGGTTGGCGTTGGCAGCAACTGGCTCAATTGGTATTTTGCGAATATCGGCCTGTTCGCCTTCATCAAGGACCGTCCCAATGAAGTTCGGACTTACATGGACTTGTATATCCGGAACGTCAGCCCTGCGAACTACACCATCAACGACGTCAAGTTTGGTGGCGATCTGAATTCCCCGATCCAGTGTCCCGCCGACTCCAACGATTCGTATGCGTCGACATTCCTGTCGCTGGCATCCGAGTACATG
>NZ_JBFTHF010000081.1:0-369 GCF_056394105.1 Arthrobacter sp. 10T419 | reverse complement strand
GAGGTGGCCCACCCCTTCGAAGTGCTCGACGCCGCCGGCATTGCCGTGGAGTACGCGTCGCCCCTCGGTGGCAACCCACCGTTCGACGGCTACGACGAGACCGATCCCGCGCAGCTCGCGTTCAGCAAGAGCCAGGCGATCCGGCGCATGGCGCATAGCCGCAAGCTCTCGGAAGTCGATGTCCTGGACTACGACGCGATCTTCTTCCCCGGCGGCCTTGGCCCCATGGTGGATATCGCAAACGACCCCGACGTCAAGCGTGCGGTGCTGCGCGCCTGGAACGGCGGCAAGATCGTCGCCGCCGTTTGCCACGGGCCGGCCGCGCTGCTCGGCGTCACGCTTGAGGACGGCACGCCGCTGGTCCAGGGT
>NZ_JBFTHF010000080.1:0-371 GCF_056394105.1 Arthrobacter sp. 10T419 | reverse complement strand
GATCCAGATCGACACGGCCACCCAGGGAGCCGCCGCCGCTGCCGCAAGCACGAGCAGCGACCCGCGCGACGCGGCGCTGCGCCACGGCCGCCAACTCGTCAAGGACGCACTGCGCACCACGCGCGACGTGATTGCCGGCCTGCTCGATGCGGCCACTCCGGCAGCCCCGGAGTCCCCTTGCGCGTTTCCGGTGCAATGCGCGCGGATCGTAGAGGCCGCGCGGCAGCAGAGCCGGCAGGGTATCCATATCGATGTCGATGCGGCGCCGCTGCCCGCCGATCCGCCAGCGGCGGTGGCACGTGTGCTGTTGCGCGCGATACGCGAGCTGCTCGCCAACGCCGGCAAGCATGCGTCGGGGGCGCGCGTGGCGC
>NZ_JBFTHF010000079.1:0-373 GCF_056394105.1 Arthrobacter sp. 10T419 | reverse complement strand
GAGGGCATATAGCGCGAGTCGCACTGGCACGTGGTCACTTGTCAGCCACAGTGATGTGTACGCGCAGCCGCCGATAGCACAGGCGACCATCGGCGGCCAAACCATTGCACGTCGAATGGACGCCCCCTGTTGCAACGCACGCCGACTGGCGACCATCGCCAGCACGCTTGCCACGATCATGCCGATGGCCACCAAGGTCAGGTAGCTGGCCATGGTGGCCGGTGTCAGCCGTAGTCCCTGCTGCAGGTACACCATCAGCCAGCTGAACCCGATCACATTTGGAACGTAGCCGACGAATCCGATTATCGTTATGGCCACGAAGGTGCGGTTCAACATTAACTTACGGTAGCTAGGTAGCGGTGCCGGGAGATCC
>NZ_JBFTHF010000078.1:0-374 GCF_056394105.1 Arthrobacter sp. 10T419 | reverse complement strand
GCATGGGCATGGGCCTGACCATTTGCAAGGCCATCGTGGACGCGCATCAAGGTCAACTGGACCTGACCCCGCGCCCGGAAGGCGGCACGCGCGCCACCATCACGCTGCCGCGCCTGCCTGCCCTCTGGAKCGCGATGCAATAGGCACGTTCACGGCACCAGGAGCAGCTTGCCGGTGGTCGCCCGCCCTTCCATTTCGGCATGGGCTTGCGCGGCGGCCGCCAGCGGATAAACACCGCCGATGGTCGTGCGCAACTTGCCGTCGAGGACCCACCGGAAGAGCTGCGCCGCGTGCGCCCGAAGGCGTTCCGGCGTACGCACATGATGGGCGAAGACCGCGTAGCCAAGCTTGACGCTCTTCGGCAGGCTCATGAT
>NZ_JBFTHF010000077.1:0-375 GCF_056394105.1 Arthrobacter sp. 10T419 | reverse complement strand
GTGCAGGCAGCCGCCCCGGCGACGGTGCCGGCACAGGCGGCACCACGTCGCCGGGCTATGCGGACAAGGTGCGACGCCGGGTCACGCCCAACATCCTCTTCGATGGAGACCTGCCCGACAATCCCACCGCCGTGGTCGCAGTGCATCTGGCACCGGACGGCACCGTGCTGGAGGCCCGGCTGGCCCGCTCGAGCGGACACACCGGCTGGGACAACGCCGTGCTGCGCGCCGTGGCACGCTCCAACCCGCTGCCGCGCGACGAGAACGGCGTGGCGCCCGCCCACATCAATCTTTATTTCCAGCCGAGGGAATAGGAAGACCGCGATCTTCCAGCGATGCTAGCGGCGCCGGATCACCGTCCCGGCGTGTCAGAAG
>NZ_JBFTHF010000076.1:0-377 GCF_056394105.1 Arthrobacter sp. 10T419 | reverse complement strand
CCCGTCGCGCTCTGGTTGTCGGTCACGGTGAGCTTCACCGTGTAGGTTCCGGCAGCCGCATACGTGTGGGTCGCCGTCGCACCCTGACCAATGGACCCGTCTCCGAAGTCCCAGGCGTAGGAGTCAACCGTGCCATCCGAATCCGAGGARCCGGACCCGTCCACCGTGATGCCCAGATCCTTCACCGTCGAAGTGAACGATGCCACCGGCACCTTATTCACCGGCGGAGCCGTCACGGTCACCTGGTCCGTCTTCTCACCCGTCGCGCTCTGGTTGTCGGTCACGGTGAGCTTCACCGTGTAGGTTCCGGCAGCCGCATACGTGTGGGTCGCCGTCGCACCCTGACCAATGGACCCGTCTCCGAAGTCCCAGGCGTA
>NZ_JBFTHF010000075.1:0-379 GCF_056394105.1 Arthrobacter sp. 10T419 | reverse complement strand
GGCAATAGCCTGGTCGCCCTTGCCATCCGTTGCGGTCCAAATGCCGCCGCTGAGTGCAAACGTCGTAGATGTCCCGTCACCGCGGAGGGCCGACAGACTTGGCGTGGTGGCGGAGTATTTGGACAGGTCAAGACGACGCTGCCACTCATGCATCCAAAGTGCGCCGAAGCCATCGAGCGGCGGTACAAGATAGCTGGACTGATAGATCCGCTTCAAAGTCAACGGCTGGGGCCCACTTGCAACGAAATCAACCTCGTTTTGCCGTTTCAGACCAGCACCCACTGAGCAGGGGTTGCCCACGCTGCAGCTTTGGTCGGTTAAGGTGCTGACCGGAATCTGCGTACCCGGATAGATCGATTGATTCCCGATGCCGCATTGC
>NZ_JBFTHF010000074.1:0-383 GCF_056394105.1 Arthrobacter sp. 10T419 | reverse complement strand
CCTCGGCTTTGAGGTTGCTGATGCCGTCCTTGAAGCCGAAGAGGTTCCGCGGCGTGGTCTGGGCCCTGGACGTGGAGGAGGTCCGGCCGAATCCCAGCTGCGACCAGCGGACGCGTGTCTGCCCGAACCCGATCCGCGCCAGGTTCCGGATCGCATGGACAGCCACCTGCGGGTCGTCGGCGCAGGCCTGGACCACTATGTCGCCGCCGGTGCGCCCCGGTTGGAGATCATCGCCGGGGAAGTGCGGCAGGTCGATCAGGGCGTCCGGGCGCCGGCCATCCAGGCCGAAGCGGGCCTTGCCGTCCTTCTCAAACAGGCCCGGGCCAAACCCAAAGGTGAGGGTGAGCTTTCCGGCCCCAAGGTCCAGCGTCTCGCCCGTGTCC
>NZ_JBFTHF010000073.1:0-384 GCF_056394105.1 Arthrobacter sp. 10T419 | reverse complement strand
GACTGACGTCGAGCATCCTCAGTCAGATAGCGGCGAAGAAGAAGCGGGTCATTCCGGCACGATGTCGGGGCGGTCACGCGGGAACTGCGCCAGCGTTTCCGCGCTGATGTTCAACGTTTGCATGACCATCTCAGGCGGTGTATGCGTGAGCCAGTCGGACAGCGCCACCTCCGCAAAGTGGTCAGCCTTGAAGACCTCGACCATGATCAGGTCCGTGTTGCCGACATTCTGCACATAGTGACCGAGCCCCTTCTTCACGTAGCCGATATCACCCGCGTTGAAGTCGGCGGTCATCGCCTTGGGACCCGTATCGAAGACAGTCATGCGCCCTTTGCCCTTGATGTAGTACTGCCATTCGTCGGCGTTCGGGTGCCAGTGCAGCTC
>NZ_JBFTHF010000072.1:0-384 GCF_056394105.1 Arthrobacter sp. 10T419 | reverse complement strand
ATGCCGACGTGGCGCGCGGCCAGTATGTGATGGTGGCGGTGACCGATACCGGCACGGGCATGTCGCCCGAGATCCAGGCGCAGGTGTTCGAGCCGTTCTTCACCACCAAGCCCGAGGGGCAGGGCACCGGGCTGGGCCTGAGCATGGTGTACGGCTTCGTCAGGCAGTCCGGCGGGCATGTGAAGATCTACAGCGAGTCGGGGCAGGGCACCACGGTGCGGCTTTACCTGCCGCGCGTGCGCGAGGAGGAAGACCTCGAGACCGATGTCGAGGCCGGCCCGGCGGGCGGCGGCACGGAGACCGTGCTGGTGGTGGAGGATGACGAGGACGTCCGCGCGACCGTGGTGGAGATGCTGGCCAGCCTGGGCTACCGCGTGCTGAAGG
>NZ_JBFTHF010000071.1:0-386 GCF_056394105.1 Arthrobacter sp. 10T419 | reverse complement strand
CCCAGTGCGAGTTCCTGTCCGGGCAGGCGCCGGTGGCCGAAGCGCGGTTCGCGGCGCTGTCCGCGCGCGCCACGACGACGGTCGAACGTGCCCAGGTCACCTGCTGGCAGGTGGACATCTACGTGGTGCTCGGCCAGCGCGACAACGCCATCGCCGTTTGCCTCGCCTTCCTCCGCCATGTGGGGATCGAGTGGTCCCCGCACCCGGACGAGACCGCGGTGCAGGCCGAGTACGCGCGCATCCGGTCCCAACTCGGCGATCGGCCGATCGAAACGCTGATCGACTTGCCGCCGATGGAGGATCCCGCCTCGATCGGTACCGTCGACGTCCTGATCAAGCTTTTCGTGCCGGCGTCGCATACGGATGCCAACCTCGCGTCCCTGACC
>NZ_JBFTHF010000070.1:0-386 GCF_056394105.1 Arthrobacter sp. 10T419 | reverse complement strand
GTACGGGCCAGCACCAGCAGCACATCGGCACATCCGCCCCCGAGCACGAGCGTCTTGCTGCCGTCGAGCACCCACTGCGCCGCGCCGCGCGGTTCGGCCTGCGTGGTGACGTCGAAGGCGTCGTGGCGGCCCTGCACCTCGAAGGCGGCCAGCGCGGCGAAGCTCTCCCCGGCGGCGATGGCCTCGGCCATGGCGAGATGCGCCGCGCTGCCGGCGTTCGCCAGCAGCGGCGCGCACAGGGCGACGTTGGCCAGCCACGGCTCGGCCGGCATGGCCTGTCCCAGCGCCTCGGCCAGCAGGGCCTGATCCATGTCGTCACCGAGTCCGCCACAGGCTTCCGGCAGGCCGAGCGCCAGCCAGCCCATCTCGGCGAAGGTGCGCCAATG
>NZ_JBFTHF010000069.1:0-387 GCF_056394105.1 Arthrobacter sp. 10T419 | reverse complement strand
ACTTACGGCTACGTCAGCTTTCGCGACGCGGACGGCCAGGAATTGTTCTCCTATGACTTCATCGGCGACCTGACCGTGACCGCCATGGTCCGCACGTTTCCGCTGTCCCGCTACGGTGGCGAGCAGTTCTACTCGTTCAAGGAGGAACTGGGTCAGCGCTACACCATCGAGAACAGGATGCAGGGCGTCACGTGGAACGGGTTGGCCAATACGATGCTGGACCTGCCCGGCAACGGCGTGGTGATGACGGCCACGGCATCGGAAATCTCTCAAACGCCGTCCGTGCGGGGCAACATGTTCACGTGGAATCTGCTCGGTAATGCGGATCAGCCGGTCGCCACGCTGGAACTGGACCTGGTGATCAATGTGCTGAGACTGACGCTACAC
>NZ_JBFTHF010000068.1:0-387 GCF_056394105.1 Arthrobacter sp. 10T419 | reverse complement strand
ACCTTGACCACGAAGCCGATCACCACGGTAATCACCACCACGGCGAGGGTGACCTTGACCGGCAACAGCATGGCCATGAACAGAAATGCGGCAACCAGAAGCAGGATGGCGACCATAGTCGGCAGATAGAGTGTGAGGGCGGCGAGCACGGTATCACGCAGGCAGCGCTATCGCACGCGTCTCGAAGTGGGGTGTGCGGGACCGATACACCCGACTAGGGGAGGGATGCGGGCTTACGGGTCGCAGGGGCGAGTCAGTGGCTCGCCACCGCCACCGTCACCCGGCGGATTGTCTCTTATTGATGAGGCAGCGGACGGCGCGGATGGGCCAGGAAGAACCGGAGCATTTCCGTACTGGCGTCCGGCCCCTTGGGATCGGTGTACGAAC
>NZ_JBFTHF010000067.1:0-387 GCF_056394105.1 Arthrobacter sp. 10T419 | reverse complement strand
GTCTTCGACCGCAACCTCGCCCCGCAGCGAGAAGTACAGGCAGGCGCCGTCCACGTAGGCGTGCGACTGGTGCGCGGAGCCGGCCAGCGTGCCCGGCACCGCGTTGATGGCGGCCACCACGTCGTCGTAGATCGCGGGCAGGTCGGCCCACGGCCCGGACATCTCGAGCGTATCGGCCACGAAGCCGGGGCTGCGCTTGAAGCCTTCGGCGCTCTTGCCGGTCAGGTAGCGCGTATCGAGCCAGCGTTCGAAGATGGCCTTGTCATCGAGCTTGTCGCCCAATTCCACGCAGACCCGCTCGCTGATCGCCATCACGGCATCGACCATATCCTGGGCGCCTTCGTCGGCCACCAGCAGTACGTTGGTGTCGGGCAGGCCGAACTGCAC
>NZ_JBFTHF010000066.1:0-389 GCF_056394105.1 Arthrobacter sp. 10T419 | reverse complement strand
GATCTTCAGGCAACGCTGCTGCAATTCCGGCGTATTGGCGTGCTCGAGCACGATCTGATAGCCGCGTTCGCCGTGGATCTCGTCGGAGACGATGTGTAGGTCGAAGAATTCGACTTCCTCGTCCGTGAAGCCGTACTTCTCGCGCAGCGTGGGGGTCTGCTTGCGGTAGATCGACGGCACCTGCGACTCCAGGCCTACGACCAGGCCGGCCACGGCCACCACCGGGTCTTCGCGCATGGCCACGGCGTAGCACCAGCTTTGCAGGCCGCGCGTGGTCGGCGACATGTTGTCCGCATCCACCACGCGCTCGCGGGTGGTGCCGCAGGCTTCGGCAAAGCGGATCAGCAGGTCGGTGTGGCGGTCGCCGCCAATCTCTTCCTCGTACATAT
>NZ_JBFTHF010000065.1:0-390 GCF_056394105.1 Arthrobacter sp. 10T419 | reverse complement strand
GGGCACCGCAGTGCACCAAAAGTGCCTGATTTTTCAGCAATCGAACGGAAGTCCATATCGATCAATGACTTAACCCGCTTGTCCGGCGCTTATCCACAAGCGGTCCACAGTACTGTCCTGCTTTCATGTGGAAAGCGGTCGACTTTTTCCGGACAGGCGGCGCGAAGGGCCCCTTCGGCCACCTTCCTGCGCCCTTTCGCTCCCTTTGGCTCATTTGCCCGTTTTTTAGGCAGGGCACGGTTCCCCGTTATGGATCAACGGCTTAGGCGGCTTCTCAGAACGCTGTCCACAGCGGGTCCACAGTCCTGTCCCGCGCCGCTGTGGACAGCGGTGGCGGTCGGACCCCCGCACCTGCGCCGCCGGGCCGCATCGCGCACCCGCCGCGTTTGC
>NZ_JBFTHF010000064.1:0-390 GCF_056394105.1 Arthrobacter sp. 10T419 | reverse complement strand
CCAGTGACGATCCATGCCGCCGCCAACGCCACGGGCGCGCCGTTCTCGGGCGTGACGATCACCACGCCGCCGGCCAGTGGCAGCGTGGTCGTCAATGGGCTGGACATCGTCTACACCCCCACGCCGACCACCTCGGGCGCGGTGACGTTCGCCTACGCGCTGAACAATAGCGCCGGGGCCTCGGCGCCGGTGACGGTCACCGTCAACGTGAACGCGGTGCCGATCGCGGTGGCCCAGCGGCAGCTCTCGACCCTCGCCAACCGGCCGGTCAGCGTGGACGTGACCGAGGGCGCCACGGGTGGCCCGTTCACGGGCGTGACCATCGTCTCGGTGACGCCGGCCAACGCCGGCAGTGCCACCGTGGCCGCCAGCGCGGCCAAGAGCCCCGCC
>NZ_JBFTHF010000063.1:0-392 GCF_056394105.1 Arthrobacter sp. 10T419 | reverse complement strand
GACTTGAGCTACTCCGACCCCGTGCGCACTGATCGCGTGCTGGCGGACTTCCCTAAGCTGAAGGTCGTCGTTGCGCACGGCGGCTGGCCCTGGGTGACCGAGATCCTGCATATCGCGTTCCGCCGCCCGAATATGTACCTTTCGCCGGACATGTACTTCTCGCGGATGCCAGGCTGGGAGGAATACGTCAAGGCCGCGGATTCCTTCCTCGCAGACCGCATGCTGTACGCAAGCTCGTTCCCATTCTGCCCGGTACGGGACTACAAGCAGTGGTTCGAAACATTGCCGATCCGTCCCGAGAACCTCGAAAAGGTGATGGGTGGCAACGCCCGCCGCCTGCTGGGCATCTAGAGTTCGACATGGACGTCAAGACGCTCTACACGCTGGTAGCC
>NZ_JBFTHF010000062.1:0-395 GCF_056394105.1 Arthrobacter sp. 10T419 | reverse complement strand
CCCTTTGCCGCCAAGACCCTCGCGGATTTCGGCGCCCACGTGGTCAAGGTGGAGCCGCCCGGCCAGGGCGACCCCCTGCGCAAGTGGCGCATGATCCACGAGGACACCTCCGTCTGGTGGGAAGCGCAGTCGCGCAACAAGCAGTCCATCGCCATCGACCTCCGTCAGGCGGAAGGCCAGGCGCTGGTGCGCAAGCTGGCCACCGAGGCCGATGTCCTGATCGAAAACTTCCGCCCCGGCACCATGGAAAAGTGGGGCCTGGGCTGGGATGTGCTCCACGCCGCCAATCCGAAGCTGATCATGGTGCGGGTGTCCGGCTACGGCCAGACCGGCCCGCGCCGGGACGAACCCGGCTTTGCCGCCGTGGCCGAGGCGATGAGCGGCCTGCGTTACCT
>NZ_JBFTHF010000061.1:0-397 GCF_056394105.1 Arthrobacter sp. 10T419 | reverse complement strand
TCCCATCGGTGGCTGAATCCGGTGGCGCACCATTTCCCGGATTCAGGGCACGGCTCGCCCGTGGCGGCAAGGGTCCCCAGCGCCGCCCTGGGCGGTGGTGGAATGGSCAGGCCCGTGGCGGGGTCRAGGTTCTTGGCCTTGCACAGGCGGTGGATGAACTCGTCGGACGGCTTCGGCGGCGGCTCGGCGGCTTCCTGTTCCTTTTGCCATTGGAAGGTACCGTCCCAGGGCGGGAGTTTGGCCGGGGGCAGGGGGACGATGTTGTCGATGTCGGGGAGCTTGGGGTTTTGGCCGTCGTAGCGGTCCAGGAATTTGCCGATTTGCTCATAGCGGCGGGAGCGCTCGGGATCGTGCGGCAGGGCGAGATAGTGCATATCCGGCGAGATAGTGCATATCC
>NZ_JBFTHF010000060.1:0-399 GCF_056394105.1 Arthrobacter sp. 10T419 | reverse complement strand
GGCTGGCGCTGGCCATCGTTAGGGCTGATGTGCCGTCGAAGCTGGCCGACGCGCGGGTCCTGAGCCTGGATGTGGGCGCACTGCTGGCTGGCACGAGCATGAAGGGCGAGTTCGAGGCACGCCTCAAAGGCGTACTGGCCGCGGCGGAGACGAGTGCCGGGACCGTGATCCTGTTTGTGGACGAGATCCACACGCTGATCGGCGCGGGCGGGCAGGCTGGCACTGGCGATGCCGCGAACTTGCTCAAGCCGGCACTCGCGCGCGGCACGATCCGGACGATTGGGGCGACGACGTGGGCCGAGTACAAGCGCCATATCGAGAAAGACCCAGCGCTGACGCGGCGTTTCCAGGTGCTGCAGGTCCACGAGCCGCAGGAGCCGGCGGCCATCGACATGGTGC
>NZ_JBFTHF010000059.1:0-405 GCF_056394105.1 Arthrobacter sp. 10T419 | reverse complement strand
ATCCGACACTGTACCTACAGTAGAGCGAGAATTACCATTAAATCTTTTTTGACTAATCGTCATTGCTACAGGAAGGTTTTTAATTTCTTTTACCTTTGGTTTCGGTTGTTGATTTAAATGAAATTGAATATAGCTAGAATAACTTTCATTTAAAAGTTGTTCTGATTCAGCAGCTATTGTTCTGAATACCAGCGATGACTTACCTGAACCAGAACGTCCTGTGAATACTGTAATCAAATGTTTAGGTATAGTTATATCTATATTTTTTAAATTATTTTGTGAAGCTCCTATAATAGTAATATTATTCATAAATTCAATGACCCTCTCTTATAATGTTTATCAATTGATTAAATTATCACACTAACTTAATTTATCTTTTTCTTAAAGTTATTACTACTATAAACC
>NZ_JBFTHF010000058.1:0-408 GCF_056394105.1 Arthrobacter sp. 10T419 | reverse complement strand
GTCACGCCACGGATGGCGGCCAGGTTACGGCTGTACCAGCTCGGGTCCTTGGCCAGCTTTTCCTTGATGGCGGCGAACAGGWAGGTTTCTTCCTCGCTGSYCGGCTTGGCGATCAGCGACGCGTCCTTCTCGGCACGGGCGCCCAGGTGCAGCAGCAGCGTGGCGTCGCCGCCGTCGTCCAGGATCATGTTSGGSGTGCYGCCGTCSKTCCAGTCGAAGATGCGGTGCGTGAAGTCCCAGTATTCCTTGAGCGACTCGCCCTTGAACGCGAAAACCGGCACGCCGGACGCGGCGATGGCGGCGGCGGCGTGGTCCTGCGTCGAGAAGATGTTGCACGAGGCCCAGCGCACGTCGGCGCCCAGTGCCACCAGCGTCTCGATCAGCACGGCGGTCTGGATGGTCATGTGC
>NZ_JBFTHF010000057.1:0-409 GCF_056394105.1 Arthrobacter sp. 10T419 | reverse complement strand
GATGGAAACCTTCGCCGCCGTCGTCGATGTCAATGCGCAGCACGTCTTGCGAGGGGCTGCATGCCAGCACCAGCAGTCTTTCGCCAGCCGGCTGCCCATGCATGGATTCCGCGCCGTTGATCAGCAGGCTGATGATGGCCTGTTGCAATTGCACACGTTCGCCGCGTACCTGCGTCGAAGGCGGGAATGCATCGAGGCGCAAATGCACGTTCATGGCATCGAGCGTGCAGGCGACGATCTCTGCCGCCTCTCGAACGGCCTCGCCGAGGTCGAAGGCGGTGAAGGTCGGCTCGACCTGGCGCGCCTGCGCGCGCAGGCCGCTGATGATGGTGCGGGCGCGCATGGCGCAGGCGGAGATGTGCGCGAGCATTTCGCGGGCGGCATCGATGTTCGGGGTGCTGCGATCGAG
>NZ_JBFTHF010000056.1:0-415 GCF_056394105.1 Arthrobacter sp. 10T419 | reverse complement strand
TCATCCCGGATGCGCCGACCCTGGTGCGCAGCCTCGCCCTGCAGTTCAACCCCCGGGGCGGGGAAGAGTGGCGAACCGCGATGATCGACATTCCGGTCTTCCCGTTCGCCAACGTGCAGGCGTTCTACGATCAGATGATCGCTTCGGTTCCCGATCAGCAGACCGGCAAGCCAGACCCCGAGAAGATGAAGACGTTCGCCGCGACGCATCCAGAGTTCGGGTCAGCCATCGCCATCGTGAGCAAGCGTGCGGTGTCTTCTGGCTTTGCAAACGACACCTACAACGGACTCGACACCTTCCTGTTCGTCAACAAGGCAGGCGTCGCCATACCGGTGCGGTGGTCCGCCGTTCCTGTGCGAGCGTTCGCGCCGGCCGGTCCCCCATCGCACAACGATCCCAACTACCTCTTCGATGG
>NZ_JBFTHF010000055.1:0-417 GCF_056394105.1 Arthrobacter sp. 10T419 | reverse complement strand
GCATCATGCGTACCCGCCTTTCCGCAAGGTCATAGGGTCCCCGCTTGAAATTGCATACATTGCCAGCCGTTTCTGAGATGACATCCAGGGCCCGCGAGAAACCGGATTGCCGATACACGGCCGAGTAGATGAGGGGAGGCGGCATTGGATCGGTCCGGACTACGCGCAGCAGGCCGTCATTGATATCCGAGGCGAAGTAGTCGACCGCTAATTGACTGACGCCCAGTCCCTCGATCGTTAACTCCCGCAACACCGTGAGGCTGTTGGTGGAAAAGACCTTCTTGAACTGGAATCCGTGTTCACGGTTCCAGGAACCATAGAACGCATTCTTTGCAGAGCCGGCCGCCTGTTGCAACACCGGATATTCGGCAAGCTCATTGGGCTTGAGTGGGCGATCGGGGATGTCCAGCTTTGGGC
>NZ_JBFTHF010000054.1:0-421 GCF_056394105.1 Arthrobacter sp. 10T419 | reverse complement strand
GGTCAAGCTGCACACCGGCGACGGCCCGTACAGCATTCCCACCGAGTGGGTGCCGATGATGAAGGAGTTCCCGACCGTGAACTTCATCATGGCCCACTTTGGCGTGCAGACCGGCGGGGTGTACTGCTTCGAGCCGTTCCAGATGGCCATGGACATGCCGAACGTGTATTGCGAGTCCGGCTGGTGCCTGCAGTCGCGCATCGTCGAGTTCGCCAAGGTGCTGCCGAAGCACAAGATCCTGTTCGGCTCCGATACCCCGCCCAACGAGCCCGGCATGTGGCTGCGCCTGCTGGAGGTGCTCTGCTTCGAGCCGCCGCAGGGCCTGAACCTGGACGAGGACACGCTCGAGGACTACCTCGGCAACAACGTCGCCCGCATGATCGGCCTGGAACCCACGCCCGTGCCGCGCACGCTCGAGGAA
>NZ_JBFTHF010000053.1:0-422 GCF_056394105.1 Arthrobacter sp. 10T419 | reverse complement strand
GGCGAGGCGGCATCTGGAGGAGGCGACGGCACTCACCGACCGCCAGGGTGACATGACGTTCGCCGTCTATTCCCGACGGCACATTGTCACGAATTTACTGTTCAGTGGTGGTGCGTTGTCGGAGGCTCAACAAATCGCCGAGGACGGTTTGAAACTCGCGCGGGATGCTGCGTTTGCGCTAGTCGTTGACGCGTTCATGGCACAGGCGTGGTTGATCCGCGAGCTCAGGGGGGTTCCCGTCGATATCGGGATGCACGATCCAAATGTCGAGTATCTCGATTTGCTGAGCGACTGTATCAGTGGAAAGTTCCATCGGGACATTGCCGCTTTTGCATTTTGGACGTACCGCCTGCAGGTCGCGGTCCTGTGGGGAGACCTGCCCAAGGCAATGGAGGCTGAAGCGCGCGCCAGCGCATCCGTAT
>NZ_JBFTHF010000052.1:0-423 GCF_056394105.1 Arthrobacter sp. 10T419 | reverse complement strand
GGCTTGCGCCACCCCGCCGTTGCAGGGAGCCGAAGGATGAGCAGCCCGGACATTGCAGCGCCAGCCCGAGCCGCCTCCGCGCCCGCCATAGGATTCTTTGAACGTTATCTCACCGTCTGGGTGGCGTTGTGCATCGTGGTCGGCATCGCGCTCGGCCAGATGCTGCCCGGCGTGTTCCAGGCCATCGGGCGCATGGAGTACGCGCAGGTCAACCTGCCCGTGGGCGTGCTGATCTGGGTGATGATCATCCCGATGCTGCTGAAGATCGATTTCACGGCGCTGGGGCAGGTGAAATCGCACTGGCGCGGCATCGGCGTGACGCTGTTTATCAACTGGGCCGTCAAGCCGTTCTCGATGGCGCTGCTGGGCTGGCTGTTTGTGCGGCATTTATTCGCGCCGCTGCTGCCCGTCGATCAGCTGGAC
>NZ_JBFTHF010000051.1:0-429 GCF_056394105.1 Arthrobacter sp. 10T419 | reverse complement strand
GCCCCCTGGCGCGTAGGATTCAAGAGATTGCGGAGGACTATGCCGATCCTGAAGAAGTTCGCCGAGAAGTCACCGAAGAGTTGCTGCGGCATGCCGAGGGGAACCAACGCCGAGGCCTCGATGGCTACCTGCGTCTGTTGGGCATTCGATCTGGGTTTCTGTATCCCACTCAAAAGAACCCTAACAAGCGTCTTAATCCGGCAGATAGGACGCTAGAAGTGCTGGTCGCCTCCACTATTGATGTGAACGCGCCTCCGGTCGAGTATCGCGACTTCCTTGAACAGTTACTAGCACGTTGGGCCATCATGGTGGGCGGCAGATCTGATGATGCAGCATTGCTCGCGCATGTCGGCGCGAACGTTCCTACGCGGACATTGCGGGAAAACAGCGACCGATTCCTGGACAGACTAGAGTCACTAGGTCTAGCGC
>NZ_JBFTHF010000050.1:0-434 GCF_056394105.1 Arthrobacter sp. 10T419 | reverse complement strand
GTCCTGTCTCCTTCGCAATGGGTAGATGCAAGCCGTCACAAAGCCAGCCATAGGGACACCGCGACGGCGCTGGCAGATCATCCCACGCTGATCTGCCCGAACATGACCAATGACGCCTTCGCCGCGCTCGCGATGGATCTATGCGCGATTCTCGTGGCTCGCACCGAGGCACGACTGGCGGAATTGCGCCGCTGGGATGCCGAAGCCAGACGCAATGTTCAAACGTGGTTTGGCGTTACGGATAGCCGGACACGCGAGACGCTGAGCAGTGGGTTGGGCCGGATGCTGGCCGTATTCAGGCGCTTGCGGCCGGCCAATTTCGTACGGTACTCGCCTTCGGCGCTTGAGTTTGTTGGCTGTGTTTCCAAGCCGGACGCAGAAAAGCGCGGCGTCGTTGCGGCTGTTTGCAAACCGGACGTCAAGACCCATACGAT
>NZ_JBFTHF010000049.1:0-435 GCF_056394105.1 Arthrobacter sp. 10T419 | reverse complement strand
GCCCAGCGAAGACCTTTGCTGACAGTTCGCGGCTGTACTCTCCGGCCATCGCGCGCTTAACGCCCTTGACGATCGTGGAGACTGGTGAGCCGTCGTTCTCGAATTGCTCGGCGCAGTACGCAACCTGCAGGCCGGCCCTCCGGCAGATGTACTCGTAGTAGGCGCTCTCATCGGCGTCTTGGAAGCGGCCCCACCTACTGACGTCGTAGACGAGAATGACCTGGAAATCCGCCGCGCCGGACTCGACGTCCCGGATGAGGTCTTGAAGTGCTTGGCGCCCATCTATCCGCAAGCCGCTTTTTCCCTCGTCTGCATAGGTGCGAACAATGCGAAAGCCGCGACATAGGGCATATTCGCGGATCTTGTCGCGTTGATTCTCAGTCGAGTACTGCTGATGTTCAGTCGACATGCGGACATACTCGGCCGCCCTTACTT
>NZ_JBFTHF010000048.1:0-436 GCF_056394105.1 Arthrobacter sp. 10T419 | reverse complement strand
GTCATGGTCGGCTCCCGTGGAAGCAATCGATGTTGACTGGAATGCTAGGAGCCCGGTGCGGATGGCCACAATAGTCGCGTAGGTGGTGTCGCGTTAAACGAAGGTATGGGGGGGCCCCCTTCTTGCCAGCCGCATCCGGAACACGCCACCGCGCGTGACGCGCGGCAGGGCGCCTAGTGCTTCGGATGGCAGGCCGCCTTGCCGTCATGGCATCGGACCGGTGCCGGTGCTTTGGCCACAGCGCTGGCGGATGGCAGCACGCTGTAGTCGTAGCGATCGGCGGCAAACGGGCTGGTGGCTGGGTCGGTGGCATGGGCGGCCACGGTACCGAGCAGGCAGGTGGCGGCTAGAACGGAGCGGAACAGGGTCGAACGCATGGAGATTCTCCAGTGGGACTGCGATGGATCTGCGGTTCAAGCGCCGATCAGCATGGCGC
>NZ_JBFTHF010000047.1:0-442 GCF_056394105.1 Arthrobacter sp. 10T419 | reverse complement strand
TAGACGCCCTTCACCGCACACCAGTTTGTACCGCTCGCCTCCATCTGCCGCTGCGCGAGGTGTCACAGTAATAGTCTTCTTCAGACCTATGGTCTTGATGTTCTCAACGATCTCGTCGAACACCTTCCCGTTGCGTTCTCTCGGATTCAGTACTTCGACCCGGTCGATCGGGATCATGCGTACCTCGCCTGGCTGTTGTCTCTCTGTCATGCCGCTCTCCGGAGTCTCGAGCGAGCCGCCATGCCATAGAGGTAGTCCAGATTGTCAAATCGATAACTTTCCAATTCGGCGGGGTTGCGTTCAGCAAGACTGATACGCGGTCGACAGAAGTCCAAACGTGGAAGCAGGTAGTAGTCCAGGATGGAGTTGTTTTCCTGGTCCAACCGTACAGCGACGGTTATGTCGGGAGCGAGGCTTGTGTCAAATCGCACTTTCCAGCGGT
>NZ_JBFTHF010000046.1:0-452 GCF_056394105.1 Arthrobacter sp. 10T419 | reverse complement strand
GGTGGAAGTCGGCGCGGATGTGCGGCGAATCGACCAGATCGATGCGGCGCGGATCGGCCACGATCAGCCTGGCGCCGGCGCGCAGGCGCTTCTTCATGCGCGAGGCGAACACCGGGTGGCCGTCGGTCGGATTGGCGCCGATGACCATGATCACATCAGCCTTGGCCACCGAGCGGAAGGTCTGCGTGCCGGCGGACTCGCCCAGCGTGGTCTTCAGGCCATAGCCGGTGGGCGAGTGGCAAACCCGGGCGCAGGTATCGACGTTGTTATTGCCGAAGGCCGCGCGCACGAGCTTCTGCACCAGATAGCCTTCCTCGTTGGTGCAGCGCGACGAGACGATACCGCCGATCGAATCCTTGCCGTGCTCGGCCTGGATACGCTTGAACTGCGAGGCCGCGTAGCCGATGGCTTCCTCCCACGACACTTCGCGCCACGGGTCGGTGATCTTCGCC
>NZ_JBFTHF010000045.1:0-453 GCF_056394105.1 Arthrobacter sp. 10T419 | reverse complement strand
CCGATACCCCGGTCCCGGTGCTGCCGTCTCCGAAGGCCCATCCGTAGCCGGTGATGCCGGCGTCGTCGGTGGAGGCGCTGGCATCGAAAGCCGCGGTCAGACCGGAGGCCGAGGCGGTGAACGACGCCACCGGCGCGGCATTCACCGTGGCACCGCTGGTGGTGGTGGTGGTTGCGGTGAGGTCGAAGCTGATGTCTTTGGTTGCGTGGTAGTTCAGGTGGGTTTCGGCGGCGATGGTGTTGGTTCCGTTGACCAGCAGGGAGAGTGGGACGTTGAAGGTGACCGGGGCGGCGTTGGCGTTGGAGGTGGGGATTGCTGCGGTGGCGTAGGTGTTGATGGTGACAGTGCCGGTGGGCATGCGGGTGCGGCCGACTTCGGTGCCGTTGACGTAGATGACGACGCCGTCGTCGGCGACGGTGGTGAGTTTGAGCGCGGTGACGGCGGAGGCGGTGG
>NZ_JBFTHF010000044.1:0-454 GCF_056394105.1 Arthrobacter sp. 10T419 | reverse complement strand
CCTCGGCATCCGGCGGGAGGGCGCCTGGCTGCTAATCGCGCCACGGATTCCCGCAAGCTGGCCGGGCTTCCAGGCCACCATCGCACTGGGTGCCGGCCACTACGATATTCGCGTGGAGCGAAGGGGTGCCAACGATCCAGTGTCGGCCGCAATGCTGGATGACTTGCCCATCCCCTGTGTCAACGGCGCCGTGCGCGTGCAGTTGGAGGACGGGGAGCACCGTCTGGTCCTTCGCCTCGGCGACGTTCAGCTTCGGACGGCGCCGTCCTCGAACTTGGCAAATACGCGGGCCTGAACCGCTTCCATGATGGCGAGCGTGCTCTCGTCTGCTGGGGCGCTGGCCGTCACGCCGGTCGCGTCCTTCGGCTTGGCGCCGAGAGGGTAGAAGACAAACTCGGCGTCGATCTTGCCGGCCGTTTCCTTTTTGAGGCGTCGGTTGAGTGCTTTCAGGTAC
>NZ_JBFTHF010000043.1:0-462 GCF_056394105.1 Arthrobacter sp. 10T419 | reverse complement strand
TGTCGGTATGGTTGTTGCCCACCAGATTCAACGTCATCTGGTCTTCGRTGCATCCTGTCAGTGGCARGCACAGCCCGGCCAATAGGCAAAGACGCCAGACTGAGGGGAACCATTTCGTTTCGCGGCAATGACGCGTATTGGCAGGCATGGATAGAGTTTTTGTCACAGTTCGGCATCCTCACCCTTGAGCGGATAGTCCGGATGCCCGAGGCCCATCATGGTGACGAACACCTTGACCTCGCCGCCGCGCAGGAAATGGACAGCGAACCGGCCGCCCTCGTCGGGGCCATACCGTGGCACTTCCACGACGCGCTTTATGGCGTTCTCTCCATCCCAATCGCTCCCCCAGACCGTTACCGTCATGCCGGGCTTGTAGGCGCGTGGGATGCTGATGCAGCAGGTGAACCCTCCACCGCCCAGGCGCGTGGGATGCTGATGCAGCAGGTGAACCCTCCACCGCCC
>NZ_JBFTHF010000042.1:0-472 GCF_056394105.1 Arthrobacter sp. 10T419 | reverse complement strand
GACCGACGATGGCGGCGGTTCCCACATGATCGATCCGACTCAAGCGTTCCATTTGCTCTCGAATCGGGGCATTTTGTCTAGTCAAGAACGTCAATTGCATGAACTCGATGGAAATGGCGCGGAACATCTGTCGAGCATCGACTCCGAGCGGGAGTTTGAATCTTCTCGCAGCCATAGCGCGGAGTTCAAGGCACCTGTGCAAGTGACACCAGTTGCGACTCCAACTGACTCGCTCGAAATTTCTGTCGGTGAGGAAGTAAATACCAAGCAGCCAGTTTCCTGGGCACCTGGGCGGCAAAGCAATGGATTCTTCCTCGTACTGGGAGCTTCCGGGTCTGGCAAGACGGAAACGCTGAAGGTCCTCGGAAAAGGTATTTCTGATTATGGTGTGCCAGTTTTGGTACTCGATTTTCACGGCGACGTTCAATTCCCCGGCCTACGTTCCGTGTTGCTCTCGTCTGGCACACTAAGT
>NZ_JBFTHF010000041.1:0-476 GCF_056394105.1 Arthrobacter sp. 10T419 | reverse complement strand
GCACGGCGAGTGGTTTCATAGCCTTCGGCAGTCGGTAAATGGCCGCGAAAAGAAAGAAACCGACCGCGAGCGCATACAGAAACCAATAGTGATAGATCGGCTTGTAGTAGATGGCCGCAAGCTGGCGAAGGCCCTGAAAGTCCGTAAATTCCGTGGTTTTACCGAGAGCGTAGCGGTAGGCGCCCTCAAATATGGACCAGATCACGTACGGGTAGACAATCGTCCCCATTTTGTCGATGACGAAATCGCTCGCTCCCCTCTTCGCCAAGCTGTGCTCTGCAAACATGCCGGATAGCATGAAGAACAGCGGCATGTGGAAGCTGTAGATAAGGCCGGTAAGCGCAAGGGCCACCTTGTCGGTGTAGAAGTACTGCGTAGAGTGACCGAGCACAACAAGCAGTATGCCGATGCCCTTGCCTCGGTCGATCCAGTCTGTTCTTTGCACTTGTAATGCCGCTGTGGGAGTCGTCCTGGGA
>NZ_JBFTHF010000040.1:0-477 GCF_056394105.1 Arthrobacter sp. 10T419 | reverse complement strand
GGCGAGCACCTTGCCGCTCGCCTGCACCGCGCCGCTGGCATTCAGCGCCAGCGTCCCGGCCTGCGAAACGGTGCCGTCGGCGCCCACGCCGGACGCYAGCGTGCCGCTCGATGCAATCGACGCTGCGTTCGCCGAGAGGCCGCCGCCCGCCGCGAGCGTGCCACTGTTGGTCAGCGCGCCCTGCGTGCCGAGTGCCAGCCGTTGGCCGGCATAGGTGGTACCGCTGTTATCGACCCCGTCCCGTGCGCTGACGGTCATCGCGCCGGTCGTATTGGTCTGCCCCGCAAGTTGCAGCCGCCCCTGCGCCATCAGCGTAAGGTCGCCAGCCTGCGCCGCCACCACGCCGCGCGTGGAAACCCCCACGCCCGCCTCGGTGGACGCCAGCAGGATCTTGTTGGCATACATGCCGCCGAGTTCGCTGACGTCGATGCCCACGGATGGCGCCGGACCACTGCCCGCAATGGCCGAGGCGGAGAG
>NZ_JBFTHF010000039.1:0-483 GCF_056394105.1 Arthrobacter sp. 10T419 | reverse complement strand
GATCCTTGCTGACCCGCCGGGCTGCAGGTTGGGATTGCCGTCGATGTAGCCCGCCTGCTGCGTCGCCACGATGCCCGGCGAGTTGTTGAGGATGGCACCGGCCTTGTTGACGTCGAACTGGTTGTAGTGATTGACGGAGACGCCTGCCCCCGATGGCCGCGTGATATTGACCTGCGGCAGGCCGTTCGCCGCCTGGACAACCCCGGGGCGGCTTGCGCCCGCATTGGGGTCGGCGACGATCTGCGCGCCGGCCACCATCGGCACCCCCATCGCCATCCACGCTGCCAGTTGCAGCACGGGCACGCCAACGCAGAGGCTTCCCGTCCAGACCCGCCGCGTCTCACCCCCCACAGCCTTCCGGCCAGCCCGCCGCCCGGACCCGGTACTGCTTGCGGTTTCCTGCACGGCCATCAGCATGGCGCGTGTCTTGTTGAAAACGAGACGGTAACAAAGACGATTCATTCTGGACCCCGGCTGCTGGCG
>NZ_JBFTHF010000038.1:0-484 GCF_056394105.1 Arthrobacter sp. 10T419 | reverse complement strand
CTACCGCTGCCGCCCCGTGCATCTGAAGCGCGCGCTGAACAACCTGATCGACAACGCCGCGCGCTACGGCGCCGTGTGCGTCACGGTCCTGGCGGACACGCTGGGCCAGACCTTGCGGATCGAGGTCGACGACAGCGGCCCCGGCATCGCGCCGGAACATCTGGGCCGGGTCTTCGAGCCGTTTGCCCGGCTGGACTCCGCACGCAGCATGGACACGGGTGGAATGGGGGGCGGACTGGGCCTCGGGCTGGCCATCGCCCGCTCCTGCATTCGCGCACATGGCGGAGACGTCACATTGCAAAATCGCCGGGAAGGCGGCCTGCGTGCGGTGATCGAACTGCCGAACTAGGCGCCGGCCCGCCGCCGTCGCTTTTCACAGCGCTGCAACATTTCGCCA
Source organism: Arthrobacter sp. 10T419 (assembly GCF_056394105.1). Taxonomy (NCBI): domain Bacteria; kingdom Bacillati; phylum Actinomycetota; class Actinomycetes; order Micrococcales; family Micrococcaceae; genus Arthrobacter; species Arthrobacter sp. 10T419. The sequence continues at coordinate 87 of NZ_JBFTHF010000038.1, read as the reverse complement.
CAATCGAACAAACCCGGACAACATTAAATGCTAATCATTCTCATTTTGACGTGATGACTAGTGCCCGCCTTATCGGCGGCGATGTGC
>NZ_JBFTHF010000037.1:0-493 GCF_056394105.1 Arthrobacter sp. 10T419 | reverse complement strand
CGGTTGCCACCGCGATCCAGACCGAAGCCTCGCTGGCTTTCCTCGGTCTCGGCGATCCCAACGTCATGAGCTGGGGCACGATCATTGGCAGCGGGCGCGAACAAGTCGTGGACGCCTGGTACATCTGTGGCCTGCCCGGCTTTGCCATCGTGCTGACCGTGCTGGCATTCAACCTGCTCGGTGACGGTCTCAACGATGCCTTGAACCCCCACCTGCGCCAACGACGGAGCTGACGCCATGACGCTGCTCGATGTGCGCGCGCTGCGCACCACCTTCACCACCGCCAACGGCCCCGTCACCGCGCTGCACGACGTCTCGCTGCACATCGATCGCGGCGAGACGCTGGCGCTCGTTGGCGAAAGCGGCTCSGGCAARTCCGTGACGGCCTACTCGATCATGGGCCTGCTGCCACGCCGCACGGCAAGGATTGCGGGTGGACAGGCCTTATTTGAGGGCACGGACCTGTTGGCGCTGGACGCACGTGCGATGCAGG
>NZ_JBFTHF010000036.1:0-503 GCF_056394105.1 Arthrobacter sp. 10T419 | reverse complement strand
GGGTAAAGGTTCTCGCCGCCGCTGACGAACATGTCGTCGCGCCGGCCCACGAAGGTGTAGAAGCCATCGGCATCGCGGCGGAACACGTCGCCGGTGATGTAATAGCCGTCATCGGTGAAGGGCCGCAATTCCGCACGCTGGTGGTAGCCAAGCATCAGCCCGGGGCTACGCAACTCCAGCACGCCTTCATCGGCCGCCTGACCCCGCTCGTCGATGAGCCGCATCGCCACGGCGGGATGCGGATAGCCGACTGATTGCGCTGGCGTAGGCAGCCCATCGGGATGTGGGCCGAAGACCACGGGGCCGCCCTCGGTGGTGCCATAGGCGTTGATGACGCGCGCATTGGGCAGCAACTGATGAATCTGTGCCTTCAGCGCGGGACTGACCGGCGCAGATCCCATGCGTACTGCCCGCACGCTGCTCAGATCGGTGCGGGCCAGCAATTCATGCTCGCGCAGCATCATCGCGATCATCGGCGGCACAGCGGTCAGCCAGGTGCATTG
>NZ_JBFTHF010000035.1:0-530 GCF_056394105.1 Arthrobacter sp. 10T419 | reverse complement strand
GCTTTCATCTGGTCGACCAGTTCCGCCTGCTTTTCTCGCGCCTGCCTCAGGTTCTCGACGGCTTCCGCCAGCTTCTTCACGGTGATCGCTGCGTCCACATACGGGCGCATTCCCTCGGCGCCCTGTATGGCTCCACGGGCTTGCTTCTCCGCCGCGACCGCCTCGTCATATTCCTTTTGCAAGGCCTCGCGCCGCTTGTCCTGCCGTTCGAGTTTCGCCACACCGGGGATGGTGTCGGCGCGGCCCAGGGCCTCCAGCATCCGGTAGGTGTTGACCGTGCCGGGGCCGATGCCCTCGTCGCTCGCATTGGTGACGACAAACAGGTGGATGGGGCCATGCTCGCCCGGGTCGCGGCCCCAGGCTATCTGCTTTGCGGCGGCCGCCTTGATTTGCTCGGCCAATGGCGGAAAGCGGAAATACTGATTCTCGATATAGACAAAGCTGCAGGCGTTGTTGACCACCTGCAAATACATTTTCTCGATATCGAACTTGCCGTGTTCCGGCTGAGTGCGCAGCACCTGGGCCATGAC
>NZ_JBFTHF010000034.1:0-531 GCF_056394105.1 Arthrobacter sp. 10T419 | reverse complement strand
GGATGAGATGAGCCGACATCGAGGTGCCAAACACCGCCGTCGATATGAACTCTTGGGCGGTATCAGCCTGTTATCCCCAGAGTACCTTTTATCCGTTGAGCGATGGCCCTTCCATWCAGAACCACCGGATCACTAWGWCCTRCTTTCGYACCTGCTCGACTTGTCAGTCTCGCAGTTAAGCACGCTTTTGCCATTGCACTTTAGGTACGATGTCCGACCGTACCAAGCGTACCTTCGAACTCCTCCGTTACACTTTGGGAGGAGACCGCCCCAGTCAAACTGCCTACCATGCACTGTCCCCGACCCGGATTCACGGGCCAAGGTTAGAACCTCAAACAAACCAGGGTGGTATTTCAAGGACGGCTCCACGTGAACTAGCGTCCACGCTTCAAAGCCTCCCACCTATCCTACACAGATCGGTTCAAAGTCCAATGCAAAGCTACAGTAAAGGTTCATGGGGTCTTTCCGTCTAGCCGCGGGGAGATTGCATCATCACAAACACTTCAACTTCGCTGAGTCTCGGGAGGAGAC
>NZ_JBFTHF010000033.1:0-532 GCF_056394105.1 Arthrobacter sp. 10T419 | reverse complement strand
CGACCAAGTACATCGTCCACTTCCCCGAAACCCGCGAGATCTGGTCGTTCGGCTCCGGCTACGGCGGCAACGCGCTGCTGGGCAAGAAGTGCTTCGCGCTGCGCATCGCCTCGACCATGGGCCGCGACGAAGGCTGGCTGGCCGAGCACATGCTGATCCTCGGCGTGACCTCGCCCAAGGGCAAGAAGTACCACGTGGCCGCCGCGTTCCCGTCGGCCTGCGGCAAGACCAACTTCGCCATGCTGATCCCGCCCAAGGGCTTCGAGGGCTGGAAGGTCACCACCATCGGCGACGACATCGCCTGGATCAAGCCGGGCCAGGACGGCCGTCTCTACGCCATCAACCCGGAAGCCGGCTACTTCGGCGTGGCCCCGGGCACGAGCGAGAAGACCAACTTCAACGCCATGGCCACGCTCAAGGAGAACGTGATCTTCACCAACGTGGCGCTGACCGATGACGGCGACGTGTGGTGGGAAGGCATGACCAAGGAAGCCCCGGCGCACCTGGTCGACTGGCAGGGCAAGGACTGGAC
>NZ_JBFTHF010000032.1:0-538 GCF_056394105.1 Arthrobacter sp. 10T419 | reverse complement strand
GTTGGTGCCGGCCAGCRCCGGCGTGCTCTCCACGGCCTCGCGCAGCGTCTTCTTGCTCAGCGTGGTCGGCTCCGGCAGCGCCACCAGGTAACGCACGGTGACATTGGTGTGGGATCGATAGCCACCCGCGCCCACGGCGATGCGACCATCCTGGAACGGCGGATCCTCGGCGCGCACCAGATAGTCGAGCAGCCCGTCGAAGGTCCAGGTAGCAGAGGGAGGGTCAGCCGGCGGCGCCGGCGGCGGAGGCGCCCTGCCCCGTGCGGCGGGCGTGGGCGGATTGGACGGCTTGGGCGCCGTAGCAGTGGCCGGCTCGTCGCCGTGGCGCAGCGCAGGCACGAGGTCCGCCGCCTGGACCATCAGGTTCAGCGTGTAGTGGCGGTGGCGCTGGCGMATCTCGGCAATCAGCGCGTGCACCAGACGGTTGCGGAAGTCGTCGAACGCGGCGTAGCGCGCATCGCCGGGCAACGGCGGTTGGTCGAGGAACAGCGTGATGCCGTCGCCGACATGGCTCTCGCCAGCCAGCCCGGGAACGCGG
>NZ_JBFTHF010000031.1:0-542 GCF_056394105.1 Arthrobacter sp. 10T419 | reverse complement strand
GCTGGAACCGCAACCGGCCCGCCTCTCCTCAGGGCCTCGGCTCGACAATGGCGATCGCCACGTTGCCGTTGCCGGTGGGGAATGGGCTGCCCGGCACCGCGGTCAAGGCACCGCTCGTCCCGTTAATCGCGTAGCCGTAGACCGATCCATTGAGCGCCGGCGCGTACAGAAACTTCCCGTTCGGCGTCACGCGCAGCCTTTGGGTGCCTATCCCGGCAGCAACATTCACCGGAGCCGTTGTCGGCATGCCTGTTGTGGCATCGATCTGAAGAGACGAAATATTGTTGCTGCCGCTGTTGGCCACGTAGGCAAACTGGCCGGAAGGTGCCATCGCGATATCGGTCGGCGCCGAACCCACTGCAAACGCGTTGGTACCGACAATGAGGCCAGAACCGGCAGCCAGTGCATGAACGCCGACGGTGCCGCTGCCCATGTTAGGGGTATAGAGAAACGCCCCGTTCGGCGAAAGCACAGCCGCATTCGGTCCGATGCCTCCGGAAGGCGTGTCAGCAAAAAATCCGATATAAAGATCGCCCCGCAAC
>NZ_JBFTHF010000030.1:0-548 GCF_056394105.1 Arthrobacter sp. 10T419 | reverse complement strand
GCGTCACACCSTATACGTCCACTTTCGTGTTTGCASAGTGCTGTGTTTTTAWTAAACAGTYGCAGCCACCATTTTATTGCAACCCCTTCACCCTCCTGGCGCAGGCCAGTCAAGCTACAAGGGCGTACCTTATCCCGAAGTTACGGTACCAATTTGCCGAGTTCCTTCTCCCGAGTTCTCTCAAGCGCCTTAGAATACTCATCTCGCCCACCTGTGTCGGTTTGCGGTACGGTCTCGTATGACTGAAGCTTAGAGGCTTTTCTTGGAACCACTTCCAATTGCTTCGCGGCTCAAGGCCGCTCGCCCCACATCCTTGAATTACGCGCCCGGATTTGCCTAAGCGCCTTCTCCAATGCAGGGACCGGGACTTCCAACACCCGGACAACCTTCCGCGATCCGTCCCCCCATCGCATCATACGACGGTGCAGGAATATTAACCTGCTTCCCATCAGCTACGCATCTCTGCCTCGCCTTAGGGGCCGACTCACCCTACGCCGATGAACGTTGCGTAGGAAACCTTGGGCTTACGGCGAGGGGGCCTTTCACCC
>NZ_JBFTHF010000029.1:0-601 GCF_056394105.1 Arthrobacter sp. 10T419 | reverse complement strand
CACGGGAGAGAAGAACGACATGCATATCGATGTGAAAGCCGATGAGCGCCTGGAGTTCGTAAGGCTACTCTATCGCAATGAGAGCGCGTTCAGTGATCACGTAAGCCTGTCTCGCTTAAAAGAACTTAACATCAAGACCAATCTGGAGGATGTTGTACGTAAGGTAGTCCGTAATGGGGGTTCCGTAGTAATCACGGGTAATGCCGGCGACGGAAAAACGCATGCGATCCTGCTTATGAAGAAGGATCTCAAGAATGCCGACATTGTCACCGATGCAAGCGAATTATCGTCTTCAGAAATCGCCGTCCGTTGGCATGCATCTCGTGAACAGAGCAGGCCGTTCTGCATTGCAATCAATGAGGGGCCGCTTGTCGATTTAGTACGCGAGCATCGCGGTGAACACCCATGGCTCGAAGAGGTCCGTGATCAACTCTTACGCCTAGTGGGATACAGGGCGCTCGAGGACAGCATAGGCAGTGACGTTCAGAACTGGAAGCCTCAGGCGAGCGAAACAGTCATCGTGGACCTTAGTCACCGCCGAGTTCTCTCCTCAGACCTTATCCGGGCCATCATTGATAAGTTGACTGACGAACATTGGTAT
>NZ_JBFTHF010000028.1:0-609 GCF_056394105.1 Arthrobacter sp. 10T419 | reverse complement strand
GCGAACCTGATTGAAGCGTGGTCGCAGCGCTATCTGCCGGCTGGCGATCGAACCTCACTACCGGAGACACCATGACCTCCCTTTCATCCTCCCGCCGACAGGCATTCCGAAAACAGGTGGCGGCGAAACAGGCGCTGCTGGTGCCCGGCGCGTTCAACGCCATGAGTGCGCGCGTGATCGAGGACCTGGGCTTCCAGGCGGTCTACCTGACCGGCGCGGGCGTCACCAACATGTCATTCGGCCTGCCTGACCTTGGCTTCATCGGCCTGAGCGACATCGCCGAACATACCGCGCGCATCCGGGATGCCGTGGCGTTGCCGATGATCGTCGATGCCGATACAGGGTTTGGCAACGCACTGAATGTTCAGCACGCGGTGCGTACGCTCGAGCGCGCCGGGGCGGATGCGATCCAGCTCGAGGATCAGGTGATGCCCAAGAAATGCGGGCATTTCGCGGGCAAGCACGTCGTCAGCACGAGCGAGATGGTCGCCAAGATCCGCGCGGCGGCCGACGCCCGGCAGGATGACGCGTTCCAGATCATCGCCCGTACGGACGCTGCGGCGGTGCACGGCATCGAGGACGCCATCGACCGGGGGCACCGCTTTGCGG
>NZ_JBFTHF010000027.1:0-637 GCF_056394105.1 Arthrobacter sp. 10T419 | reverse complement strand
GCTTCAGAGGGATGGTTGAAGTATCGGCTTACCAATACCGACGATCTAAAACAGTACGTGTACTTCACCTTGCTGATCAATCCGCGATTCGACACACATCCTGCTATTGAGAAGATCCTGGCCGAAACCCGCGGCAAGCCGGGAGCCTTCGGCGCGGCGATGGAGCAATTGCCAAGCGCGGTGCTTCAGGACTTGAAGCGCATGAAGGAACAACACKCCAATAAAGGACCTTCCCATGGCTAGACGAACCCACAACCTGAGACGACTGCTAATTCTGCGTTGGGTCTTGCCTCTGCTTCTTGTCACGGGCTGCGACGCGTTCTCTTCGACACCGACCTACGGCGGCTTGAGCGTGGCCGGGTTTAACTACACGCCATACAACCTCACTCGGTTTGTCATTCGGGACGAGTTTGGAAACACGGCCGGTGGCGGGGGCGACCTCCAGCCGGGGTCCGGAGAGGGCTCTTTGAGTTGCTGCTACCAACTGAAGGGAACGGAGTTCACGGTGGAGTGGGATCTCGTGGACCAAAATGAATTCTTGAAGGATATCTATGCGCCTATCAAAGAAATTCGTAAGGTCGCCCGGGTGCATCTTGCGCCAACTAAGCTTGCCGGCGGCGTCGGCGAACGCGTGCTT
>NZ_JBFTHF010000026.1:0-637 GCF_056394105.1 Arthrobacter sp. 10T419 | reverse complement strand
GGGCACAAGTGCTTGTTTGCTATGCAGAACGAAGCCTTGGCAGGCTGCCGACCACGACTTGATGGCCATTCCTGAGGACCTGATCGCCCATTTCGTGGTGGGCCCCATGACTGCCGAGGCGGTCCAGGATGCTACGATGGCGTTCAAGAAGGTCTGGATCGAACTGGCCCCGGCCGGCAGGTCAACCAGCGCAACGGCAGAGCGCCAACAGGCTTTTAATGCCGGTGTTGCCGCAATTACATAGTCAACAGCCGCCATCGCCCCAGTGGAGCCAAAGCGGTGTACCAAAGGCACCTCATCGCTAATATAACGATCTTGTTCGCAAATCGGTAGGCCTGTAGTATTCGATACGGGATATCTGTCGCGCGACCAAAGAGACGATCATTACGTCAAAAATAATGAAAGCGTTAGGGGACCGTATCGGGGGCGAAACTGAAATTGAGTGGCTGCACACGTCGCTAACAGCCCACTTTGATGGGCTGCGCGCCGCGCGCGGTGATGCTCCTCTTTATCTCCTGGAGCACGGCCTTTCTGACGCCGACTTGCAGGCAGTACTACGCTCGACACAATATTGCCTGTATCACCATCGCATCGAAGGGTCTTGGTGGGGCCTCCGTCCGTTGCCGCTACTCATTGC
>NZ_JBFTHF010000025.1:0-676 GCF_056394105.1 Arthrobacter sp. 10T419 | reverse complement strand
ACGAACGCCCCGCCGCCCGCTCCAGCGCCGCGATGCGCGCTTCGAGCTGGCGCAGCGTTGCGATGCGGGCCTCGAGGTTGCCCAGGCGCCGGGCCACTTTCGGGTTGACCTGCAGGGCCGCGTCCTTGAGTTGCGCGACGGTCACGGCGTCGTCGTCCTGCTCGCCCGGTAACACATGGGTGATGTAGCGGCCATTGTCCGCCGTGCCGACGGACACCGCGTATTCGCGGTCGCAGACGGAAGACGCGCCGAGCGCCACGCTGCCGTAGGCGCTCACCTCCGCATACTCGCCGATGGCGGTGGCGTGGTGGTTGTTGGCGATGGCGCCGCGCCCGATGCCGATGGTGCCGTAGCCGTACACGTTCGCGCTGGCTCCGATCGCCACGGCCGCCTGGCTTTGGGCGCTGGCGGCGGAGCCGACGGACACGCTCTGGTCGCCCCCCGCGAAGGCATCGGCGCCCACCGCCACGGCGGCGGAGGCAGCGGTGGCCTGGGCATCGCCGCCGATGGCGATGTTGTCCGTGTAGCCCGCATTGGCGTTGCCGCCGATCGCCACGGCCTTGTCGCCCCATGCCGTGGCGTCGCTGCCCAGTACCACCACGCCGTCGCCGGGCGAGTCCGCCCCGACCTGCGCCTGGGAGCCGATGACCACGCCCCGGCCCGCGGCGCCGAACAC
>NZ_JBFTHF010000024.1:0-808 GCF_056394105.1 Arthrobacter sp. 10T419 | reverse complement strand
TTGGCGATGCCGACGAGCATGTCGGCCTTCACGGCGTCGGTCTTGAAGGTTTTGTTCAGCAGGCCGGCGGCGGTGTCGGAGATCAGGACGCGGGTGCCTTCGAGGACGGCGGTGTCACCGGATGCCTGGAGGGGCTTGAGGGTGGAGCCGTCGAGGTTGAAGATGTAGGCCTGCTTGACGGCGGTGGTGCCGTTCACTGCGACGTCGCCGTAGAGCTTGGAGGTGCCCGGGTCGATGGTGAAGTTGGTCAGTTCGACCTTGGTGTCACCGGCGGTGAGGGAGAACCCGGAGCCGGCGTGGCTGATCAGGCCCTGGACGTAGGGGCGGTAGTCCTTGGCCGGGTCGTAGTAGTCGACCTTGCCGCCGGTGATGGGGAAGACCAGCGAGCCGTCGGTCAGTTTGGCGGTACCGACGGTGCCCGGGGTGAGCTTGAGGGTTTCCAGGGCTTTCGCGAAGGAAGCATCGAGCTTCACCGCGGTGGAGACGCCGGTCAGTGCCGGGATCGAGGCGAGCGGCTCGGGCTTTTCAGCCGCAGCCGAGGAAGACGCCGAGGTGGCCGGAGCGGAGGAAGCGTTGTTCGCCGGGCTGCAGGCAGCCAGGGAAAACATGAGCGAACCGGCAGCGGCAACGCCGAGGAAAGTCTTGATGGATGTACGCATGGGAGTGCTCCTTGGAAATAGCTCAATGGGTGTCCCGTCCCCGCCGCCCTGGTAGGGGCTGACACTTTCCTGCGGGTCCGGCTTGGTCTGTCAGGAGTACTTCGGCAACACCCGCCCTCCCGGATGGGTCCCCACCGAACCGACACCAA
>NZ_JBFTHF010000023.1:0-942 GCF_056394105.1 Arthrobacter sp. 10T419 | reverse complement strand
GTGTTGGTGACGGGGGCCATCATCTATCCGGGGTTTAAGACTGCTGAGGTGGAGTTGAACGATGGTGGTGTGTGGGTGGTGTCGAAGGCGAAGAATGCGGTGGGGCGGTTGAATTATCCGTCGCGGGTGTTGGATGGTGCGGTGACGCCGGCGTCGACGACGTTTGATGTGTTGCAGGATGCCGGGACGGTGTTTGTTGATGATGCGTCGGGTTCGACGTTGAACCAGGTGTCGGCGGCGCAGATGCGTTTGGGCGGGGATAAGAAGTTGCCGGGSTCGGCGGAGGTGAGTTTCGGGTCGCGGGTGATTGCGGTGACGGATGCGGCGCGGGGCCGGGTGTGGGCGTTGTCGCCGTCGACGGTGAATGGTTTTGATGAGGAGAATTCGGAGCCGGTGCTGTCGGGGRCGCGGGGGACGGTGTCGGCGGTGGGGGCTGATGACCGGATTTATAGTGCGGATCCGACGTCGGGTCAGGTGACGGTGACGGCGGTGGATGCTGATGGCCGGGTCACGGATTCGCAGGTGAGTTCGTGGGAGGGGTTGAAGGGTGCGGGGAGCATCCAGTTGAGCGTGGTGGGGGATCAGCCGGTGGTGCTGGACGCGGGCGGCGGGAAGTTGTTGTTGCCGGGCGGGCGTGAGTTGGCGTTGGCGGATGCGAAGGATGCGAAGCTGCAGCAGCCCGGTCCCGGGGCGGGTGCTGTGGCGGTGGCGACGCCGAAGGCGCTTTTTGAGGTGCCGTTGGATGGTTCGGCGGCGAAGACGGTGGCCTTTGGCGGGCAGGGGGTTCCGGCGGCGCCGGTGCAGTTGGGTGGTTGTGTGCATGCGGCGTGGTCGGGGGCGAATAAGTATGTGCGGGACTGCGGCAGTGATGCCGATGACAGGAGCGTGGATGTGCCGAAGGCGTCCGCGTCGCCGTCGTATGTGTTCCGGGTGAACCGGGAA
>NZ_JBFTHF010000022.1:0-1025 GCF_056394105.1 Arthrobacter sp. 10T419 | reverse complement strand
GGAAACGCCCGGTCCCATCCCGAACCCGGAAGCTAAGACCCACAGCGCCGATGGTACTGCACCCGGGAGGGTGTGGGAGAGTAGGTCACCGCCGGACAACCATTACAGCCAGGCCCCGACACACAGTGTCGGGGCCTGAGCCTTTTAACCCCCCACACAGTGCCATTGAGAGGGATCAGCGGACACTTCCTCACCACCTGCGTGGTAGACGGGATCGCTCTCGCATAACTCTCCCGCGGTACCGGCAAGTACCCGAAGGACCGTCCCGCAGCCCAAGCTGTGATGAGGCCCGGGTGAGCGCCGTCCGGCTGGGCTGTGAGACTTGACACCGCATCGGCCTAAAGCCCCGCTGCCGTTAGCCGGGTGCTGGCGTCTCGCCTAGAATTGATTGAGATGTACGGACTTCGAAGCGCTTGATTTCGGGTTGCGTAGCGAACGAAACACGGAAACAGAGCGGCTGCGATTGCGCCAGTGGTCAGCTCATAACAGGAGGAATCCAACATGGCTGAGCACAACGACGGCAACCGCGGCGGCAACGACCGCGGCAACTTTGGCGGGGGACGAAACTCTGGCGGCGGTGGATTCCGTGGTACGAGCAACTCCGGGGGTGACCCCCGCGGTTTCCGCGCCAGGGACGAGCGTTCGGCCGGATCGAAGCCGGCTGGCGACCGGAAGCCGTTCAGCGGTGCCGGTGGCGACCGCGATCGGAAGCCTTTTGGCGATCGTCCATCGCGTGAGGGCGGGGAGCGTCGCAGCTTCGATGCTGATCGTGATCGGAAGCCGTTCAGCGGTGGTGGCGATCGTGATCGTAAGCCGTTCGGCGACCGTCCGTCGCGTGAGGGCGGGGAGCGTCGCAGCTTCGGCGCAGATCGTGATCGGAAGCCGTTCACCGGCGGCGATCGTGATCGTAAGCCGTTCAGTGGTGGTGGCGATCGTGATCGTAAGCCGTTCAGTGGTGGTGGCGATCGTGATCGTAAGCCGTTCAGTGGTGGTGGCGATCGTGATCGTAAGCCGTTCAGTGGTGG
>NZ_JBFTHF010000021.1:0-1089 GCF_056394105.1 Arthrobacter sp. 10T419 | reverse complement strand
GATACCGCCTGCATGGCGCGGCGAGCATCAAACGGAAGTACACGCACTACAGCGCCGAGTTCAAGCTTGCCGTGCTGAAGCGGATGCGAAGCCAGCGGTTGTCGCATCGCGAAGTCGCAGCATGGTTCGATATTCGCAACTTCGGTGCGATTGGCATTTGGGAACGCCAGTATGATGCAGGGGGTATAGAGGCCTTGTCATCGCGCCCAAAAGGGCGTCCCAGGAAGATGTCGCCACCCACTCCCAAAGCAAAGCCACCGAAGCCATCTGGTGATCGCACGCGCACGCGCGAGGAGCTCATTGACGAGCTGAACTACCTGCGCATGGAGAACGCCTACCTAAAAAAACTCGACGCCTTAGTTCAAGCGAACAAGAAATCTGCGCAACCCAAAAAGCGCAAATAGTGCTTGAGCTAAGGCGGCAGTATCCATTGGCGGGGCTGTTGAAGGTCGCAGGCCTGGCACGAAGCACCTTCTACTATCAGCAAACAGTACTTCAGGCGCAGGACAGGTATGCGGAACTGAAGGCAAGAATCCGTGAGCTGTTTGCGCAGCACAAAGGTCGCTACGGCTACCGCCGCATTACGGCGGCGCTTCGGAAAGCGGAATTGATAGTCAACCACAAGACGGTTCAGCGCCTGATGAAAGCCATGGGCCTGAAGTCTCTCGTCCGGCCAAAGAAATACCGTTCTTACAAAGGTGCGGTGGGCCGAGTTGCGCCCAACGTGTTGCAACGGCAGTTCCACGCCGGGCGTCCGAATCAGAAATGGGTAACCGATGTGACCGAATTTAGCGTCGCCGGCGAGAAGCTATACCTCTCGCCGGTGCTGGACCTGCATAACGGCGAGATCGTCGCATACGAGATGGCCAGGCGTCCGTTGTTCGAGATGGTAAGCAAAATGCTCAAGAAGGCGTTTGCTCGACTCGGCCCCAAGGACCGACCGATCCTGCATTCGGATCAGGGCTGGCAATACCAAATGGCGTCCTATCGATCGATGCTCAAGCAGCGCAGTGTCCGTCCCAGTATGTCGCGCAAAGGTAACTGCCTCGACAACGCTGCCATGGAGAGCTTCTTCGGCATCCTAAAGTC
>NZ_JBFTHF010000020.1:0-3324 GCF_056394105.1 Arthrobacter sp. 10T419 | reverse complement strand
TGGCAGGCCCGGCACAATCAACCAATTCAATAAAAAATTGGTATCAACAAACTTGGCACACTATTGAGTTCTCAAACAACAGACACACCCGGCACCACCCAAACCCAACGGTCCAGGATCGCTCCGGAGCAACTTTTCAAACTTACCCGGTGTCGACTTCCAAAGCAAATCCGACTTCCCGGACCTACATCAGCAGACGAACCAGCCCCACCAGAATTCTTTAGCGATTGAACCGCCGAAAGAACTTGGTCTTGAATTATTTTTGGGGGATTGGCCGCCTCCGGTCCTCCAGCGTTTCCGCTGTTCTCCCTCGTGGCGACTTAGAAAACAATACACCCAGTCGACGGTGACCGCAAACCCGCTTCGCGGCTGCGCCGGGGTGCCCTACGGCCGCCCCCGGAACCTCGCCGAACCGGCGCCGCACCGCCGTCGTACGGGCTCCGCACTGGCGCGGCACCGGCGCCGTTGTCGCCCGGGCGGCAGCCCGGCGTCGTCAGTGGGAGCTGTATGCTCCGTCACCTTAGGCCGCTGCTGCGGATACCATCAGGGGGTGAGGGCACAACGCCGGCGCCAGATAGCAGTCCCGCTCAGTCGGCGTGTGTCCGGCCCGGCTGTGAACGGGCTTTCGCAGCACGACGTCACCGCCCGCATCGAGAGTGGGCTCGACAACCGCGTGCCGGACAAGACCAGCCGGAGCCTGTGGCAGATCTTCCGCGCCAACGTCCTCACCCTCTTCAACGCGATTGTCGGCTCAAGCTTCCTCGTGCTGCTGCTCCTCGGCCGCTGGCAGGACGCATTGTTCGGCCTGGCTGCCGCGGGCAACGCGGTGATCGGCGTGGTCCAGGAATTCCGGGCCAAAAGGTCCCTGGACCGTCTTGCGGTCTTGGATGCCCCGCGTGCACGGGTACTGCGCGACGGCCAGATCCGGGAGATCGCCACGGCCGATGTCGTCCGCGATGATGTCCTGGTACTGCGTGCCGGGGACCAGGTTACGGCGGACGCAGCAGTGCTCGAAGCCGCCGGACTCGAGGCGGACGAATCCCTCCTCACCGGCGAATCGGACCCCGTGGCCAAAGACACCGGGTCCGACGTGCTTTCCGGATCCATCATTGTGGCCGGGCACGGCAAAGCCCGGGTGGTGCGGGTGGGTGCGGAGTCATTCGCCAGCCGGCTCACCGCTGATGCACGCCGGTTCTCCCTGGTGAACTCGGAGATCCGCAACAGCCTCAACCGTGTGCTTCGCTGGATAGCCTGGGCGATCCTGCCTGTCGCGATCCTTGTGGTCAACGGCGAGCTGCAGGCGCGGGGCGGTTGGCAGGATGCCGTCGCCACAGGCACCTGGACGACAGCCTTGGTAGGCGTCATCGCCAGCGTAATCGCAATGGTTCCGTTGGGCCTCGTGCTGCTGACCAGCGTGGCATTCGCCGTCGGAGGGCTCAGGCTCGCCAGCCACAAGGTCTTGATCCAGGAACTCGCTGCGGTCGAAGGCCTCGCAAGGGTGGACGTCCTCTGCATGGACAAGACCGGCACCCTGACGGAGGGCGGCCTGAGATTCGAGGCGGTTCACCAGCTGACGCCAACGCCGGATCCAGGCTGGCAACAGGCCCTCGGTTGGTTTGCCGCTGAGCCCGAGGCAAACGCCACGGCGCGGAGCCTCGGCGCCGCTTTCGAGGACGACGGCGGATTCCAGTCGATCTCCTACGTTCCGTTCTCCTCCTCCCGGAAGTGGAGCGGGGTGACCTTCGGTGGAGGCAACGGGGCGACGCCCACCTGGATTCTCGGGGCGCCGGAAATGATCCTGGCTCCGGGAAACAGCATCACCGTAGATCCGGCGCCGGGGGCAGCTGCCGGGTCCTCCGACGAACCGGCCCGGACAGCGGAGCCAGGCCATGCCGACGTGCTGCAGCAAGCCGGCAAGCTTGCCAGCACCGGCTTGCGGACGCTGCTGCTGGTCGGAGCGGACACGCCTCCGGGGGCGAGCAAGACGCCGACGCTGCCCGACGGTCTCAGGCCGGTCGCACTCCTGACGTTTCGGGAGCAGACCCGGTCCGATGCCCGGGACACCCTGGAATTCTTCCGCGCCGAGGGCGTGGAGTTGAAAATCATCTCCGGCGACGATCCGCGGACCGTCGCCGCCATCGCGCGTCGGGTTGGCCTCGACGTGGCCCAAGGCTACGACGCACGTTCGCTGCCCGAAGATCCCCTGCTTCTCGAGGAGGTGATGGGGGGCAACAACGTCTTCGGCCGCGTCAGCCCTGATCAAAAGAAGGACATGGTCGCTGCCCTGCAACGGCTTGGACACACCGTGGCAATGACCGGGGACGGGGTCAACGACGCCCTCGCCCTGAAAACGGCAGACCTTGGCATCGCCATGGATTCTGCGGCGCCGGCTACCAAGGCGGTAGCGCGGCTGGTCCTCCTCGACGGCCGCTTTGACCGGCTTCCGGAAGTGCTGGCAGAGGGTCGGCGCGTCATCGCCAACATCGAGCGGGTCTCAAGCCTCTTCCTCAGTAAGACGGCGTATTCCATTGCCATCGCCGTCAGTTTCGGACTGCTGCAGTGGCAGTTCCCGTTTCTCCCCCGCCAGCTCTCCTTCACGGACGGCCTCACAATCGGCATCCCCGCTTTCTTCCTGGCACTGATGCCGAACACCCGTCGCTATAAGCCGGGTTTCCTGCGCCGCTCACTCTGGTTCTCGCTGCCGGCCGGACTCATCGTCGCGGCCACCTTGCTTGTGCTCAATGCCATCGCGCCGTCGGCGGCAGCGCCGGGGCCGGAAGCGGTGCGCTCCGCTTCCGTTCTTACCCTCACAGTGGTGGGGCTCTGGATCCTGGCGGTGGTATCCCGGCCGCTCAACGCCGGCCGGGTCGGTGTACTGGCGGCGATGTGCGCCGCCCTCGTCATTCTGCTCAACATCCCCTTGGCACAAGATTTCTTCATTCTCTCCTGGCCACCAGCCGGGCTTTTACTCGCAGCACTGGCAACCGGGGCCGGCGGCGGCCTCGCAATCGAGCTCCTTGCGTGGCTCCACGGCCGCAAGTTTCCCCGCTGACCATGCTGGCGGCGCCGGCTGGGTTACGAAGAAGGCCCTCTGCCGTCCGGCTCCCAGCTCGCCCCAGAGATCCGGACTTGCCTTCGTCAGCTGGCCGGATCTGCGGGAGCGTGCGTCGGATGCCTGTGTTTGGGGTGTTAAAAGGCTCAGGCCCCGACACTGTGTGTCGGGGCCTGGCTGTAATGGTTGTCCGGCGGTGACCTACTCTCCCACACCCTCCCGGGTGCAGTACCATCGGCGCTGTGGGTCTTAGCTTCCGGGTTCGGGATGGG
>NZ_JBFTHF010000019.1:0-5593 GCF_056394105.1 Arthrobacter sp. 10T419 | reverse complement strand
CCGGGGTTGCATGGTGTGTCTGTTTTACTTCAACGGAGAGTTTGATCCTGGCTCAGGATGAACGCTGGCGGCGTGCTTAACACATGCAAGTCGAACGATGATCCGGTGCTTGCACCGGGGATTAGTGGCGAACGGGTGAGTAACACGTGAGTAACCTGCCCTTAACTCTGGGATAAGCCTGGGAAACTGGGTCTAATACCGGATATGACTCCTCATCGCATGGTGGGGGGTGGAAAGCTTTATTGTGGTTTTGGATGGACTCGCGGCCTATCAGCTTGTTGGTGAGGTAATGGCTCACCAAGGCGACGACGGGTAGCCGGCCTGAGAGGGTGACCGGCCACACTGGGACTGAGACACGGCCCAGACTCCTACGGGAGGCAGCAGTGGGGAATATTGCACAATGGGCGCAAGCCTGATGCAGCGACGCCGCGTGAGGGATGACGGCCTTCGGGTTGTAAACCTCTTTCAGTAGGGAAGAAGCGAAAGTGACGGTACCTGCAGAAGAAGCGCCGGCTAACTACGTGCCAGCAGCCGCGGTAATACGTAGGGCGCAAGCGTTATCCGGAATTATTGGGCGTAAAGAGCTCGTAGGCGGTTTGTCGCGTCTGCCGTGAAAGTCCGGGGCTCAACTCCGGATCTGCGGTGGGTACGGGCAGACTAGAGTGATGTAGGGGAGACTGGAATTCCTGGTGTAGCGGTGAAATGCGCAGATATCAGGAGGAACACCGATGGCGAAGGCAGGTCTCTGGGCATTAACTGACGCTGAGGAGCGAAAGCATGGGGAGCGAACAGGATTAGATACCCTGGTAGTCCATGCCGTAAACGTTGGGCACTAGGTGTGGGGGACATTCCACGTTTTCCGCGCCGTAGCTAACGCATTAAGTGCCCCGCCTGGGGAGTACGGCCGCAAGGCTAAAACTCAAAGGAATTGACGGGGGCCCGCACAAGCGGCGGAGCATGCGGATTAATTCGATGCAACGCGAAGAACCTTACCAAGGCTTGACATGGACCGGACCGGGCTGGAAACAGTCCTTCCCCTTTGGGGCCGGTTCACAGGTGGTGCATGGTTGTCGTCAGCTCGTGTCGTGAGATGTTGGGTTAAGTCCCGCAACGAGCGCAACCCTCGTTCCATGTTGCCAGCGCGTAATGGCGGGGACTCATGGGAGACTGCCGGGGTCAACTCGGAGGAAGGTGGGGACGACGTCAAATCATCATGCCCCTTATGTCTTGGGCTTCACGCATGCTACAATGGCCGGTACAAAGGGTTGCGATACTGTGAGGTGGAGCTAATCCCAAAAAGCCGGTCTCAGTTCGGATTGGGGTCTGCAACTCGACCCCATGAAGTCGGAGTCGCTAGTAATCGCAGATCAGCAACGCTGCGGTGAATACGTTCCCGGGCCTTGTACACACCGCCCGTCAAGTCACGAAAGTTGGTAACACCCGAAGCCGGTGGCCTAACCCCTTGTGGGAGGGAGCTGTCGAAGGTGGGACTGGCGATTGGGACTAAGTCGTAACAAGGTAGCCGTACCGGAAGGTGCGGCTGGATCACCTCCTTTCTAAGGAGCGCCTACAATCACCGTGCCTCATGTATGTGGGTGTGTCGGGGTTGTCAGGAGTACGCCCGTTGCGCAGACGTAAGTTCTGCGGCGGGTGCTCACGGGTGGAATATCAGCAAATAGCGGCCGCATGGTTTGGTCCTTGCCCAGTACGGATGCTTTTGAGTGTCCTGGAACGGTGGGGGCCCGGGTTGTGCGGTTTAGTGTTTGGCACACTGTTGGGTCCTGAGACAACAGGACCGGGGGGAGGGTGACTTTCTTCCGGGACTTGTGTTTCTGGTTTCCCGGCTGCAGCGTTTCATGCAYTGTGTGGGTCCTTTCGGGGGTCCGGGTGTGTGGGGTGTGTGGTACGGGGTTGTTGTTTGAGAACTACATAGTGGACGCGAGCATCTTTTATAAGAAGCAATTTCCAAGAATATGAACCTGGATCTGGTTCCATGCCTTCGGGTGTGGGGACGGTTTCATGGTTCTCTCGAAAATTACTCCTTGATCTTTTGTGGTCAAGTTTTTAAGAGCACACGGTGGATGCCTTGGCATTAGGAGCCGAAGAAGGACGTAGGAATCTGCGATAAGCCTGGGGGAGTCGATAACCGGACTGTGATCCCAGGGTGTCCGAATGGGGAAACCCCGCCAGACGCGCGAGTGATCTGGTGACCCGCATCTGAACACATAGGGTGCGTGGAGGGAACGCGGGGAAGTGAAACATCTCAGTACCCGCAGGAAGAGAAAACAATAGTGATTCCGTCAGTAGTGGCGAGCGAACGCGGATCAGGCTAAACCGTTCCATGTGTGATAGCCGGCGGGCGTTGCATGGTCGGGGTTGTGGGACTTTCCGTTCTGTCTCTGCCGGGACAGYGGGGTGAGAGCATGTGCATAGGTGAACGGTCTTGAAAGGCCGGCCAGAGAGGGTGTGAGCCCCGTAACCGAAATGTAGTGTGCCGCCTGGGAAGTATCCCAAGTAGCACGGGGCCCGAGAAATCCCGTGCGAATCTGTCAGGACCACCTGATAAGCCTAAATACTCCCTAATGACCGATAGCGGACCAGTACCGTGAGGGAAAGGTGAAAAGTACCCCGGGAGGGGAGTGAAACAGTACCTGAAACCGTGTGCTTACAATCCGTCGGAGCAACCTTGTAGTTGTGACGGCGTGCCTTTTGAAGAATGAGCCTGCGAGTTAGTGTTACGTCGCGAGGTTAACCCGTGTGGGGAAGCCGTAGCGAAAGCGAGTCTGAACAGGGCGTTGCAGTGGCGTGATCTAGACCCGAAGCGAAGTGATCTACCCATGGCCAGGTTGAAGCGACGGTAAGACGTCGTGGAGGACCGAACCCACTTCAGTTGAAAATGGAGGGGATGAGCTGTGGGTAGGGGTGAAAGGCCAATCAAACTTCGTGATAGCTGGTTCTCCCCGAAATGCATTTAGGTGCAGCGTTGCGTGTTTCTTACCGGAGGTAGAGCTACTGGATGGCTAATGGGCCCTACAAGGTTACTGACGTCAGCCAAACTCCGAATGCCGGTAAGTGAGAGCGCAGCAGTGAGACTGTGGGGGATAAGCTTCATAGTCGAGAGGGAAACAGCCCAGACCACCAACTAAGGCCCCTAAGCGTGTGCTAAGTGGGAAAGGATGTGGAGTTGCGAAGACAACCAGGAGGTTGGCTTAGAAGCAGCCATCCTTAAAAGAGTGCGTAATAGCTCACTGGTCAAGTGATTCCGCGCCGACAATGTAGCGGGGCTCAAGTACACCGCCGAAGTTGTGGCATTCAGATATTAGCTAAGCCCTTGTGGTTCAGGCGTCTGGATGGGTAGGGGAGCGTCGTGTGGGCAGTGAAGTCGCGGTGTAAACCAGCGGTGGAGCCTACACGAGTGAGAATGCAGGCATGAGTAGCGAAAGACGGGTGAGAAACCCGTCCGCCGAATGATCAAGGGTTCCAGGGTCAAGCTAATCTGCCCTGGGTAAGTCGGGACCTAAGGCGAGGCCGACAGGCGTAGTCGATGGACAACGGGTTGATATTCCCGTACCGGCGAAAAACCGCCCATGCTGAACAGGGGATACTAACCGCCCGAGACCTGCCCGATCACCCTTGTGGTGTGAGGGTTTTGGTGGAGCGCGGGACCTGATCCTGGGAGGCAAGCGTATTAACAGGTGTGACGCAGGAAGGTAGCCGAGCCGGGCGATGGTTGTCCCGGTCTAAGGATGTAGGGCGAACGGTAGGCAAATCCGCCGTTCATGATGCCTGAGACCCGACGGGACCCCCGTATGGGGGGATTCGGTGATCCTATGCTGCCTAGAAAAGCATCGACGCGAGGTTTTAGCCGCCCGTACCCCAAACCGACACAGGTGATCAGGTAGAGAATACTAAGGCGATCGAGAGAATTATGGTTAAGGAACTCGGCAAAATGCCCCCGTAACTTCGGGAGAAGGGGGGCCCCCATCGTGATGGACACAAGCTGTCCGGAGCGTGCAGGGGCCGCAGAGACCAGGGGGAAGCGACTGTTTACTAAAAACACAGGTCCGTGCGAAGTCGCAAGACGATGTATACGGACTGACTCCTGCCCGGTGCTGGAAGGTTAAGAGGACCGGTTAGCCGCAAGGCGAAGCTGAGAATTTAAGCCCCAGTAAACGGCGGTGGTAACTATAACCATCCTAAGGTAGCGAAATTCCTTGTCGGGTAAGTTCCGACCTGCACGAATGGAGTAACGACTTCCCCGCTGTCTCAACCATAAACTCGGCGAAATTGCAGTACGAGTAAAGATGCTCGTTACGCGCAGCAGGACGGAAAGACCCCGAGACCTTTACTATAGTTTGGTATTGGTGTTCGGAGTGGCTTGTGTAGGATAGGTGGGAGACGTTGAAGCCCGGACGCCAGTTCGGGTGGAGTCATCGTTGAAATACCACTCTGGTCACTTTGGACATCTAACTTCGGCCCGTAATCCGGGTCAGGGACAGTGCCTGATGGGTAGTTTAACTGGGGCGGTTGCCTCCTAAAAAGTAACGGAGGCGCCCAAAGGTTCCCTCAGCCTGGTTGGCAATCAGGTGTCGAGTGTAAGTGCACAAGGGAGCTTGACTGTGAGAGAGACATCTCGAGCAGGGACGAAAGTCGGGACTAGTGATCCGGCGGTACATTGTGGAATGGCCGTCGCTCAACGGATAAAAGGTACCTCGGGGATAACAGGCTGATCTTGCCCAAGAGTCCATATCGACGGCATGGTTTGGCACCTCGATGTCGGCTCGTCGCATCCTGGGGCTGGAGTAGGTCCCAAGGGTTGGGCTGTTCGCCCATTAAAGCGGTACGCGAGCTGGGTTTAGAACGTCGTGAGACAGTTCGGTCCCTATCCGCTGCGCGCGCAGGAAATTTGAGAAGGGCTGTCCTTAGTACGAGAGGACCGGGACGGACGAACCTCTGGTGTGTCAGTTGTACTGCCAAGTGCACCGCTGATTAGCTACGTTCGGATGGGATAACCGCTGAAAGCATCTAAGCGGGAAGCTCGCTTCGAGATGAGATTTCCATACACCTTGTGTGTGAGAGGCCCCCAGCCAGACCACTGGGTTGATAGGCCGGATGTGGAAGCGAGGACTAACGACTCGTGAAGCTGACCGGTACTAATAGGCCGATAACTTACACCACACACTCCTTTGCGTGAACGGATTCAAAAGACGTTCACACCAGCARAGGAGTACAAAGAAACAAGACTGCTTGCGTCCACTATGTGGTTCCCAAACAACAAACCCGCCACGGGCACGTTGCTWGAAGGAACCAAAACTGAATAACAACACCACCACCGCCCCRCCACGGGCGGTAGCGGACAAGTTGTAACCACCAGATTTCCCACCCCRGGACTCTCTACACAGACCAGGGGCGCGGACACAGGGTTACGGCGGTCATAGCGTGGGGGAAACGCCCGGTCCCATCCCGAACCCGGAAGCTAAGACCCACAGCGCCGATGGTACTGCACCCGGGAGGGTGTGGGAGAGTAGGTCACCGCCGGACAACCATTACAGCCAGGCCCCGACACACAGTGTCGGGGCCTGAGCCTTTTAAC
>NZ_JBFTHF010000018.1:0-5677 GCF_056394105.1 Arthrobacter sp. 10T419 | reverse complement strand
GCGCCGGTGCAGTTGGGTGGTTGTGTGCATGCGGCGTGGTCGGGGGCGAATAAGTATGTGCGGGACTGCGGCAGTGATGCCGATGACAGGAGCGTGGATGTGCCGAAGGCGTCCGCGTCGCCGTCGTATGTGTTCCGGGTGAACCGGGATGTGGTGGTGCTCAATGATGTGAATTCGGGCAATGTGTGGCTGGTGAACCAGAACATGCAGCTGGTGAACAACTGGGACGACGTCATCCCGCCGCAGCAGACCTCGGACGACGCGGACAAGGACTCCGCCGACGAGGTGCAGCAGACCGTCCTGCCGGACCGCACCAAACCCAACAGCCCGCCGGTCGCCAAAGCCGACACCTTCGGGGTCCGCGCCGGCAAGACGACCATCCTTCCCGTGCTGGACAACGACACCGACCCCGACGGCGACATCCTCACCGTCCGGTCGCCGGAACCGCTCAAATCCGGGCTGCTCGCACCGATCTACGGCGCCACCGGCTTCCAGGTCAGCGTGGGCGCGGACAAGACCGGTACGGAAACGTTCAAATACACGGTCGACGACGGCCGCGGCCTCTCCGCCTCCGCCGACGTCACGCTTAACATCGTCCCGCCCGGGGAGAACTCCGCCCCGCGGCAGAAACCGAACAGGAACACCACACTCGTAGTCCAGGCCGGCAAAGCGGTCAGCCAGAACATCCTCACCGACTGGACCGACCCCGACGGCGATGACGTGTTCGTCGTCGGCGCTGCAAGCAGCGACCCCCGCGACCAGGTGAAAGTCCGGCCCGACGGCCTGCTCAGCTTCCAGGACTCCGGCTCCGAACCCGGCCGCAAGACCGTCACCGTCACCGTCTCCGACGGCCGGTCCACGGCCGAAGGCAAGGTCACCGTGGAGGTGCGCCCGCCAGGAGCCCTGCCGCCGATCGCGAACGCGGACCACCTCGTGGCCGTCGCCGGCGTGGACACCGTGATCGCCCCGCTCAAAAATGACTCGGACCCGCAGGGCGGGGCGCTCCGTCTCGCCCAGGCCACCCCGGACGGCAACTCCACCGCCACCATGGGCGCCGACCAGCAGACCTTCACCTTCAACTCCACCGCCCTCGGCGCACACTACGTCTCCTACCTCGTCACGAACGGGCCGGCCAGCGCCCAGCAGCTGGTCCGGGTCGACGTCGTCCCCGGCGGCGGCGACGGAGCACCGGTCGCGGTCCGCGACACCGCGCTGTTGCCGGCCGGCGGCAGCGTGCTGGTGGACGTCCTCGGCAACGATTCGGACCCCTCCGGCGGCGTCCTGGTGGTCCAGTCCGTGACCGCCGCCGATGGACTGCCGCTCAGCGTCGCCGTCCTGGACCACTCCGTCGTCCGGATCACCGACCTCCGCGCCCAGGGCCAGCTCAACGTCAAGTACACAATCTCCAACGGCAAGTCCTCCGCGAGCGGCGAGATCGCCGTCCTGGTCGTCCCCGCGCCGTCCAAGCTGCAGGCGCCGCAGGCCAAACCCGACGAGGCAACCGTCCGTGCGGGCGACGTCGTCACCATCCCGGTGCTGGAGAACGACACCGACCCCAACGGCGGCAAGCTCACCCTCGAACCGGTGCTGGCCCAAAAGCCGGACGCCGCCGACGGCCGCACCTTCACCGCCGGCCAGACGCTGCGCTTCATCGCCGGCGAGGTGCCGAAGACGGTCTACGCGATCTACAAGGTCACCAACGCCTCCGGACAATCCGACTCCCAGCAGGTGTCCATCCGGATCCGGGCCCGCGACGACGAACGCAACACCCGCCCCGAACCGAAGAACCTGACCGCCCGCGTGGTGGCCGGCATGACGGTCCGCATCCCGGTGCCGCTCGACGGTGTGGACACCGACGGCGACTCTGTGCAGCTGACGGGCGTGGACAAGGCCCCCGCAATGGGCACGGCCGTGGTCAAGGACGGCTACCTCGAATTCACCGCCGCCGGCAACGCCGCCGGCACGGACACCTTCAGCTACCGCGTCCGGGACCGGATCGGCGCCGAAAACACCGGCACCGTGATCGTCGGCATCGCGCCGCGGGAAATCAATAACCAGAAGCCGATCGCGGTTGACGACGCCGTGGACGTCCGGCCCGGCCGCAAGATCGCCGTCGACGCCCTCACGAACGACTCGGATCCCGATGGGGACCCGATCAGCCTGGTGCGCAACGGCTTCGAGGCCCGCCCGGAGCTCGCCGTCGAGCCGGCCGACGGCGGCAAGGTGCTGCTCACAGCGCCGGGCGCCGCGGGCAACGAGAGCGTCAGCTACAAAATCCAGGACGACAAAAAAGCCCAGGGCAGCGCCGTGATCCGGGTCCGGGTCAGCCCGGATGCAACCCTTAAGGCCCCGCTCGCGAAAGACGACGTGGTCACCCCGGCGGAGACCCTCGGCAAGTCCGCCGTCGACGTCCCGGTCCTGAAGAACGACGCCGACCCCGACGGCGTCGCCGCAGAACTCAAGATCGGCCTGCCGGACGGCAATCCGAACGCGCGCGTGGCCGGCGACGGGACCGTCCGGGTGGCCCTCGCGCCGAAGGACCAGCTGGTTCCCTACACCGTCACCGATGTGGACGGCCAAAGCGCGACGGCGGTCATCTGGGTCCCCGGCCAGGGTGAACAGCACCCCACCCTGGCCCGGACCGAGGCCGTGGAGGTGATGGCCGGCAAGGAAATCACCCTGGACCTGGGCGAGTACGTCCGCGTCAGGGAAGGCCGTACGCCGCGGATCACCCAGGTGGACAAGGTCAAGGTCCAGGGCGCCGAGCCGGACAACGTCGTGGCCGGCAACGGGAGTAAGCTGCGTTACGCCGCCCTCAAGGACTACGTGGGCCCGGGCTCGGTCACCTTCGAGGTCACCGACGGCAGCGGACCCGAGGACCCGGCCGGGCTGAAGTCCACGCTCAGCATCATCACCAAGGTCATCCCGGACCCGAACGCCAACCACCCGCCGACGTTCAGCGGCGCCACCCTTGAGGTGCCGAAGGCCGAGTCCGCGAGCCTGGAACTGGGCAACCTGGCCAAGGACGTCGACGCCGGCGACCAGGACAAACTTAAATTCGAACTCGACGGAACACTCCCGGAGGGCTTCAAGGCCACGCTCGCCGGCGCCACCCTGAAAGTCACCGCAGACTCCGCCAAGGCCGCGGGCTGGAAGGGCAGCATCCCGCTCAAGGTCACCGACGGCCGCTCCGATCCTGTCCGGGCCACGGTGGCGGCCACCGTCACGGCCTCAAACCGGCCACTGCCGGTGGCGAACGAGGACGTCGTGGAGAAGGCCAACGCCGGCAAGGCGGAGACCGTCAACGTCCTTGCCAACGACTTCAACCCCTTCTCCGACACGCCGCTGCGGATCGTGGCCGCCACCGTGGAAACCGGCTCCGCGGCCGGGCAGCCCGCGGTGGCCGGGGACTCCATCACGGTCACCCCCGCCGGCGGCTTCAAGGGCGTGATGGTGGTCCGCTACACCGTCATGGACAAGACCGGGGACCTCTCCCGGCAGACCGACGGCCGCGTCCGGATCACCGTCCGGGACAAGCCCGACGCCCCGTCCGCGCCGAGCGCAACGGACGTCCGCAGCCGGACCGCCGTGCTCAAGTGGACGCCGCCGTCGGACAACGGTGCCGCCATCACCAAGTACACGGTGCGCTCCGGCAACGGCTTCAGCCAGGATTGCGCCACCACCACGTGCACCCTCAGCGGACTGACCAACGACGTCAAGTACGTCTTCACCGTCACCGCCACCAACGAGGTGAAGGAATCCGATCCCTCGCCGGCCTCCAACGAGATCCGGCCGGATGAAAAGCCCTCGCCGCCGGAGGCTCCCACGGTCAAGGCCGGGGACAAGAACATGGTGATCGCCTGGCCCGCGGCGAAGACCGAGGGCTCCGCGGTGAAGAACTACAACCTGGAGATCTCGCCGCCGCCGGCCAGCGGAGTCGCCGTGAAGAACGGCGTGACCGGCCTGAACTACACCTGGCCGGCCCTGACCAACGGCGTGCGCTACAAGGTACGCGCCCAGGCCGTGAACGAGCTCGGCCCCTCCGACTGGGGACAGTACTCCGCCGAGGACAACCCCGCCGGCGTCCCGGCCGCCCCGGGCGCGCCGACGACGTCGGTGGCCTCCGCCGTCGGCACCTCCAACCAGCTCAAGGTGGACTGGGATGAGCCAAACACCAACGGCGACGCGATCAAGAACTACTACGTCACGATGAGCGGCGGCGGCGGCGCGGACCAGACCCAGACCGTGGCCGGCACCGTGCGGACGGCGAACTTCACCGCCAACAACTCGGAAGCGTCCTACACCTTCACCGTGCAGGCCGAAAACAAGGCAGGCAAGGGCTCCGCCAGCGCGGCCTCCGCGCCGCGCCGCGCCACCGGCAAGCTCAGCCGGGTCTCCGGCGTGAGCGCCGCCGAGGCCAACACCGGCGGCGCCGGTCGGGCCATCACCATCAACTTCCGTGAGCTCACCGCTGCGGAACGCAACGGCTCGGCCTACTCCGAGGTGAGTTACACCTACCGAGCCAGCACCGGCCAGTCCGGGCCGATCAGGCCCGGCCAGACCGTCGGCGGGTTCGCCAACGGCGCCGCCACCACCGTCACGGTGACGGCCAACTCGTCCGTCGCGCCCAGCTCGGACGCCAGCACCGGGGCTAACGCGAACCCTTACGGCTCACCCGGCACCCCGTCGGCCTCCGGCATCAACGGCGCGGAAAACCAGCGGAACCTGACGTTTAACTGGGCCTCGCCGGATGCCGGGAGCCACGACATCGCCTACACCCAGATCAAAATCGACAACGGCGGCTGGGAACGGGTGGGCCCCTCGGGAAGCCGGACGGTCAACACCGGCGGCTTCAATGAACGGCACACGATCCAGGTCCAGACCGTCAACTCGCGCGGCACCGGCGGCCCGCTCGCCTCGGCGTCGGCCCAGTCCGGGGCAGAGAAGACGCGCTGGTCCACCAGGCTGAACTCCGGCATGGACCGCAGCTGCACCGACCTGCCGGGCGCCACCTCCTACGACCCGCAGAAATTCACCTGCGACGGCAAGAGCGGTTACGACCGGCCGTGGATGTCCCACTTCGACAGCTTCGACGTGATGTGCTGGAAGCCGCACGGCACCACCTACAGCGGCGACGGCCAGTGGTACTACATCATGCGCGGCTCACCGAACCAGACCCGCTGGATCCAGTCGCTGCACACCACCATCGGTTCGCCGGCACAGAGCGGCGTACCACTGTGCACCTTCCCGACAGGAGCCACGCCATAACCCGCCCCGGGCCCCGGCCGTCACCCTCCGCCGGGCAGTCCTCCCCATCGCGCTGCCGGAGATCGTTGGGTAGGCTGTCGCGGGAAGTGGGGGACCGGTCTCGGGTCCGCCGGGGGAACCACCACACAATTTTGAAGGAAAGCTAACGCTGTGACACGTCTTTTCGCCACGCTGGGTGCCAGAAAGCCGGGTTCCACGAAACCGCGATCACGCACGCGCCGCAAGTTCGTCACGGCCACTTCGTTTGTGGCTGCTGCTGTGGTGTTGGTGACGGGGGCCATCATCTATCCGGGGTTTAAGACTGCTGAGGTGGAGTTGAACGATGGTGGTGTGTGGGTGGTGTCGAAGGCGAAGAATGCGGTGGGGCGGTTGAATTATCCGTCGCGGGTGTTGGATGGTGCGGTGACGC
>NZ_JBFTHF010000017.1:0-7905 GCF_056394105.1 Arthrobacter sp. 10T419 | reverse complement strand
GGCTCCACCCTCAAGCCCCTCCAGGCATCCGGTGACACCKCCGTCCTCGAAGGCACCCGCGTCCTGATCTCCGACACCGCCGCCGGCCTGCTGAACAAAACCTTCAAGACCGACGCCGTGAAGGCCGACATGCTCGTCGGCATCGCCAAAATCACCGTCAACACCAAGTAACACCCCACCAGGAAAACTCGCCGGATGCATGGTCTGCACCGGTGGGAAGTGCCACGGTTCCGCTTCTGCCGGCACCGTGGCACTTTTCCTTGCCTGGACCGTGGTGCGTCCCGGCCGACGTGGGCCTTCCCCGCCGTAGCCTTGAAAGGTGACTGAAATGACCGAAGTTTTGGTTGATGTGGTTCTACCCTGTCTGAACGAGAAGGGCGCACTGCCCTGGGTACTCGCGCGCCTGCCGGAGGGGTACCGGGCAATCGTGGTCGACAACGGCTCTACGGACGGTTCCGCTGAACTCGCCACCCAACTTGGTGCCATGGTCATTCGCGAGGAACGCCGCGGCTTCGGCGCTGCGGCCCACGCGGGCCTGCTCGCCTCCACGGCCGAATACGTGGCTTTCTGCGACTGCGACGGTTCGCTGGACCCGGCACAGTTACCGGCGCTGTTCGCCCCGGTCATCGACGGCAGTGCGGATCTGGTGCTCGGCAGCCGCCAGCCGCAGCGCGGTTCCTGGCCCGCCCATGCCCGTGTCGCGAACGTCGTCCTGGCTTGGCGGCTCCGTAGGCTGACCGGGGAACGGGTGACGGACCTTGGCCCAATGCGGGCGGGCCGCCGGGTCCAGCTGCTTTCGCTGGCATTGGAGGACCGTCGCAGCGGCTACCCGCTTGAGATGTTTCTGAAGGCGAGCCTTTGCGGCTGGAGAATCCTGGAACTACCCGTTCCGTACGCCCCCCGGACTGGCAAATCGAAAGTCACCGGCACCCTCCTCGGAACGATTACCGCGGTGCGGGATATGTCGGTTCAGCTCAGGGCGGCCGCGGCCGCCGCGGGTTCAGGACCGGTCCTCAAGCTCACCGGCGACGAATCATGAGCATGCGCAACCTGAATGATCTGACGGTGGCCGTCATCGCCAAAGAGTGTCTGCCCGGACGGGTGAAGACCCGGCTTAGTCCGCCGTTATCTCCCGAGGATGCGGCCCATCTGGCGCAACTCAGCCTCAGCAGCACCCTGGAAACCGTCAGGCAACTTCCTGCGCGAGACCGACTTCTGGTTATGGACGGTGCCCCGACCGCGGAAGACGCAGGAGGTTTCGTTGTGGTGCCTCAGGTTTCCGGAGGACTCGACGAAAAACTCGCCGCCATCTGCGATGCCGCTTCCGGTCCGCTACTGATCATCGGCATGGACACACCACAATTCTCGCTGCACCATGTCGCCCCGTTGCTCAATGATTGGGGCACCGGAACGGTCGTCCACGACGCGTGGCTCGGGCCCGCCTCCGACGGCGGATTCTGGGCTCTCGCGCTTCGCAGGCCAACAGGCACCCTCATCCGGGGGGTGCCAATGTCCACCGACACCACCGGAGCCCACCAGTACGCCAGGCTCCGTGCCGCCGGCCTCACAACCGGGATGCTGCCCGAGTTGCGGGATATGGACTACTTCAGCGATGCAGTGGAGATCGCTGCCGGGATGCCCGGCACCGAATTCTCGTCGGCCGTCGCACAAGCCGCGCCCGTCCTGCAGGACCAGGCACCGATCGCCGGGGCCGGGGGATGACGGCCGTCGGCATGACGCCGCTTGCGCTTTTCGGCCAGGGCCGACGGGAACCCTATGCCCGGGCCCTTGCGAACGGCTTCGGCACTCTGACGCTGCGGCCGGACACCGAACAAGATGCTGCGCCCCCCGTTACTTTCGACGTCAGCAACTGGTGCGACGAGGCAAGCTCACTGGAGATTTCGCTGTTGAGGAACCTGCAGGGGCCCGTGCTCGACGTCGGATGCGGTCCCGGCCGGCTGCTGGCCGCAGCCCAGGACATGGGCCTGACGGCCCTGGGCATCGACACGAGTGCCGAGGCTGTCCACCGGGCCCGTGGCCGCGGCGCCCGCGCCCTCGAACAGTCCATATTCGCCCCGGTTCCCCACGCCGGGCAGTGGCAATCCCTGGTCCTGCTGGACGGAAACATCGGTATCGGCGGCAGCATCACGACCCTGCTGCGCCGGTGCCTGCAACTCATCGCCCCCCAGGGGACTCTCCTGGTGGAAGTGGAAACCGATGCCGAATTGGACACCGTCTACGCGGCGGTCCTGGAAGACGCCCAAGGTAACCAAAGCGAGCCTTTTCGGTGGGCCAGAACCGGCGCCGCCGGTCTCGAATCCCGCGCACTCCGCGGAGGATGGACCATAAAGTCCGTCCACCACAGGCAGGGCCGCGTCTTTTGTCGACTCTCGCCAGCCATAGGTCCGGACGGATTCACAGCATGAGAGTCCGGCCGCAAACTGAAAGCACGCCCGGCGCGGCCCGCGCTTCCGGGCGCCGGACGGGAACCTACGCCGCTCTGGCCGCCGTGCTCATCCTGGCCGCGACAGTGCTTTGGTGGATGGTATTGCCGCGGAATCCCTTCGAGTCGGCTCCCATCGTCGGCACCTGCATCTCGTGGATATTGCTGATGGCGGCGGTCTTCCTGCTCAGGCGGGTGCCACGGGACCGCATTGGGGCGGTGATCATAGCGGGCACGGTTTTGCTTGGCGCGGTTGCCGTAAGCGCACCGCCACGGACCAGTAACGATTCTGCACGATACGCCTGGGACGGAATCGTTCAAAAGGCGGGAATCTCCCCATACTCGCATGTACCGCTGGATGAGACACTTGCCGGCCTGCGGCCGGGCTGGCTGTTCGCGCCGGGCTCCTTAGACAGCGACGGCCGACCAGTTTGTGCCAAGGAGCTATTCGGCACTGAATCCGTCGCTGCCCTGGGGTATCCGTCGGGGACACCCTTGTGCTCGGCTATTAACCGCCCGCACGTGCACACCATCTATCCGCCAACCGCTGAGATTTACTTCCTCGGAGTGCGGGCGGCCGTTCCGGATTCGGTGGGGTACCTTCCTTTCCAGCTCGGCGGGCTGCTAATCAGTGTGGCCGTTGGAGTGATGCTGCTCCGCATTCTCGCCGCCCGCGGGATGCCCCTCCATCTGGCCGCAGTGTGGGGGTGGAGCCCTTTCGTGCAGCTCGAGGCAATCAACAACGCCCACGTTGATCTCTTGGGCGCCGCCCTCCTTCTCGCTGCAGGAATCCTTCTGACAGCAGGAAAGCCGCTCCGCTCTGGCGTTGCTTTCGGAGCCGCAGTGGCAACGAAACTCATTCCGGCCATCGCGGCCCCGGGATTACTGTTCAAGCGCCCGGCACGTTTCATCGCCGCCGCCGTGGCGACGTTCACGCTGCTCTACGTTCCTTATCTGGCGTTCGCGGGAGCGGGAGTCCTCGGATTCCTCCCCGGTTACCTCAAAGAGGAGGGCTACAGCCAAAGCGGCGGGATCCGGTTCGGCCTGGCCCAGATCGTCGCGGCCGGGCCTTGGATCCCCGTACTGAGTGCGGCCGCCCTGGCTATCGTCGCTCTCGGTGTGCTTAGACGGACCACGGCGGCGAATCTCTGGGAACAGCAGACGGTCATGATCGGGCTGACCCTGCTGATCGTGAGCCCGAACTACCCGTGGTACGCACTGATGCTCATGCCGTTCATCGTCTTGAGCCGCCGCTGGGAATACATCAGCGTCATTCTGGCTCTGGACGTGATCTACATGGTTCCCTCGGCCGCCCCATACAGTGAGCCTCTTAACCAGGGCGTCCTCCTCTTGGCCGCCTCCACCGTCGCGACCGGAGCGTGGCTTCGACGTCGCCGTGGAATTGCAGCGGCTGCCCATCAGCGGCTGCAGGCCGAGGCAAGTCACCTCGCGGCCGCACCCCAATGACCCCGGTGACCGACCCACAGAGACGATTTCAAGCAAGTTCCAACAATTGGCAGGATCGCGTTATGCATAACCAATTTCCCCGCATCCCCCGCGTCGGCGTCATCGGAGGTTCCGGTACTTATACTCTCCCCGGCGCAACGGTGCAGGCCGTCGTCGACGTCGACACACCCTTCGGGCGGCCTTCGGGGCCGCTGACATTTGCCGAGGTGGCCGGACAGACAGTGGCCTTCCTCCCCCGGCACGGCGGGGAGCACTCGCTTCCGCCGCAGAAGATCAACTACCGTGCCAACCTTTGGGCACTCAAGAGCGTCGGGGTCGAGGCGGTCTTCTCATCCTCCGCCGTGGGCGGGTTGCGGGAAGGCTTCGGGCCCGGGACATTCGTGGTCACGGACCAACTGATTGACCGCACCTGGGGCCGGGCCGACACGTTCTTCGACGGAACCACCGCCGACGGCGCCGCGCCGGCCGGCGTCCAGCACTTGCCGGCGTCGGACCCGTTTTGCCCGACACTTCGATCGTATCTGCACGTTGCCCTTGATCAGCTCCAGCTGCCCAGCGCCCCCCAAGGGACAGTGGTGGTCATCAACGGACCGCGATTTTCCACCAGGGCCGAGTCGCAGTGGTACGTCTCCGGCGGGGCCGACATTATCAGCATGACCCAATATCCCGAACCCGTCCTGGCCGCGGAGCTGAACATGGGCTTCGCCAATCTGGCGTTCGTCACAGACTCCGACACCGGCCACGACGGTTCCGAACCGGTCACGGCTGAAGCCGTCTTCGCGCGGCTGAAACATGCCCAGGTCAACGTCCTTGCCATCCTTGAGACAGCCCTCGCCGCCGTCGGCGCCGACTATGCCGCCAGGCCGCTCATGGACCCGGAAGCCGTACGCCGAATCATGGCGCTCCCTCCGGTCGGCCCGTCAGTGGGTCTCTGATGAGACTCCTCGTGACCGGCGGCGCCGGCTTCATCGGATCCCACATCGTCAAAGCTGCTCTCGCCAAGGGATGGAGTGTTCGGGTCCTCGATTCCTTGGACGCTTCCCTGCACCCGCACAAACCGGCTTTTGACCGGCGCGTGGACCTCGTCACGGGAGATGTGACGGACCCGGCTGCCGTGGAGTCGGCGTTGCAGGGAATCGATACCGTTTGCCATCAGAGCGCAAAAGTCGGCCTTGGGGTCAGCTTCGCCGACGCACCTGACTACATCCGCAACAACGATTACGGCACGGCCATCCTGCTCGCCGCGATGGAGCGCCACGGCATCACCCGCCTGATTCTCGCCTCCTCGATGGTGGTGTACGGCGAGGGCGCCTACGTCGATCCGGGAAGCGGCCGACCGGTCAGGCCCGGTCCCCGCTCGGAGGAGGACCTTCGCGCCGGCATCTACGATCCACGCAACCCCGAAACCGGGGCCGTTCTGGTCCCCGCGATGGTCACCGAGGATGCCGTCATGGATCCGAGGAACGTCTACGCAGCATCGAAGCTGA
Source organism: Arthrobacter sp. 10T419 (assembly GCF_056394105.1). Lineage (NCBI taxonomy): Bacteria > Bacillati > Actinomycetota > Actinomycetes > Micrococcales > Micrococcaceae > Arthrobacter > Arthrobacter sp. 10T419. Next base: position 2,508 of record NZ_JBFTHF010000017.1, on the reverse strand, counting down.
GCCAGGAACACCTCGCTTCCTCGTGGGCCCGGAGCACCGGCGGTTCGGCGATTGCCTTGCGTTACCACAATGTCTACGGACCCAGGATGCCCAAAGACACGCCGTATGCCGGGGTCGCTTCCCTCTTCCGGTCGGCCCTGGCCCGCGGTGAAGCTCCGCGTGTCTTTGAGGACGGAGCCCAGCGCCGAAGTTTCATCCACGTACGGGATGTTGCGGCAGCAAATATCGCCGCCGCCGAGTCGCTGTCCGACGACGGCGCTCCGGCCTTTCGCGCCTACAACGTCGGTGCGGACGAGGTCCACACCATCGGTGACGTGGCGGTCGCGTTGAGTGCCTTCAGCGCCGGTCCGGCGCCCGTAGTCACCGGCGAGTATCGGCTCGGCGACGTACGCCACGTCACGGCCTCCTCGGAGCGGATCAAGGCCGAACTCGGCTGGGCTCCGAACGTCGGATTCGACGAAGGCATGCGGGAATTTGCTACCTCTCCCCTGCGCGGCGACCGGGTGTAAGCCACCGGCGCCGGCAGGCTTTCCGGCCCCGGGACTGTTGCCGAAAGGATCTGCCGGGTCAGCGGCGGCGGACCCGCCCGGTCCCGCGGGCTCTTCGTTCCAGGGCAAAGATGGTCACGGCAGAGCCGCCCGCAAGGAACGCCCAGAACCATGTGAGGGAGGCGGCGTAGTTGGCTTCCAGCACGGTGGTGCTCTGCGCGACGGACTGGGCCTTCACCAGAATTGCAGCAATCAAGGTGATTACCGCACCGCTTAGCAGCGCGCCGCGGAGCACTGCGGCCGAGAGCGGCTGGAGCTTCGACCCGGCCCTCGTCAGGCCTGCGCCCACAAGAGTGGAGAGCGGCACAATGACGCCGTCGTGAATAAGGACGGCAACGGCCATCCACGTCAGCAGTCCGATCAACTGCTCCGGGCCTAGTTGGGTTGGCAGGCCCAGCAGTCCGTATCCCAGCATGGCGATACCGGCGGCGCCGAGGGCCGCACGTGCGGCTTTGACGGAGTTCGGCGTTTTCACAGGACCTCGATACTTTGCAGCCATTTGGTCTGGAGGACTCCGGGCCGGCCGGGGGCGATGATGCGGGCCGGATAGCCATGATCGAGGTCGATTACGGAGCCGTTCAGTTCCAGGGCCACCAGCGTTTTTTCGTCCCGGGCGTATTCCGGGGCCATGGTCATCAACCGGTAGGCGCCCTCTGGTTCCAAGCTGGTGACTCGAAGGGTGGACCCGGCCGGAGCCCCCACGGCGTCCATCAAGTCCCTGACCAGGACCCCGCGCCACTGCGCAGTCTGGCTCCAGCCCTCGACGCATGCGATGGGAAGTTCGTGGGTGTGCTGGGGCATCGCCTTGAGCTGGGCAAGGCTGAAGGTCCGGCGGGAGTCACCGTTGCGTACCAGAAGGGTCCAGTTGGCGTCATTGGCCGCCTCTGTGACGCTGGCAGCGACAGCCGTTCTGTTGACCGGTACCCCCTGCGGCCCGGTGCCCATCTTGCGCGGAGCGAAAAGGTTTAGCGGCGCAAGCACGGCGAAGGATTGTCCGGCGGTCGTCAGGACAACCGTTCCGCTCGCCGTTGCCACACCCATCAGGAATGCCCGCCGGGACCATCGCCCGCGGCCCGGACTGCCGGCGACGGACGCCCGCCCGTGCGAGTCCATCCCGCCGTCGGAGGGCTTGCCGGCCTGCCCTCCCGTGGACCGGGCACGCCAGTTGCTGGCGATGACAGGGAGCTTGACCGCGATGTGCAACAGCAGCGATCCCCAGAGCACCCACGCCAGCCAATAGTGCGTCTCACGAAACGGAAAGGGCCACGGATACCATTTGTAGGTGTTGATCAGCCCGGTGGTCAGCTGCACTAGAGATGCACCGAGGAATAAGGCTATCGAGGCCCGCTCGAGGCCATGCAGCAGAGACTTCACGGGCGGCCACTTGAGCAGTTCAGGGTACACGGACCACAGCTTCGCCAGAAGCAGAGGAATCGAGGCGATGCCGGCAGTTACGTGGAGTCCCTGCGTCAGTTGGTAGATCCAGACCGGTCTGGTCGGAAAGAACATCCAGGACGGCGGATTCTGGAGTCCATGACTGAAGAGGCCGGTCAGGAAACATATTGTGAAGCTGACCCCGAGCCAGCGGCCCACCACTACCGTCAGGCGTGAACTGCGGGTCGGCGATGCGAACTTTGCGGCCAAAGCTTGAGTGAGCTTCTGCGGGTTGGGCATTTGCATGTCGTTATCACTCCACCGTTCTGTGGCCCCGGGGCCAGTCTAATCCTAGAGCCGAGAACGCCACGGACCCCCAAGGTCCGTGGCGTTCTCAACCATTCCTGGTGGGGTGTTACTTGGTGTTGACGGTGATCTTGGCGATGCCGACGAGCATGTCGGCCTTCACGGCGTCGGTCTTGAAGGTTTTGTTCAGCAGGCCGGCGGCGGTGTCGGAGATCAGGACGCGGGTGCCTTCGAGGACGGCGGTGTCACCGGATGCCTGGAGGGGCTTGAGGGTGGAGCC
>NZ_JBFTHF010000016.1:0-17945 GCF_056394105.1 Arthrobacter sp. 10T419 | reverse complement strand
GGGAGTGCTCCTTGGAAATAGCTCAATGGGTGTCCCGTCCCCGCCGCCCTGGTAGGGGCTGACACTTTCCTGCGGGTCCGGCTTGGTCTGTCAGGAGTACTTCGGCAACACCCGCCCTCCCGGATGGGTCCCCACCGAACCGACACCAATCCGTTACCAACGCAATGGGGTGTCCTCCGGCTCAGTTATGCGGGCTCCAACTGTCGCCGGAGGTTCTGTAAACCAACCTTCGTGCGGGATTTGGTCGTGGGTAGCGGTACGGAGAGCCCTTGAGGAATTTCCTTTCACTCATGCGGTTAAGCGGGTATAAACCGCGGTTCACTTCCTACGCCGTGAGGCTGTTCGGGCCTCAATCAGGAACGCGACTTTGGTCGTGATGCAACGGGTACCTCGCTGCTGATCGTTGCCCTCGTCCTGTGGCAGGCGCTCGGCGCGACGGCCGCAGGTGCCGTCGCCGCTGTCTGGGGGCTCGCGGCCACTTTTGTATTGGCAGCCGAAGTCACCGGAGCGGCAGTGGCCGCCCCGTATTGGCCTAAAACCGTAAATGAGACAACCCAACCCGAACGACGATCGAAACTATGGGACGCCCTTTAACGTCGTGCGAGTAGAGACATGACCCTTACCCTGCTCTAAAGGAGCTTTCGCTCATTGAAGACGAACCAGCGTTAGGAAAGACGGTAGATCCCCCAGCGGTGACTCCCGACTAACTCCTCATCTGTCCATGCTGGGGTCAATTCGGGTTATCCACGGCTGAATTGGTGAGCCGTCCGGGTGGCTCCCTGGCCGCCGTAGCGGTGGATACCCTTCGAGAATTGTCCCCGGTTGTGGGCAGCCGAGCCCTGTTTTCGGTGCCACCGGAACCCGCCTCTGCCTGAAGTGCAGCAACGGCTGGGAGGCAGTAAAGCGCGCGGCTGCGCTATCCCAGTTTTTGAGGAATTAGTCCACCGGGACCGGAACCTGCACATGAAGCCCGATGCCCTGTCAACCGAAACTTATCAGTCACAGATGTTGGGACTTGAAGGAAGCTTCGGGAGCGGGCGCATGATCTTTCCTGCTGCCAGGCAGCGGCAGAGGTGCGGTCTTCCGGACCGCACCTCTGCGTCTTGGCTGCGTGTCTTAGTGTTTCTTGAAGGCATCCTTGATTTTTTCGCCGGCCTGCTTCAGGTCCGCTTTGAATTGCTCGCCCTTGCCCTCGGCCTTCAGCCGGTCGTTGCCGGTGGCATCGCCGGCGGCTGCTTTGCCCTTGCCGTGGAGTTTCTCGGCGGCGTTGTGGATCTTGTCACCCAAACCCATGGTAGTTCTCCTTATCTGGCCGCCCCCGCGACGTGAATGCCGTGGAGGCCGACAGTTAATTGTAGGGACGGAACCGTCAAGAGTGGGTGCGATGGGCGACCGGAATAACCGGTGATTTGGGCCGGAATTGGCGGTCGGTGCCAGCAGGTGGGTCCGCCGCGTGGATCTTGGCCCCATTTCTTCGCTGCGGGCAGACGGCTGTAATTTTAATGTTCCGTCATGCGACGTGTCGCTGTACTGGAACGGCACGGCTCCGCGGTCCCGCGCGTTGCGCTGGTTTCATGAAATCATCGCCGACTACTTGAACTGAATCCGTGCAGCTTGCCGTCGCTGGACAGTCCCACTCCTGGACTCAGAGCGCCCGTGGGCGGCCGATCCAGGCCGCAGGTCTGCTGGATCCATGACATACCCACCGGCAGACGGATGGATTCTCCGTCAGCTTAGGCAGACAACTCATAGCTCTCGACGCCCCCGACAGAGTTGCAGAGTCTGGAAGTAGCGACGTTGTCTGGAAGTAGTGAACTTTCGAACGCCTTGCACGCCACAGGCGCGCCGATGCAGTGGCAGCATGCCCCAGCCACGGCCCTGGACAACGAGTGGGTACCGGGGCGCTTAGGCGGCCATGGCGGGATGGGAGGAAGGGCGACCAATTACCGACAGAACCTCGTGTTCTGTGCACGCGAGGCTTGGAATTGGGACATGGCCGGCAAACGGGAGCGGGGAAGATCGGATAAATCGACATCCTTTGTCCGCTGGCGGAGCCCGAGAGGCGAAGCCGGCGTATTCGGTGACTTCCCGGAAGTGAGACTGGGCCATGAGTTGGGCAAAGAATTCCGAGGCACTTGAGCGCCTCCCACCATTCTGGACTCCCGATAAAGGACCATTAAGGCAATGGCAGTTCTTTTATGAAAGTTCGGCAGTGCCGCGTTTGATGAGCGCCCGGGCGTAGATTAGGTCCGTGGCAAAGAACGTCGCTTTCGGAGAGTACCTGCAGGCCCGCCGTAAGCTCATCCGACCGGAAGACGTCGGACTGCGCAGCTACGGGCGCCGCCGGGTTGCGGGTCTTCGCCGTGAAGAGGTTGCAGGCCTGGCAGGCATCAGTGTCGATTACTACGTGCGCCTGGAGCAGGGCAAAGACCACCACCCGTCCCCGCAAATACTGGACGCTCTCGCACGCGCCCTGCGTCTGGACCCGCCCGCAACCGTCCATCTGCACCGGCTCGCGCAACCGGTCCCGCAGGCCGTGGCCAGTCCCGCGTCGGCCGGGGTAGCGGAAGGCTTGTCGTATTTGCTGGTCACGTTGGCCCACGTTCCGGCCTTTGTTCAGGACCGCTTCATGAACGTCCTCGCCGCCAATCCGCTGGCCGTTGCCCTCTCTCCGAGGAACCAACCGGGCACGAACGTGCTGCGGGCAGCCTTCCTGGACCCCGCCGAACGGGAGCTCTACGAGGACTGGGAACACGTCATGGAAGACGCGACCGCGGGACTCCGCGCAGCTGTGGGGGAGTGCATCAACGACCCGCAACTCGAGGCGCTGGTCATGGAGCTATCAGAGCGCAGCACGTACTTCCTCCAGCTTTGGGGGCGCCACGATGTCCGCCCCAAGGTGGCGGGCAAGCGTCTGCTGCATCACCCGGTGGTAGGCGAACTCGAGCTCTTCCACGAAAAACTGGCCGTACCCGGAACGGACGGTCACCTCCTCGTCATTCACCACGCCGAGCCCGGCAGTGCCTCCGAACGGGCACTGGAGCGCCTGGCCCGGACACTCCCGGGCATGGCCTGACCCCTCCACGCTCGTCGGCCCTGAATTACCCCCGAGGGTGGCCCCGGCATTCATATGAATCGCAGGGTTCTGGCTGCCCGATTCCGGCGGGAGCACACTGAATTCTAGAGCTGCCCAGACCCCCGCGCTTATTCAGGCTTACAGCCGAAGGACGCCGGGCGGCTCTTCTGAAAAGACACTTCCCGACCCGCCGAAAGAGGACCAACCCCATGGCAAGAATCACCACCGGTTTCGGATTCAGCTCCACCACCTCGGATGTCACCGAGGGCATCGACTTCACCGGAAAGCGCGTCATCGTCACTGGCGGCGCCTCCGGCATCGGAATCGAAACAGCCCGCGCGTTCGCCAACATCGGTGCCGAGGTAACCCTGGCGGTGCGCAACGTCGAGGCCGCGACGCCGGTAGCCCAGGAATTGCGCGAGTCAACAGGCAACAACAACATCTTCCTCGGCCGGATGGACCTGGCTGACCTGTCCACCATCACCGCATTCGCCGACGAGTGGACCGGCCCGCTGCACGTGCTGGTCAACAACGCCGGCATCATGGCCCTCCCCGACCTCGAGCGGACCCCGGAAGGCTGGGAAATGCAGTTCGCCACGAACCATCTGGGCCACTTCGCCCTTGCCCAGGCCCTGCATGGAGCCCTCGCCGAGGCGGGGAACGCCCGTATCGTGTCCCTGAGTTCCAGCGGACACCTGTTCTCCCCGGTCATGTTCGATGACCCGCACTTCAACTTCGTCGCCTACGACGCCTTTGTCGCCTACGGGCAGTCCAAGACCGCCTCAGCCCTGTTCTCCGTGGGCGTGACCGCACGCTGGGCCAAGGACGGCATCACCTCCAACGCCGTCATGCCCGGGGCCATCGCCACCAAACTCCAGCGCCATACCGGAGGGCTGCGCACCCCCGTCGAACGCCAGAAAACTCCCCAGCAGGGTGCGGCGACCACCCTGTATGTGGCGACTTCTGCGGACCTTGAGGGCATCGGCGGACGCTACTTTGAGGACGTCAATGAGGCCCGCACCGTGGACCACCGAGGCCCCGATTACACCGGAGTGGCACCCTACGCACTCGATCCGGCTAACGCAGAACGCCTCTGGGATCTCTCKACCGAACTACTGGCCCGGAAAACTGCGTGAAAGCCATCAACTCCTCCACAGAGAAAGACAATGACATGACCGGCAGCGCCGCCTCACCCGACGCAACACCGACCACACCAGCGATCACCTCGGGCACTGCCTCCGAACTGAGCGTCGGCTGGGTCGGCCTCGGAGACCAAGGAGCCCCCATGGCACGGGCCATCGCCGAGGCTGGCTTCGAACTGAACGTCTGGGTCCGTCGCGAGGCATCCTTGACCGCTCTCGACGGCCTCCCCTTCGTCCGGCACGAAACCCTCGCCGCGCTCGGCATGGCCACTGACGTGGTCGGATTGTGCCTTCGCGAGGACTCCGACATCGAGGAGGTCCTTACGTCGGGCGGCCTGCTCGGAAGCATGCGGCCGGGCACCATTCTCATCAACCACGGCACCGGACTTCCCGGTTATGCCGCCGCCATGGCCGAGCGGGCCGCCGACACCGGGGTCCTCGTCCTGGATGCACCGGTCAGTGGTGGCCGGCCTGGAGCCGAAGCACGTCAGCTGACGACTATCGTCGGCGGCCCCAGCCAGGCTCTGACCACGGCCCGTCCCGTCCTTGAAGCGTTCTCCGGGAAGGTCTCCCATATGGGCGCCGCCGGGTCGGGGCAGACAGGAAAACTCATTAACAACGCCCTGCTGATGATGAACCAGAAAAACGTCCAGGACATCCTCGCTTTGGCGAACAATCTGGACCTCGACCTCGGCGCGCTAACGGACCTACTGCTCTCCGGAACCGGTCGCAGCTTTGCCCTCGAGGCGCTCACCGGTGCCGTTACCACCACCAACGCCGACCATCTCAAGGACCTGCAGATCATCGACATGGACATCTTCGCCGCGGCCATGACAAGCCTCGGTCAGGACGTCACCGCCATCGACGACTACGCACGGGCCGGCGCCAGGGGCCTGCCGTTTGCCGCACACTTGATCGCCAGGGCGGCGGCCAGCGGATCTGCGGCAGTCCGTGCCGCCGAGGTTGTCCGCTAGCCCCTGTCGCTGTCGGCAGCAGTCCTTTCCTGTGGCGGCGGGACGTCTGTAAGCTCCCCGGTGGGGGCCGCTCCTGGAAGCTGCTGTTCCGGTGCGTCCCGGTGCGTCCTGGACGAAGATGGTGGAACGGCGCGCCTTCGGGGACTTCGTGACAAACTCGGCGTAGATGCCGCTGTGTGCATCGCCCGGCACAGAGGCCAAGGGAATCCAAAAGGTATCTCCCACTAGGCCTGAGACCCCCGGCGGCGCGGTCGGCTGAACCGCCCAGCCGGAATACACCCTGCCGACCAGAGTGATGGGCGCCCGCCGGCTCCGGACCATACTCCGGCCGGCGGGCGCCTATGTCATGACACGTGCTCGGGCACGGAGCTTGCCTCTAGCAGGCGGCGGTAGTCCCGGGCGAGGTCCTGCAGCTGCTCTTCCGTCAGGTCACGCACCCCGTGCAGGACAAAGGGACTGAGCCATTGCATTCCGAGCCGACGGGCCGTGGCTTGCAGAGGGATGAGGATGTCGGTGAAGTCCCATCCGTGGAAGCCGTCGGGGGAGTAGGCGTCCATGGTCCCTCCTGTGCTGGTGGCGACGCGCAGTGTCTTACCGGCAAGGGCCCCCGGCGCCCCGGTGCCGTAGGCCCAGCCGCGGACCAGCACCTCATCCAGCCAGTTTTTGATGAAGGCGGGCGGGGCGTACCAGTGTGTCGGGTATTGCAGAACGATGTTGTCCGCCGCTTCCACCTCAGCCCTTTCAGCACCGAGGTTGATCCGGCCGTCCGGGTACAGGCGGCGCAGGTCACGTACCGCAAGACCGGGCGCATCCTCCAATGCGGCGGCCAGAGCGTGATTCACGCGGGACCGGCTGAGATCGGGGTGATCCAGAAGGACCAGCGTCCTAGGGATTGCGGGTGTCATTGTCGTTTTCCTTTCGGGTTGGAGGAGGGACGGGACAGGAGTTGTGTGTCTGGGCGGAGGATGTAACGGCCTGGATCATTGAGCCAGACCTAGGTCGGGCGCACCGGCAGGAGGTGCAACCTGGTTGTTCCACTGCCAGTGCGCCGTTGCTGCCCCGTGCTCGTTGAGAGTGACCACCCAGAGGTTGTCAAAGGTTCCAAGGGCCGGATAGGTTCCCGTACCCTGGGCAGCGAAGGTGTCTCCCGTAAGGTGCAGGAGCTTCCAGTCGAAGGTCCAGCAATCTGTTCCCTTCCATCCCGCCCTAAGTTTCCATCCCGCGATGATTTCATCCAGACCATGCCAATCAGTCTCGTACGGCCGTTCGTGGAATTCGGCGTCCGGGGCATAGACGCCGGCTGTAGCGTCGACGCGGTTTGTCCTCCACGCTTGTACGTATCGATTCATCCATCGGGTGGCTTCGTGCTCACTCAGGAATTTGTCCATCTTCTGCTCTGCTTTCAAAGGTTCAAAGGTTCAAGGGTTCAAGGGTGTGAGGCTGTGATGAGCCGTAGAAGGTTCAGTTGGCAGGGAGGCCTGCGCCGAGGCCAGCCCGGGCGGCTACTTGGCCAGGAAGCGGAGCAGGATTTCGTTGATACTGGTGGCGTGCGTCCAGAGCATGCCGTGCGGTGCATCTACGAGTTCCACGTATTCGGCGGCCGGCAGGCGTTTGGTGAACTCACGGCCCGTCGAGTCGATCGGCAGGATGCGGTCCTGCGTTCCGTGCACGATTAGGGTCGGGACGGTGATCTTCTCGACGTCTGAGCGGAAGTCCGTCAGCCAGGAGTCGACGACGGCGAAGGACGCAAACCAGGACGAGCCGGCGGCCACGTTCCAGGCGTTGCGCAGCGCTTCCTCGCTGAGCCGGTTTCCAAGGAATTTGTCGGTATTGAAGAAGTTGTCGTAGAAGTCGGCGAACCATGCGTAGCGATCGTCACTGGCGGCGTTGCGGATGCCGTCGAACACCGACGACGGAACGCCGCCTGGGTTGTCTTCGGTCTGCAGAAGGAACGGTTCGAGAGAGGCAAGGAACGCTGCCTTGGCCACGCGGGCCTGACCGTAGGTGCCGATATACCGTCCGACTTCGCCTGTGCCCATCGAGAAACCGACCAGGACGGCCTCCTGAAGGTCCAAGGTTTCGAGGACGGCGTTCAGGTCGGCTGCGAAGGTGTCGTAATCGTAGCCTGTAGTCGGTTTGCTGGATTTGCCGAACCCCCGGCGGTCGTATGTGATGACGCGGTAGCCGCCATTCAAGAGGGCCGCTGTCTGCTTTTCCCAGGAGCCACCATCCAACGGGTAGCCGTGGATAAGGACAACTGGCTGGCCCGTCCCGTGGTCCTCGTAGTAGAGCTCGATGTCCGTGCTGTTCTCGGTGCCGGCTGTGATGTAGCCCATGTTTCTGATCCTTGTCTCGAGGCTGAGAACTAACGTTCTCGCAGCGTCATCGCAACTCCGGTCGGAGTGAGGTGATTGCTTTCCTGTATTTGTTGTTCGTACGGGAGTTTCCTGCGCACAGTCCGGGTTCGGAAGGATTGGGTCAATTCCGCTGTCCCCTTCAATGGGCCCGGAGTCGCGCTGTGCACCGAACGGGGATTGGGGCGTCATGGATGACGTACCAAATTGGGGTTACTTTTCTTGAACCGGTGCTTTCTCTGCCAGTTCCGGCCGGGTAACCGGGTGGCCGTCAATAGACTCATAAACGCTCTTGGAACGGGCGAGTCCATCCATCAGGCTGGCCGGTCCCCTGAAGGGCAGACCGCCGATGTGCCAGCCGTCGGTGTGCAGTTCCTCTATGAGGACCCAGACCACCTCGCGGAAAGCTTCGGATCCTTCAAACTTGACCATGACGTCAGTTAGCGCAGCCGCCATCCGGTGCTTTTCGTCTTCCGTGAAGACGCCGTCGACGAGCTTGACGTTTACGAAGGGCATGACCGTCTCCTCTTTTGTGGATGCTCCGGATTTCACCGGATGCATCCAGCATTGCCGAGGGAGCGCGTCGGCGGACCCGCGAATCCTGTCAACCAGCCCCCAGATGGCGTCAGCCTGCGACTGAGCAGGCGGTGAGGCTGGGAAGTATCAGGGCTGCGACAGGAGACTTTCCAGATACAGCGATGGACTCATTCCGATCTTCTGCGTGAAGACGCGCCTCATCGTTTCGGCACTTCCGAATCCGCTGGCGGCCGCAGCCGCCGAGACAGTGGCTCCTCTCTGGAGCATTGCCTGAGCGGCCTCGATACGCACCATTTCAACGTACCGACTAGGAGTGGTGTTGGTTGCCTCCTGAAATCGCCGGGTGAGGCTACTGGCGCTGAGATTCGTCATGGCGGCCATGGCATCAATCGAGTAGTTTGCGGCGGGATCGGCCGTGATGCTGTCCAGGAGTTTGCGGAGGGCGTGGTCGCGGGGTGCGCTCACGCGGACCGCGACCGGGCGCTGGGACTGGCCTCCCGGCCGTTGATTAGAAATAACCATTTGACGGACGACGGCGCGGGCAACGTCGGGGCCGTAGTCGTCTTCAACTATGAACAGGGCCAGGTCGGCCCCGGAACTGACACCCGCGGAAGTGATGATCGAACCGTCTTGCACAAACAACGCATCAGGGACGACATGTACCAGCGGATATGACCTGCTGAACCTTTCGATCTGGGTCCAGTGGGTGGTTGCGTTGCGGTAGTTCAGCAAGCCCCTCTGCGCCAGCAGAAAAGCACCGGTACAGACGGATGCGATCCTGTTGGCATCAGCCGTTAGATCGGAAACAGCGTTCACCAGCACCTGCTCGAAAGGTTTCGTCACCATCCCGTAAGCACCCGGAACGATGACTGTATCCAAAGGGCCTGTTTGTCCGGCTGCGGCCTCGGCGGTTAGATAGTGCCCGTTGGAAGCGCGCTTGGCGTTGCCGTCGGCGGAAACCAAAACGGTCTCGTAACGGGCCCCGAAGGCATTTGCGTGGTGGAACACATCCGCTGGCCCGGCAATGTCCACCATCGTGACGTTGTCGTGGATCAAGAATCCAATGGCCTGGCTTGGATTACTCACTTTTCACCGCAGTTTCTGAAATGTAGGGCTGCGCCGCGCAAAAGGGGGCGCCCACGGGCGCTTGTCTGGATGGCTTCCAATAATCATCAAACCTGACCCCTAAGTACGCAACAGACGAGTTCCGCCGTGGTCGCCCCGACGCTGAAGCCGATAACTCCCCTCAGTGCCCATGACGAGCCATCCCGCGCGCAGCGGCACGTGCACCGGAAGCATCTTGATGAACTGTGCGCGGAACCTGCATGATGAAGTTCACCCCTGCCGCCGCCTGGTCCGGAAAGTGGCTATGCTCGCCGGCGTGGAGCGGCGGGACGTTTCGCTGGAGGCGGCCCGTTGCAGGAATGACCGGCTGGTCCGCTAAGCGGTCAGTAAGCGGGGTTGATTCCTTGGAGGCGAGGAGCGCTCCGGTGAGCTTGCAGCAGCGTCCCGGGCCTGGAAGCTGCCGGCGCCCTACTTGGGTTGCGCAATGCCTGCTGGGCAACCGCATCCCCAAGCACTGCTCGATCATGAGGCGGGATACCTGGCCCGAGCCGCGGATCGCTGGGTCCTCCGCAGAAGGCAGCATTGTGTCGTCGCCGAAGTCGGTCCGAACACCAAGACGGAGGTAACGGACCCCGTCGTTCTGCGATCTGAGGCGAAGTGTGCAGCGCAATGGCTTCCCACACCGAGTCGACTCGAGAAGCGTCCCATCCTTGGGCGCTGAGGAACGTCGCAGCCGCGTCCCTTGTGCGCCTGCTGACAGGACTTTGAGCCCTAGCCTCGGCGTATCGACTAGGCGACCCTCTTATAGGAGCGCCGTGTCTTGCAGAAGAAGTGGCATGGCGGCCGTCCAGTGACCTAGGTCCAATAGCCTCCGAATGTGCCTTGTGCAGTTATTTCCATCCCCACAGTTCACCTGTCACAGGCGGAATTCCAGACCGATGTGGAGCGTCAGATGGCAACTCCGATCCAATCCACAGTCACCCACCGTCGCGTTCTGCCGGTCGCCTGGCTGACCCGAACGGCCGTGGTGCTCTTCATTACAGCCCTGACCGTGGCGTTGCTACCGTCTGGGCCTCCACCAACGGGGCAGGATATCTGGGCTACTGTCGTCGTCGGCTGTTTTGTTCTCAGTGTCGTCGCAGCGGTCGCAGCCCAGGCGCGAAAGCATCGCGTCATCCGCACGCGGCTTGGCTACTGGGCTCTGGCCTTCCTCATTCTTGCGGCGGCGATCATGGCTGCTGTCTCGGCAGGCATCTCAGTGAGCATGCAGGTGCCCGTAACCCCTGACGTGTTGATCTCCGCCGGTACCATTGCGCTTATCGTGGCGGCCGTGCTGGGCATTCTCGCGGCGTTCCGGGCTGACGGAGCAGACGTTCGTTTCCTGCCGACAACGCCCGTGGGGTGGTGGGCCGCGGTCTTCCTAGCGGTCGCACTGGTTCTCGGGTTCACCCCGTGGGCCGTCCTGACACCGGCGGCGATGGCCGGACCAGTCCTGGCCTTGGCGGCAATTGTTAGTTACCGGGAGCGCTCGGTGCTGTCGGCCATCGCATTGGTCGCCGGTCCGGCGCAGCTGGCTTTCTTTGATCTCGCCTTTTTCATCAGTCTCTTTACACCCCACCCCTAGGCGGAAGACGTGTCCCTGGCAATCACACCACGATCGGCCTCCGGGCGCTGGAGCCTGCTTTTCGCAGCCATAACCGTGGTGGCAACCCTCATCGCATGGATCACACTCCTGCCCATGATGGATTACCCATCCGCCACCTGGGTGCGGCACGCCCTTGGCCAGGCATGCATAGGACCCGCAGCCGCGGCAACAGCCCTGGGACTGGTCAGCATCATTCATTACAAGGAACGCTCCGCGCTGACCTGGGCGACCACCTTGGCCGCCCTCGCGGCGGCAGCGGCAGCGGGCGTGATGATGGTTACCGCTGTCGCTGAGTACGAGTAGGCCTCATCGCGTCCACTGGTGCATTCAAGCAAAGCGCCATTGTTACCCCCGGAGTCCGTGTTTGGTGGTTCCGGGATCATGGGAACTGTATCGACTGCTGCGGCACGTGACCTGGCGCCCAACAGTTAGGCACCCGTGAAAGCCTTCCGCTGAGGGGTATTCCCGTGTGCCCCGAGTCCCGTGGCGGGGCGGCGTCTACAGGCTGCCTGATGATGGGTTCCAGCGCGCCCCCGGCGCCCCTCATCGAGGCCACTGCCGTCAGCTGGCAGCAGCGGTCGCCCCGACTACGATTTCCAGCGCCGGACCTATGCTTAGGTTTAACGCTTATCCGTTCCGCCGGAGGAGAACTCGAATGTCTCGCATCATTTCGACCGGTTTGGCCAAGACCGGTCTCCTGCTCGGCTACAAGGTCGCCCGCGATACAGGCAACAGACAGGCAGGCCGCGCCATTTTGGCAGCCTGCGGCTTGGCCGCCTTCACGGTTTGGAAAAACGACGCTGGCGCGGCCAGGGCTGCCGCCCTCACGGGCGCGTATATTACGGCCTTTGGCGCGTCACACCCCCTGGCGAAGAAGATCGGCGCGTGGCCGGCAGTATTCACCGTCACTGGGGTCATGGCGCTGGCCTCGATGATCTTTGGCGGGCACCGCAAGGAGTCCTAGTACTACAGGGCTGCTAGCTGTTCCCAGCCAGCAGGTTGGATACATCTGCTGACGGGTGGTCATCCTCCGAGGGCGCTGGCTTGTGGTTGGAAGCGGCGGCGGGCTTGGCTGCGACATCGGTGGCCCGTGCCCACTTCCTGGAGGCCGGCCGGGCAGCTGGTCGGTCATGCGGGTTGCTGATTTCTCCTCGATGGGACGTTTGCAGAGGAGGAAGCCGCGGCCATGATGTTCACCGAATTCCAGCAGAAGGAGGATGTCCACAATGTGCACACCCTGGGCTTCGGACCGGGTCGTGCTGGCGCCGGACGGCCGGACGGCCGGATTGCGGAGGGTTCCGGGGGAGCGGCGGAAATTCTAGGCCCGCAGAAGGGGCGCCGGAGTGCCGGATGAAACGGGGGAGCCGGCGTCCTGGAAAACCCGACGCGGAAGCGCTTCAGCGGGTGTCGTCGCGCTGCGTGAACTCGTGATCCAGTTCGTAGTGGCGGAATTCCGTTTCGCGATCCGATTCACCCGCAACGACGACCTCATGGTCGAGCTGTCGCTGGACCTGGCTGTCCAGTACCTGCAGGTCGTTATCCGTCATCACTTCCAGATCTTGCGGGAACGCATCGTCCGGGGTCAGCCGCAGCTTGTCCGTCATTTCTTCGCCAATCCTTGAGCCGTACGTTCGTCTATTGTCGGATCAGTGTACTGAGTTAGAGCCGCAAGAATCTCCTGTGTCTGAAGCGGCACACCGCGGCCGCTGCGATAGGTAGCTTCTGGCACATGGAATCTGTGGTGCTCTACACGCTGCGCGAGGGCGCTGACCGGTCACGCATCCTCAAAACGTTTCCCCGCCACAAGGCCTACTACAAGGCCTTCCGCGAGGCAGGCGGCGGGCTTGTAGCCCCGGGCCCCTTCCAGACGGCGGATCCCGCAGCGGGTTCGATGGGTATCTTCACGTCCCGCGAGGATGCCGAGCGCTTCATCGCCGAAGACCCGTTCACGGTCGAAGGACTGGTGGACCCGCGCATTCTGGAATGGGACGCCGTCCACTTCGAGTAGGCCGCTACCGGCTACACCTTCCACAGAACCGTCCTTGGTCAGATGACCAGCGGCCTCCCGCATCATCGTGGCGTCCGAGTCGGTCCTCGTGTACTCCGTCCGCAGCCCCTCCCTGCTTCGTGTGGTCTCTGCTGTGAGCGCAGTGTTCCGCAGGTCAGAGGCCTTACGGGCGTGGGAGGTGGACAAGCCTCCAAGAATTTGTGGCGTGCTTCGTAGCATCTCTCCCGTAGCCCGCGTTCTGAAGTTCACAAGATGAACGGCACTGCGTCGTTCTTGCTCTGTTGGCGGATCCGGCCCTCCGCCTCAGCGGGGCCCTCGTTCCGTTCGGCGGCGACGGTTCACGGCATCTGCAACCGCTACACCTATGAGGGGGAGCGCGGCGCCCATGGCGGCAACGAAGGCCGGGAGGAGAAAGCTCAGATTTGCCAGCACCGCCAGGGCTCCGATGCCGGCGAGATCAGATGGTTGGCGGTGGCCCAGTACCCGCCGGATAAAAAATCCACGGCCGGCTAGGAAGAGAGCCGGGCCGCCAAAGAGGAACAGAACTGTGGCAAGATCGGGGCGGGCAGCCGGATCACTGATGGTGAGCTGATCACCCACCGCCACCAAGATCAAGCCTGCCAGTAGCACGACCAGGGTGTTGCCCGCCAAGATGCCGGGTCGGAACTGATCATCAACAGAAGCAAGCTTTTTCAGAATTTCCTGTTCGAGGCTATAGAAGTAGCACCACCAGATCGCGACGCTTCCGGCCAAACTTACTGTTCCGGTCACAAATATCAAAGGGTCCTCCAGGTTGCCGGCAATCGCCAGACCGGTTGAGAGGATCGTCTCGCCAAGCGCGATCAGGTAGAACAACCCGAACCGCTCAAAGATCCTTTCTCCCGGGAGTGGGACCCGGCTTCCTTCGGTCTTCTGTCCAGGCAACCGGTGAGCCAGCATATGGCCGCCCAGATCGATCGCGGCAGCGACACCCCAGAACATCAGACGGGGCCCCGGACCGAAAAAGACGCCGGCAATCCAAAACGGAGCGCTCATACACCCCCAGATCAGCGTGCGCACGAAATGGTTGTGGGTGGTGCGGTCAAGTCCCACAGTCAGTAACCATGCACCCCGGCCCAGCTGGACCAGTAGATAGCTCGCGGCAAAAAGCCAGCCGAAGGCGCCAAACGCTGAGCCGATTGAGGCGTTCATGAATAGTGTGATCAGCATGACGATCAGTAGCATCCACTGCACCTCAAACCGCGAAGTGTCCAGCAACGTGGCCGCCCAGGTCGTGTACACCCACACCTTATAGACCGCGAGAAGAAGCACAAACGTCTCACCGGCCGCCACCCATGAAGGATGCTCCAGCAAGTGATGGGAAAGCTGCGACAGCGCGAACACAAAGACCAGATCGAAGAATAGCTCAAGCCGCGTAACCCGGCTTCCGGAGGTTGCGGAACGCATCAGCGACGTGGCACGGAACATTAGCATCCTTCACTGAGCCAGGAGCGGACGGACGCCCGTCCTGTTGTCGAAAGACTGACGACGGTCAGTAGAGAAGTCAAGGGGGAAATTGCCGGAGAGGTGTTACGGCGCACCCTCCGTCGGCGTGATGGTATCGGCGTGCGCGGGCGAACCCTTCCGGGGACTCCGGATCCCTGCGACCTCGGTCCAGGCCAACGGCCTGTCCTCACAATGAGCCAGAAGAGCCGCCGCTCAGCTCGGGAACGCGGTCCGAGAGCTCCGTGGCAGCTTATTTAGTCAGCGTAATTCCGTTTTCACCTCACGAAACAGCCCATCCTTCGCCCAGCACTGAGCGGCTCCTGCACGAATTGATTGGTCCGGGATCAAAGAATGCACGCTTTGGAACAACACCCCGGTTTTTGCACGGCCACCGATCGTAGGATTTTTTGAAGGCGGGCACGCAGCTTCCGGCGAGGTTGCAGAGCCGCACGAGTGGCTCCGCTCAGGGATGCCGACCGTGGGAGCGAACTGCCTTTGAGTGCTATCAGAACAGGAACGACCTATGACCACCGCCGCCATCGGAATGGCTTACTACGTCACAGCAGACGAGCCCCACTTGTTAGCCGAGCGCCTCGATGCCGCTGAGGAACTGGCCCGGGCGCTGATGGAAGGTAATCACGGAATTCTCGTGACCCGCCATGGACCGAACTCGTTCACAGTAAACCTGAGCCAGGACGTTCCCTATGGAACCACTCAGGAATGCGACCTCGCCTAGAACGGGACCGTGGCGGCAACATACCCTCCCGCGTCACCGCATACCTGGAGGGATATCGCCGATGCTGAACCCAAATGATCCAATATCCGAAATGAGCAAGAAGGCTCGCATGTCCCCAGCCCCCACGGTCACCGGCCAAACTCGAACATCAGCATGCGGACGATGGTTGCTGGCCGTTCTGTCACTGTGGGTGCTATCCGCGCTGTCGATACTGCTGCCTCTCCTGGTTGGTCTTCAGCCTTGGAACGGTCTCGGGGTCCCCGCCGAATTTTCCGTCTTCGCCTCGATACTGCTCCTTCCGGTTCTCCTTCATGCGGCCTGGAGCCTCGTCCGGCAACAGCGCCGCGATCAGATCGAGGCGTCGACGACCGCCAGACTGATGGACGCGGTCCTGGGCGCTACCAAGGTTTGGCTCTGGGCTGTAGGAGCAGATGGCCGGTTCACCTTCTCCAGCGTGGCAAGCCGGGAGCTGCTCGGTTACGAGCCCTCCGACCTTGTGGGACGCCCGTGCAGTCTCATCATCGACCTTTCCGACCTCAAGACCGCACAGGAACCAGACCCAAGTACCGGCCGAGTAGGGCTTTTGCTTTCCGCCCGTCACCGGGATGGGCGGCGACGGAGCATCGAGGTCGTCGGATGGCGTCGGTCGGACGTGGAAGGCTGGGGAGCAGGATTTGAGGGAATCGCGCGGCCGCCGGCAGACTGCGCGGTGCAGCGCCCGGCAAATCAGGCGATCGCGGCGCGCCTCGATCGCCTGATCGCCACTCGGACACTGATCACAGCGTTTCAGCCGATCTGTCATCTGGGAACCGGCGAGATTATCGGTGCCGAAGCGCTCACTCGATTCGTCAGCTCTCCTGTAAGGTCCCCGGATCAATGGTTTGCCGACGCCGATTCAATCGGGCGGGGCGCCGAACTCGAATTCCTCGCTTTGGAAACAGCCTTGCTCGCCGCTGCGGATCTTCCTGACCACCTCTATATCGCCGTCAATCTCTCCCCATCGGCATGCCTTGACCCGAGGCTAAGTGACATTGTGGGGAAATCAGGTGTGAAGCCCGAGCGTATCGTCGTAGAGCTGACCGAGCACTCAGCCGTCGCTGATTATGCACGCCTCGCGGCAGCATTGGCTCCGCTGAGAAGCGCTGGCTTACGCATTGCTATCGACGACGTCGGCGCCGGGTTCTCGTCGATGCGCCACATACTCAAGCTCGACCCAGAGCTCATCAAACTCGACCGGACAATCGTTGCGGGAATCGACAACGACCCGAAGCAGCGTGCCCTATGCGCGGCGATGGTCAGTTTCTCGTCCCAAATCGAGGCATGCCTGGTCGCCGAGGGAATCGAAACCCATGCAGAACTGGCGGCCGTTACAGAGATGGGAGTGAACGCCGGGCAGGGCTACCTCTTGGGTCGGCCATCTGTTTTGTCGGCGGACTGGTCCCATTGGAGGCAGCGGAACCGGTCGTCACCGAATGAAGATGCCGAATGAAATGACACTTGAACGGTGACTGCTTCGGAGCCGGTCAGTCTCCGGCCAATGCTTCTGACTGGCGCGGGTTTGCGCGCTTTGCCGGGCTAGGAGCACCCACGCCACGACTATGCGGAAAGTATTCAGATGACATCAGGTCCCAAAACCGTCCTTTGGACGATGCTCATAGGTGTGGACGCCGCCCGGGACCACATCCGCGGCGCCGCAGTCGAATCAGGTTTTAGGGCTAAGCCCTGCGATGAGGACAGTATCAATATCGAGGTACCGTTTTCCCTCCGCAAGCGACGTCGAGCCGTGCGGTTTACTGCTACCGTACGACCGTCCGCGCGTGGTGCAGACGTGGTCTGGACAGCAGATCAGGGGCCGCTGAACCATGAGCATCTCGCCAGTATCGAGGAAACGCTGCCCGAGGGGGTCATGGACTACCGCGGGCTTGAGGACGCCGTGCTGCGGGCAGGTCTCTCCCTGGGCGGGCGGACTGAGTTGCGAGCCGTGGTCCGTTTGCTGGCGCGAGACGAAACCGTCCGGGCTATCGGGAGGGGGAACCTGAATGACGCTGCCGGATACGTCGTCCTCACGACCAGGCGCCTCCTCGTCATCGAAGCGTCCGGCCTCGGTTCCCGAACTCTCCTCGATGCTCCGCACGGATCCATCGAAGCACTTTCGCTGGGCAAGAGAAGCACCGGGGAAACCATCCGCGTCGCCCTGCCCTCAGGCCCGATCGTCATTTCGCGGCTCGGCCACGGAGAAGGCCACGGCATCATCAAGACTTACAGGGAAGAACTGAAGGAGCGCGCCCGCTTCGTCCCCTCCTCGGCGGGGTACAGTTCGGCGCCGTGTCCCCGAAGTCCCTGACCACAGCTGTCACCTCCGACTAGACGCTGGCTCGGCGACCTGGCCTTTGTGCCGGGGGACCGGCCGGCCCCGGGCCCGAGGTTGCATTCCGGTAGATAAGCCCGGCAGAAAGGGACGAACTACCGGTCAAACGACTACGACGAGCCGCTGGCACGGACGGTATGCCTTCGAGATCCGGTCCAACCGGTTCACAGTCCGGTCAGTCTCTTTAGTTCGGCGGCTCGAGTGCGCAGGAGTTCCGGGTTCTCCTGCACGTCGCTGAGCGAGACCCCTGTAAGTTCCCTGACGGCCCGCCTCATGGCTTGCAGGCTAGCGAACCCGCTGGCGCCCGCGATGTCCGTCAGAGAGCGTTTCCAGGCGGTTTCTTCGGCGAGGAGCTCGAGGGCTTCCAAGGTCCTCAGGGCCCGGATGTGTCCGCTGACCTGGAGCGTTTCGTTTTCGAAGAGATAGTAAAGGGCTCGGCGTGAAAGAAATGAGTAGGCCACGACCTCGTCAACGGTGAGGGCACGGTTTCTGAAGTTCTTGCGCATGAATTTCTTGATCGTTGCGATGCGGGCCAGTCTTAGATCGCCGGGATCG
>NZ_JBFTHF010000015.1:0-21579 GCF_056394105.1 Arthrobacter sp. 10T419 | reverse complement strand
GCGCCGGTGCAGTTGGGTGGTTGTGTGCATGCGGCGTGGTCGGGGGCGAATAAGTATGTGCGGGACTGCGGCAGTGATGCCGATGACAGGAGCGTGGATGTGCCGAAGGCGTCCGCGTCGCCGTCGTATGTGTTCCGGGTGAACCGGGACGTGGTGGTGCTCAATGATGTGAATTCGGGCAATGTGTGGCTGGTGAACCAGAACATGCAGCTGGTGAACAACTGGGACGACGTCATCCCGCCCAAGAACCAGTCCAACGACCAGGACCAGGAATCAGCGGACAACAACACTGTCAACATCCTCCCGGACCGCACCAAGCCCAACCGGCCCCCGGAAACCAAGCCCGACGCCGTCGGCGTCCGTCCCGGCCGCACCACGGTGCTGAGCGTGCTGGACAACGACTCCGACCCCGACGGCGACGTCCTGACCGCCGCCGTCTCCGGCAACGGCCCCAAGGCCGGCAGCCTCGAAAGTATCTACGGCGGCACGGCCTTCCAAGTCACCGTCCCGGCCGACGCGAAACCCGGCACCGAAACCTTTGGCTACAACGCCGCGGACGGCCGCGGCCTGTCCGCAGGCGGCAGCATCACCCTCAGCGTCGTGGGCGATGACGAAAACAAACCCCCGCTCTTCAAGCGCGGGGAGCCCACCACCATGCTCGTGGAGCAGGGCAAGACCGTCAGCCAGAACATCCTCACCGACTGGACCGATCCCGACGGCGACGACCTGGTCCTGATGGACGCCAAGGCGGACAACGACCAGGACCAGGCCAAGGTCCGCCGCGACGGCCTGCTCAGCTACCAGGATTCCGGGGCGGCCCCCGGCAAGAAGACCGTCACCGTCACCGTCTGGGACGGCCGGGCCACCACCACCGGCAAGGTGATCGTCAACGTCCAGCCCCCCGGTGCCCTGCAGCCGGTGGTCAACGCGGACCACGTGAGCGCCGTCGTCGGCCAGGACCTCGTGATCGCACCGCTGAAGAACGACGTCGACCCCAACGGCGGCGCCCTGCGCCTGGCCCAGGTGGAAGCGGCCGGAACCGCCGAGCTGGGCCCCGTGACCGACGGCGGAACGTTCACCTTCCGCAGCAACACCCCGGGCCCGGTCTACCTGAGCTACATCGCCAGCAACGGCCCGCAAAGCACCCAGGGCCTGATCCGGGTGGACGTGGAGTCCGGCAAGGACACCGGCGACCCCGTGGCCGTGCACGACGTCGCGCTGCTGCCGGCCGGCGGCAGCGTGCTGGTGGACCCGCTCGCGAACGACTCGGACCCGGCCGGGGGAGTGCTGGTGCTGCAGTCCGTGCAACTGCCCGGGAACGCCACCGCCTCCGTCAGTGTGATCGACCACGCCGTGCTGCGGATCACCGACATCACCGGCACCAAGGAACCGTTCATCTTCCGCTACACCATGTCCAACGGCTCCAAGTCCGCCACCGGAAGCGTCTCCGTGGTCCCCGTTCCGGCACCCGCCGTCGTCGAGGCGCCCCAGCCCAAGCCGGACGAGGTGAACGTCCGCGTCAACGACGTCGTCACCATCCCCGTCCTGGCCAACGACACGCACCCGCAGGGCCAAAAGCTGACCGTGGACCCGGTGCTGCCGCAGCCCGTCCCGGCCACGGACGGCAAAAGCTTCGTCTCGGAAAACACGCTGCGCTTCATTGCCGGCGGCGTGCCCAAGACCGTCCGGGCCATCTACAACGCCGCGGACCCGCAGGGCCAGAAGAGCGCCGCGGCCGTCACCATCCACATCCTTCCGCTGGAAGGCGCGCAGAACTCACGGCCGCAGCCGAAAAACCTCACCGCCCGCGTGGTGGCCGGCGGCTCGGTCCGGATTCCCGTGGAACTCGACGGGATCGACCCCGACGGCGACTCCGTCCAGCTGACCGGCATCGACAGCACCCCCTCGATGGGAACCGCCACCGCCGGAAGCACCTTCATCGACTTCACCGCAGCCGGCGACGGCGCCGGTACCGACACCTTCCGCTACAAGGTCGTTGACCGGCAGGGCGCCGTGAACACCGGCACCGTCACCGTCGGCATCGCCCCACGCGGGGACACCAACCAGAAGCCGACGCCCGTGGACGACGCCGTTGCCGTGCGTCCCGGCCGCCAGATCGCCGTCGACGCCACCGGCAACGACACCGATCCCGACGGCGACCCGATCCGGATCCTGGCCGGCGGCATCGAAGCCGCCCCCGAGCTGCAGGCCACGGTCAGCAAACAGAGCGGCCGCATCATCCTGCTGGCCCCGGGCCAGGAAGGCACCGTTAACGTCCGCTACAAGGTTGCCGACGACCGCGGCGCCACGGCCCAGGCCGCCGTCGCCGTCAAGGTCCAAAAGGACGTGCCCCTGCAGGCACCCATCGCCCGCGACGACCGGGTGACCTCCGCCCAAACGCTCGGCAAGACCGCCGTCGACGTCCCGGTGCTCAAGAACGACGAAGACCCCGACGGCGTCGGCGAAAACCTCAAGGTCAGCACCGAGGCCAAGACCGCCCGGCCCGGCACCGAGGGCAACATGATCGTCGAACTCACCGAACAGCCGCAGCTGATCCCCTACACCGTCGAAGACGTCGACGGCCAGAAATCAACGGCCATCATCTGGGTGCCCGGCATCGGTCAGCAGGTGCCCACGCTGGCCAAGGACGACGTCGTGGAAGTGGTTGCGGGACAGTCGGTCACCGTGGACCTCAAGGAGTGGGTCAAGGTCCGCGACGGCCGCTCGCCGCGCCTGACCCAGACGGACCGGATCAAACTGATCGGCGCCGACGGCTCAGATCCGGTCGCCAACAACGGCACCGCCCTGAAGTACACGGCCGGCCAGGACTACGCGGGCCCCGGCTCGCTCAGCTTCGAGGTCACCGACGGCACCGGCCCGGACGATCCGGCCGGCCTGAAATCAACGCTTAGCATCCGCACCAAGGTCCTCCCGGACCCCAACCGGAACAACCCGCCCGTGCTGCTGGGCAGCCAGGTGGACCTGCCGAAGGGCGACGCCACCAGCGTGGACCTGGCCCGGCTCACCACGGACCCGGACGACGGCGACGTGCAGAACATGAAGTACGAACTGGCGGGCAACGTCCCACCCGGCTTCGACGCCCGAGTCGAGGGACAGGCCCTGAAGCTCTCTGCCAAGGACGGCAGCGACGCCGGCGCGGACGGCGCCGTGCAGGTGAAGGCCAAGGACCCCCGCGGCCTCGAAACCACCGCAACGTACCGGTTCACGGTCACCGCCTCCAACCGGCCCAAACCCGTGGCCAACGACGACCTCGAGCCGAACGCCGCCGCCGGCAAACCGGCCACCGTGCCCGTCCTGGCCAACGACTCGAATCCGTTCCCTGAGTCGCCGCTCAAAATCGTCGCCGCGACCGCCGAAACCGGCTCCGGGAACGTCGGCGTCGAGGGCGGCAACGTCGTGGTCACACCGGCCGCAGGGTTCTCCGGCACCATGGTCGTGGCCTACACCATCGCCGACAAGACCGAGGACCCGTCCCGCCAGGCCACGGCCCGGATCCGGCTGACCGTCAAGGACCGGCCGCTGGCACCCACCACTCCGCAGGCGGCGAGCGTGGGGGACGGCACCGCGTTGCTGAACTGGACCGCGCCGGCGGACCGGGGATCCCCGATCACCAAGTACACGGTGTACGGCGAGGGCGGATTCCGGCAGGACTGCCCGGCGAACAGCTGCACGCTCACCGGCCTGACCAACAACGCGAAGTACCACTTCCAGGTCACGGCCACCAACGCCATCGACGAATCCGAACGCTCCCCGGCGTCGGCCGAGGTGCGCCCCGACGTCAAGCCGGATACCCCAGCGGCGCCGTCGCTGAAATTCGGCGACAAGCAACTGGCGGTGACGTGGGTTGCCCCGGCCTCCAAGGGCTCGCCGGTCAAGTCCTACGATCTGGAAATTTCGCCCGCGCCGGCGGGGCAAAACGCGCAGATCCAGAACCTCACGTCGGTCAGCTACGTCTGGAAGGGCCTGGAGAACGGCGTGGCCTACAAGGTCCGGGTCCTGGCCCGCAACGACGCCAAGGAGCCCTCCGAATGGAGCGGTTACTCCGCCGCGGAAACCCCGGCGGGCAAGCCGGCAACCCCGGCGGCGCCGAGTGCGGCGTCGGCCAGCTCGGTGGGGAACCAGAGCCAGCTCCGGGTGAGCTGGGCGGCGCCGGACAACAACGGCGACGCCGTCTCCTCCTACACCCTGACCACGCTGCGCGGCGGAGCCGCCGTGGCGACGCAGAAGGTCACCGCCACCTCGCAGAACGTCACGGTGGACAACTCCGAAGCCGACTACACCTTCACCGTCTCCGCCATGAACAAGGCCGGAACCTCGGCCACGAGTGCCGCCTCCTCACCCATCCGGGCCGCCGGTAAACCGGGAATGGTCTCGGGCGGGACAGTCAAGGAAACCGGGGCCAGCGGGCAACTGAGGGTGACGTTCACGCCGCTGACCCAGGCCCAGCGCAACGGTTCGCAGGCCAGCGAGATCCAGTACAGCTACCGGGCCTCCACATCCGGCGGCGTGGTGAAGGCAGGCGGCATCGCCGCAGGCGGCGCCACGATCGGGGGACTGCCCAACGGCCAGAACGTGACGATCAACATCATCGCGACCTCCACGAAGAACAACATCTCCGGGGACGCCAAAGCGATCGGCACCGCCAACCCCTACGGACCGCCCAACGCGCCCAACGTGGACGGCCGTAAGTCGGCGCAGGGCGACGGACAGGTCCACTGGACGTGGAGCAAGCCCGCCACCAACGGCCGCGCGCTCAACCACTACGAGGTCAGCCTCGACGGTGGAAGCTGGCGCAACGTCGGCACGGCCACGCGCTTTGACGCCTCCGGCGGCGGCTGGAACAAAAACCACACCCTGCGGGTCAAGGCCTACACCGTGGTCTTCGGCCCGGCCGGCAGCGCCGGTTCCACGTCCGGGGACAGCCCGACCCCCACGTCCTGGTCCATCCGGGCCACCCCGGTGCGCACCTGCACGGAACCCAGCAGCAGCACGGACAGCTACCGGAACAGCAACCCGGACCAGTGCATCAGCCCGGGCAAGTGGTTCGACACCGGCATCACCGCGCAGGCGGACTACTACGTCCGCTGGGGCTCGTCCGGCCGGCTCTGGTACCACCTGACGTCCGGCCCCGCCGCCGGCAACTTTGCCCGGGGAGACACCACCAGCCTGGGCTCCACCCCGCCGGCGGGAATGCCCCAGCGATGACCGCAATCCTTTCCCCTAAACTAAACGCCGGCCATCGCGGGGACTCCCCGCCGGCGCACACCCCAACGCATTACCCGAATGGAAGAGGAACCAGCGCATGACGATGACAACTGAGCAGGCCGAATGGTTTGCCGGCACCTTTGAGAAGCTCGTTGCCAACGTGGGGCAGGCCGTGCTGGGGAAGGCGCATGTCATCCGGCTGACCTTCACGGCCATGCTGGCCGAAGGCCACGTGCTTTTCGAGGACGCTCCCGGAACCGGCAAGACCTCACTGGCCCGCGCCCTTGCGGCGACCGTCCAGGGCTCCAACAACCGCATCCAGTTCACCCCGGACCTGCTGCCCTCGGACGTCACGGGCGTAACCATCTACGACCAGAAGACGCAGAAGTTCGAGTTCCACAAGGGCCCGATCTTCAACAACATCGTCCTCGCCGACGAGATCAACCGCGCCTCGCCCAAGACCCAGTCGGCGTTGCTGGAGGTCATGGAGGAGTCCCGGGTCACCGTGGACGGCTCCACCTACGAGGCCGGCCGGCCGTTCATGGTCATGGCCACCCAGAACCCGATCGAGCAGGCCGGCACCTACCGCCTGCCCGAGGCGCAGCTGGACCGCTTCCTGATCAAGACCTCCATCGGCTACCCGGACCACGCCTCCACCGTGCAGCTGCTCGGCGGCGCCAACCTCAAGGACCGCTCGAAGGACATCACGGCCGTAATCACCACCCAGGCCGTCGCGGACATGGCCGACCTCGCCGCCACCACCCACGTGGACACCGCGGTGCTGGAATACATCTCCCGGCTCTGCGAGGAGACCCGCAGCGCCCCGGAGACCCGCCTGGGCGTGTCCGTCCGCGGCGCCCTCGCGATGGTCCGTGCGGCCAAGGTCTGGGCGGCGAGCCAGGGCAGGAACTTCGTCCTGCCCGACGACGTCAAGGACCTCGCCGCCGTCGTCTGGACCCACCGCCTGGTGATGGACCCGGAGGCGGAGTTCTCCGGCGCCACCGCCGAGGCCGTCCTGGCCCGGGTGCTGGCCGACGTCGCCGCCCCGCAGCAGCGGGCCGCCGTCTAGGCGGCGCCTCCGACCGAGTCCAGCCGCGGGGCCCCGATTCCAGCCCCGCAACCATGCACGAACAAAGGCACCCATATGTCCACCAGCACCCCGTTGACTCGGCTTGCTGAACGCCTGAAGCGGCCCCTGTCCCGGGCCGCCGGTCCCTCCCGGCTGCACCCCTCCGCCGTCTGGGCCGAGGCCCGCAGCGCCGCCGCCCTGGCCCTGGACCCGGCCTGGCGCGCCATCCGCGGGCGCTTCCGCCGGCACCTCTGGCCCGTGCTCTCCGTCGTGAGCGTGCTCGGCTGGTCCGTGCTGGCAGCCTCAATATTGCTGTGGAGCGCCGGCCAGGCCTACGGCTGGCAGGAAGCCAAGGCCGCCGCGATCGCCGCCTTCGTCCTGCTGGTGCTGGCGGTCGGCTTCATCCTGGGCCGCTCCTCCTACGGCGTGCTGCTGGACCTCGCCCGGACCCGGGTGGCCGTCGGGGACAGCGCCGTCGGCAGCATCGCAGTGTCCAACACCTCCGCCCGCCCGCTGCTGCCCGCCGCGCTGGAACTCCCGGTGGGAGCCGCCACCGCCGTGTTCCACCTGCCCCGGATGAAACCCGGGCAGGTCCACGAGGACCTCTTCACCATCCCCACCGCACGCCGCGCCGTGATTGTGGTGGGCCCGGTCCGGTCCGTGCGCGCCGACCCCCTGCACCTGCTGCGCCGCCAGGTGCTCTGGACTGAACCCGAGGACCTCTACGTGCACCCGAAGACCGTGGCCCTGGCCGGTTCCGCCGCGGGCTTCATCCGCGACCTGGAGGGTATGCCCACCACCGACCTCTCCAGCGCCGATGTCTCCTTCCACGCGCTGCGCGACTACGTTCCCGGCGATGACCGGCGGCACATCCACTGGAAGACCACGGCCCGGACCAACAAACTCATGGTGCGCCAGTTCGAGGAGACCCGGCGGGCACACCTGGCCATTTCGCTCTCCACCAACACGGACGAGTACGCCTCCGAGGAGGAGTTCGAGCTGGCCATCTCCGCCGCCGCCTCGATCGGACTGCAGGCCATCCGGGAACAGCGCGACCTCGACGTCCTCACCCAGCAGGGGCCGCTGCGCTGCCAGACCGGCCGGAACATGCTCGATGACATGACCCGGATTGTCGGCGCGCCGCAGCGCAAGAACGCCGTCGACCTCGCCCGGACCCTGGCCGACACCGTGCCCAACGCCTCCGTGGTGTTCTTCGTGGTGGGCAGCAACGTCACCCCCACCCAGCTGCGCTCCGCCTCGGCTTCGGTCCCGCCGGGCGTGCGCAGCCTCGCCGTCCGGATCCAGGCCGGGGCCGCCCCGGCCCGGGCCAACATCGCGGACCTGACCGTGCTCACCCTGGGCGATCTCTCCGAACTGGCCATCGTGCTCAGGAAGGCGGCCGCATGAGCAACGCCACGGGCTTCCGGCCCCGCAACAACACCGCGGCACCCCGCCGCTCCGGCTTCGCCGACGGTCAGCCGGCCTGGCACTACCTGCTCGACGCCGGCGCCCTCACCCTGCTGCTGGGGCTCGGCGTGCTCGGCTTCAGCCTCAGCTTCGGCGGCGACCCGTACTACCTGGCCGCCGGTTTCGGCGGCATCCTGCTGGGCCTCGGCGTCGCTGCCGCCAAGGTGCACTTCCGGCTCGGAGTGCTGATCACCACCGCGCTCGCGGTGGGCGCCTACCTGGTTTTCGGCACCGGCCTGGCCGTGCCGGAAGCCTCGATCGCCGGCTTCCTGCCCAGCCTCGAATCGCTGCGGACCCTGCTGGTGGGCGTGGTTTTCGCCTGGAAGGACATGCTGACCGTCGGCGTGCCGGTCGGGACCGCGGGCGGCACGCTGATCGTCCCGTTCCTGAGCTCGCTGCTGACCGCCCTGGCTGCCGGGCTGCTTATCTGGCGGCTCAAGAGCCCGTACTGGCCGCTGCTGCCGGTGCTGCTGCTGTTCATCACCGGCATCGCGTTCAGCACCAACGCCGGCTTCCTCACCGTGGAACGCGGCATCTCGCTGACCGTGGTCGCGATCGCCTGGGCCACCTTCCGCCGCGACGCCCTGCGCAGCAGCGACACCCGCAAGGTATCGGTGAACCGGCCGGACACGGACCAGGCGGCTGCCCGCACTGCGCGGCTCCGCCGGGTGGGCACCGCCGCCGCGGTGATCGCCGTCGCCGTCGGGATCACCGCCGTCGCGTCCCCGCTGGTGGCCGCCGGTGACGACCGGAAGGTGCTGCGCAACACGATCGTGCCCCCGTTCGACCCGAAGGACTACGTCACACCGCTGGCGAGCTTCCGCAACTTCGTCAAGGACAAGAAAGACGACAACCTCTTCCTGGTCAAGGGCCTGCCCAAGGACGGCCGGGTACGGCTCGCCGCCCTGGACGCCTTCAACGGCACCAACTACAACATGGACCCGAACGGTTCCGGCAGCTTCAGCAAGGTGGGCGACGCGAAGTCCCTGAACACCCTCGCCGACACCACCGGAATCGTGCCGACCAACAACTACACCCTGGACATCACGATCGAGGACTACCAGGGCTACTTCCTGCCGGGCGGCCGCAAGACCACCGGCATCAGCTTTGCCCGGGACGGCTCGGGCGCAGCCTCCGGGCTGTACTTCAACTCCGGCACGGACACCGCCGTGACCACCCGCGGGCTGGGCAAGGGCGATTCCTACAGCGTCCAGGTGGCGGACCCTGCGATGCTGGAGCACGGCCAGCTGACCCAGTACGACTTCGCCAAGGTGTCGCTGCCGGACCCGGGCGAGGTCCCGCCGGTGGTCGGTTCGCAGGCGAACGACCTCGCCGCCGACGCGCCCACCGCGATCGACCGGGTCCGCCAGATTGAGGCGCATTTCCAGAAGAAGGGTGCCTTCAGCAACGGCCTGATCGCCGACGGGCAGCTCCCCAGCGTCTCCGGCCACAGCTCCAACCGCATCCGCAGCCTGCTGACGGCCAAGCAGATGCTCGGCGACGACGAACAGTACGCCGTCGCCATGTCCCTCATGCTGCGTCATCTGGGTATCCCCTCCCGCGTGGTGATGGGCTTCTACCCGGACCCGAAGAGCCCGGAAAACGGTGCGGGCGAAGTGCAGATCACCGGCAAGGATGTGCACGCCTGGGTTGAGGTCGCTTTCGACCGGGTGGGCTGGGTGTCCTTCGATCCCACGCCGCCCAAGGACAACGTGCCGATCCCGCCGGATCCGGAGAACAAGTCCAAGCCCAAGCCGCAGGTCCTGCAGCCGCCGCCCCCGCCGCAGGAACCGGCCGAACTGCCGCCGGACTCCTCGCCGGACGCGCTCGACGCCGACCAGAAGAAGAACAACCCCTGGCTGTTCTGGGGTCCCCTGCTCGCCGCGATCGGCACGGCGCTGATACCGGTGGCGGTCCTCGCGCTGCCGCTGCTGCTGATCGCGCTGCTGAAATCCCGACGCCGGAAGGCCCGGTTCACCGACGGGCACCCCGCGCAGCGCGTCGGCGGCGGCTGGAGCGAGGTGCTGAGCCTCGCGACCGACCTCGGCGCCGGCGTGGACAACCGCGCCACCCGCCGGGAGTCCGCCGTCGTGCTCGGCGAAGCGTTCCCCGCGAGCCAGGGCACCACCACGCTGCTCGCCCACCGCGCCGACGCCGCCATTTTCGGGGCAGCCGAGCCGAGCGAGGAGCAGGTACGCGAGTACTGGGAGATCGTGGACGGCTCGCTCAAGGAGATGACCGGGACCGTGGGCTTCTGGCGCCGCCAGCAGGCCCGCTTCTCGCCACGCTCACTGCTGGCCGACGGCCGGGCCGCGCTGAAGCTGAGCGGACTCCGCCCGGTCCTGCCCGGCCGGCGCCGCGGCGGCGGGGTTCCCGGCGGCTCCGGCCCGGTGTCCGGTCCGGCTACGGTTGACCCGGCCAGCTTCGGTCCAGCTAGTACAGTGGAGCCCGGTCCGCACCAGGAACCACAGGGAACAGCCAGGAAGAACCGCAACGAGCCATGACCGACGACGTCGAGCGCTGCCCGCGCTGCCACCAGCCGATCCGGCCCGGCGCCGCGTTCTGCACCTCCTGCGCGGCGCCGCTGATCAACCGGTCGGCGCGCAACGCCGGGCGGGCGGACCCAACACCCGGTACTATCCCGGTAGCGCCTTCCGGGCACGGCGGTTCGTTCGCGCCGGGGCAGGCACCTGCCGGAGTGCAGCTGAACGGACAGGGTGTCCACGGACAAGGGGGAGGTACCGTTTTGCCGAACAAGCTTGAGCTGGTTCCCGCGGACGCCGGAAAACGGCTCGGCGCGGCGGTGCTGGACTGGACCGGCCCCGTGGCGCTCCTGGTGGTGCTCTTCGCCGTCGGCTTCGCCGGCGTCACCCAATCACGCAGCGCCGGCACCATCGTCTACAACACTTCCTCGCTGGTGCTCTTTGGCGGCATCGGGCTTGGGGCCACGCTCGTCTACACCCTGGTCCAGGCCATGATCGAGGGCCGGTCCGGCAACACCCTCGGCAACCGCATCGTGGGGATCCGCAGCGCCGACGCCGATGGGTACGCGCCCGGCGGCGGAGCGGTCTTCCTCCGCGGCCTGATCACCGGGGCCGGTGTGCTGCTGGCCGCCCTGGCCGCCGTGCTGGTGGTGGTCTTCCAGTGGTTCGGCGCCGCGCTGGTGATCCTCGGGCCGCTCGCCCTGGTGGGTGCCGCCTGGGCCGTCCTCGTGGTCGTCTCCAACACCTGGGATCCCAACAGCAGGCTGCGCGGCTGGCACGACACCGCCGCCAAGACCCTCGTCTTCGACATCAAGGCCGGCCGGAACCCGATCACCACCGGCGGCATCCAGGGCCCCTACAGCTTTGCCCCTCTGGACCTTCCGCCGGTGCAGCAAGTCGCCTCGCCGGTGGCCGGCGCCGCGCGGCTGCAGCCGCAGGCGCCCGCGGCCGTGCCGGCTTCCGTGCCGGTCCCCGCGCCCGCGCCCGCTCCGGCAGCGGCTCCGCCGGCATCCTTCCGGCCAATGCCCGCCGACCCCGGCGCCGCCCCGATCGAGGCCGTCCGGAGCCAAGCCGTGAATGGCCGTGCGTTCAGCGCACACCCCGACGACGACCACGACCGCACGCAGGTCCGCGGCGACAGCTCCGCGCCGGTCACCGTGGCCATCCTGCGGATCAGGATCGACGACGGCCGGGAGGTGGAACTGGACCGGTCCCTGCTGATTGGGCGCAACCCCGCCGGCCACCCCGGCGAGGAATCCGTGCAGTTGCTGCCGGTGGCCGACCCGGGACGCTCCATCTCCAAGACCCACCTCCATGTGCTGGCCGGAAACGGCGGCATCTGGGTGACGGACCGCAACTCCACCAACGGGAGCGCCGTCACAACGCCGGACGGTATCCGCACCGCACTGGCACCCGGGGAACCCACCCACGTACGCCCCGGATCCACCGTGCACTTCGGTGACCGCTCCTTCTACCTAGGACAGGCATGACATCCCAGCCGGCATCCGTTCCTCCCGCCGAAGCCCCCGGAACCACCCCCAGCAGTGTCCCGAGCAGTGCCCCCAGCCTGCGGCTCAATTGTGGCTACGGCACGGACCGCGGCCTGCGCCGTGAGATGAACGAGGACTCCTTCATCGCGGCCGACCCGGTCTTTGCGGTCGCCGACGGCATGGGCGGCCACGAGGCCGGCGAGATCGCGAGCGGCATTTGCGTGCGCACCCTCTCCGAAATTCCCCAGCTCGCCACGGGGGAGCGGAACGCCACCGCCGCCGTCGTCCAGCAATACCTGCTCGAAGCCGACGCCGGCATCCGCGAGGCGACCGGCTCCCGCGCCGGCACCACGCTCTCCGGCGTCGTCGTGGTGGAACAGTCGGGCATCCCGTACTGGCTGGTGCTCAACATCGGCGACTCCCGTACCTACCGGCTCAGCCAGGGCAAGCTCAGCCAGGTGAGCGTGGACCATTCCGAGGTGCAGGAGCTGGTTGATGCCGGCGAGATCACCGCGGCCGAGGCCGCCGTCCACCCGCGCCGCCACGTCGTCACCCGTGCGCTCGGCACCGGCGACGAGACCGAAGCCGACTACTGGCTGCTGCCCGTCGAGGAGGGGGACCGGATCCTGGTCTGCTCGGACGGGCTCAACGGCGAGCTCGACGACGAGCAGATTGCCCGCATCCTGGTCTCCGAGCCGGATCCGCAGGCCGCCGTGGACGAGCTGATCCAGGCAGCCCTGCGCAGCGGCGGCCGCGACAACGTCACCTGCATCGTGGTGGACGCGAGCAACGTGGCGAACGACGACGGCGCGCAGACCGCCCCGCGCACGCCGGCGGAGGCCGAAGACGAAAACACCCTGCCGCGCACCGAGGTGCTGGACGTCGCCCCCGACGGCGGAGTCGCCGGCACCGCGGCGGAGCACGAAGGCGGGGCCGCGGCCGGATCAGGCGAGGAGCCCCATGGCGTCCGCTAACCGGCCGGGCGATGTCAGCTACACGCCGGGAACCTGGCTGGGCGTGGTCCGCTCCGGAACTGTGGTGTTGCTGCGCCCGGACACCGACCGCGCCCTGGTCGACTCGCTCTGGACCCTGCTGGCCGGAGACCCGGAGATTCATGAGGTCCTGGACGCCGTGACCTCGGCCTCGGGCGGCTCGCTCGCCCGGCTGCCCTGGTTCGGGATCGTGGGGTTGCGCGGTTCGCTGCAGGTGTTCCTGCGCGGCGAGATCGATCTGGAGGTCCGGCTGGACGGCGGGGAATCCGTCGCGCTCAGCGGCCGTGACGTGACCACCTGGACCGAACGGCGCTTTGCGGCGGCCGAGAACTTCAGCGTGGACATCCCCGCGGCAACTGCCACCGCCCCGGCGGGCGCGCTGCCGCTGGGCGACGGCGTGGTCCTGCTGCAGGGACTGTCCTGCGGTCTGTCCGCAAACCCGTCCGCCGCCGCCGTGCGGCCGGACGCGGCGCCCCATATTGCCGTCCCCGACGGCGTCCCCACGGCTCTCCCCGGCGCCGTGCCTGAAGCCGCCGTCGAGGACCAGTTGCTGGCCGCCGCCGAAGCGGACATCGCCGCCGAACTGAGCGATCTCGGCAGTTCGGCCGACACGGTGCTGGAACTTCCGGAGGAGGAGCTCGACGCCGGACTCGCCACGGAGGCGGCCGCCCCTCCGTCGCCGGAACCCGCAGATCCGGAACCCGCAGAGCAGGAGCCTGCCGAGCCTGAGCCCGCCGAGCAGGAGCCTGCCGAGCAGGAGCCGACCAGCAGCTACGACCACCTCTGGGAACAGACGGTGATGCGGAACATCGAAGACGCCGCCGTGCGCGAGGATCCTGAGGCCGAGGAGGAACCCGCGCCGGAGCCGTCCGACGCCGGGGAACCCGACCCCGCCGCAGCGGCTATCGCCCCGGCGGAGGAACAGGCGGAGGAGCCCGCGGCACTCCGGGCGCCCGAGCCGGCAGCCCGCCCGGCCGCCCCCAGCGGGCTGATCGACTCGGTGCCCTGGCGCACCGG
This sequence comes from Arthrobacter sp. 10T419, assembly GCF_056394105.1. Classification (NCBI taxonomy): domain Bacteria; kingdom Bacillati; phylum Actinomycetota; class Actinomycetes; order Micrococcales; family Micrococcaceae; genus Arthrobacter; species Arthrobacter sp. 10T419. The sequence goes on along the minus strand of NZ_JBFTHF010000015.1, from coordinate 7,835 downwards.
CGGCGAGCGGACGCCCGACGCCCCGCTGGCGCCGCGCGCCCCCGGTCCCGTCGCGCCGCCGTCGCTGTTGACCCCGCCCTCCCCGCAGCCCGCCGGACAGGTTCCGGCGCCGGCCGGTGATGCCGACCACGACGGCCAGACCATCATGAAGAGCGCCCTCAACGGCAGCCCCGCCGCAAGCCCGGGACCCTCTCCCGCCAAAGACACAACCAAAGACACAGCCAAAGACCCCGGCACAGGCCCCATGGTGCTGGCCCGGGTGTGCCCGCAGGGCCACGCGAACCCGCCCACCAACGCCCAGTGCGCCTACTGCGACCAGGCGCTGCCCGGGGACGGTGTCCAGGTCCGCCGCCCCAGGCTGGGCCGGATGCGGCTCTCCACCGGCGAACTGATCGACCTCGACCAGTCGCTGATCGTGGGCCGGCAACCCTCCGTGTCCCGCGTGCAGGGCGCCGTAATGCCCAAACTCGTCCAGGTGGCGAGTCCCGGCGGCGACATCTCCCGCTCGCACGTGGAGGTCCGGCTCGAGGGCTGGCACGTGATGCTGTGCGACCTCAAGGCCACCAACGGCACGGTGCTGCTGCGCGAGGGCCAGGCCCCGCGCCGGCTCGCCCAGGGCGAGATGGCGATCCTGTTCGACGGCGACATTGCCGAACTGGGCGACGGCATTCAGCTGCGCTTCGAGGAGCTCCTGTGAACGCCAAACGTCCCGTCGCCCCGCCGCCCAGCATCCCGGGCTTCACCTACATCAGCCCGCTCGGCTCGGGCGGGTTCTCGGACGTCTACCTCTACGAACAGGACCGGCCGCGCCGCAAGGTGGCCGTCAAGGTGCTGCTCTCGGACCTCAAGACCGAAGGCGCCCGCCGCCGCTTCGAGTCCGAGGCAAACCTGATGGCCCAGCTGTCCTCGCACCCGTACATCGTGACGATTTTCGAGGCCGAGGTCACCGAGGCCGGGCACTCCTACCTGGCCATGGAGTACTGCTCCCGGCCGAGCCTGGACGTCCGCTACCGCCGCCAGCGTTTCAGCGTGGACGAGGTCCTGGCCGTCGGCATCCAGGTGGCCTCCGCCGTCGAAACCGCGCACCGCGCCGGCATCGCGCACCGCGACATCAAACCGGCGAACATCCTCGTCACGGACTACAACCGGCCGGCGCTGACCGACTTCGGCATCTCCGGCACCTTGGCCGGGGACCAGGACGAGGACGCGGGCATGTCCATCCCGTGGTCCCCGCCGGAACAGTTCAGCGACCGGCAGGTCGACGGCGTGCTGGTGGACGTCTGGGCGCTCGGCGCCACGCTCTACACCCTGCTGGCCGGCCGGTCCCCGTTCGTGCTCCCGGGCGCGGACAACTCACAGCGCGAGTTGATCTCCCGGATCACCAGCCTGCCGGTGCCGAAGCTGGGCCGTGCCGACGTGCCCGAGTCCCTGGAGCTGGCCCTGGCCACGGCGATGGCCAAGTCGCCGGCCTCCCGGTACTCCTCCGCCCACGCCTTTGCCCTGGCGCTGCAACGCATCCAGGCGGAGCTGAACCTCTCCGTGACGCCGTTCGAGGTCCTCGAAGAACCCCGCGCCGACGAGCCGCACCCCGATGACACCTTCGAGGAAACCCGCGTCCGCAGCGTCGCCGCCATCGACCCCGACGCCACCGGGCACGCCCCGACCTTCCCGGCCCGGGTGCCGTCCGCAGCATCGCCGGACGACTCAACCACCTTCAACAACCCGGGCGTCCGGGACACCAGCCGGGATACCGTCCAGCGGCCCGCCGCCGGGCCGGCGTTCGCGGCGCCGTCCGCCGCCGCGCCGCGCCCGGAGGACGACGACGTCGCCGCGACGGTCAACCGTTCCAGCATGGCGCCGCAGGAGGACACCCGCGGCGGGAGCTCCGGCGAAGCCGGCGGTGCCCCCTCGGGCCACGGCCGCCGGAACCTCGTGCTCTCGATCGTCGGCGGCGCGGTCCTGGCGATCGCCGTCGTCGTCGGCATTATCGCCGGGACCAACGGACCCGCGCCGGCCCCCAAAGCGTCCGAGCAGCTCAGTAAACCGCCGGCGGACGCCCTGGACAACGGCACCGTCCCGGACGTGGCATCGCTCTCCGGGAGGGCGGACAATGCCGGAAAACTCACTTTCACCTGGAAGAACCCGCAGCCCAAGCCCGGCGACAGCTACAAGTGGCGGACGTACTCGCTAAAGGGCAAAGGCGACTTCCAGGCCGCCACCACGGCCAGGGTCCAGGTGGAGCCCAACCCGGCGGGGGAGACCTGTATCCAGGTGATGATTGTCCGCTCCGACGGCGCGTCCTCGCCGATGGAACAGGACTCCATCGCCTGCGCCAGGAAATCCTGAACACCACATCCCTGCCCAGGGCACACCCGAAAACACCAAGGCATACCGCCCAACAAGGAGACACCGACCATGGGGGACCTAGCGATAGATTTCTGCGGCGAATGGCACGAACCATCCGACGAGGACATCTTCAGCATCGGCCGCGAGGGCGACCTCGAAGTGGACGACAACCCGTACCTGCACCGCCAGTTCCTGCAGATAGCGCGGTATGACGGCATCTGGTGGCTCAGCAACGTCGGCAGCATGCTCAGCGCGACCATCGCGGACGCCTCCGGCGGCATGCAGGCCTGGCTCGCACCGGGAGCCCGCATTCCGCTGGTCTTCAGCCACACCAACGTGATCTTCACCGCCGGCCCCACCACCTACGAGTTTGCCGTCCACCTCCGGACCCCGGCGTTCCGGCAACAGGCCCGCAGCGAGGACAGCGGCGGAGACACCACCATCGGACCCGTGGTCTTCACCGACTCGCAGAAGGCCCTGATCGTGGCGCTCGCCGAGCCGATGCTGCGCCGCGACGGAACCGGCTTCAGCGCCATCCCCTCCTCCGCGGAAGCGGCCAAAACCCTGGGCTGGGCATTGACCCGGTTCAACAGAAAGCTGGACAACGTGTGTGACAAACTCGACCGGGTGGGAGTCGCCGGACTGCGCGGCGGAGCCGGCAAGCTCGCCACGAACCGACGCGCACGGCTCGTGGAACACGCCGTGACCTCGCATCTCGTGACCGCTGCCGACCTGGTGCTGCTCGAAACACAGCGCGGAGGGGACGAAGGATGAGGATCCGGCTGACCCTGCGCCGCGACCCCGCCGAGGCCAAGGACCTCGCTGTCACGGTCGACGGCCTGGCCACGGTGGCGGACATCGCCACCGAGCTCTGGGCGGCGGACCCGGCACGGCGCGGAACCCGGCCGCCGTCGAACCTCACGCTCAGCATCGAGGAGGCCTTCGCCGCCGGCGGCATGAAAGGCAGCGTCCTGAACCGGGAGGACAACCTGCTTGAATCCGGGCTGCGGCCCGGCTCGATCGTCGCATTGACCCAGGTCAGCGAGCAGTTCGCGGTGCCCGGGGCGAACCGGGGACCTGCGGCGGCGACCTTGCGCGTCCTCTCCGGCCCCGACGTCGGCCGCGAATTTTCGCTGCCCTCCGGCACCAGCTACATCGGCCGGGACCGGGACGTCGACGTCCGGCTGACCGACCCTTTGACCTCCAAGCGGCACGCCCGCATCACGGTGGGCGAAACCGTGGAAATCGTGGACACGAACTCCGCCAACGGCCTGCTGATGGACGGCCTGCCGGTCAGCCGCGCCACGCTGAACTCCTCGGACACCGTCACGCTCGGGGACACCACCGTGTCCGTGGTCTCCCTGGGCGGGAGCCAGGGCGCGGCGCCGAGCTCCCCGCTGATCAATTTCAACCGCTCGCCCCGCGTCGTGCCCCGCTTCGAACCGCACAAACGGACGCTGCCGGCCGGGCCGAAGCGCCAGGAGCACCACCCGTTCCCGTACATCATGCTGGTGGCCCCGCTGATGATGGGTGCCGTCATCTTTGCCGTCACGCAGAACATGATGTCCGTGATCTTCATGCTGATGATGCCGCTCTTCATCGTCGGCCACTACGTGGACCAGAAGATGCAGGGCAAGCGGGAACGCAAGGAACAACTCAAGTCATTCCGCGCCGCCATGGCCGCATTCCGTGCCGACATCACCGCGCTGCAGAAAGTGGAGCGCTCCGTCAGGCTGCAGGAAGCGCCGTCCGTCAGCGACACCGTGGACTCCATCTACAAACTGGGCCCGCTGCTCTGGACCCACCGCCCCGAGCATGCCGGCTTCCTGGGACTGCGGTTCGGGCTCGGCACGGCGCCGTCCCGGATCCAGTTCGAGGAACCGCACAGCAACGAGACCGAGCCTGAGTACATGGCCGAAATCCAGCAGTGCATCGCCCAGTTCGGCAGCATCGAGGGCGTGCCGATCGTCTCCCAGCTGCGCACCGCCGGCTCGTTCGGCCTGGCCGGGCCCCGCGGCCTCGTCGACGACGTGGCCCGCGGCATGGTGCTGCAGCTGGTGGGTCTGCATTCCCCGGCCGAAGTGGTCCTGACCGCCATCACCTCGGCGCAGTCCAAGGACCGCTGGGAGTGGCTGCAGTGGCTGCCGCACGCAGGTTCCGGCCACAGCCCGCTTAGCGGCGACCACCTCGCCGCCGGGCCGGCCGGCGGCTCGGCCCTGCTGTCCAAACTTGAGGACCTGATCGACCAGCGCGAGGCCGCGGCACAGTCGCCGCGTCCGGAGCTGCGCCCCGGCCTCGCCCTGGAAGGCGCCGACATCCCGGAACCGCAACTGCCCACCGTGCTCCTGGTGGTCGAGGACGACGCCCCGGTGGACCGGGGGCGGCTCACCCGGGTGCTCGAACGCGGACCGGACTCCGGCGTGCACGTCATGTGGGTGGCCAGCTCCGTCCAGCAGCTCCCGGCAGCCTGCCGCGACTTCATGGCGGTCGACGGCGAACACGGCACCACCACCGGCCAGGTCCGGCTGGGCCGGCACACGTTCCCGGTCAGCTGCGAAAGCCTCGACGCCGGGCTCGCCGCCCAGCTGGCGCGCATGCTCGCCCCGGTGGTCGACGTCGGCAAGCCGCTCGAGGACGACTCCGACCTGCCGCGGGCGGTGTCCTACGCGACATTGATCGGCAAGGATTTCCTGGACAACCCGCAGGCCGTCGCGGACCGCTGGACCGAGAACAACTCCGTGCACGCCAGCGCCAAGCCGAACCGCAAGGACAACGGCACGCTCCGGGCCCTGGTTGGCTCCAAAGGCATCGAACCGCTCTACCTCGACCTGAAGAACGAGGGACCCCATGCCCTGGTCGGCGGCACCACCGGTGCCGGCAAGTCCGAGTTCCTGCAGTCCTGGGTGATGGGCATGGCCGCGGCGTACAGCCCGGACCGGGTGAGCTTCCTGTTCGTGGACTACAAGGGCGGCGCCGCCTTCGCGGACTGCCTGCACCTGCCGCACACCGTGGGCCTGGTCACGGACCTGTCGCCGCACCTGGTCCGCCGCGCCCTGACCTCGCTCCGCGCCGAGCTGCACCACCGCGAGCGGCTGCTGAACCGAAAGAAAGCCAAGGACCTGCTGGAACTCCAGCGCCAGGCGGACCCGGAGGCGCCGCCCTACCTGATCATCATCGTGGACGAGTTCGCCGCCCTCGCCACCGAGGTGCCGGAGTTTGTCGACGGCGTGGTGGACGTCGCCGCCCGCGGCCGCTCGCTTGGCCTGCACCTGATCCTCGCCACCCAGCGCCCCGCCGGCGTCATCAAGGACAGCCTGCGCGCCAACACCAACCTGCGCGTGGCGCTGCGGATGGCCGACGAGGACGACGCGGTGGACATCCTCGGCGTGCCCACCGCCGCGTACTTCGACCCGTCCATCCCGGGCCGCGGCGCGGCCAAGACCGGGCCGGGCCGGATCCAGGGCTTCCAGACCGGCTACGCCGGCGGCTGGACCACGGAGAAGCCGCAGCGCCCGCGGATCGACGTCGTCGAGATGGCCTTCGGGTCCGGCGCCCCCTGGGCCGCCCCCGCGGCCGAGACCCCGGCCCGGGAAGAACCCGCCGGGCCCAACGACATCGCCCGGATGACGGCGAACATCATCAAGGCGGCGGACGTGCTCGCCATCGAGCCTCCCCGCAAGCCGTGGCTGGATGAGCTGGCCACGACCTACGACTTCTCCCGGCTGCCGAACCCGCGCACCGACGAGCGGCTGCTCCTGGGCGTGGCGGACGACCCCGCGCACCAGGACCAGCCGACCGTCTTCTACGAACCGGACCGCGACGGCAACATGGCCATCTACGGCACCGGCGGCTCGGGTAAGTCGGCGGCCCTGCGCGGCATCGCGATCGCTGCCGCCGTGACCCCGCGCGGCGGCCCGGTCAACGTCTACGGCATCGACTGCGGTTCCTCGGGACTGAAGATGCTCGACGCGCTGCCGCACGTCGGCGAGATCATCAACGGCGACGACGTCGAACGCGTCGGCCGGCTGCTGCGCTGGCTGCGCGACCTCGCCGACGACCGTTCGGCCCGCTACGCCGAGGTCCGTGCCGCCACGATCGTGGAATACCGCGAGCTGGCCAAAATGCCGGACGAGAAGCGCATCTTCGTCCTGGTGGACGGCATGTCCGCCTTCCGCGAGGCCTACGAATACAGCAAGCTCTCGGCGCTCTGGGACATCTTCCTGCAGCTGGCCACCGACGGCCGCCCGCTCGGCATCCACCTGGTCGTCACCGGCGACCGGCCGAACGCGGTGCCGGCGTCGCTGCTCGCCTCGATCCAGCGCCGGCTGGTGCTGCGGCTGTCCTCCGAGGACGACTACATGTCCATGGACGTGTCCAAGGATGTGCTCGGTGCCGGCACCCCGCCGGGCCGCGGCCTGCTGGGCAACCTTGAGGTGCAGCTGGCGGTCCTCGGCGGGAACTCCAACTTGGCCGTGCAGGCGCGCGAGGTGCAGAAGCTTCGCGAGGCCATGCTGCGCCAGGGTGTGGAGCGGGCGCCGCAAATCGAACGCCTGCCGGACACGGTGGACCTGGACGTGCTCCCGGCCGGCAGTCCGGACCTGCCGGTGATCGGCGTCGACGACGAGACGCTGCAGGCCGCCGAGATCCTGGCCAAGGGCCCGCTGCTGCTGGCCGGCCCGCCGGGCTCGGGCCGCACCGTGGCGCTGGTAACCCTCGCCTACGCGCTGCGCCGGTCCAACCCCGGCGTGGAACTGATCTACCTCGGCTCGCGGCGGTCCGCCGCGGCGTCGCTCAAGCTCTGGGACCGCTCCGTGGTAGGCGCGGACGACGTCGAAGAGGCCATCGACGAGCTGGTGGACTACTCCACCGGCACGCCGGGCAAGCTGGCGATCTTCATCGAGGGCCTGACGGACTTCACCGACACCCTGGCCGAGACCGGCATCGGCCGGCTGGTCACCGCGTCCATCAAGGCCGAGCAGTGGGTGGTGGGCGAATCCGAGACCTCCACCTGGTCCTCGGCCTGGTCCCTGGCACAACCGTTCAAGTCCGGCCGCCGGGGCCTGCTGCTCAACCCCGGGGACATCGAGGGCGACAGCCTGCTCAGCACCTCGCTGGGCCGGATCAGCGGGGACTTCATTCCGGGCCGCGGCTACATCGTGGGTCGCGGCAAGGTCCGCAAGCTGCAGATCGCCCTGCCGCCGGAGAACCGGAACTAGCCCGGGACCGCCCAACTGACTCGCAGTTGTTGTCGTTTTGGGCCCTCAAAACGACAACAACTGCGAGCTACTTGGGCGGGGGACCGGGCGATGGGGAGTGCTGCCCATCGACAGTTTTTTGCGCGGCAGGGTAGGTTCGAGGCATTGGATCTTCCGGATCAGCCGGGGGCCGCTGGGGATGCCGAGAGTTTCGGGTCCGGTGAACTAAGGAGTTTTTTCGAATGGCTATTTGGGGTGCAGATGTTGCTCAGCTCAAGACTCTTGGGACGAAGC
>NZ_JBFTHF010000014.1:0-22974 GCF_056394105.1 Arthrobacter sp. 10T419 | reverse complement strand
CCCGTCGCGCTCTGGTTGTCGGTCACGGTGAGCTTCACCGTGTAGGTTCCGGCAGCCGCATACGTGTGGGTCGCCGTCGCACCCTGACCAATGGACCCGTCTCCGAAGTCCCAGGCGTAGGAGTCAACCGTGCCATCCGAATCCGAGGAGCCGGACCCGTCCACCGTGATGCCCAGATCCTTCACCGTCGAAGTGAACGATGCCACCGGCACCTTATTCACCGGCGGCACGGTGGTGCCGAGTTCGTGGTGCTTGGCCACCTGCGCCGCCGTCAGTGCCGACGGGTAGACGGCAGCCTCGTCGAGGGTGCCGGCGAAGAACGAACTGCTGGAACCCCAGGTCGTATCGCCGCCGATCCGCCAGTAGCCCGTGTAGTCCTGGGCCGCCGTCTGCGGATTGGTTCCCACCTCGGCACCGTCCACGTAGAGGACCATGCCGTTGGAAGACTGCGTGGCCACCACCGAGTGCCACAGCCCGTCGTTGTAGGCAGCAGGCGTGGTGATCGTATTCATTTGACCTGTCCACGTTCCGAACACCAAATGGCCGTCATCCTGCATGTACACATGCCGGTCGTAATTGTCCGAGGTTCCCGTCGCGCGATTTCCGAACCCGATCAGCTTCCCGCCCCGGGTGGTGGTGGTGTTGAACCAAACCTCCAGGGAGTAGGTTGACGGATTCGTGAAGGAGCTGCGGCTGGCGACCAGGCCGGAGTTGCCGTCAAAGGTGGCCGCGGTGCTTGCCCCTCCCGCCAGCGCCCCGGCAGCTCCCAGGGTGACGCCGCCCGAGTAGTCTCCGGCGCTGCCGGCCGGGCTGGAGTCCTGCGCGGTGGTGCCGTCGCTTTCACCCACCCGGTAGTACAGCGTGGGGTTATCGCCGTAGATGGCGGCCCCGTAGGCATCCGCCGGTGCTGGCCGCGTGATCGCCACCGGGTGGCTGACGGAGGATGTCAGTCCAAGGTCGTCGGTCAGGGTCAGTGTGACCTGGTAGGTGCCGGCCGAGGGAAAGGCGTGGGTGGTGGTTACGCCCGTGCCTGTCGTGCCGTCGCCGAAGTCCCACGCGTAGCTGGCGATGCTGCCATCATCGGTGGAGCCGGAGGCGTCCAGAGCCGCCGAGTCCGCGCTGACCGCAGAGCTGAAGGACGCTGCCGGAGCCAGGTTGCCGCCGCCGAGGTGGTAGTGCTGGGCCACCTTTGCCGCCGTCAGTGCCGCCGGATAGACGGCCGCCTCATCGAGGGTTCCGGCGAAGAACGGGCTGCTGGAACCCCAGGTCGTGTCGCCGCCGATCCGCCAGTACCCGGCGTAGGGCTGGGCCTGGGTTTGCGGATTCGTCCCCACTCTCGCACCGTCCACGTAAAGGGCCATGCCGTCGGAGGACTGCGTGGCCGCCATCAGGTGCCACTTGCCGTCGTTGTAGGCGACGGGGCTGGTAATGGTGTTCGGCTGGCCAGTCCAGGTGCCGAACACCAGCCGGCCGTCGTCCTGCATGTACACGTGCCGGTCATAGTTGTTGGAGGTTCCGGTTGCTTGGTCCCCGAAGCCGATCAGCTTGCCGCCCTGGGTGGTGGTGGTGTTGAACCACAGCTCCAGTGAGTAGGTGCTGGGGTTGTCGTAGCTCTTTTGGCTGGCCACCAGGCCGGATGTGCCGTCAAAGGTGGCGGCGGTGTCCGGCAGGCCCGGCAGTCCCCCGGCGGAGCCGAGGGCCACGCCGCCCGAATACGTCCCCGGGCTATCCGAGCTGCCTGAATCCGCCGCGGTGGTGCCGCTGCCGTCGCCCAACCGGTAGTAGAGTGTGGGATTCTCACCGTAAACGGCAGCTCCGTAGGCATCCTTCGGGGCAGGCTGCACAATCGTCAGCGTCTTCGTCAGGCCCGCTCGTTCGCCGCCGTTGTCGGTGACCACCAAACGGACCTGGTAGGTCCCGGCTGCGGCGTAGGTGTGGCTGACGGTGGCGCCGGATCCGGTGGTGCCGTCGCCGAAGTTCCAGGCATAGTCGGCAATACTCCCGTTGTCGGTTGAAGCCGAGGCGTCGAAGGTTTCGATCCAGCCGTCGGCGGCGGAGGTGAAGGCGGCCACGGGCGAGGGATTTCCACCGCTGGTGACCACCGCCGGCGAGCTGGCGGAAAGGTTGCCGGCGGCGTCCACCGCCCGCACGAAGAACCGGTTTTCCCCGCCCTTCGGGACGGTCATGCTCGTCCCGGTGGTGGTGGCGACAACGCGGTCGTTACGCAGGATCTGGTAGGAAACGCTGCCGCTGTTGTCCGTAGCGGCGCCCCACGTCAGCTTCACCGTCGTGGATCCGTCCGACGACGGCGTCACGTTGGCTGGGGTGGTAGGGGCGGTCGCGTCCGTCTGCGGGAATCGCGCGAAGCCTCCCGCCCACCTCGACACCGAAGTTCGCGTTGCCGCGGTGGCTATGTCTCCTCCTGCCCACAAGGTGCCATTGCTGTCCACCACGGACGCCCACACACCTTCCGCCTTCTTGGCACAGGTGATGGTCGGGCTGAAGGTGGGGACAATCCGGCCGGTCCCCGCGTCCCACGCGCCGATATAGCTGAAGGCGTCGGCTTCGGTCCAGCCGGTTCCCACGTCCGGCCAGGTGAACGCGTTGGAATAGTTCCAGTCGTGGCCGTGCGAGCCGGCGTAGAGCATGCCGGTCGGGCTCGACGTCATCGTCTGGAAATCGCCGTGGTTCTTGCCAATGTTGCCCGAGAGCCGATCAAACGTCGAAGGGGAGAAACTGAAGAGCCCGTGCTCCGAGCCGCCAACCCAGACACGGTCACCGACGGCCCCCACGGTCTGCTGGTAATCCTTGGGGGCACTCCAGACCGGGTTCCACGCCGGGGTGGCCAACGGAGCGCCGGCAACGGTCTGCACGGCGGCAGCCCTGCGCGCAGTCATCCCATTGGCGTTGGAAAAGAAACCTGCGGCATAGACCCGGCTCCCGTCCGCGGACGGCGAGATGCCCATGACAGTCCCGTCCATGTTGGGGTTCCAGTCCGGGTCCGGTGTGCCGTCGGCCAGTGACACGCGGCCCAGGTCTCGCGCATAGGTGACCGCGGTCGGCTGGCTTCCTCCGCCGAGGTGGGTAAAAGCACCGCCCAGATAGAGCCACTTCCCGTTGACGGCCATATCCGTCACCCTCATGACGTCCCCGACGATGCGGTCTTCCACAGACACTGACCAGTTCGTCGCCGTGGCACCTGTTGTGGGGTTGAGTGTCACGAGGGAGGGCGACGGTGCGCCGTTCACGGTGGTGAATGTGCCCCCGGCCACGACGTTGCCATTGGGCAGCACTGCGAGGGACATCACGGAGCCGTCAAACTTCGGGGCGAATCCAGGCAGCAGTTGGCCGGTAGTGACGTCGAATGCCGCCAGGAACGCCTGGGGGACCTTATCCGCCCCGGTGGAATTGGCGGTGCGCTGGACGGCGGTGAAGTTGCCGCCCACGTACATCGTGTTGCCGCTCTGGACGAACGCCTGTGACAGCACGTCGCCTTCGCGCTTCGGGGTCACCGGATCGGCCAGGCCCCAGGGGCTGTCCAGCGCCAAGGACGCCGCGACCGGCGCATTCGTTTTCACGGCGCTGCCGTTGTCACCGATGCGCGTGAACCCCGCGTCCAGGGAGGTGAATTGGGGACGGAGATACATCTCCGTGTAGGGACGGGCGGAGCCCTGCCCGTCCGTGGCCGACCACAGGTAGCTGGTGCTGCTGCTGGTGCCCGCGACCGTCGGGCCATAGGAGAAGCCCTGGGTGTAGCCCTGTGCCTGGTCCGTCAGCGAATTCGTGTAGATCCGCTGGTAAGCATCGTCGGCCCCGAAGTTGGACGTCAGCCCTCCGCCGCCGCGCACGCCGTTGAAGGAATACCAGGCCACCTGGTGCTCCGCGCTGAACGTCCAGACCCAGCGGTCTTGCTTGTTCGTATTGAAGCGGGCTTCCTGCCACTGCGTTCCGTCCGCATTCATGGCTCGTTTGAGCCGGATACCGTCGGCCAGGGCGTCCGGACGTCCGCCGTTGAGTAGAGCTTCCACCACAGTGGCCGAGTACTGCGTCGTCGCTGACGACATAGGGCTCAGTCCGGCAGTGCGCAGCGCCGACGGCGAGCCTTTCCCGTTGTTGTTGACTACCCAGCCTTCCCGGCCCTTGCCGACCAGGACCCAGCCGCCGCCGTCGGTGGTCATGTCGCAGTAGAACTGGGCGGGGGCATCCATGGCCGGCGTCAGCAGCCAATAGGTGCCGTCCGCGGCTGCGGGGTTGTCCTGCTTGATCTCCCAGCAGGAGGCCGCGGCCGTCGCTGCCGTCGCTCCATTCCGCACCACCACCGGCGCCGCCGAGGCCGGTGACGGATTGGCCACCAGGGTCGAGAACACTATTGAAGCAATGGCCAGCGGGCCAACAATTTTTGAAACAGCGCGCGCCCTCGACACAGGGAGCCCCCTTAGAAAGAGACCGGAATGCGCCAGGAAGAGGCGCATGCTTGAAGACCAGGCACTCCTCAGAGTCGAAGAGTGAAGCAAGAGTATGACGCCGTGACCGCTAAAAGTAAGGCGGATAAAGGCATCCGGCTACCCGAATCCTGTCCGTCGCTACCCGTCAAATCTGCTGCACTACTCGCCCCCGGCGCGGCGCTACCCGAGCGGGGCGAAGGGGAGCCGGCAGGTCGCCTCCGGATGCCGTCCGGGCCGCCATGAAGGCGTTACTACCTATAGACCGGTCCGCACGCTGGTGCTAGTTGTAGAGCCAACAAAGCCGCAGCATCAGCTGACAGAGGGAATGGAAACAATATGAGGCCGCACCGCAGTACCTCCGCCCGAACCCGCCGCCGGCAGTCCGGCATGGCGACGCTGCCGGCCACAGCAGCCGCCGGCAGGGCCCTTGGCGGACGGGCAGGTAGCGGACGGGCACTTGCTGGCGCGACACTTGCTGGAGTGGCTGCGTTGGCCCTGGCATCCCTTCTGGCGGGGTGCGGCGGCAAGCCGGCCGGGTCCGAACCGGGAGCGGGCGGCACCCCCGCGGCCGTGTCGGCGGCGACCAAGCCGGCACACGTGTTTGTCATCAACTTGGAAAACACCAGCTACGACCGGGCGTGGGGCGCGGAATCGGAGGCGCCGTACCTGTCGCAGACGCTGCGGCAGCAAGGCGTTCTCCTGACGTCGTATTATGCCGTGGCGCCGAGTTCGCTGCCGAACTACATAGCGCAGATCTCCGGACAGGGCCCCAACCCCAAGACCATGCATGACTGTGCCGTCTACCACGAATTTACTCAGACCGGCACGGCGTCCTACGGCCAGCTTGCCGGCTTCGGCTGCCTCTACCCGGATAGTGTGCCCACCGTTGCAGGGCAGCTAAGCTCAGCGGGGCTGTCGTGGAAGGGTTACATGGAGGACATGGGAACCGCGTGTCGGCACCCTAAACTGAACGCCGCAGACACCACCAAGACGCCCAGGATCGGCGACCAGTATGCCACCCGACATAATCCGTTCGTGTACTTTGCTGCGATCACCGATTCCCCCGATTGCGCCAAGAATGTCGTGGACCTGACCGGGTTGACTGCCGATCTGAAAGCGGTGGAAACCACCCCTAATCTGTCCTACATCACGCCCAACACGTGCAACGACGGACACGATTCCCCCTGCGTCGACGGGGTGGCAGGCGGTCTGGCCACGGCTGATGCATGGTTGAAGAAGTGGGTTCCGGCGATCACCTCCTCCCCTGCTTTTATGGCGGACGGGATGCTGGTCATCACCTTCGATGAGGGCGACAAGGAGGAAGGGGAGAACATCGATCGGGGGGCCCCGCTGCAGGCAGTCTTCGGTGCGGGAGGGGGGAAGGTTGGTGCCCTGGTGATCTCGCCCTTCGTGCGTCCCAATACCTCGTCCGACACTCTCTACAACCACTACAGCCTGCTTGCCAGTATCGAGGACACGTTCTCCCTGCCGCATCTGGGTATGGCGGGGGTTTCCGGATTGAACCACTTCGGCACCGACGTTTATAGCGCCACCCGGTAGCCGCGGAGTGCGGACGGCCGCTCAGGCGGGGGTCGTGTCCGCCGAAACAGCCAGCGGCGGCCGCAGCACCGAGGGGTTCCCTATCGCCATATACCCCGGTGGCACGTCGTTGGTCACCAGGGCGCCGGCTGCAATGCGGGCCCCTTTGCCGATTCGGATGCCGCCGACGATGATCGCCCCGGCACCGATCTCGACGTCGTCTTCGATCACCGGGCACGGACCGGCGGCACCCTTGTTGCCGATGGTGACGTTCTGCCGGATGCCGACATTGTTGCCGATGACGGTCCGGTCATTGATGACCACGCCGACGCCGTGGTAGACGCGCACGCCGGAACCGACCTTGGTGCGCCAGGGAATCTCGACGCCCAGCACCCACTCCACCAGCAGCCTGTACGCCGCGCCGACGACGACGGCATGCGGCCGGGGGCGTCTATCCAATGGCTTGCGGCTTGCGTGCGCAATCCGGTAAAGAACCATGACGAACTGGCCCTTGGATTGGCCACGGTTTGCCTTGATATCGTTGCGGAGCTCGCTTAGAAGTTCGATGGGAACACCCCTTTGCCCGGCGGTCGCAGCCCCCGTTTCAGTGCGGCTGCCTTTTGCAGGCCGATTGACCCTGCGATCAGCATAAGCGCCAGGCCCGACGTGAGCATGCCGTAGTAGAACACTTCCACTAGCGACACCAGCAGGACGGTGTTGCAGGCCAGGCCCACCGGGTCCGAGAGCCGCAGTGTATAGAAGAACATGACGGCGAACGTGAGCAGGAAGAAGGCTGCCGCAAGGAAGCCGTGGGAATAGAGCACCATCCAGATCTGACCTTGTGTTCCCACCGACGGTGCGCCAATGGTGACGGACGGCCTGGGGGCCCCGAAACCAAAAATGGGTGACTTCAGCGTTTCGTTCAGGGCCTCGGCGTAGAGGGACTCCCTGTCCTCGGTGGTGCTGCTGACGCCGAGCCGGTTCTGCAGGCGTTCGGTGACGGGAAGGACCTGGACGATGATCGCCACCAGGATCCCCATACCCAGCAGCGCGCCAAGGCCCTTCCGGTTTCCTGCCAGTGCCATCCGCATGGCGGCGTAGAGCAGCGCGATGCCAAGACCCAGGAACATGCCCCGGTTAAGGGTCAGGAACGCCGGTATGAAGGAGACCGGAATGGCCGCCAGCACCAGCCAAAAGCGGCGGCTCCTGCGGATCTGCCAGAGGTAGCCCACCACCAGCGGCAGGAGCAGAGAGTATGCGGCGCCCCAATTGTTTGTGTACAGGAAAGGCGCGCTGGGCCGTGGGTCGATGTAGCTCCAGGCGGTGGGATTAAACTGCGTCAGCCGCCGGATGGCCATCTGGTTCACCAGCTCGTTCCGCATCAGGGATTGCGGCAAAACGAAGCTCAGCGGGGTGTGGATGACCACAGTGGGAAATAGAAGTCCCAAATAGCCGCCCAGCACGACGACCGCCCAGAACACCGTCAGGCAGCCGAGCACGTACTGCACCTTCAGGTGCGCTTTGGCGTTATAGACATAGACGAAAATGACAGTCAGCGCCAGATAAACCAGCAGCCGGTAAACAAATCCGAGCATCCGATCCGGTGAATCGATAGCGATGGACGAACACGTCATCCAGAGGAGGAAAAGCACCCACACCGAAAATCCTTTCGGCACCCGCACCGAACGGAATCGCACCAAATACAGGAACATGATTCCGCCGACGCCGATCCAAATGAGATCGCTGAGGCCGGCGAGCCACCAAAGGGGGTAACCCAGGAAGATCAGCGCAAACGGCCAGCGCGGCAACTCGGCGGTGGCCCCGGGTCGTTCCCGATCCTGGCGCTGAACGAAGGTTCGGTGCGGTGCCGCGACGCCGGCTGTCGCGGCCGGGAGGTCCGTTGTCATGCCTGGCGTCCTCTTAGGAAGGTATCGGGCTGGTTGGCTATCGGCGTTCAGTATGACAACCGGCACAATGCTGGGCAACGAGTAGTTCCTAAGTAGTACCTGCACACAAATACCTATATGCCCCCGGCCGGCCGGGTTATATCGTCGTGCCATCAGCCCCGGCCCGGCGCTGAGTAAGGTCTCCCGTTTTGGGCGTATTGCCGGCGATCTGTCGGCAGATTGAGGAACAAATGGACGAGAATTCTTCCGTCGGACTCGGTCACTACGCGGTAGTTTTGCGACGGCAATGGAAAACCATCGCACTGGTCACCCTCCTGGGAATCAGCGCCTCCGCGGTCTACCTGGGCTTGACGCCGACTTCCGTGACGGCCTCCACCGTTGTCAACCTCAACGTCATCACCACCGACCCTTTTAACCCCGCCAAAGCGAGCTCAGCATTGCTTGACGCCTCCACGGAACAGCAGCTGGCAAGCTCCTTCGTGGTGGCCCAGTCCGCCGCGGCCAACCTGGCCCACGGCGACTCCGTCGCGGCGCTCCGGGCCGGGGTGAATGTCACGACGTTGGCCAACGGTACGACGATGGCGATTTCCTACACTTCGAGCACGGCGCAGAACGCCAGGGCGGGCGCGGATGCGCTCGCCAATTCTTACCTCTCCTACCGCCAAGGCCAGGCTGAGGAACGGAAGTCCAAGCTCCAGGGCCAGCTTCAGCAGCAGCTGTCGGGCCTGCAGAAGGCTCTCCCGCGCGCCGGTGGCAGTGCACCCTCGATCCTCGCCCAGATCGGGAGTGTCCAGTCGCAGCTGAACCAGCTGTCCCTGATCGACACGAATGGCGGTACGGTGCTGAACCCGGCGGCACAGAACGAGGTGAGCTATCACCCGCAGCCGGTGACGGTGATGCTCACCGGCTCGCTGGCCGCCTTCGTGTTGGGGCTGGTGCTAGCGTTCGCCGTCAATATGCTGGACCGGCGCGTCCGGGACTGGTACGACGTACGCGGGGCGGGCGCGGGCCCCCTCCTGGTCCGGTTGAGCGCCTCCCGTGCAACGATGCCTGCCGCGGGCGCGGACCTGGACCAGTTCCGTGTGGTGCGTGAACGGCTCCTGGCGAGCTCAAACAACCGGCTGCGCACCCTGACGGTCATCGATGAGACTCAACATTCGCGGCCCTCGGACGTGGCTGCCAACCTTGCGGTCGTGCTGGCTGAGGCTGGAACCCGCGTCGAGTTGATCATGATGGGGGCCTCGGAGGACCAAATGAGGGTCCTGACGGCCGGACTGCAGCTGGACAGCCATGCTGCCGGAACCGACGGCCGCCTCTTCAGATCCGGCCTCGTACAGTCCCTCTCGGTGTTCCAGCCACAACGCGGACGGACAATCTTCGACGCCGATGACTTCGTGACCGAAGCGGTCCGCCGGGAACTCATTGGACGCGACTCGGGCCAGGTGATCATTCTGGCTCTGCCGCCGTCAGCACCGCATTCGAGCCGTCTGGCAGCCGGTCGTCTCTCCGATTTCGTTCTGCTTGTCGGGGAATGCCTGCGGACCCGGATCGATGCGCTGGCTCTGAACGCCGCCGAAATGAGCGACATCGAGGCACAGCTCGCGGGAACAGTACTGGTCCCATCCGGGCGAAGGATCCTTGACCCGGAAGCCTCCGCGAAGGAGGGCCGGCACCGGGAAGTCAAAAGCCTGCCCAAAGCGGCCGCCCAGGGAACAGTCTCCAAGGCGCTCCTCGCGGAGTCAGCTTCCAAGGCGTCCATTTCCGATTCAATTTCCAAAGCCGGAAGCCTCAAGTCGTCGTGAGCGCCGCCGGGGTGGAGCAGGAAGTTGACCGGGGGGCTTCCCCCCACAGCGCGGAACGCCGGCAGGCCGCACGCGGCGGCATCATCGGAATCCTGGGAGCTGCGATCGGCTCAGTCATGGGCTTTGCGCTGACGTTCATCCTTGCGCGTGCACTGGGCGAAGCGGGCTCCGGCGTCGTGCTGCAGACCATCGCCATCTTCACCATCGTGCTGGGCCTGGCGAAAGCCGGCATGGATACCGCTGCCGTCTGGGTACTCCCCCGCCTGCAGATCTCGGACCGGTCCAAGCTCCGGGGCGCCACCATGGCCCTGCTCGTTCCCACCGCCGTGGTCGGGATCCTGTTGGCACTGCTGATGGCCGTGCTTGCGCCCCAACTCGGCACCGGGGGTGACGCCGACAGCCAACAGCTGGTCCAGGCGGTGCAGGGGGCAAGCTGGTTCCTGCCCGCGGCTGCGATCATGGTGGTTGCGCTTGCCGCAACCCGCGGCCTGGGGAGCATTGTGCCGTATGCGGCGATCGGCAACATTGGCCTGCCGGTCGCCCGCCCCCTGCTGGTGCTGGGCGCCCTCGGACTCGGTGCCCTGGGCCTGGGCACGATCCCGGTGCTGGCATCCATCGCATGGGCTGCGCCCGCGGCGATCGGAATGTTGGCGGCCCTGATGGTTCTGTGGCGGCGCGTCGACGCGCACGAACGGGGTGCCGGCGGCCGGGGGACCCTGTGGCCGGACCGTGAGCTCAACGTCCAGATATGGAAGTTTGCGTTGCCCCGATGGTTCTCGTCGGGCGTGGAGCAGTCGATCATCTGGTTCGATGTGGTGCTGGTGGGCCTGATCGCAGGGGCCGGGGCGGCTGGCGTCTACGGGGCCGCGAGCCGCTTCATCAGCGTAGGGCTCATCGTCTCCACCGCCATGAGGATGGTGATATCGCCGCGGTTCAGTGCCCTGCTCAGCGAGAACAAGACGCGCCAGGTTCAGGATCTCTACTCCACAACGGTCAGCTGGATAGTGCTGCTGGGGGCGCCGATCTATGCGCTGTTCATGTTTTTCGCCCCGACCGTCCTTGGCTGGCTGGGCCCCGGTTTCGAGAGCGGAAGCACGGCACTAACGGTGCTGTGCGTGGGCGCCATAGCGTTCCTGATGGCCGGGAATGTGGACGCGCTGCTCATGATGAGCGGCAGAAGCGGGTGGATGGCCGCGAACAAGGTGGTTGTGCTGGTCCTGAACGTGATCGGGAACCTGTGGCTGGTTCCCCTCTGGGGCATCACGGGGGCGGCAGTTTCCTGGGCCTTCAGCCTCCTGCTGGACTCGGTGCTAGCCTCCGTGGAAAGCCGTATCTTCCTGGGCATCAAGTTCGGCGCGCGGCGGGTTTTCTACGCCCTGTTTGTCGCCGGCGCCTGTGTTGCACCGGTCAGCGTGCTGACCAGGGTGCTGATGGGCCAGTCAACGGCAGCCGTATTTGTTGCCGGGTCCGCCAGCATGGCCGCCCTTGCCACATGGTGCTGGCTGGACAGAAAGCGGCTGCACCTGGACGACCTTGCCCTTCTGTCCCGCACCGTGCGCCGTAAAACCCCGACCGCCACCTAGCCCCTCCCCTCCCTGGAATCCCTTCCTTCTGAAACCACTCACTAGACCAATGAGGAATCTGCAATGCTTGGACTCAGCGACATCAAAGACGCAGCTCCACGGTGGATGAAGGATGCCGGTGACCTGGTCACCCGGTCCTACGCCAAGGGGACCGTGGGAGCGAGGCCAGCGCCGGACTTCCTGATCGTCGGCGCAAAGCGCGGCGGCACAACCTCCCTGTACAACTACCTCTTGATGCACCCCGGGGTCCTGGGGCTCTTTCCACAGGTGCGGGGCAAGAAGAGTACTGATTACTTCTTCAAGGAGCGCGGGCGAGGCGAGCTCTGGTATCGCTCGCACTTCCACACGGAGTCGTACCGCAATCTGCTGTCCCGGAAACTGGGCTACCGTCCGATCAGCGGGGAGGCGTCCCCGTATTATCTCTGGGACCCCCGGATCGCAATGCAGGTGCGCGCGGTCGCCCCCGATATCAAGGCGATAGCGCTGCTGAGAGATCCAGTGGAACGCGCATACTCCCATTACCAGGAAAGGGTCCAGAACGGCGTCGAGCCGCTCAGCTTCGAGGCGGCGCTGGCCGCCGAGGACGCGAGGCTTGAGGGCGAGTCCGGGAAAATGGCGGCCGACTCCCGGTACTACAGCGCCGCCCATGACTTTTACACCTACCGCGCCAGGGGCGTGTATCTGCCCCAGCTGCAGAACTGGCACCGCGCGTTTCCGGAGGGCCAGCTGCTGGTCCTGCGCAGCGAGGATATGTACGACGACGTCCAGGGCGTCTTTAACCGGGTGTGCGATTTCCTTGGCATCCCCCCATATGGCCTGCCAACCACCAAAACGTTCAATGCCAGCGCCCGGTCCACCATGCCCGAGGCCGCCAGAGAAGAACTCACGTCCTATTACGCCCCGCACAACAAGGAACTTGCGGATTATCTCCAGCGGGATCCGCTCTGGGCCTGAGCGGATCCCTAGGCCGGCGGTGCCGTGGACGCAGCCGGGCCGGCAGGTGACTCCTCAACCGCTCCTTGCCCATCAAGGGCATCAAGGAGGCCCTGGGCGGCGCCGAGCAGGTCGATCAGCTCCCGCACGGAGATCCAAGACGAGGCCCAGCCGCCGTTGCGGACAGCCAGCGTCCACGCCCGTTCGGCTACCACCATCGCGTAGACCCCCGCCAGCACGGGCCAGGCGTCCCGCCGAACACCCGCTGCCTCGAAAAACGGTCCGGCGTCCGCCATGGCACGGAGCAGATTGGCTGCCATCGGACCCTCGCCGCGTTCGCGCCTGACACTGAACATCCAGTGCACGGCGTCCAGGCCGGCGACCGCATCGGGCTCGCACGACTCCCAGTCCCAGCACCACAGGAGACCCTTGGAATCCCTTGCGGTGTTCCAGGGAACAAGGTCACCGTGCCAGCGTTCGGCCACCGGCAACAACGGATCCCCGGCGCGCAACAACTCTTCCAGGCGGGCCAGGGCCTGCGCCAACTCCGGTTCAGACGCCGGGTCAAGGGCAGCCAGCCGGCGGCTCAAATTCTGGAAGTGTTCGGTGGAGGACAGCGTGTCCACCCTGCTAACGGGGCACAGGGCGAAGAGCTCCTGAGGGGTGGGGCCCTTGACACCTCCACGCACGGCGCGCACGTCCAGAGGCAGGGGCTCCGTCACCAGATATGAAAACTGACCGTGGGTTCCAACGGCCAGCAGAGCGGGAGCCCGCACCGGCCCGGCCGACGCGCCGACGGCCCTCAACGCACCGATTTCCGTCCGGACAAACTCACTGCTGCTCTCATTCCAGGCCAGTTTGGCATAGCCGGCCGGCTTCCCCGCCCCGTCCACCAGCTGCAGCGTCGGCTTGCGATTATCGCCTTCCCGGATACCTATCGAGGCGAACAATTGGTGACCCGCAGCGTGGAAGTCCGGCCCGGCCTCTCCCTCTGTCATGACGCTGCCGCGCAGCTTGGCCGCCACGGCGGCAAGCGGCAGCGCTTCCCGGGCTCCCCGCGCCACCGGAGCCACGCGCTCCTGAACGCACAACCTGGTCAGGACCGGCCGTATGCCCAGCCGGGCCAACGATCCCAAGAGGATTCGCGCCGTATTGACTTTGCCGCGGCGCAACGCCCGGTACTGGAGCAGACTGGCGGCCGTGACCTGCGGCGTCGCCAGCGGGATCAGCAGCCGCGCCTGTGACGCGTTGGGAAGCACCCAATACGATTCCACGTCGCGCCATTCATCGTCGGCAGCGGGATTGAGAACAACACGGATCTGACCCGAAGCGACCGGGAGGCGCCAGAGCTGCTCCACCAGAGTGTCCAACGGCGACGTGCCTGTGCCGCTCACAAGGCGTTGTACCCGCCACCGGTTGCGCATCATCGGTCCCTCCGCCGGTCCCCCCAAACTGCCGCCTGCGGCATGTGGTCCCATTGTGCACGATATTGCTGTCCTGATACACGAGTAATTTGAGACGCCGCCCGCGTAGCACCTGTGGGAATCCGTGACGAAGAGTTGTACAGTCTCTTCACATCAACACGGCCGCTCTGACCCGATTCGAAAGCCCTGATCGCAGCCGGGTCTCACTGTGCATCGTGATCAACGCCCTCGGGCGCAGGAGCAAGCCTATGAATCGCTCAAGAGACACCGGGTATACCCCAGGGACCGATGCCGTCTTGCCCCTGCCCCGGCGGACCCCCGCGCACCGGAGCCGCCTCAGGCGGTTAGTTGCCGGCAGCTGCACGGCCCTGGCAATTGTCCTGGGTCTTGCCGAAGCCGGCTCTGATCCGGTTGAGGCGGGCTCGGCAGAACAGGTGGTAAACGGCGGTTTTGAAGTTGGCACCCCTGGCTGGCGGACCAATGACAGCAGCACCCAGGAGCTGGCCGTAGTTAGCGGCGGCCACAGTGGCCGGCACGCCGTCGAGCTCACAACGAACCGCAAGCAGACAGCCGTCCTGAACGATGAACTCAATACCGTCAGATCCACCAAAGCCGGAACGCGCTACACCGTAAGCGCCTGGGTCCGTACCGACACCCCCGGCATATCGGGTCAGGTACGGGTCCGCGAGGAACAGGGCGACGTCCCGCTCACCGGGTCCTCCTTCAACCTGACGGACACGAGCTGGACGAAGATCGCCTTCGATGTCACGGCCGCCTACAACTGTTCGTCCATGGACCTGAACATCCTGGCGTGGGACCTGGCACCGGGCCAGTTTTTGCAGGTGGATGACGTCTCCATGCAGGAGGTACCTGCCGGTGCGCCGACTCCCGCCCCCGCGCCGACGTCGGGGACCGTCTTCGGCTCCAGCCTTGGACAATCGAGCTCCGGAGGGACACGTGAAGAAGCGCTGGCGCGGGAGGAGTGCCGCTTCGGTTCGCTGGGCACCGTCCGGCTCTTCGACGATGCGCTTCCGTCCAGCTGGTCATCGCTGGAAACGTTTAAGGGTAGATCCCTGGTGATCTCCTTCCGCCCGCTGCCGGCGGACGTGCTGGCCGGCACCTACGATGAGGCCCTGCTGGCCTGGTTCAAGACGGCCCCGCGGGACCAGGAAACGTACTGGTCTTACGTGCACGAACCGGAGGCCGAAATCGCCAAGGGAAGTTACACCGCTGCCGCCTACCGTGCAGCGTGGCAGCACATTGTGCAGCTGGAGAAACAGGCCAACAACCAGCACCTGCACTCCACGCTGATCCTCATGGGATGGACCGTGAACCCGGCTTCGAAGCTGAACTGGAAGGACTACTACCCGGGGGCCGACTACATCAACGTCCTGGCCTGGGATCCCTACAACGACGCCGGGAGCGTCGCCGGTCCCTCGACCTACCCGGACCCGGCCAAGGTCTACGGAGACGTCGTTGCGGTCTCCAAGGGGGCGGGAAAGCCCTTCGGCATTGCCGAGACGGGAAGCCGGCTCATTCCCTCGGACCCCAGCGGGGCGGGACGTGGTGCGTGGCTTACCAAGGTCGGCAAGTACCTGAAGGACAACAATGCCCTCTTCGTGGCGTATTGGGACTCCGCGGTCAAGATCGGCGACTACCGCCTGACGGACGCGCCTTCCGCCGCGGCTTGGCGGAAGCTGGTCAGCGGTTGACCGGCGGGGCCGGCCGCTAGATGCCGCGGCCCCGTTTGTGGAGTGCCTCCATGACGCGGGCCGGAGTCACAATGCCGCACGCGACGGCGGCGGCTAGGGGAACGCGCGGTTCCAAGGGATTGCGTTGGGCAGCCGATACCGCCCAGCGCAGAGCCTTTCGCCGCTCACCCATGGCCGCGTGGGCGAACGCCAACTGGCCCCTGATCCGGGCAGCCCCGGCGGGCACCGTGTCGAACTCCGGGTACTTGTCCAGAATCCATGACAGACCATCACACATCGTTTGCCAGCGGCGGAAGAAAAAGGACTGGCTCCCCCACCTGACCATGGCCGAAACCCGGCGGACGTGGGCAATCGGCCCCCGGCGGGAGACCCTCAAGAGAAACTCGTAGTCTTCGCCGAATCCGCCGGGGACGTCTTCGTCCACCAGACCGAACCCGTCCAGAACGGCGGAGCGCCGCATCAGGAATGTCGAGGGATGGAGTTCTGTGTGCCGGTCGCGGAGCAGATCGGCGAAAGTGATCCAGGACTTCCCCAACGGGCGGTCGTGGGACTGTCCGTCGTAGGAGACCGTAATATCGCAGGTCACGAACTCAGTGCCGGGACTGTCCGCCAGCACCTGCACCTGCGCCTCGATCTTGTGCGCTAGCCAGAGGTCGTCGTCATCGCAGAACGCGATGAACTCCCCCGTTGCTGCCTCGATGCCGCTGTTGCGGGCACCGGCCAGTCCCGGCTTCCGCCCGTTGGTCAGGACACGCACGCTTCGGGAGGCTGATTCCTCGGCGAGGGAATAGTCAGGGTCGGACTGGTCGAAGACCACCAGGACTTCGATGAATCCGGCGTAGGTCTGCGCCAGCACGGCGCTGACCGCCTGTCGCAGCATCTCCGGGCGGTCCCTCGTGGCAATTATGGCCGTGACCCGGTCCATGGTCATCACCACCCTGCAACGGGGTCGGGTACGGAGTTGGTGCGAGGGGCGGCCATGGCGTGACGTGCAGCCATGGCGTGGAACGGCCCCGTGGGCTGGCCGATCCGGCCAGCGGCACCATCGGCGGCGCCGTCGCCGGCACTGCCACCGGGCAGTCCTAACTCGGTCCAGGCCCCTGCGACGACTTGCTTATCGTTTGCGGCCGACGGCGGCAGGCTGGCCCGGGGAATGTGGTGGCGGCTCAATGCTTGGGCCGCCCATGCTGCGCTCAGCCAGGACGGTTTGTCCCGCATGGCTGCGGTCCGCGTCTTGGACCAGAACGGAGCAGCCGTGGCGATCTCGAGGAACCGGAGGTCGATCTCGCGATTATGGCTCAGCGCGTAGGCCAGCGTTGGGTCCTCGCCTGAGTCGACCAGGACGTCTGCACCTGAGACATCCCTGGCAGCAGCATAGATGGCCTGGTAATAACCGCTGTACCGGGCCAGCTGCAGCCGTCCTTCCCGCCTTCCAGCCAGCGCCGCCGGCCCCAACCTCCGTGCCGGCATGGCGGCGTCGGCAAGCCTGCTGACACCGCGGACATCGACTTCGTCCCAACCGCCGAACGCGGACTTGCCGACGGCCTTCCAGAACCCGCACTCATGGAAGGGAACGCCACAGCTGCAATCCTCGTTGTCGAGGATGCCGCGCTGCCAGAGCTGGCGCGTATCGCCGAGGACAGCCACTGAGGCGCGGCCCCCGACCGACTCCAGCACGGTGTCCACGGAGTGGGCCGGAGCAGCAACATACAGCACCACGGGCGCTCCGACGGAGGCGCGGTTCGTCGAGGTCCGGCGCTTGTGCAGCAGTGCGGCCAGCTTCTGCGCGGCCTCGTCGGCGCCGAAGGTTTCGGTCTCTATCAGGAGACGGGTTCCCGCGCCGTTCTCCGCCGACGCGGCCACATGGGCGTCCAGTTCCGGCGCCGACTCCACGCAAATGGCGAGGCCCCTCTCGGCGGACCAGCGCGTGAACCGTTGCTGATGGTCATCGACATGTTCCCCGTATTGCGGGTCCCGGGGAAACACCAATGGGAGGTGGCCGGCCTTTCGCGCCTCTGAAATCGTGGCAGGGCCACCGTGAAGAATGACGATCTCACTGCTCTCCAACAGGTTGGCCAGCTCCTTGGGCGAGACGAAGTCCCGGCCGGCGGCAATACGCGGTGGTGCGCTGTGGCCGTACTGAACCATCACCCGGTCCGACGGATTCGACTGGGCCCACTTGTCGGCCCAGTCGATGATTCTCTTGAACGGATGGCAGTCGGTTCCCACCAGTACCGTTATTGTCCTGGATGCCCTGCTCATCAGAGGAGTCTTCCCAGCAACTGCGCATCCGGGTACAGACCAAGTTGGTCCCGCCACTGGACAAGCATGAGATCCGAGAAGGGGCGGCAGAGCCGGCCGGTCAAGGTGGGGCTCTCAACCCTGTCGAAGACCTCTATGTACACAGTCGCGATGCCCAGAGCCCTGGCCGCGACGAAGAACGGGAAAGCGCTCCCGGCGCCGGTGGAGACGACGACGGTGGGGAGAAAGCGGCGAATCACGAGATAGGCAAGCCAGGCGTTCCTGAGCAGATTGGGAATATTGCGTGTAGTAGGCGAGTACGCCCATGAAACGTCGGTCTCCGCCTCGAGGTTCGACTTCGCATCCTCGGTGGGAAAGGTGACCCACGCCCGCTCATGCGCAGACCACCAGGGGCGCAGCGACATCAGCTGCGCCAGGTGACCGCCGCTGGAACCCACCAGCAGAATCCGCTCCGTGCCCGGTGTCGCAGCACGCGGACCCTCCCGAAAAACTTTCCCTGACCTCATTGCTTTTGATCCTCCCCGATAAGTGACGCGTGATGGCCCCGGCCAGTGGCTTCAGATGATCATTCCGGCGCCGACGGTACTGTGGGTGTTTTCGTCAATCAGTACAAATCCGCCCGTTTCACGGTTCCGCCGGTACTCGTCGGTCAGCAGCGGCGTCGTCGTCCGCAGCCGGACGCGGCCGATGGAGTTCAGCCCAAGTTCGGGGGCGGATTCGTCCCGGTGCAGGGTGTTGACGTTGAGTTCGTACTGCACGGACTGCACCAGGGCCCTGGTGTTGCGGGTGGTGTGCTTGAGGGCCAGCTTCTGCCCGGGCCGGAGAGGCTCCTCGCTCATCCACGCGACCATGGCATCGATATCCTGGGACACGCTCGGCTGATTGTGCGGCCGGCAGATCATGTCCCCCCGCGAAATGTCGATGTCATCCTCCAGCCGGACTGTCACAGACATCGGCGCAAACGCCTCGTCCACCGGACCATCGGCGGTTTCAATGGACGCGATGCGGCTGGGCAGCCCGCTGGGCAACACGATCACGTCGTCCCCGGTTCGCATCACCCCGCCGGCGATCTTGCCCGCATAGCCGCGGTAGTCGTGGTGCTCGCTGGTGTGCGGCCGGATTACGTACTGCACAGGGAACCGTCCGTCCACCAGGTTCCTGTCGCTGGCGATGTAAACGTTCTCCAAGTGGTTGAGCAGTGAACCGCCCTCGTACCAGGGCATGTTCTCCGAGCGGTCCACGACGTTATCCCCGTGCAGGGCGGAGACGGGGATGACGGTCAGGTCTGCGATCTGCAGTTTTGCCGCAAACTCCGTGAACTCCCGCCGGATGTCCTCGTAGACCTGGCGCGAGTATCCCACGAGGTCCATCTTGTTGACGGCCAGCACAAGGTGTGGAACCTGGAGCAGGGAAACCAGAAAGGCGTGGCGGCGGCTCTGCTCAACGAGTCCCTTCCTGGCGTCTACCAGCACAATCGCCAGGTCCGCGGTGGAGGCCCCGGTCACCATGTTCCGGGTGTACTGGATGTGGCCGGGGGTGTCCGCAATGATGAATTTCCGCGACGGGGTGGCGAAATACCGATACGCGACGTCGATGGTTATGCCCTGTTCCCGCTCGGCCCGCAGCCCGTCCGTCAGCAGCGACAGTTCTGTGTATTCCGAGCCCATTTCACGGCTGGTCCGCTCAACTCCTTCCAGCTGGTCGCTGAAGATGGACTTGGAGTCGTACAGCAGGCGACCGATCAGGGTACTCTTGCCGTCGTCGACCGATCCGGCAGTGGCAAATCGCAGCAGGTCCATCAGAAGTAGCCTTCTTTCTTTCGGTCTTCCATCGCCGCTTCGCTGACCCGGTCATCGCCGCGGGTTGCCCCGCGTTCGGTTATCCGGGAGGCAGCGACTTCTTCGAGGACCAGCTCTACGTTGTCGGCATGGGATCGGACGGCGGCGGTCAGGGTGGCATCCCCCACCGTGCGGTAGCGGACCGATTCCGTGAATGTCGGCTCGTGGGCGGCGGGTTGGCAGAGCTCGTTAGCTGCGAACAGCATGCCGTTGCGCTCGAAAACCTCGCGCTGGTGGGCGTAGTAGAGGGAGGGCACTTCGATGCCTTCGGCCGCGATGTACTCCCAAATATCGAGCTCGGTCCAATTGGACAGCGGAAACACCCTGATGCTTTCACCCAAGTGGACCTTGGCATTGAACAGGTTCCACAACTCGGGACGCTGTTTCTTGGGGTCCCATTGGCCGAACTCGTCCCGGAAGGAGAAGATGCGCTCCTTGGCCCGGGCCTTTTCCTCATCCCTGCGGGCACCGCCCAGCAGGGCGGTGAAGCCGTTCTTCTCCGCCGTTTCCAGCAGCACCGGGGTCTGTATCCGGTTCCGGGAGCCGTTCGGCTCTTCCCGAACAATCCCACGCTCAATGGCGTCCTGAACGGATCCGATCACCAGGTTCAATCCGTACCGGGCCACCATGCGGTCCCGGAGTTCAAGCACCTCCGGGAAGTTGTGGCCGGTGTCGATATGGAGCACCGGAAACGGTATACGGGCAGGAGCGAACGCCTTACCGGCGAGGTGCAGCATGACGATCGAATCTTTCCCGCCGGAAAACATCAGCGCCGGATGCTCGATCTCCGCCACCACTTCCCGGAGGATGTAGATGGCCTCGGACTCGAGAACCTCAAGCTGGGAAAGGATGCGCCTAGGGCTTTCGGTCACGTCACGCACCGGCGTGTCCTTTCGTTTGGGGGCTTTGCTGTTTTGCCCTGCCGATTGCTGCCAACACCAGTCCGCTGAGTTCCGGGCGGCAGACCAGCAGGTCCGGGAGGTAGGGGTTTTCCTGGTTGTACCGCGGTGCCGAGCCGTCGAGGCGGCTCACATGCAGTCCGGCGGCACGGGCGACGACGACGGGTGCGGCGGAATCCCATTCGTACTGGCCGCCGTCGTGCAGGTAAAGGTCGACTTCGCCGCTGGCGACGGCGCATGTTTTAAACCCGGCGGAGCCCATCGGAATTAGGGTGGCGTTGATGTCTGCGGCCACGGAGCCGGCGATTCCCGGCGCTCTGCTCCGGGACACGGCCATTCGCAGACCCGTGTGGGGAGCGGCGGATCCGCCGCCGTCCTCGCCCGTCAGGACCATGTCCAGCCGGGGAAGCGCGACTGCGCCGGCCGTCAGCTCGCCTTCCTGCCACAGTGCGACGTGCACTGCCCAGTCGCGGCGGCCTTCGGAAAATTCGCGGGTCCCGTCCAACGGGTCAATGATCCATACCCGTTCGGCCCGCAGGCGCGAGACCTGGTCCGGCGCCTCCTCGGAGAGGACCTGGTCCTTGGGCCGGGTGCGGAGCAGCATCTTCTTCAGGAATTGATGGGAGCGCCTGTCCCCCTCCGCGCCCAGGGATTTGGGGGTGAAGGTGGTGTCCCGGCCCTGCAGGGTCCTCAGGAGGTCTCCGGCCCCTTCAGCCAGCGCCGCGGCCAGCTTGGCATCGGACAGTTCGGCGCTGATGGACCGCTCGTGTTTGAGCAAAGGCATGATTCCCCCGTTTTAGTAAGCGCCGGCTGGGTTCTTCATCATCGTGGCGTTGGGCCGCAGGATGATGTCGCCGGCGAGAGACCAGTTTTTCTACGTAGTACAAATCGAGGCGGACGCTGGATTGCCAGTTGAGTTGCGGGCCGCCGAATCTGCCACATGCCGGGATGGCGGTTCGGCCGGCCCTGTCCCCGCCGTCTGCGGCCGGGCCGACGGCCGGGACACGGTGGCCGCAGCGCGCCGAAACTTGCCAGGACAAGCTGGAAAAGCCCGTCACGGAGCCGATGTTCGAAAAGCACATTGTCGAGACCTACTCAGTACCCAGAGGTGTTTGCTGACTGGATGTATCAGACAAACCTAGGAGTGCCTCCGGCCGGGCACGCGAGTAAGCAGTACGCGTCTTTTCCGGCTGTCTCATCGCGTAATTGGCCCGGACTACTGGGCCGGCCATTGATGGGCGGGTACGGACCACTCGCAAAGGCCCGGCCCTACTTGGCCGGCGAACCCCGGCCGAACGCAGGTCCCGTGAGTCCGCAGCGCCGCCGCGGATTCGCGCGGATTTACAGTGCGAATTCACGGCGGGACGTGTGCTGGACAACCGGATGCCCCACTTGTAGCCTTTCGGTACCCGAGACGGTTTGGAGCGGCTACCGGCACCCGGATCTGGGCCACCCGAACCGTGATTGCGGCAGGAACGGTCTCCAGGATTAGCTGTCCTAATGCGAGGAGATGTCGGTGAAGCTCAAGCTCGTTTCAGCGCTGGCCGCCATCGCGCTGTCCCTGACCTTCACCGCAGCCGCCGCGGAAACGGTCGCGGCCGCTACCCCCTTCAGCTTCGCCGTGATCGGGGACACTCCCTACGGCTCCACGCAGCTTAGCGTTTTCCCGCAGCGGATCGGGCAGATCAATGCGGATCCCCAAGTGCAGCTGGTGACCCATCTCGGCGACATCGGTGGCCCGCCTAATTGCTCCGACTCGTACTACGCGACCATCAGGGCGAATTTCGACACTTTTGCCGATCCGCTGGTCTATACGCCCGGCGACAATGAATGGGCCGACTGTTCGGGTGCCTCCGTGGGTGCCGCCAATCCGCTCGACCGCCTGGCCGCCCTGCGCCAGGTCTTTTTCCCGGCTCCCGGCACTACGCTCGGACGGAACGCGGCCAGCGTCACGGCGCAGTCCGGCTATCCGGAGAACGTGCTCTACGACCGGGAAGGCCTCACGTTCGCCGCGGTGCACATCGTGGGCTCGGCCAACGATCTGGCAACCTGGAGCGGATATTCAGCGCCGACGAGTGCCCAGACCGCCGAAGTCAACGCACGAACCGACGCCGGCATTGCCCTCATTCACGCTGCCTTCCAACGTGCCACCGCGAACGCCAGCCGTGCCGTTGTCTTCACGACCCAGGCCGATATGTTCAAGGGAACCCCGAGCCGCACCGCCTACGAACCGTTGGTGAAAGCCTTCGCCTCCGAATCCCTGGCCTATCAACTCCCGGTTTTCCTCTTCAACGGGGACACTCACAGCTTCGCCAGCGACCGCCCGCTGACGTCGTCGACGTGGCTGTCGTACTACGGACTCACCACCCCGGTCCCGAACTTTTCCAGGATCACGGTGGAAGGCGGAGCAACGATGGATGAATGGCTGAAGGTGACTGTCGTCGACACCTCGGCCGTCCTTGCGGTGCAGCGCGTTCCCTTCACGGTGAATGCCGCGCCGGTGGCGTCGTTCACCGCCTCGGCCTCCGGTCTGACCGCGGCTTTCGATGCCAGCGCCTCCACCGACGACGCCGGCATCACCGGCTACGGATGGGCCTTCGGAGACGGCAGCACCGGGACCGGGGTATCGG
>NZ_JBFTHF010000013.1:0-30449 GCF_056394105.1 Arthrobacter sp. 10T419 | reverse complement strand
GGTCAATGTCTCCATCTGGGGCGCGCCCGCCACCGTGGACATGCAGAAGCTGGTGCTCAAGGAGATCGACCTGCGCGGCACCATCGCCTACGTCCGGGACCATCCCGCCGTGATCAGGATGGTGCAGGAGGGCAAGGTGGACCTCAAGCCATTCATCACCGGAAGGATCGCGCTCGACGACCTCGTGGAGCAGGGCTTCGACACCCTCATCAACCACAAGGACACCGCCGTGAAGGTGCTGGTGCATCCATAGCGGCGCGAGACGCAGGGAGTTCAACCTCGAGTCCTTGCTGAATATCGCTTGCCGTGTTCGGCCGATCACGCGGACATCGAGCGTCCATCAATCAAAGTGCTTGGCGGACCTGTATGTCGGACTTACTTCTTCCGCGTCTTTTTTATGACTTCCGCTGCCCGACGGTAGAACTCCATAGCCTTGGGGCTTGTTACAACCTCATAGATCTTTTTACCTTCAATGGCAGCCTTTTTTGCTTTCGCTTGCACTTCGGGGTCAGTGGCGAGAGCGCGGAGCTTGCAGCCGGCGGCCTGTGCCTTGGCTCCGCTGTTCTTCAACATGGCTGCAGCTTTCTCCGCATTTCCAGACATAGTTTTCTCCGTGGGATCAGTAGTTCGTGAAGCGAGACTAGCAATGGGATGCCGCCGGCAGTCCCGTTGAGGGTGCCTAGGCAGCCGCCGCAGGGAAAACTATGAGAGATCCGTCCCTGCTTCGTTCGATCTCAATCGCGACATCGGCCTGGTGGAATCCTGTGGGCAAGCCGTCGCCCATGGATCGAAGGCGATATGCGGCGACGAGTAGGTTGTCGACCTCGCCGGGGGTGAACGCGGGAATCCGGAAACCTCCATCACGCTTCAGCTCAAGAGCCGACAGCCGAATCAGAACTGAGGTGATGGCGGATTCCAGCTCGTCGATGCCACGTTCATCGTCATGCAACGACCCGATGAAGCTCTTGAATGGATTGTCCGTGTCCTGTTGAGCATGTTCCACTGCTTGAAGCACGAGTACCCGGCGTTTTAGAGCGATGGCGAGTCGAGCGATCTCCAGATGCGCGCGGAATACGCCGCCCTCCTCGTTGAAGCCGGGGAACGATTTCGCCAGCGCACCTACTTCGACTGGCCCTTCGGGCAGTGCATCCAGCGCTGCTTGCCACTTCTTGAGCCGCCTCCGGGTTGCTGCGATCGCCGTGCTGATCGCGTGCGATGCGGAATCAAGGCCCAGCGACAGCCCGATGCGGCCTTGGTCGAGGAGGACTGATGTCGCTTTGTCGATCGCTTCGGGACAAGCATCCAGTTCGTTGCGCTCGCTGTCGAGATTGTCGTCGTGCAATTGCTCCAGGAGGTCGGTAATTCGCTCGATCGCTTGCTGGCGTTGGTGATCGGCGTAGGCGCTCGCGCTGACCGCGACGGCCATCAGCACTAGAGGCGCCGCCACTGTCAAAGCCCCGGCGCTCGCGACTGCCACACTAGCGGTCGCGGCGGAGCCGGTTGCGGCGCCGGCAGCAGCCGCGCCTCCAGCGACAGGCACAAACGAGGCTTGCGCAACAGTGGTCCCGGCAGAGTTGACCAACGCGCCCCGAATACCGCCAGCAGCGGCTTTGGAAACCATGGGGTTTACAAGGCCCTTACCGACCTGGGCGGCGACCTTTGCAGGGACCACCATTCGGTAGAGCACGTCACCCGTTTCTGCGACGTTTACCGGAGATGTGGCCTTTGCGGTGTTGGTGACGAGCTCTGCCAGCTGCCTAGCGAGCGGGCTGGCCGCGTGAAGCGCAATCCCGCTGTTCCGATCCCGCGTGGTGGAGATTGGATGTGCTTCCAGAGTGACCACAGGGGAGTCCGCAAGCGCAGCGAGTACGGTTCTCAGTTCAGCGAGCCGCCCCGGTGTCATACCGTCGTTGCCAAGCACGTTCGACACGCTAACTGCCTCGGTAGCGAGCGCCCATACGGGCACGAGCGCCTTATTCTCCGTGGTCATTTTCTTGTCCCCTCCCAAACTGAAACCGCAACGAGCGGTAGTAGCGACCCCAATAGTATCTTTGTGGCGCCGCCTCGCAGCCCCTACTGGGCTCAGTGGGGCTTTCGATGAGGCGAGAGATATAGGTCAGAACTCACGAGGCACAGCCGTCCGCCCCAGCCGCGCATCGAACCCCTCTTTCACCAAGGCGAGGTGCGCGGGGACGTTATCGCTGAGGACGAGTCCGCCGTCGCCCGCTCCTTCAAATGGCGGTGCAGGTGGACGCCCCAGCGGCCGAAGTCCAGTAGGTGGATGCTGTGGCCGCCGGGCTGTAAACATCGCAAAATCAAAGGCAGGCCGGCTCTGAAAGCCGGCCTGCCTTTGGCCCGTAACAAGAGCCCGCCTACATAACCCCGGTCGGCACCAGCAGCACCCAGGCCAGCGCCGGCGCCACCAGGACCACACCTCCGGCGTACATCATGAGCTGGCGGTAGACGCGCTGGCGGTCGTTGTCGCGGGCGTTGGCCACCACCAGGGCGCCGTCGGTGGAGAAGGGGGAGACGTCCACCACGGTGGCCGCGATAGCGAGGGCCGCGACGGTTCCGGAGGCGCTGAGCGAGCTGGTGGCCAGCAGCGGCCCGGCCATCGGGATGAAGGCGGTGAGCAGCGCCGTCGAGGACGCGAACGCGGAGCCGACGCCGATGACGTAGCAGAGGACCAGGGCGATCAGCAGCGGAGCGCCCAGGGCGAGGGCCATCTCGGCGAGGGTGTCGATGACGCCCACGTGCTGGAGCAGGGAGACGTAGGTGATCATGCCGGCCACCAGCAGCACGGTGGACCAGGACACGCCGCCGATGAACGTCTTGTGTTCCTTGATGTTGACGAACGCCAGCAGCAGGCCGGCGGAGAGGGCCACAAAGCCGATCGGCATGTGGAAGCCCAGCGTGCACACCAGGATCACGGCGATCAGCACCAGGGTGAAGATCTGCTGGCCCCCGGGACGGCCGGTGCGGGCCGTGTCCAGACCGGTGTACTCGTTGCCGTGCTTGTCGCGCAGCTTGCCCAGCAGGGCGAACAGCACGATGGTCAGTGCGGAAAGAATGAAGTTCAGGGCAAAGCTGGCCGTGAAGAGCCCGCCCTGCGAGATGGGGAAGCCGTTCTTCAGCGCGATGTCGTGCACCAGCACGCCGGCAACGGAAAGCGGGGAGAAGCCGCCGGCGTGGGCGCCGTTGATGACGAAGGCGCCCATCAGGACCGGGTGGATGCGCGACTCGTACGCCAGTCCCAGGGCCGCCGGTGCCAGCAGCGCCACCGCTGCCGGGGAGAAGGTGCCCAGCGAGGTCAGCGCGGCAGCCAGCAGGAAGAACACCCAGGGAAGCAGCATCGTCTTGCCCCGCACCAGGCGCACGCAGGTCTGGACGATGATGTCGATGGACCCGTTCCGCTGGGCCATGCTGAAGAAGTAGGTCACGCCGATGATCGTCAGGACGATGCTGGCCGGGAAGTCCTCCAGGATTTCCTTGTCGCTCATGCCGAGCATGAAGTAGCCGACGCCGAAGGACGCCACCAGCCCCATGACGCCGATGTTCAGCGGCCATTTGGTGGCGACGACGAACATCACCACGAGGATGACAAGCGGGATGATCTGGGTGGCGGTCATGGTCGGCTCCGAGTCAGGGGCGGCCGCGGGGTTGAACAGGCCACCTCCAAACAGGAGGGCGACCAGACCCAGGACAGCGATCGCGGCTACCGTCACCAGCAGGATACGGCGGCGGCGGTCCGGGCGCCGGGAGGGCTCGACGCGGGTGTCGCCGGGGGCGGTCTGTTGCGGTGCCTTTTCTACGGTTTCTTCTGCAGTCTTTTCTGCGATGTTAGTCATGATGCTTTCTCCTCATCGAGTAGCGCTGGCAAAGGAGGCGCCGACGGCGGTGCCGAGGGCCTCGGGAAGGTGGATGGTGGTGGTGGCGATGGTGCGGGCTGTGCGGTCGACGCCGACGAGCAGTTGCCCGTCCCGTTCCTCGCTCCAGGTTTCGATGACCCCGGCCGGGGTGCGCAGCCGCAGGGTGGGGCGAACGGTCCCGCCGGTGATGTCGGCAAGCAGCGTGCCCGGGGTGCGGGCCGCGAGGGTCAGGGCGATGCTTCCGGTGATGGCCAGGGCCGGGTGCGGCTTGCCCATCGAAAGCATGACGACGGCGACGTCGCTGTCGGCGTCGGACGGGGCAGGGGCCCCCGCGACGGCGACCTTGGGGACGGCGCGGGCGGCCTCGGCGGGCGTTGCCGCGAGCCCCATCCGCACGGCTGCCTGGCGCCGGATGTGTTCCAGGGTGTCCAGCTGCAGTTCCAGCCCGGCGGGCCAGCTGCCGTAGCGCTCCGGGTCGAGACCCAGGTCCTCGGCGCGCAGCATGACGACCGGCGCTCCGGCGTCGACCATGGAGACAGTCCAGCGGGTCCCGCCGGCGACGATGGTGTCGGTGGCCGATCCGGTGGGAAGCAGCTGGCCCGTGGTTTTGCCGGCCGGGTCCAGGAAGCCGAGCCCCACCCGGTAGCCGGGGAACGGGACGCCGGGCATCTGGGCCTGCGGGACGATCGGCAGGGCGCCGGCCGGCGTCGCGACCCGCTGGATGATGACCTGGCCGGTGTTGGTGTTGCGGGTGACGATCCGGGTGACGTCGCCGTCGGGAACCACCCAGCCCTTTTCGATGGCGTACAGGCCCACCACTGCCGAGCAGTTGCCGCAGTTGCTGCCCCAATCCACGGCGGCCTCTTCGATGCCCACCTGGGCGAAGGTGAATTCGACGTCGACGCCGGCGTCGGCGGGGCGGTGCAGGATCATCGCCTTGCTGGTGGTGGAGGTGGCGCCGCCCACCCCGTCGATCTGCCGGTGGTCGGGGCTGCCGAACAGCCGGGGCAGCAGGACGTCCGGGCTGGTCCCGGTTTCATCCAGCTGGCCGGTTTCGAAGACCCAGCATTTGCTGGTGCCTCCGCGCATCCACTCCGCCTCGATCTTCATGGTCTGTTCCTTGCTTCGGTTCTGCCCAAGTGTTCAAGGGCTTGATTCGAGATTGATTCAGATCACAAATGAAGACAAGGTTGGATTTCTGTATAGGACTGTAGCGATGCTTCAATCACTGTCACTGAGGCCCATGCTGTCCCACTTACCGGGATGCCGTCGTCGGAAATTGCTCCCGCCACCCCGCGCAAGGGAGCGTGAATGTATAGAATTAACAAATTCAACAGAAGGGTAAAGCGTTGCTTAACGATCCTGATCAGGAATTGTTCGACATCCGGCGCCTTGCCTTGCTGGTGGAGGTGGTGGAGCAGGGGTCGATCACCGCCGCGGCCGAGCTGATGATGTACACGCCCTCCGCCGTCTCGCAGCAGCTGCGGAAGCTCGAGCAGGAAGTCGGGCAGCCGCTGCTGAACCGCCGTTCCCGCGGAGTGGTGCCCACCGAGGCCGGGCAGGTCCTCGCCGGGCACGCGCGCAAGGTCATCGGGCAGATGCGCGCCGCCCAGTCGGACCTGGACCAGATCGCGGGCCTCAAGCGGGGCTCCCTGACGGTTGGCACGTTTCCGACGCTCGCCGGCTCGTTCCTGCCGGTGGTCATCCGGGCCTTCAAGAAGCGGTACCCGGCAATTGGCCTGTCCGTCCGCAGTGCGCGCTTCGATGACTTGGTGAGCGACCTGCAGTCCGGAGTGACCGGGCTGTGCCTGCTGTGGGACTACCCCTGGAACCGCTTTCAGGACGATTCGATCCGGATCACGGAGGTCTTCCAGGAAAGCACCGTCCTGCTGGTGTCCCGCAGCCATCCGCTGGCCGACCGCGAGGAGATCCGGATGGAGGAGCTACGCAAGGAATCGTGGATCGTGCGGGCCGAGGCGCACCCCGTCGTCGAGGTGCTGCAACGCTCCGCCCATGAAGCCGGGTTCGAACCGACCATCGGCTTCCTGGCCAACGACTACCAGGAAGCGCAGGCGATGGTGAGTGTCGGCATGGGCGTGGCCATGGTGCCGAAGACGGCCGTGGCCCTGCAGCACCCGGACGTCCGGGTGATCAGCCTCGGTTCCGCCGCGCCCCTGCGGCGGGTGCTGCTGGCCCAGCGCCAGGACAAGGTCTACGCCCCGGCCGAGGTCGCGTTCCATTCCACGCTGCTGGAAATCGCCCGCGAACGCGCCGGCGACTACCTCTAGGGACGGCGCCCCCGAGACATCCGATCGGCCAGGAATTCGGCGTCGTCGCCCACACCCGAGAGCAGCCCGGACTTGAACGTGTGCATCCAGTGCAGCCCAAGGAAGTACAGGCCCGGAACGGCGGTGACGCCGTGCTGCTGGGCGGGCCGGCCGCGGGCATCGAACACCGGAATCCTGACCCAGCCATAGTCGTAGCCGTACCCCGTCGCCCAGACGATAGTGGTAATGCCTTCCGCCGGGAGGCTCAGCGATTCGACCTCCTGCACACCGGGAAGAGGCTCTGGTTCCCCCGGGTCCGCCTCGGTGAGCCCATCCTCACCGCCTCTTGTGATGAAGTCCCGGGCTGCCGCCACGAAGCCGGCGTACGCCTGATCGGCCTCATCGAGGATCTGATTCGCGTTGGCTTGCACCCCCAGCTCGCCGCCTGACGCTCCGGTGACCCGGCCAATCACGTTCGCGCCGGCTGCCGCAAGCTTGCGAACGTCGACGTCGTAGCCGCCGTTCACCCCTGTCACGACCGTCGACGGCGGGTACTGACGCCCGGGAAAGCTGTCGATGGTTTGCGCGAAACGGCCCAGTGCGTCGAACCACCAGTAGGCGTCCTTGCCCCGGAAGCGCCGCGGGGCGCGCCGGTGCCTGCTGACCGAGAGGTAGACGCGGCGTCCGGCACGGAGCAGCTCATCGGCGATCTGGGTGCCGGAGGCCCCGCTGCCGACAACCAGCACGGCACCTTCCGGCAGGGCCTCGGGACGCCGGTAGTGCGTGGGGTCGAGCTGCAGGACCGATCGTGGGACCTCCTGCGCCAAGGCGGGGATCCGGGGAAGCTGAAAGGGCCCCGTCGCGATGACGACGTTCCGCGCCCGGATGGACCCGTCCGCCAGGGACAGCTTGAAGCCCTCGTCCCCGCCGAGCGCTGCGAGAGCCTGGACTTCGGTGTGTTCACGCACGGGCGCCGCCAGGTGCCCCGCGTAGTCCTCCAGGAGACCGAGGATCCCGCGGTAGTGGGCGAACCCCTCCGGATCGGGCCCCTGATATGCGTAGCCAGGCAGCTGCAGGGTCCAGTTCGGGAACTGAAAGCGAAGGGAATCCCATCGCTCGGTCCGCCAGCGCTCACCGACCCGCCCGCGCTCCAAGACGACGTGGTCGCGGCCTTGCTGCTGCAGCACCCGACTCATCGCGAGCCCGGCCTGACCGCCGCCGATGACAACAATGTCCTGCTGCTCCCGCATGCTCAGCTCCTGGGAACCGGTGACCCACCCGGCGTACCAACCGCATGCACTCGCCGGGTTGATTGAAGTGTCAGCCTGCCGGCTTGATGTTTTGGTTGATGTGGAAGAGGTTGCCGGGATCGTACTTGGCCTTGACTTGGGCGAGGCGGGCGTAGTTCCCAGCGTAGGTGTCCTCGATGTGTGGCTGGTCGTCGGCGTCGAGGAAGTTCACGTAGCCCGCACCGGATCCGAGGGGTTGGAGTTCGGCATAGTAGTCGCGCACCCATTTCCTATTGGCTTCATTGTCGGCCGGATCCTCCCAGTGGCAGGCTATGTCCACTGCGAAGTCGGCGTCGCGGTAGGGGAACGCGGTCTCGTCCCGCCCGACCCGCTGGACGGCACCGTTAATGGGGTAGAAGTGGTTGGCCGTCTGGACGCTCGGAATGGCCTCGCCGAACTTCTCAGCGACACGGACGACGTCGTCGCTCAGCCGAGGCAGGAACGCGGACTTCCAGTAGGCCTGCAGGCCCTTGGGATACATGGGGTCGAAGAGTGTATTTAGCACCGTGTACGGAATGGGACCCAAGAAGGAACCGGCGGCGGGCGCGACGTCGAGGAACGGCTGCCATTGACGCTCCCCTTCGTCGTGGGGGCCAGCCCAGCCGCCCACCAGCACCACCACGGGCTTCCCGTGATATTCCTCAGGCAGGAAGGGGACAGGCGGCCCCTGGTGGAAGCCCAGGAACACTCCCATTTCCTCCGGTGCGGTGGCGATGTAATCCCGGTAGAGCCGTGCCACCGCGTCGGCGTGTTCTAGAAGGTAGATGATCACTCCGCCGTAGAGAACATCCACGGGGTGAAGGTTGAACTCGAAGGAAGTCACGACGCCGAAGTTGCCGGTCCCGCCGCGCAGCGCCCAGAAGAGGTCTTCGTTTTGCGTGTCGCTGGCGACCAGAAATTTCCCGTCGGCGGTCACTACGTCCGCGGACTTCAGGTTGTCGCACGAGAGCCCGTATTTGCGGGCCAGGTAGCCGATGCCTCCGCCCAGAGTTAGACCAGCAACACCTGTTGATCCAATGATGCCTCCGGTGGTGGCAAGGCCGAAGGCGCACGTGGCGTGGTTGAAGTCCGCCCACGTCACTCCGGCTTCGGCCCGTGCTGTCGCATTGGCAGGATCCACGCGCACGCCCCGGCAGCCAGTGAAGTCGATGACGAGGCCGCCGTCGCAGGTCCCGAACCCGGGTGCGCTGTGGCCGCCGCCGCGCAGCGCCAGGTCCAAACCGGTGTCCCGCGCGAAGTTCACGCCTGCAATGACGTCCGCGACTTGCGACACGCGCAGGATGGCTGCGGGGCGTTTGTCGATCATTCCGTTGAAGACGGCGCGCGCGGTGTCGTAGTCCGCGTGATCGCTCGTGATGATCTGGCCCCGCACTTTCTCCTGGAGGGCCTGGAAAGAGCTGTTGTCCACCGTGTACTCCGATTCACCCGGGCCGGGCATGCCCGGGCAACTGGGCACGGCCGCTGGGTCGTGCCGGGTAATGGGTTTAGCAGCCGATGGGGCCCTGGGTCTTGGAGGGCAAAAGCCTATGCCGCAGGCTTCCACAGCGGCGGAGACCTTATGCACCTTGGCAACCCGGCATCGTTACGCGGGTTGCCTTGGCGTGATTCCGAGACGGGGTTCGCCCTCGTCTCAACGGGTTACAGCACGGCTACTCGTAAATTACCCCCGCCCCATACGGCGGTCAATAACCTGCTGCGCGGCCCCGCCTTGCCCGTTCGGCCAATGGGTTCTACTTCGCTACCAGCCCCGGCAGCCTGTCTCCGGGCCCGGTCAGGCTCCGGCGGAGGCGCGGAACGCCAGGTACCGCGGGTCCCCGCGACCCAGCAGCGCTCCCAGGACCTCCGCCGCCTCGGCGTCGGCGGATCCCATGTCCGTGGAGAGCCAGCGCATCAGGAGCCCGGGGTCGGCGCTGGCGCGTACGGCCGATCCCACGGCAAGGTCCAACTGGTCCCGGAGCAGCTGGACCGCTAAAACGCCGGACCGGCTGAGGAGGGGAGCCCGGTAGGATTCCAGCGCTTCGGCCACCCGGCCCTCGCGCAGCTGCGCCAGCACCCGCCCCGAGTCGGACCGGCCGGCCACGTCCGCCGCCAGCCGGTACGGGTTGGACAGCACCGCCTCGCCGAGCAGCGACCGGAGCCGGAACATCTCGGTGCGGATGGCCTGCGGAGTCCCGGCGTCGCCGTGCAGTTCATAGGCCAGCTCCTCCGCCGCCCAGCCCTGGGCGCGGGAGTCCAGCAGCGCCAGGATCTCCGCGCGGCGCGGCGTCAACGTCACGCGGCTGCCGTCGGCCAGCACCGCCGCGGGCTTGTCGCCCAGCAGTTCCAGGGACGCCACCGCCGCCCTCGGCAGCGGGTCAACCGGGCCGCGAAGGCGCTCGCGGGGGCGCTGCCCGCCCGGGCCCGACGGCGCACCCGCGGAAGTCCCGCCGTCGGGCGTCCCCAAGAGCGACTCCGCCACCCGCGCGGCGCACCGCACCATCCGCAGGGTGTCCGAACTGATCGTGTCCAGCGGCCCCGAGACGTCCAGCACCCCGAGCACCCGCCCGGTGGCCGGATCCGTGATGGGCGCCGCCGAACACGCCCACTCGTGGTGCGTGCGGACCAGGTGCTCGGCGGAAAACAGCTGCACCGGGCCGCCGGTGACCAGGGCCTCGCTGATGGCGTTGGTGCCGATCCCGGCCTCGGACCAGTCGGCCCCTTCCAGGAACTCCAGCCGGTCAGCCTGCCGCAGGACGGCCGGGCTGCCCACCCGCCACAGGATCTCGCCGCTGGCATCGGTCAACACCAGCAAGTGCCGGCCGCTCCGCGAATCATCGGCCAGCAGCTCGTGCAGGGCCGGCATCACGCGCTGCAGCCGGTGCTCCCGCCGGAGCTCCAGCACCTCGGACACCTCGTGCAGGTGCCGCGGGCTGTGCTGGTCCGGGCTGATGCCCAGCGCCATGGCCCGGTGCCATGAATCGGCCAGGCTGGCGGGGATTTCGGGGCGCGGGACACCGGAGATGACGAGTTCATGTGCGCGGCGCAGGGTCCGTGCATACCGTGCCGGGTCAGAGAACCTCAGGCCGTAGTCCACTCAGCTCCTCCCCGCAGTCGGCGGCAGTGCCAGACCGGTGGGCGTGTAACGCCGCTGTTACCCCCGGCGCGCTCCAATGGTGATGCAGCTCACGCTCGCCCCAGCATATCGCAGGGTACCGGCGGGACGGGGCTCACCTGGCAACATCACAAAGGAGTGGAGATGACCGGAACACCAACCGCTGCCGCGCAGGCCTGGCTGGCGCGCTTTGATGACGCGCTGCAACGACGCGAC
Organism: Arthrobacter sp. 10T419; assembly: GCF_056394105.1. Lineage (NCBI taxonomy): Bacteria > Bacillati > Actinomycetota > Actinomycetes > Micrococcales > Micrococcaceae > Arthrobacter > Arthrobacter sp. 10T419. Next base: position 19,717 of record NZ_JBFTHF010000013.1, on the reverse strand, counting down.
CTGGACGCGGCCCTGGAGCTTTTCGAGGATGACAGCTACTGGCGCGACTTCGTGGCGTTCACCTGGAACCTGAAGACCCTCGAGGGTAAGGCGGACATCCGACGCATGCTGGAAGCGACACTGGAACGCGTACAGCCCGCGGGCTGGGCGCTCGCGGAGGACGCCACCGGGGACCCCGACGCCGTGGAAGCCTGGATCACGTTCGAGACCGGCGACGCCCGCGGCTATGGCCACCTCCGGCTGAGGAACGGCAAGTGCTGGACGCTGCTGACCACCATGCAGGAGTTGAAGGGCTTCGAGGAGAAGAAAGGCCCGCGCCGTGAGCAGGGCGTGGCCCATCAGATCGTCCGCGGCCGCCGGTCCTGGCTGGAACTGAAGGAAGAGCAGGAGGCCCGGCTCGGCTACGAGGAGCAGCCGTACTGCGTGATCATCGGCGGCGGGCAGGGCGGCATCGGCCTCGCCGCCCGGCTGCGGCGCCTCGGCGTGCCCACCATCATCATCGAGAAGAACCAGAACCCCGGCGACTCCTGGCGGAACCGCTACAAGTCCCTGCACCTGCACGATCCCGTCTGGTACGACCACCTGCCATACCTGAAGTTCCCGGACGACTGGCCGGTCTTCGCCGCGAAGGACAAGATCGGCGACTGGCTGGAGCACTACACCCGGATCATGGAGCTGAACTACTGGTCCGGCACCGAATGCGTGGGAGCGGCGTACGACGACGGCACGCAGGAATGGACGGTCGACGTCGTCCGCAACGGCGAACCGGTGACGCTGCGGCCCAAGCAGCTGGTGTTTGCCCTGGGCGTCTCCGGCTACCCGAGCATCCCCGCGTTCGACGGCGCCGAGAGTTTCCTGGGCGAGCAGCGCCACTCCTCGCAACACCCCGGCGGCGGGGACTGGACGGGCAAGAAGGCCGTGGTGATCGGCTCGAACAACTCGGCGCACGACATCTGCGCGGACCTCTGGGAGCACGGCGCCGACGTCACCATGGTGCAGCGCTCCTCCACCCACATCGCCCGCAGCGAGTCGCTGATGGACCTCGCCCTGGGCGATCTGTACTCGGAGCGGGCGCTCGCCAACGGCATCACCACGGAGAAGGCGGACCTGCTGTTCGCCTCGCTTCCCATGCGGGTGCTTCCCGGGGCACAGGTGCCGGTGTACCAGCAGATGGCCGAGCGGGACGCGGAGTTCTACTCCCAGCTCGAGGCCGCCGGCTTCGACCTGGACTTCGGCGTGGACGGGTCCGGCCTGTTCGTGAAGTACCTGCGGCGCGGCTCGGGCTACTACATCGACGTCGGCGCTTCCCAGCTGCTCATCGACGGGCGGGTGAAGCTGAAGTCCGGCCAGGTCGCCAAGATCACCGGCAACGCCGTCGTGATGGACGACGGGACCGAGCTGGAGGCGGACCTTATTGTCTACGCCACCGGCTACGGCTCGATGAACGGCTGGCTTGCGGACCTGGTCTCTCCCGAAATCGCGGACAAAGTAGGAAAATGCTGGGGATACGGCTCGGATACGCCAAAGGACCCTGGTCCGTGGGAGGGGGAGCTGCGCAATATGTGGAAGCCCACCAATGTACCCAGCCTGTGGATCCACGGCGGCAACCTGCACCAGAGCCGGCACTACTCCGCCTACCTGGCCCTGCAGCTGAAGGCCCGGATGGAAGGACTCGAAACGCCTGTTTACGAACTGCAGCCAAGCCACCATACCCGCTGACCGGGCTCAATCGGCGGCCGCCGGCTGGACCCAACCGGCGGCCACCGGCCGGCCCGGTGAAACCCCATATCCGTTCCACTGACTGGAAGGACCATCATGAAGGCAGCACGTTTCCATGGCCGCAAGGACATCCGGATCGAGGACATCCCCGAGCCGGAGCTACGGGCCGGCGCGGTAAAGATCGACGTTGCGTGGTGCGGCATTTGCGGCACTGACCTGCACGAATACCTGGAAGGCCCCATTTTCTGCCCGGCGCCGGGGCACCCGCACCCGCTCTCGCACGAGGAGTCACCGGTGACCCTGGGGCACGAGTTTTCCGGGACCGTCTCTGAGGTCGGCGACGGGGTGGAGGGCCTCGCGGTGGGGGACAACGTCGTCGTCGAACCGTATTTTGTGGACGGTGACTGCGATATGTGTCAGGCGGGCAGTTACCACCTGTGCCGGCAGATGGGCTTCATTGGACTCTCCGGCGGCGGTGGCGGGCTGAGCGAGAAGATCGTGGTGGACCAGCGGTGGGTGCACCCCATCGGCGACATCCCGCTGGACGAGGCGGCGCTGATCGAGCCGCTCTCCGTGGCGCACCACGCGGTGGCGCGCAGCGGCGCCAAGGCCGGCGACGTGGCCCTGGTGGGCGGGTCGGGCCCGATCGGGCTGTTGACCGCGGCCGTCCTCAAGGGCATGGGAGTGACGACGATCATCAGCGAACTGACCCAGGCCCGGAAGGAAAAGGCCGTCTCCAGCGGGGTGGCGGACCACGTGCTGGACCCCAGCCTGGAAAACGTCCCGGCCCGGGTGCTGGAACTCACCGGCGGGACCGGCGCCGACGTCGCCTTCGAATGCGCCGGCGTGAACGCGGTGCTCGACACCATGCTCGACGCCGTCCGGCCCGGGGGAGTGGTGGTCAACGTCTCCATCTGGGGCGCGCCCGCCACCGTGGACATGCAGAAGCTGGTGCTCAAGGAGATCGACCTGCGCGGCACCATCGCCTACGTCCGGGACCATCCCGCCGTGATCAGGATGGTGCAGGAGGGCAAGGTGGACCTCAAGCCCTTCATCACCGGAAGGATCGCGCTCGACGACCTCGTGGAACAGGGCTTCGACACCCTCATCAACCACAAGGACACCGCCGTGAAGGTGCTGGTGCATCCGTAGCGGCAGGAGCGCCGGGGGTTGCGCTGTGTGTTGCCGGAGGTCTGCGGTCCCCGGCAGCGCTGCGGGTTGCACGGCTCCGGGGCCCCATGGCGCCGCCTGAAGCTGGCTCGGCGGAGAGCTTCTGAGCCGGGTAACAGTCGGGTGTTCCCATCTCGGGTCTGGGTTGGAACAATGCTGCCATGGCACGAATTCTTGGGTTCCTGTTGTTCCTGGCCGTGGTGGTCTACGTGATCGCCGCAACGTGGCTGTTCGTCCTCGCGCTGGTCCTGACCGTGGCGATCGTCAAACATGTGCGCACCCGGCACCGCGTCGCCCCGCGGGCCGCCCCGGCAGCCAAGCTCCACCACAACGCTCCAGCCGTCCCGCGCGCTATCCCGAGCCCCGCCCCGGCCCCGGCGCCGGCCTATTTGTCCCGGTGGTCGGTCCAGCGCCGGTGGGTCGTCGCCGGTGACAAGGACGACTGGGACCAGGCCTTCCGGGACGCCGAGCTTCGGGCGCAGGTTTGCGCCGCCGGACATGAGGCCTCCCGGAGGTAGCGCGCGCCGTCACCGCCCCGCGATGTGCCCCGCCACGAACTCTGCGTCGTCGCCCACCACGGACAGCGTGGCCGACAGGTGCTTCGTGAGCCAGGGCAGGCCCACGGCATAGAGACCCGGGACCTCAGTGACGCCCCGGCGGTGCCGCGGGTAGTTCCACTCGTCCAGCACGGGCGCGTCGAGGAAGCCAAAGTCCAGGCCGTAGCCGGTGCACCAGATGACCGAGGTGACACCCTCGGCAGCCAGGTCGAGCCGCGCCCCCGAGTCTGCGGGCAGCCACTCGTCCGCCGGCGCGGGTTCCGCGGGCGGGGCGTCGATGCCTGCCGCGGCGATGTAGGCGTCGGCCATTCGCCCAAGGCGCTCACGGAACCCCGCCTCCACCAGGGCGAGGCGCGCGGGGAGATCGTCGCTGAAGACGAGGCCGCCGTCGTCCGTTCCCTCAAACCGACCGTGCAGGCGGACGCCCCGGCGGCCGAGGTCGCGGAGGTGGATGCCATGGCCGCCGCCGTTGCCGGAGATCAGCGGGTTGCACATGAACCGCGCCGCCGGTGACGGCAGATGGTCCGCCTGGAGGCCGTTGATGCCGAATTCGGGGCCGTGGAGGTTGACCTGCAGGATCCACTGGAAAACATCCTGGCCGCGGTACCGCCGCGGAGCCTCGGGGCAGGTGGAGACGGACAGGTGGACCTCTCGGCCGGCATCGAGCAGGTCCTCGGTGATCTGCCCGCCGGACTGCCCGGTGCCCACCACCAGCACGGCGCCGTCGGGAAGCTGCTGCGCGTTGCGGAAGTCGTGGCTGTGCAGCTGGCGGATGTGCCCGGGGAGATTGCCTGCCGACGCCGGAATCCGCGGACGCTGGAAGGCGCCGTTCGCGAGGACCACGTTCCGCGCGAGCCAGCGGCCCTGATTGGTCTCCACCGTGAAGCGGCCGTCGACGACGCCGACCCGGGTCACCTCCTTGCCGAGCCGGACCGGCGCCTTGATCCGCGCGGCGTAGTCGCGGAACAGTCTGATCACCTCATCCCGGGGGAGGAAGGCGTCCGGCTCGGGACCGTCGTAGCTCAGCTCCGGCAGCAGGAACGAAAAATTCGGGGTGTTCAGGAAGAACGAATCCCAGCGGTCCTGCCAGGCGCCGCCCAGCTCCGGCCGCTGCTCCAGCACGTAGTGGTCGACGCCGTACCGGCTCAGCCAGCAGCTGGTCGCCAGGCCGGCCTGCCCCGCGCCGACCACCAGGGTGTCGGCCGACTGGACGGATCCCGCGCCGGGGGAGGGCATGGCTACTTCTTCGGCACTTTCGGTGCCTTGGAGGCCTTGGCCGCCTTGGAGGCCTTGGGCGCCTTGGGCGGCTGCCCGGCCACATACTCGAACGCCCTTTCCACCCAGGCCCTGGCGCGCTCCTCGCCGGTGCCGCCGCCGTCGCCGTTCCAGACCTCCGGCAATCCGGTGTAGCCGCCCATAGGGCGCTCGGCCGGGCCGAACGGAACGGTCCGCTCGGTGCTTTCGAGCGTCTCCTTGTCCGTCTCGGAGAGCTTCACGCCGATGGTGGGACCGAACAGGCCGGCGAACATGTTACCGTTCACGAACGCCCCGAGGTTGCCGAACATCGGCTTGATGACCACCCCGGGATGGTCCGGAATCAGCGAGCGGAAGTGCTCCTTGTCGGCGTCGGACGCTTTGGGCATTTCCATGGGAGCCTTCCGGAACTGGGGGCCATTGAACGGGTCTTTCTGCAGGATATGCCCGGGGCCGCGCCCGGTACAGGCCGCCGGTGTTCTGCCCCCGCTACTGCAGCCCCGGTACCCCGTCCCGGAGCTCAAACGACGCCTTCGTGCTCACCGGTGCGCCCGGCGTCGTGACGTAGTCCAGCGTCCGGAAGGCGGCGGTCATGGCGTCCTTGGTGATGCGGGTGTTCACGTAGCCGCGGTTGTCGTTGTAGAACTTCAGGTGCGGGTTCCAGGCCATCGTGGCGTCCGTGGTGGAGCCGGTGCCATTGCCGGTCGAGGTGATCGAGGTGCACACCAGTTCGGAGCCGACCACGGGGGAGGCCGGGTCCTTGTAGTCCACCTTGACGTCGTTGGCCCAGTTGCGGTGCACGTCGCCGGTCAGGACGACGGCGTTCCGCACGTCCGCGTCCACCCAGCCCTGCGTGATGCGGCGGCGTGACGCGGCGTAGCCGTCCCAGCCGTCCATGGAGACGTCGTCGATCTCCGGTGCCTGGTTCCGGTCCCGCTCGGCGAAGAACACCTGCTGGCCCAGAATGTCCCAGCGCTGCGTGGAGTTCCGGAACCCCTCCAGCAGCCACTTCTCCTGCTCCGCGCCGGTGATGGTGCGGTCCTCCGCCAGGCGCTCGGTAACATTCTTCCGCCATCCGTCGCCGGCGAGCTGGTCGTCGCGGTACTGCCGGGTATCCATCATGTGGAAGTTGGCCAGCTGCCCCCACTGCAGCTTCCGGTAGATCTTCATGTCGGCACCCGCCGGCACGGACGAGCGCCGCAGTGGCATGTTTTCGTAGTAGGCCTGGAACGCGGCGGCGCGGCGCTGCCGGAAGTGCTGGGTGGTGTCGTTCAGCTGCCCGGCATCGCGGTTCTCCGGGACGTCGTCCGCCCAGTTGTTGTCCACCTCGTGGTCATCCCACACCACCAGCCACGGCGCCACCGCGTGCGCGGCCTGCAGGTCGGCGTCGGCCTTGTACTGCGCGTGCCGCTGTCGGTAGCAGGCCAGGTTCACCGTCTCCGGACCTGCGTGGTCGCGCGGGTTGCCGCCGCCGATCACGTAGCTGTCCTTTTTGTACTCGTACAGGTAGTCGCCCAGGTGCAGCACCAGGTCCGGGTGGTCCTGGGCCAGCCGGGCGTAGGCGGTGAAGTAACCGTGCTCGTACTGCGCGCAGCTGGCGAACGCCATGGCCAGCGCCGCCGGCGTCTCGTGCGGTGCCGGGCTGGTCAGCGTCCGGCCCACCGGGCTGATGTGCCGGCCGGTGCGGAAGCGGTAGAAGTATTCGCGTCCCGGCCGCAGGCCTTTCAGCTCCACGTGCACCGAGTGCGCGGTCTCGATCCGGGCGTGCTCGACGCCGCGGGCCACCACCGTCCGCATGCCTGCGTCCTCCGCCACTTCCCACGCCACCGCGACGTTGCGGGCGGGCATCCCGCCCAGCCCGTCCCCGGCCACCGGGTCCACCGCCAGTCGGGTCCAGATCACGAAACCGTCCGGCCACGGCTCGCCGGAGGCGATGCCGAGCCGGAACGGATCGGTGCGGAGACCGGCGTCGTCCGCGGTGGAAACGGCGACGGCGGCCCCCGGCCAGGCGGCGACGAGCCCCGCTCCGAGGCCAGCGGAAAGAACGGATCTGCGCGAAATGTTGTCCATGCCCGCCACGCTATTCACGCCGGATTGACTCAATCCAAGGAAGACATGAATGGGCAGTTAACTGCGTGACAAGACCTGACACGACAACCGCGCCCGCCGGGTTCCGGCGGGCGCGGTTGTCGGGGAGGCGCGGTGCTCCGCGCGGCGCTGGCTTAGGCGTGTGCCTTGGCGCGGCCCTTGGTGAGGATGATTGCCAGCGCGATCATGCCGGCGCCGAGCACCAGGTGCAGGATGTTGTCCAGGCTGTTCAGCGGCACGAAGTCGCCGGCCGAATCTTCGGGAACTACCAGGCCGTACACGAACAGGACCAGGTAGATGACACCGCCGTAGAGCAGGAAGGAGCGGGCGCCGGTGGCGGTACGGGCCAGCAGCAGGCCGGCGGCGCCGAAGAGCAGGTGGACGATGTTGTGCAGGACCGAGACCTGGAACAGTCCCAGCAGCATGGCCTCGGAGTGGTGGCCGGCGAATTGCAGCGTCTCGTAGTTGCTGGTGATGCCCGGGACGAAGCCCAGGATGCCGACCAGCAGGAAGACGGCGCCGACGGCGAGGCTCGCCTTCTGGACGGTGGTGCGGGCTGCGGTCCGGTTGTGGGTCGTGGTTGTCATGCTGGCTCCTTGGGTGCGGGCTTGCGGTGAGGGAGCGACCTGTGGTTCGGCCGTTCCGATGCTTATGCCAGCAATTCGGAGGACATTGAGCGGCGGATTGCTCCATCCGGTGGATTTTGCTCCGGGAGCAGCAAGGCGAGTGAATCCTGCGGGACTACTCCCGTGCGACCGGTACGTCCCTTCCGCTGACACAAAGCATTGACTCATGGGCAGTGTTTGCTCTACGTTCTCGAATTACGGAACCACTCATGCATTTTGTAAAAGCGGAAAGCGTGATTTTCATGGGGTCAGCCATGATTGAGACGAACGACAATATGCTCATGATTCTTGGCGGTGACGGGTATTTGGGCTGGACGCTGGGACTGGCCTTGGCCAACCGCACCGGCCGGCAGGTGGTTCTGGTGGATAACCTCATCAAGCGCCGCTGGGAAGAAGAGGCTGGGGCCAAGGTCCTGGTGCCACTCCGGAGCCCCGAAGCGCGCATCGCCGAATACGAACGGATCTTCGGGAAACAGAATCTTTCATTCGAGAATGTCGAACTCCTGGACCCGAAGGCTGTTGAGAAGGTAATTGCGAAGTACCGGCCCGCCGTCGTCATCAACGGGGCCCAGCAGCCCTCCGCGCCGTTCTCAATGAGTAGTGCGGAGAATGCGGCAGCCACCTTTACGAATAATATCGTCGGCCACCTCAACGTGCTGTGGGCTATCGCGCACCTGAGCAGAGCCACTAAATACATCAAGCTTGGCTCCGGAGGCTGCTACATGGCCACCGACACCGATGCGGTCCCGCTCGGTAAGCACGACTTCGCTTTCGAACATGAAGGCCGGCAGCACAAGGTCCTGCAAAGCTTCCTTCCGATGCAAGCCACCGACTTTTACCATCAATCGAAGATCACTGACCTGCTGATCGATGACCTTTGTTCCAAAATGTGGGGCTTGAAGGTCATGACAGTCCAGCAAGCCACCATCTTTGGCGCGACAATTCCGGAAAACCATTCACCTGAGCGCGGCGGACTGGCCGCCAGATTCAATTACGACGCCGTCTTTGGCACTGTCATCAACCGCTTTGTCTGCCAGGCCGTCGGCGGCCATCCCCTCACTGTTTATGGCGACGGGACCCAGAAGACCGGCCTGATCAGCCTGACCGACACGGTCGAAAATTTCCTCAAGTTGATCGACCTTGACGTCGAGGCCGGTGAACACCTGATGGTGCACAACTTCACCCATCGTTTGAGTATCGGTGAAATAGCCCAAAAACTCGCAGAAATCGATTCCTCGGTCAAAATCGAGCACGTCACCAACCCCCGCCAGGAAGCGACCGGCAAGCTGGAACCCCACGTGGAAGTGCATGAAGCAATCAGGGCCTGTCACAGGGACCTGGAGGTCCGGCTGCAGGCGGAATTGGCCGCCATGCTCGAGTTCACGCGCCGCTACAAAGACAACATCGAGCCGTCCATCATCATGCCAAGAGTTAATTGGTCGCCCAGGCAAGCCGCTGCCCGCTAACCCTGCCCACTAAGCCCGTGGCCGCCCGCACCGCCCCGGCCCCGCTCGCTGGCGGCGTTACTGGCGGCGTCACTGACGGCGTCACCCGCGACCACCTGCGCGAACCCTAGCTCCTACCACCGTCGAGGAATTCTCGGGTGAGCCGGGCCAAAACCTGGACGTCTTCCAGCTTGGACTCGTGGATGAAGGAGATTCGGGCCACGTCCTGGAGGGGCTTTAGGTAGACGCCCCGTTCCGTTAGGAATCCGCAAAGGCCGGCCGGATCAGGGATGCGTATCGAGACGATGTTGCTTTGGTGCGTGCCGTGATCAATAAAGTCCAGGTTGTGTTCGTGCAAAATACCCTTGATTCCCGCCAGGAGCTCAAGGTTTTTCTGTTCGATGGCGCCCATCCCGAGGGCGTTGGTTTCCCTGAGCGCTGCATGGAGTGCCGCCAGGCCGCTGACATTTTGGGTTCCATCCTGAAAGCGGGCGGCCGTACTCTTGAGCACGTAGGAATTCTCGTCGAAGTGTTCCACGCTGCGAATGCCCGCCTTGCTGTCACGCAGGAGGGGCATGACGTTCCGGTTGACGTACATGAAGCCGATGCCCATGCCGGCGCGCAAATACTTTTGGCCACCGCAGACCAGTATGTCCACCGGGGTCGTGGCTAGATCAATCCTCCGCGCACCAACGTGCTGGACGGCGTCCACGACCAGGAAGATACCCAAGCTCCGGCACTTGCCTGAAAGTAAGCCGAGGGCTGGCATGAATCCGTCATACTGTTGGGCCGAGGAGATGCTTATAGCCCTTGTTTGCGGGCCGATGCTTTCGAGCAAACGCAGGAACGCGCCTTCATTGTCTCGGCCCGTGATGACCCTCACGGTCACGCCGTCTTGGCGCTTGCGCAACCACGGCAGCAGGTTCGCGGGATATTCGTTGCCGAGCACCAGTACCTCATCGCCCCGCTGCAGCGGCAGGGCCTCACTCGCCATGATGATGCCCTCGGTCGTATTTTTTAGGTACGTGATTTCTTCAGCCGCACAATTGACCAGCCGTGCGGCTTCGGTGGCCATGTCGTCTGCCAGTGTGTCGTATTGGTAGAGCACTTCGGGGGGCCCGTAGAGGTAAAAATCCGCCATGAATGTGCGTGCGGCTTCATAAGCGGCCCGGCTCATCGGCGCAACGGTGGCATAGTTGAAAAGTATTTTCTCGGATATCGGTGTGGGGCCCTTGCGGACTGGGCCGCGGAGCGCGGCCGCCTCGATTGCCTGCGCCGTGGAGGCCAGTGTCGCACCCTTACGCATGGTTGCCTCCCCGCTTGGCACCTGTACCTCGACCCGTACCGAGTGAAGCTCAAGTTATAGGCGCGGTGATCCCGTGTCACGAGTAGTCATTACCCGGAAAGCGCCCGGTTTCAGAGGGCATGTCGCTGCGTGTCCGGGAGGATGTGCCCGGGAATTTTCCGTCGGGACCCAGACTGCGATGCTCCGACGAGGGCGCGAATCCATGCCCGCGAGCTAACGCCAGCCATCAGCCCCAATGTAACGAACTGGTAACATGGGGCTGATGCCGAATCAGTCTGGTCAAACACGAGTCACGCAATTGGACGGCCTCCGCGGGATCGCCGCCCTGGTGGTGATCGCCTGCCATCTGCTCTCCACGCTCCCGGGAATCGGGAACGTGGTCTTCGACGACCGGTCCGCACCACTCGACGCTGCGGGGCATTGGGCAGTGTTCTCCCCGCTACACGTCCTTTGGAACGGCACTCCCGCGGTGCACGTCTTTTTTGTGCTGTCCGGCTTCGTCCTGATCCTGCCGTTCACGCGTGGGGACACGACCACCCGCTGGGCCACGTACTACGCCAAGCGATTGCTGCGCCTCTACCTGCCAGCGTGGGCGGCCCTGGCCGTGGCGGTCCCGCTGGTCGTGGCCATTCCCCGCACTTTGTCGCCGCTGCAGAGCTCCTGGGCGGACATGTACGTCACCGACCCCAGCGTGGGCCAGGTCGCCAAGGACAGCCTGCTTCTGCTGGGCGCGAGCACCATCAACACCCCGCTGTGGACCCTCCGGTGGGAGGTCTTGTTCTCCCTGCTGCTGCCAGTGTACGTCTTCGTTGCCCTCCGCTGGCGGCGCTTCTGGCACCTGAAGCTCGGCATCGTCGTGGCCCTGGCCGGAGTGGGAGCGGTGCAGCACATCGACTGGCTGATCTACCTGCCCATTTTCGCCATCGGCGCGATCCTCGGCGCCGAGCGTGAACGGATTCGCGAGCTGACCCGGAGCTGGCCTCGCTTCATCTGGCTCTCGGTGACCGCCGCCGGCCTTGTCCTGGCCAACGCGGAATGGTTCAGCCCCGCCAAACCGGTCGACGGCGTCGAAGCGCTGGTAACGGTCGGCGCGACGTTGCTCGTCCTGGTATTCCTGCTGTGCGGATCGGCGAAGAAGCTCGGAGACACCGCCGCCGCCCAATGGCTGGGCCGGATCTCCTTCAGCCTCTACCTGGTGCACCTGCCGATCATCCTGGCCGGCGTCACCCTGCTGCGGTCAGTCTCGCTGCCGCTGGCGCTCGCCGTCTCCGCAGTCGCCTCGTTCGCAGTGGCCGAACTCTTCTACCGCTTCGTGGAGCAGCCCGCCCAGCGCCTCTCCACGGCCGCGGGTCGTGCCGTGGAGCGCCGGTTCGGCCGCCGTGTCCGCAGGGAAAGCCCGGCGAAACCGGGCATCGCGCACGAGGTGGGAACGACGTCGTCGGCAGCGGACCTCGGCCGGACGCGGCAATCCGTCTCGTAAGTAGGTGCGCGGCGGGGGCGTCCCAAACGGTGCCGATGATGACGAGTGGTAATCCTCCGCCCATCCGTCCTGTAGAGTAGTTCTTGTTGTTGTGTTTATGCAGTTCGTAGTTCAGGCAGTACGCACGGTCGAAAGCCCGTGTTCTTCTGAAGCAGCGGTTTTGAGCACCCCAAACAGGAGGACCCGAAAGTCGGGACAGTTCCTCCACCTTCACGAAGGACAAAAATAATGGCTACTGGTACCGTCAAATGGTTTAACGCTGAAAAGGGCTTCGGCTTCATTTCCCCCGATGACTCCTCACAGGACGTTTTCGCGCACTACTCCGCGATCAACTCCTCCGGCTTCCGCTCCCTCGAAGAGAACCAGAAGGTCTCCTTCGAAACCGAGCAGGGCCCCAAGGGTCCTCAGGCCACCAACATCCAGGCTATCTAATTTCCTTAGATACCCTGAACCGTTAGGTTTCTAGCAGGGCCCGTCTTCGGACGGGCCCTGCTTTTGTTTAACCCGGATGTGCCAAGCGTGCCCAAGTAGCTCGCGGTTGTTGTCGTTCTGAGGCCCCAAAACGACAACAACTGCGAGTCAGTTGGGGCCTAGACACCGTCCACGTGCGGGAGCATCCTGTTGCTGTCCGCGTTCGCCACCACGCGGCCCCAGGGATTGGCGAGGGAATGGCACAAGGATCATGAGCGAATCACCAGACGCCCGGCAGAAACTGTCCGACCGGATCGACGAGAAGCAACGCGCCGTCCGCGCCTACCTGGCCCGCGAACGGCCCCGCCGGAACCGGCTCTCCAACGTCAGCCTTGTGGGCAGCGGGCTGGCCGCTGCGCTCACCGCCGGCCCCGCGGTGGGCGGCACGGGATTCACCCACGCCACGGCAAGCCTGCTCTCGCTCAGCGAGGACTCGATCGTCTGGCGGGTGCTGTGCTTGCTGGCCGTGATCCTCTCCGTCGCCGCCGCGCTGTCCACCAACTTCGCCACCTCGCGTTCCGTCGCGGACCGGGTCAGCGCCGCCGAAACCTGCAGTGCCCAGCTCGAAAGCCTCGCCGTCTCCCTGGACATCGGCCACATCGACGTCGACGAGGCGGTCAAGCTCTACCAGCAGTACGCCGGCCAGGTCCCGTTCGTGGAAACCGCGCACGCGTGAAGGCTGCCTTGCTGCCGATGCCCTGTCAGTTATGGCTGGTCTGAGCCCGTCGGAACAGCCAAAGCTGACAGAGCATCCGCCTCGCACCAACCGTTTTCTCCATGGGAAACCCCGACGTCGACCTGCTCACCCGGCCCGGTGCCCCGCCTGCCGCCGCGCCACCCACCCGGCCAGCACCGGGTTGTCGATCTCCTTCGCCAGCCACTGCGCGGATTCGGCGGCGTCCGCATCGCCCAGTGCCGCCCGGTGGGACTGCGCCCGCACCGCGAACTCACGCATCCCGGACCGGCTGGCCAGCGCACCCAGCCGGTCCGCGAACTCGGAGGCCCGCGGCGAACCCGAGGCCAACGCCACTTCCGCCGCGACGTCCAGCAGCCGGGCTGAATACCAGAGGTACCACGGGCTGGGCGCCATGCCCCGGCCCACCCAGTGTTCGGCGGCGGCCAGATCGCCGTGTGCCAGGAACAGCCGCGCCTCGGCCCCGGCCGCGAGGGCCATGTAGCAGTGGTCACCGGCCAGCTCCGCCATCACCCAGGACCGGTCGATCAGCGCTGCCGCCTGCTCGAGCTTCCCTGCCGCCAGATACGTCTCGCCGCGCAGCCCGGCCACGAACGGCTCGAACGCCGTCCAGTGTTCCGCGGCCACCCCGGCCAGGGCCCGGTCCAGGCACGCCCCGGCCGGGCCAAGGTCGCCACGGATGAGGTGGACCCGACCCAGCAGTGCCTCCCCGAACGCCTGCTGCCGCCGGTTCCCGGCCTCCGCGGCGAGCCGCACCGACTCGGTCAGAGCGGCCACCGCATCTGCGTAGCGCGCGGTGTCCGAGGCCAGCATGCCCTGGATTGCCAGGATCCTCGACTGCTCGTCCGGGAACCCCCTCGCGGCCCGCATCGCCCGCTCCAGCCAGCCGGCGGCCCGGTCCGGCACACCGCGCTGCACCGCCAGGTAGCCCAGTTCCCGGTACGCGGCAGCAGCGGTGCGGGAGCCGCCGTCGGGCGCCTCCGCCGTCAGCGCGCGGTGTAGGAAGTCCGCCACCTCGGCGCCGCGGCCGCCCGCTTGGTGGATGACCGCCCCGGCCAGTGTCACCAGCGACTCGGCCAGCAGGTGTCGTTCGCCCGCCCGCTGGGCCAGTTCGACGGCGAGGCGCAGCTGCGCCAGCCCGCGGTCCACCGCGCCGGCCGAGAGCGAGGCTGCACCGGCGTCGAGGTAGGACCGCACGGTGGCAGCGTTCGCCGGGGTACCGGAATCCGCGGCGGTCCCCGGTTCCGAGAGCGCCCGGAGGACCTCCTCGGGCAGCGGCAGCCCCAGCTCCGCGCGGTACAGCTCGCCGAACTTGGTGACCTGCTCGCGGGCGCGGCGCTGCTCACCGAGGGCCACCAGCGCCTTGACCAGCACGGCGGTGCAGTCGGTGTTGAACGGATCCCGCTGCAGCGCCCGGGATGCGAGGGCGGAGGCGTCCGCCGGGGCGCCGGCCGCCAGCGCCGCCAGCGCGGCGTCGTAGAGCAAGGACTGCAGCGCGTTCTCAATCCGGTAGCGCTGGTCCGCGAGCCAGGATTCAAACACCGGGCTATCAGCAAAGTTCAGGCCTTCCAGCAGCTGGCCCTCGAACCGACGCGGATCGACGTCACGGCCCCCTGTCGAACCCAGGAGCTCCAGCACGTCGCAGCGCCAGCCCGGCTGCAGCTCCAGCCGCAGAGGATCGCCCGCGATCGCCGCGCCGCCGAGCACCCGACGCAGCTCGGAGAGGTTCCAGCGCAGCGCGCCGAGGGGATCCGCGGCGTCGGGAAACAGGAGCGCGGCGGTCCGCGCGCGGCCAACGCCGGCCGGGTTCAGGGCGAGGTAGGCCAGCACCGCCCACGCCTTGCGGCCGCGGGGCTGCGGGGGAGCCCCGCCCGCGGAGTCAAGGTCCGTGGGTGCTGGGTCAGGGGGTTCAACCCGGGGCGGGCCGAGGAGCCGAATCCAGGTGTCGGCCATACCGAATTTTACCGCCGGAACGTCCTCACACGCCTGCTCACACGGTGCCCGCAGACACTGAAGCCATCCACCCGCCACCCACCACCGAGGTGCATCACCATGGAAGTACTTGCAGTCCTGCTCGCCGGATCCGCCCTGGTCGCGATCCCCGGCACGTTCGTCGCCATCCTCCGGGACGGCCACGGCCACACCCCCGAGGTCCGGTCCGACGAACCGTGGAAAGCCGGCAACCTGCCCAGCGAACCCTACGCGTCGGCGAACCGGGCCTTCCCGCCCACCCTCTGGTTCCGGTAGGCACCAGCGCCGGGCGCATCCACTGGCCCGGCGCTGTTCACGCTCCCGCCACCACCGGTTTACGCGGGCAGTCAAGGATGGCACCATGACTGATTTCACCCGCCGCAATGTCCTCAAAGGTGCCCTGGCCGCCGCCGGCGCAGCCGCCGTCGTCCCCGCAACGGGCGGAGCGGCCAGCGCCGCCCGGCCCGCCGGCGTCGCACTGGTCCGCAACCGGCTGACCCTGCCCTCCGGCATCGCCACCGGCGATGTCACCACCGGCTCCGGTGTGCTGTGGTCCCGCGCGTCGGGCCCCGGCCGGCTGGTGGCGAACCTGCTGGCCGTCGACGACGACGGGTCCCCGCTCCGCGGCGGCCGCGCCTTCAGGCGGGTGCTGCGGGGGAGCGCCGCCAGTGAGGCGACCGACTTCACCGCCAGGATCAACGCCGAACACCTGCCCGCCGGCACCCGTTTCGCGGTGAGCCTGCACTTCGAGGACGCCGACGGCAACGCCGGCGAGACCGCGCAGGGATCGTTCAGCACCGCGCCGAAGACCGGGCTGCTGCACAGTGGCCGCGCCGCCCGCGGCCAGAGCTTCGTCTGGAGCGGCGACACCGCCGGCCAAGGCTGGGGCATCAACGAAGAGATCGGCGGGATGCGCGGCTACGCGGCCATGCACGCCACCGCACCGGACTTCTTCATCCACTCCGGCGACACGATCTACGCCGACGGGCCGATCAGCGCGCAGGTGACCGAGCCGGACGGCAAGATCTGGCGCAACCTCGTCACCGAGGAAGTGTCGAAGGTGGCCGAATCGCTCAACGAATACCGCGGCCGGCACCGCTACAACATGATGGACAGGAACGTCCGCGCCCTCTACGCGGAGGTCCCGGTGATCGCGCAGTGGGACGACCACGAGACCCACAACAACTGGTACCCGGGCCAGATCCTCACCGACAGCCGCTACACCGAACGCCGCGTGGACGTGCTCGCCGCCCGCGGCCGGCAGGCCTGGCAGGAGTACCAGCCCATCGCCGGGGTCAGCGCCGGCGGCACCGGCTTCGAACCGGCCCGGATCTACAGGAAGATCAGCCGCGGCCCGCAGCTGGACATCTTCTGCCTGGACATGCGCACCTACAAGGACGCCAACACGGACGGCAAGGAACGGCAGCTGACGCACATCCTGGGCCAGGAGCAGGCCGACTGGCTGATTCGCGAAGTCAGCAAATCCAAGGCCACCTGGAAGGTCATCGCCAACGACCTCCCGCTGGGGCTGGTGGTGCCCGACGGCCCGGTCAACCAGGAATCGCTCTCCAACCGCGACGCCGGCGCCCCCTTGGGCAAGGAACTCGAGCTCGCCGGGGTGCTCTCCGCGTTCAAGCGCAGCCGGGTTAAGAACGTGGTCTGGCTGACGGCCGACGTGCACTACTGCGCCGCGCACCACTACGCGCCGGAGCGGGCCGCGTTCACCGACTTCGACCCGTTCTGGGAATTCGTCGCCGGGCCCATCAACGCCGGCAGCTTCGGCCCCAACGCCCTGGACGGCACGTTCGGGCCGGAGGTGAAGTTCTTCAAGGCCGGCGCCTACGCCAACGAATCCCCGCGCAGCGGCGAAAGCCAGTACTTTGGCCACGTGGACCTGGGCGCCGACGACGTCTTCACCGTCAGCCTGCGCAACGCCAACGGTGCTGTGCTGTGGAGCAAGGCCCTGCAGCCGGAGCGGTAGCGCTGGGAGTGGGCGGGCGTCGGCGTCGCACTTGGGTGGGCGGGCCGGCGTCGCAAACATGAGTGGGCCCCTCCCGGAAAGTCCGGGAGGGGCCCACTGGCTGGAACGGAGACGGCGCCTACGGCGTCGGCATGCCGCCGTTGACGTTGAGCGTCTCGCCGATGACGTAACTGGACTCGGACGAGGCGAGGAACACGTACGCCGGTGCCAGCTCGGCCGGCTGGCCGGCGCGGCCCAGCGGGGTCTCCTTGCCGAACTCCGGCAGGTCCTCGGTGGGCTGGCCGCCGCTGGCCTGCAGCGGGGTCCAGATGGGGCCGGGCGCCACCGCGTTCACCCGGATGCCCTTGGGTGCCAGCTGCTGGGCCAGGCCCTTGGTGAAGTTGTTGATCGCCGCCTTGGTGGAGGCGTAATCCACCAGGGTTTCCGAAGGGCTGTAGGCCTGGATGGAGGTGGAGTTGATGATGCTGGAGCCGGCCGGCAGGTGCGGCAGCGCCTCCTTGGTCAGCCAGAACATCGCGTAGACGTTGGTCTTGTAGGTGTGGTCGAACTCGACATCGGTGATGTCGCCGAGCGCCTTCTGCGCGACCTGCTTGCCGGCGTTGTTGACCAGGATGTCCAGGCCGCCGAGTTCCTTGACAGCGGTTTCGACGAGCTCCCGGCACACTGCCGAATCCTTCAGATCGCCGGGCACCTTGACCGCCTTGCGGCCGGCCTTCTCGATCAGGTTCGCGATCCGGGTGGCGTCCTCTTCCTCCTCGGGAAGGTAGGACATCACGACGTCGGCACCCTCGCGGGCGAAGGCGATCGCCGTCGCGGCACCGATGCCGGAGTCCGCGCCGGTGACGAGCGCCTTGCGGCCCTCCAGCCGGCCGGTGCCGCGGTACGTGTCCTCGCCCAGATCCGCCTTGGGCGTGAGCTTGGCGTCCAGGCCGGGCTCCGGCTGGCTCTGCTCGGGCGGCTCGATCTGCTCGTACGCCGTAACGGGGTTCCTGAACGTGTACTGGTCAGTCATAGTTCTCCTCCGATGGTTGCGTTCAGCCCGGTACCTTTTGCAGGGCCGGACATCGACGGCGGGTGGATCCCACAACACGCTAAGCATGCTTAGTAATTACCCTAGCCAGTTCGGGGGAGTGGATGCAACGGGGATGCTCTGCCGACCATTGTCGGCAGAGGTGAAGTGTGTTTCACTTTTTAGGTGGAGGGGAGTATCCCCCAAATGTTCCGTCGTCAGTACGGCCGCCCCTGAGCGGCCCGGCGGGCAGGCCCCTTGGGGCCGGGAGAGACCTCCAGTTGGTGTTGACTGACTGGAAGCGGGTGCTCTTCGATGAATGTTCCTCTGTGGGCCTGGTTGGCCGTCCTTGGCGTGATCGTCCTGATGTTGGCGGTGGACCTGTTCGCCCACCGCAAAGCGCACGTGATCGGCGTCCGCGAAGCGGCGTTGTGGTCCGCCGTCTGGGTCGCCTTCGGCGTCGGATTCGGCGCGCTGGTGTGGCAGCTGTACGGGGCCGAATTCGGCCAGCAGTACTTCGCCGGGTACCTGATCGAGAAATCCCTGGCGGTGGACAATGTCTTCATCTGGGCGATCATCTTCACGTATTTCGCCGTGCCCCGTGAGTACCAGCACCGGGTGCTTTTCCTCGGCGTGCTGGGCGCCCTGGTGTTCCGCGGCATCTTCATCGCCGCGGGCTCCGCCATCATCGCCAGCGCCGGGTGGGTGCTCTACCTCTTCGCGGCGTTCCTGCTCTTCACCGGCTACCGGATGATCCGCCAGCGCAACGACCACCCGGAGCCGGAGAAGTCTCGGGCGCTGAAACTTTTCCGTCGGTACGTGCCCATGACCGACAAGTTCCACGGGCAGAAATTCCTGGTCCGCAAGAACGGCCTGGTGCTGGCCACCCCGCTGCTGGCCGTCCTGGCCCTGGTCGAGGTTACGGACATCATTTTTGCCGTCGATTCGATCCCCGCGATCTTCGCCGTCACCGACGAGGTGTTCCTGGTCTTCACCGCCAACGCCTTCGCGATCCTTGGCCTCCGCGCCATGTACTTCCTGCTCGCCGACCTGATCCACCGGTTCATCTACCTCAAAATCGGACTGGCGCTCGTGCTGGTCTGGGTCGGTATCAAGATGCTGCTGAAGATCGACATCTACTACATCCCCACCCCGCTGTCGCTGGGCGTCATCGCCACAATCCTCGGCGTGTCCATCGGCGCAAGCCTTTGGGCCACCCGCGGCCAGGAGCGCAGGGCTCCCGCGGGGCCGGCCCACGCTCCGTTCGGGACCGCCACGGCCGCGGAAGTGGCGGAGCTGGAACCGCTGTGGCGGCGGGGCCGTTCGGGTGCGAAGGCAGCGGCGTCAACGACAACGACAACGACGACGACGGCGCGTGGCGGGGAGGCGGGGAAGCCCGGCGCCGGCGAACCCGGCGGCGACCCGCATGCGGCGGCACCCGACGCCGTCCCGCCCGCGCCCGCAGAGAGTGAGGGCAGGTGAACGACGGCGTGCAACGGGCTGATCGAATTGGTTTCACCCTCCGCCGTGGCGGGGCCGGCATTCCGACTGTGACCCACTCCATAGCGGTCCGACGTCGAACGGCTGGGCGCTTTGACCCTGCCGCAGGGGCTGAAACCCGCGTATTTCCGGGGTTTGTGGCGTGGGGGGTGCTTGCGGGGGCCGATTTGTATGGGGTCGGGTTGGTGTGTAAAGTAGTTCGAGTCGCCGCCGCTGAAGCGGAAAGATAGCGACCGACCCCCTGATAAACGGCCTGGAAAATGGCGCGGAATGTTGCGCGCTTTATAAGGGTGGGGACCCCTGTGGAATTGTGAATGGCGGAAACGCCGGTTTGCAAAGCTTCATGGATTCGGGTAAGTTTGAAAAGTTGCTCCGGAGCGATCCTGGACCGTTGGGTTTGGGTGGTGCCGGGTGTGTCTGTTGTTTGAGAACTCAATAGTGTGCCA
>NZ_JBFTHF010000012.1:0-84501 GCF_056394105.1 Arthrobacter sp. 10T419 | reverse complement strand
GCTCCGTCGGGCCTCGCTCCGTCGGGCCTCGCTCCGTCGGGCCTCGCTCCGTCGGGCCTCGCTCCGTCGGGCCTCGCTCCGTCGGGCCTCGCTCCGTCGGGCCTCGCTCCGTCGGGCCTCGCTCCGTCGGGCCTYGCTCCGTCGGAGCCTTGCGGAGGTGGGTCTTCGCCGGCTTTGGCGAGTGCTTGTGAAATGCCCGGCCCGACGGAGCGAGTCGATGCACGAAACTCGTGGTGCCTCATGGCTAGGGTGGATGCATGCCGACGATCGATATGGAACAGACACGAAACCAGGCCCGCGCCCTCCTCGACACCCGCATCGAGTCCGTCACCGCCCTGGTCAGGACCCGGCAGCGGATCACCGACCTGCGCGAGCAACTCACCGAGGCCGAACGCGAAGACAAGCGCGCCTACGTCCGCGCCACCAAGGACGGCTGGAGCCCCGAAGAGCTGAAGAAACTCGGGCTCGAGTCCGGCGCCGCAGCCCGCCGCCGCAAACCGGCAACCTCCTCATCTGCAACCGAGGGTTCCCGGTCTTCCACCAATGGGGCGTCCGCGGCTGAGTAGGTTTCCCCTCGCCCACCTGGGCACGGCAAAAGCAATTTCCTTCGGGCTTTTCCCGCACCCACGTGGACGACGGGACCCATCTGGCCGGCTGCACACCACCGCCAGGTCACCACGGATAGGCACGTCGCCACCGGGACCGGCGATCGTGCACAGCCTCCCACCGCCGTGGCACAGAATAAGACCCGGCCCAGGACCGCAAAACCGGCACCCCTTTACCCGGGCGTAACACCCTCTTGGTTCCATCCTCGCCCGTCCGCGCCGGCACGTCGCGTGCGCGCGATGTCGGGTAATGTCCAACCCCGAACACACCACTAAAGGAAGCGAGTACCAGCCCCATGGCAGCCGACTACGACGAAGTGAAACCCGACGTCGCCGAATCCCGCAACGCCTCCATCGAAGCCCTCAAAGAGGCCAACTCCCCCGACGCCCGCAGCGTCGTCCTCGAACTCGACGAAACAGACACCGTCGACGGCGTCGAACTCCCCGGCGCCGACCTCTCCAACGAAGAACTCATCATCCAGGTCATCCCCCAGGCCCAGGACGAGTTCACCTGCTACTCCTGCTTCCTCGTCCGCCACAACTCCCAAATCGCACGAACAAAAGACGGACACCACTACTGCATCGACTGCGAAGCCTGACCCGCAGAACCAAGGACATCGCCGGGTCGGACGTGACTATAGAACGCCCTCCCGCGGTGCTAGTCTCGGACCCTTGCGCCGCGACCTGCGGCACACGAGATCAGGGGAATCATGTTTGGAATTCTGGGCATTCTGTACTTCGTAGTGATGGCAGCGATCGCCGTCATGGTGATCTACGCGCTGGTACTCGTCATCATCTTTCTTCGCCTCCGCATTCAGGAGCTCAAGACAACCCAGCCTCCGGAACCGGGCAACCAGCAAAACCGCCCCTGACTCCCCCGTCAGCCCGGCTGCCCGTCGCCCACGCTMCCCCTGCATGTCCTTGAGAACGGCGGAACCCACCTGCAGCTAGGCTGGTGCTCATGACGCTGGGGGGCGCGGCCGCGGAGCCGCTTGTACACATCAAAGACTTCCGAATGGACTTCGGAGACAAAACGGTCATCAAGGACCTGTCCTTCGATGTCCGGGCAGGGGAAACCTTCGGGTTCCTCGGCAGCAACGGGTCCGGAAAAACGACCACGCTGCGTGCGCTGCTGGGGATCTACCAGCCCACCGCCGGGACCCTGCACATCGGCGGGAAACCCTTCGCCCCGCGCGACGGCGCCCGGCTCGGCTACCTGCCCGAAGAACGCGGCCTCTACAAAAAGGAAAACGTCCTCGACGTCATGGTCTACTTCGGCAGGCTCAAAGGCCTCGACAAAACCCGCGCCAAAGCCTGGTCCCGGGAGTACCTGGAACGCGTCGACCTCGCCGACAAAGCAACCACCCGGCTGGACAAGCTCTCCGGCGGACAACAACAAAAAGTCCAGCTCGGCGTCACCATCATGAACGACCCCGAGCTGCTCATCCTGGACGAACCCACCAAGGGCTTCGACCCGGTCAACCGGCGCCTGCTCATGGACATCATCGAAGAACAAAAACTCGCCGGCGCAACCGTCATCATGGTCACCCACCAGATGGAAGAAGTCGAACGCCTCTGCGACCGCGTCATCCTGCTCAAGGACGGCACCGCCCGCGCCTACGGCACCGTCGCCGACGTCCAGGAACAATTCGGCGGAACCCTCTACCGGATCAAATACACCGGGCACCTGCCCGCCTCCGCCCTGTATGACATCGTCACTGATGCCGGCGGAGAAGCTGAGCTCTCACCCCTCCCGGGCGGGGACGAAACAACCGTCCTGCGTCAACTCGTTGAGCACGGCGTCGCCGTGCGGTCCTTCACCACCGCGAGGACCTCCCTGGACGAGGTCTTCATCAAGGTCTACGGCGAACAGCACGAACTGGCAGAGGCATAACCCCCATGACACAGCACACCACCACCCAGCACCCCTCCCCCGCCACCCCGCCGCCGTCGCCCAAGCGCCCCTTCGCCCGGCACAACCTGCGCACCGTGGTGGAGTTCGAGTTCACCCGCACCATGAAGAAACGCGGCTTCTGGATCGCGACCCTTGCCATCCCCGTCGTCATGGCCATCGTCTTCGCCCTGGTCTACCTCAGCAACTCCTCCACCGCGGCCAGTTCCGACGCCCAAAAAACAGCCTCCATGTCCTTCACCTACACCGACGACTCCGGACTCATCGCCCCGGGCGTTGCCACGGCGATGGGCGGTAAGAAGGTAACTGACCCAGGGCAGGCGCTGCAGGAGGTGAAAAAGGGCCTCACCGACGCGTACTTCGCCTACCCGGCCGAACCCGCGACCCAGCCGGTCAAGGTCTACGGGGCGGACAAGGGGATCTTTGAGAACGGTAAGTACGACGCCGTCGCCAAACAGCTCCTCACCGCCTCAGCCCAGATCAAAGTCGGCTCCCCGCAGCTGATGGCCGCGGCAGGAGGCGACGTCAAAACCGAAGCCACGACCTTCAAAGACGGCAAGGAATCCGGCGGTTTCGGCGCAGCCGTCCCGCCCCTGATGTTCCTGCTGATCTTCTACATCTCGATCATTCTGCTCTCCAACCAGATGCTCAACAGCACCCTGGAAGAGAAAGAAAACCGGGTCACCGAGATGATCCTCACCACCCTGAACCCGACCACCCTGATCGTCGGCAAAGTCATCGCCCTGTTTATGGTCGGCCTGGTCCAGATCCTGGTCTTCCTCACACCGATCCTCGTCGGATACCTCTTCTTCCGCGACAAACTGGCCCTCCCCGACCTGGACCTGTCAACGATCACCTTTGAACCCGGCACCATGATCGTCGGGGGGCTGCTGCTCCTGGGCGGGTTTACCGTCTTCACCGGTGTCCTGGTCGCGATCGGCGCGGTCATGCCCACCGCCAAGGACGCCGGCACGATCTTCGGGCCCCTCATGGCCCTGATCTTCGTCCCGTTCTACGCAATCAGCCTCATCATCTCCGACCCGCGGGCACCCATCGTGCAGATCTTTACGTACTTCCCGCTCTCAGCACCCGTGACCGCCCTGCTCCGCAACGGTTTCGGCACCCTCACCGCCGTAGAGGCGGGCATCGTCATCGCCGAACTCTTCATCGTCGGCTTCCTCATCCTCCGCCTCGCCGTTCACCTCTTCCGGTACGGTTCCATCCAGTACTCCGGCAAGCTCTCCATCGCCGGGACGTTCCGCAAACGCACCCCCCTCACCGGAAAATGACACCGCCCCGTCCAACAGAGGACTCCCAGTGAAAATCGAAACAGCTACAGCGGACGAGCTGTACCGGATGCTGCTGGCCGTACAGGACCGGCTCGGTGAGCTGGTCAGAGAAGATCGGCTGACCCTGGCCCGGGACGCCGAACAGGTGCACGGCACGGCGCGCAACGCCGCCGACCTAGTGGCCCGCCACCTGGACGACGCCAGACAAGTGCTGGCCGTACTGGAAACCAGAGACTGAAGCCGCCCCGAACGCCGGCGGCCCTACCGTGACCCCCACGGCGCCAGGCTCAAGGTGACCTGTGCAGCCGGACCAGACGGGCAACATGAAACACAATCAGACCGATACCGCCGGCTACGAGGGTGGCATCAACCCACTGAAACGGTCCGTTCAAGAGACGGTACAACGAAGGGACCATCACCAAAACGGCCGCACCGACGCCCATCAGGGCCCCTGCCTTGAAGGACCGGCGTTCATCGTCCGTTTTCGGCGTGGTCGCACGCTGCCTCATCCCTCTGCCCCCTCAGACTGTGGTGGCTTTGAGCGTACCCTGCCGCTGAGAACTTCCACCCTGCCACCTCCCCGACCACCGCGGAGAAAATCAACTCCGCAGGGTTCATCCTTTGGCGCAGGGTGTCACTCGACCCGCCTGAAGTTGCCGGCAGAACGTAGGCCCCGGAGACTGCCCGGATGAGCGGGGGAGAAAACGCGCGCGCGGAACTGCGGACCGGAATGCCCCCGCGCTACCAGGCGGTGCTTTCAGGAGTGGGTTTCGCAGCTGCCATCGTACTGTCGGTGACGGGCCAGCCCTGGCTGGGGCTGACGATGGCATTGGTCTTCGTGCCGGCACTGCGGATGAACGCCCGCATCCGCTTCGAAGAGGCCGGCCTTTCCGTGCGGGTAGCGGCCCTGTTTTCCACCACGATCGCCTACAAGGAGATATCGGCCGTCTCCACCGGCCCGTCCACCGGACTTCGTGAGGGGATGGGCCTGCGCATACTCCCCGGCGGAGGAACCGGTTATCTGGTGGGCGGTCCGACCATCCGGATACAGTGCGCCGGCACCTGGCTGCTTATCACGTGCGCTGACCCGGAAGATGCGGTCGCGCGTATCCGCGCGCACCTCCAGGGCTGAGGGCGGACACGGACGCACTACCGTAGCTCCCAAATTGTCCGGTAAGGGATCCACTATCGGGTGCCAGGGCGTCTGCAGAACCAAGGGCTGCGGGCAGAGTCAGCTGCGACCGGCACGCAGGCGTCGGAGGCGCCGATACGCGCGGGCACGCGTCGAAAACCTCCGAAACTGACCGCGGAAATACCAAGTAAGTGCGAGCCCGAGGATGACGAGCGGAAGCAGCTCCGGGGCGAGGGCGAACGTGCCGAAGATGATGTCGAACGCCTCGAATCCAACCAGCGAGCCGGCCGCGAACCAGACCCACCCGCCGAACAGAGTGGCTCGCATAGCCACACGGCGGCAGAGCCGAGGGACCAGCCTGCACACCAGTCCAAGGCGACGGAGAGCCGGTGATCGGTACCGCGGGGGCTTGGAGCGATGTGAGGGCAAGAGGTTATTGCGGGACATGGCGATGAGCTCCTTGTAGCGACAGTCAGAGAGGTGTTCTGAGGGTCGCCCGAGAGGAGTAATGCACGCAGCACGGAGGCACGTTCCGACCGGGTACGGCTAGAGTGCGGAAACAGTCGGAGTCGGATCCTAGAGGGCTGCCTGGAGGCTCCCGGGGCGACGGGGACGTCCGCCCGGAGCGCGAGGACCTGACCCACCGACTGGTGCGGATAGGACCGAAGACAGGAAATCTGGACCGTTTAAGTCACTCAGACCCAGGGCGACAGAGGGGACACCTGGAGCCGGAACGGTGCAGAGCAGCGATTGGAAGGTACGCGCCATGAGGATTGCCAGGGCAACGACCATAGCCATGAGAACGAGAGCCGGCACCGGAGGCACACCGGCATAGACCGTCGTGCGGATCGCAACGTCGGCCCGGACAAATCTCTCCAACAAGCCCCACCCGAGCAATAGCACTATTTCCCCCAATCGCCCTCACGCTAACATCGACCAACCGACCGATCAACGATGGACGCCGTGGAGAGGCCGGGTCGGACGACCCTCTAGCTACGGCTAGTCTTGGGGCAGTCCCGAGCGTGGTGACCATCAAGCTAGGGCCTTTTCAAGTATGTCGTCCGTTTCAGTGGCCCATTGCTTGCGTCCGTCTTGATCGACGTATTGATACGTCGATGTCTTCGTCCGCCCTGCCGGCGTAAATCCCAGTCGTTGGTAAAGCCTGCGGGCCGCAGCGTTTTCGACTCCGACTCCGAGGTAGAGCTTGTCGAACCCATCCAGCAGTGCCCGCTGTTCAACCCAGGCACACATAGCCGTTCCCGTACCCAAGCCCCGCAAGGCTTGTTGAACGAAGAGATGTTTCAATTCCGGTGAAAAGTCCGAGCGGAAATCCAAAACCACTGAGCCGAGCAGCTGCTGATCCTGCCATGCCGCGGCGAACACAATTTTTCCTTTGGCCTGCTCACCGAGAAAATAGCGAGCCATCCCTGAACCGGGCGGTTCGCCCGCCTCCAACGCGGCCAGGTCCTGTTCCGTGCAACGTCGAACTAATGGATGCGGCCGCATACCTGTTCCCCTCTTCGTGCAAGGTCGTAACGACTTCAGCGCCACCCTACCGACCCTCCCGCGTGAAGAAATAGTCCCTAACCGGAGCGCTCCGCTGTGACTTGCGTTCGCTGCCCCAGCGGGTAGGCTCGCCGGATGTCACGATACTGGGCTGTGAACTGTCGCCGGAGAATGAGGCGATGCGTCACACTGAGGGGAAACCAATGAGTCGCCAAACACCCGGCACGAAGCTTGCCGCCGGGGCATTTTTTCTGGTTTGGGCGACGGTCTTTCTGACGTGGACGGCGGTGGATGCCCTGCGTTTGGTTAC
The DNA here is from genome assembly GCF_056394105.1 of Arthrobacter sp. 10T419. NCBI lineage: Bacteria > Bacillati > Actinomycetota > Actinomycetes > Micrococcales > Micrococcaceae > Arthrobacter > Arthrobacter sp. 10T419. Next base: position 77,747 of record NZ_JBFTHF010000012.1, on the reverse strand, counting down.
CGGCATCATCTTCATACCGATCGGTCTGGCTCTGATCCTCAAGGGTCTTTTCGGGCGCCGGGCCGCTAGTCGCGAGCGAGCCGGCGGTGAATTGTTTGGGTGGCAGGTGACCCGTGTCTTGTTCTCACTGGGCATCATGTCGACTCTGACCGGCCTCTTCCGGGTCCTGCTGGATCAGTCGCACGTCTTATCCTGGGTTCTGTGCACCGTGGGCCCTGGACTGGTGGCGCTTTCCACTCGCGGAGCGTGGGACAGTGAATCCAGCGGCCGTAATCGCTCAGTTCTGGGCTTCAGGGCACGCCCGAGGACTCCCCGATGAGTTTCGATCAAAGGTTGCTCCACCTCCACACCGAACGGAACGGTACAGACACAACTAACAACGGAGCGGCATGCCAAAAGCGCTGAAGTTGACATTCAGCCTATCGATGGCGGGCCTAGCAGCTGCGATCTTCATGAGCGGCCACATCGGGTTCTTCCCGGGGATGATGGGTCCATTCCTGGTGCTGTTCTTCTTCCTTCTTGCAGCAGGAAGCGTTATCGGACTAGCAATCATCAGCGCCCGACGGGATTATCTTTGCGCCGATCGGCCTGCCACTGATCATCAACCACTTCATCGGCCGCCCACCGGTCTCACGAGACCACTGCATGAAAGAAGCCGATGAACTCCAGGACCCGCACGCTCCGTAGCCTGGTGGTCTACGCGGCCGGGTTTCTGCCGTTTGCTCTGTTCCGGCATTCCATCGGCTTCGTGCCGTCTATAGCGGTCGGCCTCGTAGCGACCTTGGTTTGCACGCTGATGTTTCGCTGGCGCGACACGAAGATCCGCACGCTCCACCAATCCGCCGAGCGGGGGACTTGATGGCTGCAGGACGGTGGGCATTTCTCCTACTTGCCATAGTGCTGTTGATCGTCTCGGTATCTCTCGCCCTGCGAGGATCTCCCGGTCTGTGGTTCACAGCAGTCGCCATGGGAATCGCGATTTTCACTACCGTTCGCTCAGGACTCAAGGAACGTCAACAGCGCGAAGGCACCTCAGCGCCGGAAAGCTAGGCGTGCCGGCTGTGGCCAGGTATGGAGCGGGAGCTGCGGGACTTTCACCGCGGCAGACCTTGGGCCATTCGCACTTCGAAGGGCCGGATAACACGGGCCACCGCCAATGACTCATCGCACGCGGTTATGCACGCCAGCGTCCCGTAACCCTAGCGATACGAGACGTCTCACAGGACCTCGCCAGAGCCACGGCAATGGCTGCCAACATTCCGCAGGATCTCGGGAAAATTCTCGACCGCGGCGATTCTCATAACTACGTCTCGAAACCCTCTGGTTGAATCGGTGTACTAAACGTTAGTTATGAGACATATTAAGGGCAGGCATGGCGAAACTGATCGGCTACGCACGCGTTTCGACGCGGCAGCAGTCCACGGACCGGCAGGAAGCAGACCTCCTGGCTGCCGGCGTCCGCCGCGACGACCTCTATATCGACCACGGTGTCTCCGGCGCCCGATCTTCGCGGCCGCAGTTCGACAGGGCTCTGGAGGCGCTGGTCGAGGGTGACACCCTCGTCATCACCACCTTGGACCGACTCGGGCGCTCCACGCAGAACATGCTCGCCTTCGCTGATGCTCTCCGGACCCGCGGCGCCGGCCTCCGGGTCCTGAACCTGGGCGGGGGCGACGTCGATACCTCCACACCCATGGGCTCGATGCTGTTCACCGTCATGGCCGCTCTCGCCCAAATGGAACATGAGATCAAACGCGAACGCGTCATCGACTCCATCAGCAAACGACGGCAAGCCGGGCTGGACCTCGGCGGCCGGCCCCGGAGGATCACCGACAGCCAGATCCGAAGCGCCTTGAGCCTGGTCGAGGGCGGCGCCCCAGCCGCCCAGGTTGCCCGCGACCTCGGGATGTCCCGCGCGACGTTCTATCGACGCTCCCAGTCCCTTTCGACCTAACGCGCCAGCGTTCCGAAACCTTTACGGTCGGGTCATCAGATCGTTCAACCCCGGCCGCGCTCTTTCGCGGCCCGGCGGCCACCGAGAATCATCGACCCGATGATCAGGATCATGGCGACAGCAGTCGGCCACACCTCGGTTCGGCCGTACATCATGGCGCCGACGGCGCTGAGAAGGAGAAAGGCTGCCAGCCCAATAAGGGCTCCCCTGAGGAAGCTCACCGTCCCACCTGCTTGCGTGGACGGGTCAAGACGAATGCCGCTGCGGCCGCAACGACGACCCCAATCGGGAACGCCTGCAACGCTCCGAACGATGACCACAGGAGCGCCCAAGGCAGAAATCCGGACATGAAGACGATCACAGATCGGGCAGCTTTGTTTTGGGTCCCCATGATTGAACGGTACCAGCGGGGCCGGCCACTAAGCGGGCGTCAAAGGACGTGCGAACGGTGCGCCCCGTACTGAGCGCACCGCGCGAATGCCAACGAACCGCTCTCGTCTCGGGGAATTCGAGGCTTAGTCCAAGGCCTCCGCCTTCCGCCGTTAGTGGGCGTCGTCGTATGCCTTCATGATGTCCCGGCTGATGCGGCCACGGGCGCTGGGGTTGTACCCGTTTGCCTCGGCCCACTCACGGATCCGCTGCGTCTGTTCCCGGTTGGATGCGCTGGCGGCGGTTTTCTGGCCGGCCGAGGAGCCGCGAACGCGGCGGCCGTGGGCGATGTAGGATCCAAGCGCTTTCCGCAGCCCGGCCGCGTTTTCTTCGGCCAGGTCGATTTCGTACTCGACACCGTCGAGGGCGAAACGCACTGATTCTTGGGCGTCTTCCCCTGAGATGTCGTCGATCAGCTGAACATGAACTTTGCGGGCCAATGAGATTCCTTTGCTCGGATTAGCGGTGCTGCTCCCCCATGCCAACGCCAGTCTTTAAGACACCACACTATTTCAAACTCGCGGTTCACCCTCGTTCCTCCCGGCGATCGCCTCAGAACCCATCCCTCTTGGGGTTCTGACCAGGAATCTCCTGGAACGTTCCGCAGTCGGGTTCTCCGGCTTCATATCGGTGCCTGAAGGGTTACCCGGACGCACGTGGGGACGCTTGCCTGGACCAAACACAAAGGGTCGATATCTTTAGCCGTCTGCCAGCTGTCCGTCATGTAGTTCACTGGGGTTTGGGGCTCTGGTTGCTTCGTTGTGGATGGGTTAGCGTCTTGTCCGTCCACGAGGCAGCTGACGGGAGCGGCGATGCGGGTATCGAAGGTGTTGGATCCGGCAAGCAATGCGGTGTCGTACACAGTGGTCGGCGTGGCCGGTGTTGTGGAACCGGCGGAGCGGTATCTGCGGTATCTGGCCGAGACCGAGCGGTCACCGAACACGATCAAGGCCCACGCCCACGATTTGAAGGACTGGTTCGTTTTCCTGGACGAATACGGGCTCGACTGGCAGTCGGTGAAGCTGGAAGACGTGGGGGCGTTCATCCGGTGGCTGCGGCGTCCGCCGGACATGCGTGGCCAGGTCTTTTCGGTGCTCCCCACGATCGGGCACCATTGCGGCGAGGCAACGGTGAACCGCAAGCTTTCAACCGTGTCGATCTTCTATCAGCATGCCGCCCGCCAGGGCCTTGACCTGGGCGAACTGATCACGTGCTGGGACCCCGGCGCCCGGCAGGGAGGGTGGAAACCCTTCCTGCACCACATCAGCAAGGGCACCGCGAAACAGCGCCGGGTGGTGAAGCTTCCCGTGACGGCAAGGATTCCCCGCCTGCTGGCCCCCGACGAGGTCCAAAGCATTCTGGATTCGTGCGGGCACCTCAGGGACCGACTGCTGTTCGCGCTGCTCCATGACGCGGGTATCCGGATCGGTGAGGCCCTGGGGCTCCGGCATGAGGACATCGCCGTGGCCGAACGGGAAATCACTGTCCGCCGACGCGACAACACCAATGGTGCGCGCGCAAAGTCGCCTCATTCGCGCTCGGTCCCGGTCACCGTCGAACTGATCCGGCTGTATGCCGACTACCTCGACGTCGAATACGGTGACCTGGATTCCGACTACGTCTTCGTCAACTTGTGGGGCAGGCCCTACGGGCAGGCAATGACATATGCCGCCGTCCACGACCTGGTGCGGCGGCTACGGCGGCAGACGGGCATCGGGTTTGACCCGCACTGGTTCCGGCACACCTATGCCACTCGGATGCTCCGGGAGAACGTCCCGATCGAGGTGGTCTCTAAGCTGCTGGGCCATGCGAGCCTGACGACGACGGTCAACACCTACGCCCATATCTCCAGCGATGATGCCCGCCGCGCACTGGCCGATGCGGGCTGGTTCGCCTCCAGAACGGTGACGATATGACCACCCTGCATCCCGTGCCCTCACGAAACGACCCACTGCCGGTCCGGACGGGACCCTCCCTGGGCGCCGCAGCGCCGTGGGAGACCGAGTTCCCCAAGGACATCTGGCATGCCAGGGCCCTCGGTATCGCGGCCCGCAGCCAAGTCACGGTCCACTTCGAAAACATCACCCGGCCCTGGTTGAAGCAGCTGGCCAAACGATGGGCCCGCTGGCGGCTGACGACCGGATTAACGGTCGAATCCGCGGTGCTGGGAACCAAAGCCGTGGAGAGCTTCAACGCCTTTCTGGATTCAACGAGGATCCCAGTCACCGGCACCGCCGACATTGATCGCGAGTTGATCGAGAGGTTCCTGGCCTACCTGCACACCCATGCCGCCGGGACGACGACGCACCGGATGCGGATCGGCCAGTTCAACACGTTTCTCCTCACCATGCGCCGTCACGGATGGGTGACCGATCTGCCCAGCACGGCCCAGATCTACACCGAGGACTATCCCAAAGAGACGGTCCGGCAACCCCGGGCACTGAGCGAACACGTCATGGCCCAGCTGGAAAACCGGGAAAATCTCGCCAAAATGACCAACCCGCATCACCGGCTGATCACCGTGATTCTGATCCGGTGCGGGCTGCGGATCAGCGACACCGTGGCCCTGACCCAGGACTGCATCACCCGCGACAGGGACGGTGCCCCGTATCTGCGTTATCTGAACCACAAGATGAAACGCGAGGCGCTCGTCCCCATCGATGAAGAACTCGAACGGGCCATCGCGGAGCACATCCTCTACGTCAATGGCACGGGCAACTCCGGGACACGCCAGCTTTTCGCCCATGACCGGGTGGACGTTTACGGCGCCGGACACCTCAGCCCGGGCTCTTACAGCACCGCTCTTCGGCGATGGGTCGAGGACTGCAACGTCACCGACGAAAACGGCACCCCTGCCGTGGTCAGCCCACACCGATTTCGCCACACGCTGGGCACCAGACTGATCAACCTCGACGTCCCTCAGGAGGTCGTACGCCGGATCCTGGACCACGACTCCCACCAGATGACAGCCCACTACGCCAGACTCAGCGACACAACAATCCGGCGACACTGGGAAGCCGCACGGAAAGTCAACGCATCCGGCAGCGTCGTAGAACTTGATCCCGACGGCCCCCTCGCCGAGGCCGCCTGGTCCAAACAACGCCTCGGCAGGGCCACCCAGGCACTTCCCAACGGCTACTGCGGCCTCCCGGTCCAGAAAACCTGCCCGCACGCCAACGCCTGCCTGACCTGTCCCATGTTCATCACCACCGCCGACTTCCTCCCGCAACACCGCGAACACCGGACGCAGGTCGTGCAGATAATCTCCGCCGCCGAAGCCCGAGGCCAGCAGCGGCTGGCCGAAATGAACACACGGGTCCTCGGCAACCTGGACCGCATCATCCAAACACTCGACAACGGAACGCCAGAAGGCCGCAGCCACTTACTCGAGGAGGACAACCGTGCGGGCAGATAACAGCCGCCATATCCGGCAGGCCGCGGAACGCCGGCACGAACTCACCCGCTCCAAAGCCGTCGCCGCACTCCGCGATCTCCAAAGCCAGGGCGGCCCCGTCACCTTCGAAACAGTAGCCGCGGCAGCCGGCGTATCCCGGTCCTGGCTCTACTCCCAGATCGACCTGCGAACCGTCATCATCGGGCTGCGCGAGGACCGCCCACAACAACCCAGAGCGAGTCGAAGCAGCGCCAGTACGGAGTCCCTGCGCGCCCGCCTCAATGCATCGCTGGAGCGGAACCGCGAGCTCTCCGCAGAAATCGAGCACCTCAGACACCAGTTGGCGCTTGCACTGGGACACTCGCGGAGTCGGAACACCAGCGGACTCTAAGGGAACCCCTCAACGGGACAGTCGGCCTCCCGCGTCGCGCGCTGACTAGGATTTGGGTAGAACGGGACTGCCGTTCAATTTGGGGGAGATATGAAAATGGTTAGTCTTGCAATCGCCGCATGGGTCGTGACTGGCCTCATCGCGCTACTCGGAATCAGCGCCGGAGCGACCATATGGTTCTACATGGAACCTGTCGTCGACTCAGTGCCAGACCCGGCGAGCTACTATGTCGCCGCCGGCGCCGGATTCCTGGCACTGTTCCTTAGCCTGGCTGTCAGTGTCGGCATTACCGTCCACTCAGTTCGGTGCAAATCCAGCGGGCGGACCCCAGCAATCTGACGCATATCGGCGACACCGTTCAGACCGGCGGATCTTGACCATCACGTCATCCGAAGGCTGCAGCCATTCAGCAACGAGGGGGCACCGTGAGCATCTCGAGTGCATCACGATTCTTCCCAGCGCTGAAGGACCCCGGAGCGCCAACTATCCACGTCCTGGACACTGTCCAGGACGGACACGCCCCGCCATCACGGCTGTGATCCAGCAGGACTATAGATATCGGTCGTTTTTGAATGTGACCAGTGTTCGGACTTGCTGAAATGAGCTTCCGAGATGGGGCGAACCGCGTACTCCCCTACGGCAGTTGCTGTTAGCGCCCGCGGGATTCTGTTGATCTAAGCAACACCCAATCCAGGGAGTTCCTTCGATGTATCAGCCGTTCGATTCGCCCACCGGTGTTAGGTCTCTTGCTCTGATCAAGGATGGCAAGAGTTTCTGAGAATTAGTACTGGTGACCGGAGCCGGTAAGGTGCGCATTCTTCTTGCAGGAGGGTTGGTTCGGGCGTACCCTCTCGGCTATGTCCAGTCTTTCAGTCGTTCTGGCTGACGACGACCCCGCTTCCCGGGCTGCTTCGCTGTGGAGCATCGTTGGCCCCCTACTGGCGCTTTTGGGAGTATTCGTCGTCATCGTGATCGCCGGATTCGCAATAATGGGGGGTCTCTCATGGGTGCTCGATAAGGGAGGTGGGTGGATTTTTGTCGTCGGACTTATAGCCGGAATCGCCTCACTCGTCTTTGCCTTCATCTTCGCAAGCGAACCTCTCGGTATTTTTGGGATCATCGCAACAGCTGTGTGCCTGTTTGTTGTAGTCCCGCGGTAAGCTACCCGGAACCCTCTGTCTGGGGACGCCATCGACAACCTTTCCGGTTGCGACCTTCGATTCAGGCGCCATATAGCGCCGCCAAAACGCGGCCGTTTACCGATATAGGTCACATATGGAGGGTCCGCCGGCTGCCGCGTCGACACAGGCATAGAGGGTCGTTTTCGTTTTGATGGATATGCACTGAACAAATCGCCACGCCCGCAGTTTGCACCTTGGCGTCGCAAGCGAAAAGGTAGTCTCGTCCCATGCCTACCCCCTCCGTTATCAACGCAGCACTCAACAGGATCCCGAAACGCGCGGAATCCCGCGCAGAGGCCGAACTTCGGTCAACATTCGAAGACTCGGGCGTAGGGCAGGCTCTTGATACGGTCGACCACCAGATTATGTATGGTCGTCGCGGGACGGGAAAGACCCATGCTCTTCGCTATTTGACCTCGACGCGGGGAGACGAGGACAACATCGCCATCTACGTCGATCTGCGGACTATCGGGTCCGCCGAAGGCGTCTTTGATGGGCAGAACGTAAGCCCCGTGGAGCGCACTGCCCGGCTCCTCGTTGATCTGTTGAATCAGGTCCATGACGAAATACTCCGCGCTGCCCTCGATGACGACCGGCTCTCAGGCAACGCCAATTTCGTAAACGCTCTTGACTCCCTACTTGACTCCATCAGTGGAATCCGAATCAACGGCCCAGTCGAGCGGACGATCCAAGACAGCCAGCGCGCTCAACAAAAGGGGTCGATTGGCGTCAGTGCTACCGCCCAGGGCGCTATACCGAAACTTTCGGTGACGGCCGGCGCTAGTGATGAGGCTGAGCAGCAAACTGGAACCACTGACAAGTGGAACGGAGAGGAACGCGTCTCGCTTAACTTCTCCGACGTTGCAAGGGCTCTTCGCTCGTTGGCAGAAAGCATCTCGGCTCGCCGAATCTGGCTCCTTTTAGATGAATGGACGAGTGTCCCGCTGGAGACGCAGCCATACTTGGGAGCTTTCCTCGTTCGATGTGTGCTGCCACTTCAACCGTTTACCGTCAAGATCGCGGCGATCGAGCAGCAGTCCGCCTTCAGAAAACAACTTGAAAACGGCTCAATGATCGGCATCGAAGTTGGCGCTGACATGTCGGCGAACCTTAACCTGGACGATTTTATGGTTTTCGAGCAAGAGGAAGAGAAGGCGCGCTCGTTCTTCCGTAGTTTGTTCTTCAAGCACTTGACCGCCGGCGGCGACGAACGGGAAGACCTCGGCCTCGCACGTGAATCAGACCTGATTAAGGAAGCTTTCACCGATAGCCGCGCGTTTGACGAACTGGTCCGCGCGGCGGAGGGCGTCCCGAGGGACGCTATCAATATCGCTGCCAACGCGGCTTGGCGCGCCGGCGACAAGCCCATTTCCATACCCCACGTTCGTAAGGCTGCTCGGCAATGGTTCCAGAACGACAAAGAGCGGGCACTTGCTGAAGTACCCGAAGCCCAGGCGTTGCTGAACTGGATAATCGACAAGGTGATCCGTGGAAAGAGGGCCCGCGGATTCCTCGTCAATCAAAAGGACCGCAACGCTCGCCCGTTGGTCGTTTTGTTCGATGCACGAGTCTTGCACCTCGTAAAGCGCGGGTACTCCGCCCAGGACTCGCCTGGCGAGCGATTTGACGTATATGTGATCGACTACGGCGCCTACGTCGACTTGATCAGTACTCAGAACGCCCCGCAAGGCGTGCTCCCAATGGAGCTGGAGGACGGCTCAGACGGTTACGTGGACGTGCCCCTCCAGGACCTTCGAGCACTAAGGAGGGCGATTCTGAATCTCGATGAGTTCTTCAAAGCGACAGATGTTTCGCCGAGACTGGGTCCGGCCTAATCGCCCTGACTGGTTTCTCTTGGGCAAGGAAATTTGTGGTTCAGCTTAGCTGAATGAGTTGTGGTGCTGACGTGGCCTGGTACCTCGTTGGTCCTTGATCCCGCGGTTGGTGGCTAGCCGGTCGCGTGGTCGCGGTGAACGGCGGTCCGTCGCTGGTGAGTGGCTGCTGAGGTTCCCCCTGGGCGGCGGACCGCCCGGCGTACGGCAGGTTCCGGTCCCCGCGAATGGTTGGGCCGGGCGGCTGTTTTGGGGGTCCAGTCGCCCGGCCCACTTCCAATTATTCGGTCTCGGCGGTGTGCTTGTCGAGGATGATCTTCTCGACTGCGCTGGCGGTGTATCCCCACCGGGTGAGCTGGTTCAGGTAGTCGAAGTGCCGCTTCTCCGCTGACCTCCACGAGTCTTTCTGGATGGTCTTCTCGTACCCGGCGCAGATCAGGGCGATCAGGGAAAACTCGGGGCGTGCGGTGGTTTTGGCCGTGTGGTCCCGGAGCGGGTTCCAGCCCCACCGGTCGGTGTCCTCCCCCGTCTTGGCCCCGAGCATTTCGGTGGCGACTTTGCCGTCGTAGCCGCTGGCGGTTTCGGGGTGGTGGGTGATGGCGTGGACGGTGAAGTACTGCCAGCCCTTCGGCGCGGTCTTCCGCGACAGCAGGGTCTTCACGAACTCGCGGCGGACCTTGGTCGCGCTTTCCATCTCGCGGTTGTTCGCGATCAGGGTCTTGCGTTCGGCTTTCTGGTCCTCGGTCATCGGGCCTTTCTGGGCCTGGGTGCCGCCGTCATAGCGTTCGTACTTGGGGGTGAAGCCCAGGTCTTTCCAGCCGGTGATGACGGGGGTGGCGGTGTGCTGGCCCCGGTAGTCGGTGCTGATCTTGTAGGCGTTGGCGTCCTCGTCGGTGGCAGGTTCCCCGTCGGCACGCTTGGCGGCCGAGACGTACAGGTTCTCGTCCTCGTCGTAGTACCCGGCGTCCTCCACGATGGTCTTCCCTGCCGCCTCGAGCTCGGTCACGAGCGCGGCCCGGGCGGCTTCGCTGGCCCGGCGGTCGCGCAGAAGCTGCGCGACATGCAGGAGCTGGTCGGCTTCATCCGCCAGCACGGACTCCAATTCCTCGGTGGCGTCTTCGTCGCCTTCAAATTCGGCCATGATGAGGGCTTCATCGATGGTGTAGCCCTTGCCCAGGGCGGCGGCTCCGGCGTCGGAGGCTTTGGCCTTCAGCGCGTCCTCGATCGTGGTTTTGGTCCGTCCGGTCTTCTTGGCGATCGCGGCGGCCGAGACGCCGATCAGGGACAGCTGGTGGTAGGCGTCGGCCTCGTCCGCGTCGGTCAGTTCGGCCCGCTGGATGTTCTCCACGACCTGGGTCACGATGCGTTCGGCTTCCTCGGGGGATTCGATGATCATCACCGGAATCAGGGGCCGGGCCGCTTCGACGGCGGCGCGGGTGCGGCGCTGACCCATCAGGACGTGCACGGTGCCGTCGTCCTTGCGGTGGGCAATAACCGGTTCCATGACGCCGTGTTCTTTGATGCTGGCGATGAAATCAGCGGTCAGGGCCGCGTCTTTGCGGACGTTGATGTCGACGGTCAGGGTGGCCGGGTCGAGCATTTCGAGGGTCGGGTTGGTGTTCATGTGGTGTTGCTCCTTTTTGCCCAAGGATTCCGGTGGGTGGGGCGGCTCAGGTGACCGGCCAGCGTTCCCTCTCCCCCCGACGCTTCTATGTCTGTCAAGCGGGTGGAATGGGTGCGGGCGTGGACCCTGTTGTCGCCTGGGGCGGCTTTGGTGACCGGCCAGCTTCCCTTCCCCCACCGTTGTTTTGGCTGCTGGCGAAGCTTGCGGAGCTGTGGCCGACGGAGGCCTGTCTACCCGCAGGGCAAGGGGTGGGAAATTCCCGGAGGAAATCAGCGACGAAGGAGCGCCGCAGGGACATTTCCTGCACCGCAGGCCCCGACGAAGGAGGGGCTAGACGGGCCGGAGCGGACACGTACAATCCGTCAGGACAGCAGCCAAAATGTCGAAGACAAGACAGGGTCAGGGGCGGCGGAGCCCTGCGGAGCCGGCACTGGCCCCACAGCCGGCCGCGCCAGCGGACGCCCATTCTGATCTTTGGTCCCTTAGGCTGGGGCCATGAACAACACCAGAAGAGCAACGCTCATTTGGTCGCTGGGGGCAGTTGTTTTCTCTCTCATCGGCGTATACATCGCACTGAGTTCCAACGGGGCTTGGTACTCCGTCGTTTCGGCAGTCATCCTGCTTCTCGCGGGAGTCACTTTTGCGGCTCGTGCGGTTTTGTCCCTCCGCGCATCTGGTACGTAGCCCAACACGGGACACCGGCTTTAGCAGTAGACGCGAACTGATGACAGCTAAACAAGCCACCATTCACGGGCGGAGGCCGCCGACCGGGAGGTCCATGAAGATCGTGGCGGTGGTGTTCAGTGTTGCAGCGGGCACCTCAGTGGTGTTGGTAGCCGTGGACCTGAACATTGGTCGGCCTGCTGCCGGCGATATCTATATTGCGGTGCTTAACAGTGCTGTGGCCGCCGTTTGCTGGTGGATGGCTTCTGCAAGTCGGCGACGCGCCTAAGGAATCCGTCAGGACAGCAGCAAAACAGAAAAGCGCTTCTGCAGCCCGAGCGGAGCGAGGTCCTTTAGCGGTTAAAGGGGCTGAGGCCGGCCCCTTGGGGCCGGCCTCAGTTTTTCCCTCAGCAAAAGGAAAACCAGTGCTGCAGCGTCATTGCTGCATGAAGTTATAGGTCCAGCGGGGATTTCTCCCAGGAGATATCAACGATGGGGGCGCCTGGCTGCGGCATGGTCAACATCGAGAGCTCAAGAACGTCCTGGGCGTGGGTGGCATCGGCGGGTGCGGCGTCGTCGTCCGTGAGGATGTACTCGTGGCTCATGTGCTGCCCCCGGGCTGTTAGTGGATTTGTGTTCCTTTTCCACTGTAGCCCGGCGTCCGTCCGTTGCTGGGCTTCTGGGGCTGCGCCCGCGGCAGCGTGATCGGCGGCCGGAGGAGCGCACGCGGGGGAGGCCGCCCCCGCACCCCAGGGGGGCCGGACCCTTCCCCGGCCCGGCCCCACCCGTTTAGCGGTGCCGCTTGTAGGCGGTTGCCTGGTTCTTTGCGACGGGGGCGATGGTTCCCCGGCTCACCAGCTGGTCCATGAGTTCCGCGAGCCGGTAGCCCGGCGTGTCAGTCAGGGCGAGCTTGAAGTGGTCTCCGGCTACCGACGACTGGCCTTTGAGGTACGCCAGCCAGCCGATCAGGGTCAGCAGGGGCGCCCGGTACCCTTCCGGCGCGGCGTCGATGAGGTCGCGGGCGGTTTCCTGCGCCCGGTCCGCGCGGTCCCAGTCCGGGGCGATCCCCTCCCCCACGAGCAGATTCCCGCTTCCCTCGGCGTCTGGGGCCTCCGGGTCGATCACGTTGCAGAACAATGTGTCGCGCAGGTCCGGACGCTGGAAGCACGCCAGCAGCTCCACCGCGGTCTGCGGGTCCAACCAGCCGCCCCGGGTCAGGGTCTGGGCCCACAGTTCCCGGCCCGGAGTCAGCTCTGCGCCGAGCACTCCCGGGAGCGCGTGACGGATCTGCTCCTCCCTGTCTGCCGGGCCGGCGAACGGTGCGTAGCTGGTGCCGGGCGTCTTCTGGTAGCTGCTGCCACGGAACACCAGTTCCGCATTCAGTTGTCCGTCGGTGATGGATTCGAGCGGTTCGGGCGGGCAGCACCCGGCTTCGCTGTCACACAGCAGGTTTTGCCAGTGCGACGGTGTGACCAGCCAGGCGTCCTGCAGCGGGGCACCTGCGCTGTCCAGCGCCTCGATGACGGCCTCGACGTGGTCGTGGAAGGGGCGCTCCTTCCCGGGCTCGGGGGTGGTGGCCGTGTAGATTGCCAGCAGCACCGCCGTGGCCTGCGTGTCCAGTGCGAGGTACTCCGTCATGGAGGCGGCGAACCCGGCAGGTTCCGCGGACGCGGGGGCGTCGACGCGCAGTGTCGCGCCCAGCGTCTTGCCCCGCATGGTCAGGAACACGAAGGATTCACGCGGTACGAACCCGAGGGAGTGCGGGATGAAACCGAGGATGTCGGCGGGGCTGGAAATGCGGATTGCATCAGTCATGGTTTTGAGAGTCCTTTGCTGAGGATGATGGTGGGTGGGGCGGCTTTGGTGGCCGGCCAGCTTCCCTTCCCCCACCGTTGTTTTGGCTGCTGGCGAAGCTTGCGGAGCTGTGGCCGACGGAGGCCCGTCTACCCGCAGGGCAAGGGGCGGGAAATTCCCGGAGGAAATCAGCGACGAAGGAGCGCCGCAGGGAAATTCCTGCGCCGCAGGCCCCGACGAAGGAGGGGCTAGACGGGCCGGAGCGGACACGTACAATCCGACAGGACAGCAGCGAAAACAGAAATAGCGCTTCTACAGCCCGAGCGAAGCGAGGTCCGTGCAGTAGGCCTGGGCGCTTGTTGGGCGACGCCGGAACCCAGAGTCTTCAGACAGCACGTCGTTCCGGGCTTCGTTGTGGTGCTCTCGCGCGCAGCACGGGCTTGCTGGTCGCGCAGAGCGCTGCGCGGCTCCAACCTGCGAATCGCGGCGCTAAATCGTGTTCTTTTTGCAGCGATAAGTGGCACTCCTGGCAGGCGGCGCCACGTAGGTTTTCAGATGGTGCGCCTTTGGAGCTCGCGGTACACAGTCGTCCGTGACACCCCGAACAGTTCGGCCAGCTCGGCCTGCGTGTGCTCGCCGGCGTCATGCAGTGTCAGGAGGTGCTTCCGCTGGGTCTTGGACAATTTGGGTTGCTTGCCTTTCAGCCGCCCCTTGGCCTTTGCGACCGCCATGCCCTCGCGGGTGCGCGCCCGGATCAGATCCGCCTCGAACTCGGCCACCATTCCCAGCATGTTGAACAGCAACCGGCCTACCGGGTCGGTCGGGTCGTGACTGTTGCCGCCGAGACTAAGCACAACCCCTTTGGCCGTGAGCTCATCGGCAATGTCCCTGGCATCTGAAAGGGACCGGGCCAGTCGGTCGAGCTTGGTCACCACGAGGGTATCGCCGGTTCGGCAGGCCGCCATCGCTTCACGGAGTCCAGGGCGGACCCGGTTCGCTCCGGTAAGTCCGTGATCGACGAAGATCTGCTTCTCTTCAACGCCAAGGGCAAAGAGGGCATTTCGTTGGGCGGTCAGGTCCTGGTCGTTCGTCGAGACGCGGGCATAGCCGATCTTCATTCCAGTCATGACGAACAGGGTTGCAGTAATCCCCCCGTCACCGCGCTTATCACCGTGCGGGTCTCACGTACCTGGCTTACGCCAGCAATCGCCCGGACCGTGGCGGCGGGCTTCCGCGGCACGGTGATCGACCGGCTTACGGGCGTTGTCACCGAGGATGTCTTTTACGCCTGAGATGCTTTACTCATGGCCCTCAAAAACCATGCTTACCTCGACTTAGAGACCCAGCTCGCGCAAGCTGAGTACAACGGCGTGCGAATGCCGGTTCAAGCCGACATCGTGGAAAAGACCGTAAAACAGCGTTCGGGCAAAGCGAATCTGGGCTACGGCGGACGGGGCGCCGGTGTGACAGCGAGATCCGAGGTCGAATTTCAGACGAGCTCCACCATGACGCCATCCCCATACGGGACGCCCCTGGTCATCGGACCAGACTTCCGCAAGGGCGTGTTCGGACGCACTGCGGTGCAGGGTGAGTGGTCAAAGGCCGAGTGCCGACAAGAACGCGAGCTTCTTCTCGTTGTAGGTGTCAGTCCATGTGCCCGGCATCGCCATGTAGCCGTGGCCCAGGATCACCGAGCTCGCCGGCGGGACGTCGACAGCGTTCGTCACTCCGAGCTGGTCGAGGCGCTCGTGCAGGTTCTCGGCCTGATCCGGGAACGTGCCGGTGTTGCCGTCTGCGATGAAGGTGGCAGGGAAGTCTACGGTGACGTGGTTGGTGACGGATGCTTCCTCATTCAGGGCCACGGAGGTGCCTACGTAGCTGCGCGCAGACAGTCCGAAGATGAGGTCCTTCACCGGTTGCGGCGTCTGCGTCTCGCCTGTCTTCTCCAGCTCGAGCGCAGGACTGTCGAGCACGACTGCTCGCAGAGCGTCATCGATGACCGGTTGCACTCCGATCTGCGCGGCGTAGGTCGGGTTGGTCTGGATGTTGGCGAATTGGCCGGCGAGCTGTCCGCCGGCGCTTCCTCCTGCAATGACGACCTCGGACATGTCGAGGCCGTACTGCTGGGCGTTCTGCTGGAGGAAGGCGACTGCCTGCGAGATCTGTTTCACCTGCGTGGGGTACTCGACGGTCGGGGCGAGGCCGTAGTCGAGGCTCACGAAGTTGAATCCCCCGTCGAGGACGGGGTCTGTGGTGACGGCGAAACCGCCGCCGGGTGCGTTGGGATCGCCGTCGGATTTGGTCCCGCCGATCCAGCCGCCACCGTGGATGTAGATGTAGGTGGGTCGGGTGACGGATGCGTCGTCATCGGCGATGTAGACGTCGAGATAGCTGCTGGGGTACTCGTCGCCGTATCGGACGTCGCTCGTGAGCCCGTCTCCGTTCGCTGTCACGCTGATAGCTCCTTCGGGTCCTCGGGGCTGGAACGACGGTGTCTGACCGGCGGCGGCTTGGATCGGGATGGCCACCGCCGCGGGGGCCGCGGCGACCAGGAGAACGACAGTGGAGGTCACGGCGGCGATGACGACGAGGACGCTGTTCACAACGCTCCGCAGGATGCTGAGGAGGGATCGAGCCGACGGAGTACTACGGTCCTGGGTGAGGGCGCGGCGACGTGTCCTGCTCAGCTCCCAGAAACCGGCGAAGCAGGAGAAGGCGACCACCAGTGCGAACCCCAGGGCCAGCGCCCACGCGGGGTACCAGGCGGTCACGAGCCACGCGAGCTGCGCGCCGGCGCTGATGATCACCGAGAGGATCGTCACCCATGCCGCCTTACTGCCGTGCGGGCGGCGCCAGGCCACACCTGCGGCGAGCAGGCCTACGAGCAGGAAGGATCCCGCCGGAGGATACCGCACGAAGAACGGCTCGGCCCAGGCGATGAGTAGCACGCAGAGGCCGACGACGAGCAGCGCCCAGCGGGTCCATCGGGGGCGTTCAATTCGGGTGGGGGTGGGGTCGACCATAAGTCCTCCAAAGTTGCGGTTCACTGCAATTATACATCTGAATGCAGAAATGCAGACAAGGTAAGGTTGCTGTATGGCTGCGACTTCGCTTCGAGAGCGCTCGAAGGAGCGCCGGTACCGTGCTGTTCTCCTCGCCGGCATGCGGCTGTTCGCCGAGCAGGGCTATGACGCGACGACGGTGGCGCAGATCGCCGAGGAGGCGGAGGTGTCGGCCCGGTCCGTGTCGGCGTACTTCCCGACGAAGCTGCACATCGCCACGGCATCCTCGTCCGCGGCGGCTGATCGCCTGATCCTCGCGTTGCGCTCACGCGACGAGGGCGCGTCGGTCGTCGATCGTGTCGTTCAGTGGCTTCGCGAAGAACCGGCCTTCGTTCCCGAGGAGGAGTGGCGGCTGAGAGCCGCGATGCTCGAGCGGAATCCGGTGCTGCAGGGATCTGGACCGGAGGACCCTCCTCCCCTGCTCGCC
Source organism: Arthrobacter sp. 10T419 (assembly GCF_056394105.1). Lineage (NCBI taxonomy): Bacteria > Bacillati > Actinomycetota > Actinomycetes > Micrococcales > Micrococcaceae > Arthrobacter > Arthrobacter sp. 10T419. Next base: position 60,996 of record NZ_JBFTHF010000012.1, on the reverse strand, counting down.
ATCGCGGCGGACGCGATCGCGGAGGACCTCGGGGTCCCGCCCGATCACCCGGGGGTGCAGATCACCCTGGGCATCGTGGCGGGGATCGTCGTGCGCGTGGAGCTGCTCCTCGGATCCGACCGCGAGAACGAGGAGACCCTGGCACTTATTCACGACGCCCTGACAGGCGCTGTCGACGCGGTCAGGCGAAGCAGCCGTTCTTCAAACTGACGGCAGGTCGCGCCGCCCTCGCGGCGATCGCGTGCTCAGGCTCGCAGGAACGCCAGGAACCCGTCGAGGTGCGCGGCGACGTCGACGGTGGGGTCGTAGAGCCACTGCATCTGGAGACCTCGCGCCATGGCGGTGAGTTGACGCGCGGTGAGGTCGAGGTCGAGGTCTGTGCGCAGACGACCCTTCTCCTGCTCGCGCTCGAGCTCCCGGCGAACGTCGGCATTGAACAGGTCGATCCGGCGGTGGGTGAACTCGTGCCCCGGATGGTCCTTGCGAATCGCCTCCGCCTGCATGGTGGCGTCGAGCTGGACCAGTCCCGGGAAATCTTCGTTCTGTCGCACGAGCTCCGGGAGTGCTGCCAGCAAGCCCCGCTCGGCGAGCGACTGCTCCAGTAGGGGCCGGTCCCGCTCCGCCTGGCGATCGAAGACTGCCTGCAGCAGATCCTCCTTCGAGGGGAAGTGGTAGCTGAGGGCGGCGTGGCTGACCCCGAGCTCCTCCGCGATCTTCCGCAACGACAGGCGCTGGAAACCGTGCGTCGCGAATATCTCGAACGCGCGGTCAATGAAGTCGTCTCGCCGCTGCAGACCGTTCGCGTAGCGCCCGCGCCGCTTCACCGACGCCGGCTGCTCCGTCGTCTCCACCGTCATCTCGGCTCTCCTTCGATCCGCGGGAACCCCGCCCGACACCTCATCCTCGCACAAACTTTTGCCAAACCGAATATTTACCACAGTGAATGCTTGCCACACTGGACAATGTTGGTCTACTGTCAGTTGCAGCCGGGTTCGCCGGCACCCACGACGAGGCCAGGCCTCGACGTCTTCAAAGGAGAAGGTCATGACAGAAGCGATTCCGGCACCCCCTCGCCCGTTGAACGCCTGGTGGGTGGGGACCGTGGCCGGCATGGCGTCCTTCGTCGATGGAGCAGCCCTGAACGGTATCGGTTTCGCGTTGGTGATCCTCCAGCAGACGATCGGGCTCACCCCCGGGCAGATCGGGGTGCTCACCAGCGCCCTCACCTTCGGGGTGGCGGTCGGCGCTCTGATCGGCGGTCGCCTCGGCGACCGTTTCGGGAGGCGGCGGGTGTTCGTGGTCACGATGATCTTCATCGCCCTCGGCGCGTCGGTCCCGATCTTCGCCACCGCGTTCCCGCTGCTGCTGCTGGGTCTGGGTGTTCTCGGGGTAGCGATCGGCGCCGACATCCCCGTCTCCCTCGCGACCATCGCCGAAGCGGCGACAGATCAGAACCGTGGGAAGATCCTCGTGATGTCCAACCTCCTCGCCGGAGTTGGCATCGGAGCCGTCGTCCTCGTCGCCACCCTCACCGGCGGGACCGGGATCTTCGCCGCGCAGGCAATCTTCGGCCTCATCGCCGTCGTCGCGATTATCGTGCTCGCGCTGCGGCTCACGATCCCTGAGTCCACCAGCTGGCGCGCTGCCCGCCTGGAACAGACACAGGGCGTGCACACCGTGCGCGCTGACCGCTCGAAGCTGCGGGACCTGATCACACCTCCGCTGCGCTTCCCGTTCCTCATCCTCGTCGGCTTCTTCACGCTGGTGAGCATCCCGATCACGCTGTTCGGCTCCTACGCGGCCTACATCGGAGCGAACTTCACCGGCACGCCCGTGTCCGAATTCTCCGTGTTCGTGCTGTTCCTCGTGCCGCTCGCGATCATCGTGCAGGTCATCTTCATGCGGGTGGTCGACACCCGTTTCCGCCTCACCTTCTTCATCCTCGGCGGAATCCTGTACGTCGCGGCGTACCTGATTCCCGTCGTCCTCGGGATGAACCTGGCCACGCTCGTTACCACTGTGCTCGTGTCCGGCATGGGCACCGTCTTCTGCGGAGAGCCCATCTTCCGCGTCTGGGTGAACGAAGCGCTCCCGACCATGCTCCGCTCCACCGGCCAAGGCTTCATCTTCGCCACCGCCCGCCTGGTGCCTGCACTGCTCCTGGCCCCTGTGCCGGTCCTTCTCGCGAACTCGATCAACGGCTTCCTGATCGCCCTCTCCGTCCTCGCCGCCGCCGGGATCGCCGTCGGCTGGTGGGGGGTGCGCAGCGGACGCCTCATCAACGAGTTCCACCACGAGACCGAGAGCATCGACGTCGCCGCCGCCACCGCGTCCTTGGCAGCATCATGATCACCTCCACCCAGAAAGCCTCCACGCCACCCATGACCGCTCCTGCCCCCACCATCTACGGACACGTCGAGCCCGGATTCCAGCGCGTCGCCGACGCGTTCACGCAGAACTTCACCGAACGCGGCGACACCGGCGCCGCCTGCACCGTCTACCTCCACGGCGTCCCCGTCGTCGACCTCCACGCCGGCGCCTTCCGCCATGGATCGTGGACGGCCGACACCCGCAGCATCCTCTTCTCCGTCAGCAAAGGTGTCACCACCATCTGCCTGCTCATGGCCGTCGAAGCCGGCCATCTCGCCCTCGACGAACCGGTCGCCACCTACTGGCCAGAGTTCGCCGAACGCGGCAAGAGCGCACTGACCGTCCGCCAGCTCCTCGCGCACCGCGCCGGACTCATCGCCCCCGATGAGCCCCTCACCGTGGAGGACCTACGCGCGTGGCATCCGGTCACCGAAGCCCTCGCCCGGCAGAACCCGCTTTGGGCGCCTGGAACCGCGCACTCGTACCACGCGCTCACCTTCGGCTGGCTCACCGGCGAAGTCCTCCGCCGCACCACCGGACTGCGCCCCGCGGAGTGGCTCCACCAGCACGTCGCCGGCCCGCTCGGCCTCGGACTCACTTTCGGGACCGACCCCGACACCGACTCGAACTTCGCGCTGCAGGAGCAGCCACTCCCCGACACTGCCGTACCGCCGTGGAAGAGCCCGAACCCGGACATGCTGGCGCGCGTCATGGGGATGAACGGAGCCATCGACGGCCTCAACCTGTTCGCCTCCGCGAACACCCCCGACCTCCTCGGCTTCGAGAACCCCGCCGCGAACATCGTCGGCACCGCCCACGACATCGCCCGCCTCTACGCCGCGACCATCGGCGAGGTCGACGGGATCCGTCTTCTCCAGCCCGCCACCACCCGCGAAGCCCGCCTCCCCCAATCGGTCGGCGCACCGTTCTTCGGCCCCGACGCGGGTCTGCGATGGGGCACAGGATTCATGCTCGACTCCATCCCCCGAGGCATGGCCGGCCCCGGCAGCTTCGGCCACGACGGAGCCGGAGGCCAGCTCGGCTTCGCACACCCCGAATCCGGCGTCTCCCTCGGATACGCCACCATCCGCCCCGGCGGCTACCCCGACGACCGCGCCGAAGCCCTCTGCCGCGCACTGCGCGGCAGTCTTTGACACCCCACCTCTTCGAAGGAGAAGACCCGATGCCCCTCGACCCGTTCCTCGTTCCCCTGCTCGAGACCCTGCCGACCGTCCCCGCCGAGATCGAGGACATCGCCGCCTTCCGCGCGCAGGAGAACGCAGGCTCTGCCGCACTCGCCGAGCAGCTCCTCGAACCCGCCCCACCCGTCCGCAGCAAGCGCACCGTGACCCTTCCCGTCCAGGACGGGGAGACCACCCTCAACGTCTTCCACCCCGACAGCGACGGCCCCCACCCCGTGCACCTCTATTTCCACGGCGGCGGCTGGATCGGCGGCACCATCCACTCGATCCTCATCGACAACCTCTGCCAGGAACGCGCCGCCGGAGCGGACTGCATCGTCGTCGCCGTCGAGTACCGCAAAGCTCCCGAACACCCCTTCCCCACCGCCCTGAACGACAGCTATGCCGCGCTCCTCTGGGTCGCCGAGAACATCGAGGACCTCGGCGCCCGCGCCGACCTGATCACCGTCGGCGGAGGATCCGCCGGCGCCAACCTCGCCGCCGCCCTCTGCCTGAAAGCGCGAGACAACAACGGCCCCGCGATCGCCTTCCAGCTGCTGGAAGTCCCCGCGCTCGACTTCACCTTCAGGAGCCCCTCCATCCGCTCCAACGGCACCGGCTACGGACTCACCGAACAAACACTGCACCTTTGCCGACGTCTGTACCTCAAATCAGAAACAGAAGCGACGAACCCCTACTCATCACCGCTGCTCGCCGAGAACCTCAGCGACTTGCCGCCGGCACACATTATGTCCGCCGAATACGACCCCATCGCCGACGACGGCGCACGCTACGCCGAACGCCTCACCGCCGCTGGAGTGCACGCCACGTTCTCCCTACAACTCGGGCACATCCACGGATCCAGCGCTTTCACTAAGGTCATGGCCTCCGCCCGAGCCTGGCGAGAAGAGGGACTGCAGGCCCTCCGAGCGGTCCACGCTCGAAACTCACCCACGAGCTGAACCGCGCCCGATAGACCCTCCTTTAAGGGACACCACCTGAACCATCTGCCCCGGCAGCGTGGGATGAGGCCGGTTCCGTCGTTGCGTAAAGGGCGTTGAGCTGGCGGTAGAGTGTTCGGGCGATGTAGCGCTTGAGGGACCTGCGGATTTCGCGGTAGCTGCGGCCTTCTTGGGTGCGTTTGGTGACGTAGTCCCGTGTTCCGGAGTCGTGGACCATCCGGGTCATGGTGATGGTGTGCAAAGCCCGGTTCAGGCGCCGATCACCACCCCGGTTGAGCCTGTGCCGGACAGTGTTACCGCTTGAGGCCGGCAAGGGATTCACCCCTGCCAGTGAGGCGAAGGCAGCTTCGCTGCGAACCCTTCCTGGATGCGACCACGCTGTCAGGACGATGGCGACTGTGACAGCCCCAGCACCGACCATCTCCAACAGCGGCGCCGCGGGACTTTGCTGGATCAGCTCTGTCATGCGCTTCTGGTTCGCAGTCAGCTGGGTGGTCACTTCGAGAACGCGGCGCGCCAACCGAACTGCTTCCTCGCGCGCGATCGATAGCTCGAGCTGCTCCTGTCGTTCCCGCCATCTGGTGATCGTGCCGATCTGGGCTGGAACCAACGGTTTACGAGCGTCAATTCCCAGATCGTGTGGACGGAGTAAGGCGACGAGTGCATTGACGTTCATTGTTCGTTCCCGGGTCAACCGATCCCGGGCAGCGCTCAAGATCCTGAGTCCGGCACGGATCCCTTCATCCCGTCGCGGCGCACGAAGCCGGGACTCCTCTATGGCCAGGACTGCGGTTCCGATGGCGGCGGCGTCCAGCGGATCGGATTTGCCGATCCCCCGGCGACCCCGGGCGTTCATCCGGGGAGCTTCGGCGACGTCATAGCCGGCGTCGGTTACTGTCCTGGCCAGACGTGCCCCGTAGGAGCCGATGCCTTCAACGGCCCATAGACAGGCCATGTCGCCGTCTGTCCGTCGGCCTACCCAGGCAAGTGCGCGGGAAATCCCTGCCGGGGTGGTCGGAAACTGCTCGCATGCGATCTGTCGCTTGGTGCTGGCCTCGATGATGGCGTAGGTGTGTGTGCGGGCGTGGCAGTCCACGCCGATGACGAATGGGCGGGTCTGCGCAACGATAGTCAACGCGGCCACCTCCTTCCTTTCGAGCGGGCAAGACTGGTCGCATCGCGACCGGCGCTGACCTGGGAGGAGTCACTTCGAGGCAATACTGTGATGAGCCACAACCGTAGGGGGCCGGGCAAGCTTCTAATCAAGCCACCGTCGTGGGACAGACCAACGCCGGCCGTCCCACCTGGCGCGGACAAGTCGGGGGAAACGCACCCTCAAGGGGCAATTGTTTTTTCGAGTCACGCGCTAGGCAGAACGACCGGCATCAACACTGCCAGCTAGTCCCAGACCAGCCACTGCAAGACTCACAGTTGTTTTTTGGCTGCTGGCGGAGCTTGCGGAGCTGTGCCCGACGGAGGCCTGTCTACCGAAGGCAAGGGGCGGGAAATTCCCGGAGGAAATAAGCGACGAAGGAGCGCCGCAGGGAACTTCCCGCACCGCAGGCCCCGGAGGAACGGAGGGGCTAGACGGGCTGGAGCGGGCACGTACGATCCGAAGGAATCTCAATGATGTTGTCAACGAATGTTGGCGTGCCGTGAGGTGTCCCGGCCGGTGTTGGCCGGGACACCTCAGGAGCTTCTACTTCGTCCAGCCGGGGTAGGGCCTGCGGTCCTGCGCCGGGAGTTCGGCGGCTGTAGCGGGGAGGTTGTCCGGGCCGTCGGACTGGCCTGAGGCCCAGTGGAAGTAAACCTCTGCGGTGATGGCTTCGAAGCAGGCGTCCTCGGAGCGGAACCAGTGCGTGGCGGTGTCGCCCTCGACGTAGGTACCGTAGCCGAACAGTTCCCCGTTGCTGTCGCGGGTGCGGGCGACGGCGAAGATGATGTAGGGCCAGGCTCCGGCGTCCCAGCCTTCGCTGCCCCAGTTCGGGAGCACGGACCAGGCGGTGCCTTCGAGGGTGTCCATCCAGTCGTACCCGTCCCCGGTCCGGTCGTCGGCGGGCAGGGCCGGGGCGGTGACCGGTTCCGCGGTGTCGGCTGTGGCCGTGCGGGTCATGGTTTCTGTGTTCATGAGGCGATGTTCCGTTCCGCTGGGGCGGGGCGGGTGCCTGACCTAACGGCTTCCCTCTCCCCCACCATGTTTTTTGCCTGCTGGCGGAGCATCGCGTAGCTGTGCCCGACGGAGCCGAGGCAACCCGAAGGGCAAGCAGTGGATGGATTGCGGGAGGAAATAAGCGCAGCGCCGACCCAAGGCATCCGGTGCGCTGCCGTCCGCAGGACGGTTGCAGCGGTGGAGCGGGCACGTATGATCCGACGGACAGCAGCAAAAAAGGAAAGAAAATGCTTGTGCTGCCCGAGCGCAGCGAGGCCCGCTTCGTTCGCCTCGCGAGGCCTTGGTGTCTACAGTGCGGTGGCGTTGCCCGTCCATGTGGGCGGTTGGGACTCGTTGCTGTGCCACTCTGAGGGGGCCGTGCCAGGACGGAGCACGTCGTTGAGCCAATAGGTCTCGTCAGGGCTCCAGCCCGCTAGAACCGTGCCGGCCTGACCGACGGGGAGGTATCTCCCGGCGGTCGTTAGGTAGCCGGCGACGGTGAGGTGAACGCCGTCGTAGTCGGCGGCGACGGCTGACCAGTCAGGCATGAGCCAGGGCCCTTCCACCCTTGTTGTTCGCCACCAGTCATGGCGCTTCGCAAGGCTGACGTCCAGAGGATAGCGAGCCACAAGGCCTGTCCACGCCGCTGGCTCCGAGATTTCGTAAATGCGCGACCCTGAGGCCGGTTCGAGCGGCCAGACCATGGCGTGCTTCCAGCCGATGCTGTCTTCGACCAGCACCAGTTTCATGGCCCCCAGCCCGGTGATGCTCCTGGTAGTTGTCACCAGGTCGGACAGTGCCGGCGTGGACCACCATCGTCCGCTCCAAAGGGCTGCGGGGTCCCTTGGGCGGTCAGCTGCCTGACGTTCGTCCGCGAGAGTCGAGGCCTTCCAGCGGGCGAGCTGTTCGGCGGCACCGGTGAGGCTTGGAGGTGGCAGCCGGTGTTCATCAGTCCATTGCACGAAACACTGCCGGTCGAGAGCCGCCGTGCTTGGGCGCAACCATGCCGCCAGGGAACCTGACAGCGAAGTGGCAACGGGGCCGAGCGCCGTCAGCACGGGTCGGTGCGTGAGGAGCTGATCGGTCTCGTCGGGTTCCTGCCAATAACGGGCAGAATCAACTGCCTCCGCGAGCCCGGCCAGCAGCCCGGATCCTGCGGCAGATTCCGCCACCGCCAGTGCATCAGCGCTGCCGAGAGCGCGGACCAGTTCATCCATAAGCCTCTGATCACCGGGAGCCATGGCAGATCCAAATGCCAACGTCCAAATCTCCGGTCGGGCGGCCGTGAGAACGCCCAAGCAGAACCGCCGTCCTCGCGGACCAGTCAACAGGTCCTCAGCCATGGCCACACCCCCTGACCAGAGCATACAAGGCGGGCGCCAGCCCGGACGTCGGCCGTCAGCGCTGAAAAGCGGATTCTCCGAACGCGTCCTATGTTAGGCGGCCAGTGGCGGCGCCGGCGTCGGCACGGGTACCGGCGTATATAGGGTTCCGTCGCGGAGCATGGCCCAGAGGACGTTGAGGCGTCGTCTAGCCAGGGCGAGCATGGCTTGGATGTGGGTTTTGCCTTCGGTGCGTTTTCGGTCGTAGTAGGTGCGGGAGGCGGGGCAGCTTTTTAGGGCTGAGAGGCCGGAGAGGTAGAAGACCCGCAAGAGCCGGCGGTCGTAGCGTCGGGGGCGGTGGTGGTTGCCGCTGATTCTGCCGGAGTCCCGCGGTGCGGGCGCGAGGCCGGCGACGCCGGCGAACCGGTCCGCGGTTTCGAAGACGGTGAGGTCTCCGCCGGTGGCGCCGAGGAACTCGGCGGCGAGGACGGGCCCGAAACCGGGCATGCTGAGCAGGGACGAGGTGTGCCGGTGTTCGGTGACTTTCTCGCTGATCAGCGCATCTAGCTCTGCCAGCTCCTTGTCGAGGGTGATGATTTCCCGGGCGAGGGCGGCGACGATCTGTTCCCCGAGGTGCTGGGCCGGGACGGTGGTGTGCTGGGATTTCGCGGCGTCGACGGCGGCCTGGGCGACCGCGGCGGCGGAGCGGCTGCCGTTTTTCTTCAGCCAGGCATGCAGCCTGGTCTGGCCGGTGCGGCGGATCCCGTCCGGGGTGCGGTGTTTGGTCAGTAGCAGCAGAGCGGCTTTGGAACGGCTGTAGTCGAAGGCCCGTTCCAGGGCGGGGAAGTATTCGAGCAGCTGGGCCTGCAGGCGGTTGATCGCCCGGACCCGGTCCGCGGATTTGTCGGCCCGGCGGGCGGTGAGGAGCCGCAGTCCGGTGCTGATCTCGTCCCCTGCGCGCAGGGGTTGCAGGTCTTTGCGCATCCTGGCCTGGTCGGCGATCACGGCGGCGTCTTTGGCGTCCGTCTTGCCTTCGCCGCGGTAGAGCTTGGAGGCGTGGTGGACGATCCGGCCGGGGATGTAGAGGATGTTCTGGCCGTGGGCGAGGAGGATGGCGATGAGCAGCGCGGGTCCGCCGTGGTTCAGGTCGGTCGCCCAGATGACCTCGTCCCCGTTCCCGAGTCTCAGGACGGCAGCGATGAGGTCGAGCAGGGCTGGTTCGTCGTTAGGGACTCGTTGGGAGAGCAGCCGGTTTCCGTCGGCGTCGATCACGACGCAGTGATGGTGGGCTTTGCCGGCGTCGATTCCGGCCCATAGGTGCACCAAGAACAGCCTCCAGTCTGTCGGTTTGGGTCAAGGCCCAGCAGATAACCGCGCCGTCGTGTCCTTATTCGGCGATCATGTCGCGTCTCTCAATCAGCGGTCAGGTCATCGCGGGGTGGCGGGCGGCCAATCCTTCGAAGCCGTCACACAAAATGTCCGGCACAGCAACCAAAGCCATACCCTCCTCCCCTGGGTAGCCACGACCCTACAATGGCCGAGGAACTGACCCCGGTAACAACATAAGGACAGCAGCCAAAAAACGGTAATACTGGAACAGTCCTTGAGCCGGCGTGACCCAGCCAAAAATTGACGTACCAGGCGGCACTGTCTTCCCGACGATCTGTCCGCCGGCTCAAGGTCCGTTAAAAGGGGTGTCGGGCCAGGCGGACATGACCTCATAGGAGCCTGATACGACCAGTCCCATTACCGTTTTGTCTGCCCACCTGGCCCGCGCCCGATCAATCAGCATTCGACGCGACTGAGGGGCAATTTCCATCTTGGCAAGCGAACCAATAAAAGTCATCGCGGGTATCGACACCCACGCCGACACACACCACGTAGCCGTGATCAACGAACACGGCAAACCCCTTGCAGACAGGGAATTCCTGGCCGTGGGATCCGGATACCGGAAAATCATCGACTTCATCACTTCCTACGGCACAGTCGTAGCCGTCGGGGTCGAAGGAACAGGCTCCTACGGTGCCGAACTCGCCCGAACTCTTCGGGGTGAAGGGCTCACCGTGCTGGAGGTAAACCGCCCGAACCGGGCCGCCCGTCGCCTCAAAGGGAAGTCAGACCCGTTGGATGCCTACCAGGCCGCCAAGTCCGTGCTCGAGGGGCGGACCAAGGCGATCCCTAAGGCCAAAGACGGCCCCGTCGAATGCCTGCGGATCGTACGTTCCGGGCGCGCATCAGCCATCAAGGCCCGCACTGCGGCCATCAACCAGATCAAGGCGCTCCTCGTTTCAGCCCGGGACAAGATCCGGGCGAAATACCGGGCGCTGGCCACCTCAGCGCTGATTCCTGCCCTGCAGCGCACGAGACCTTCCGGGCATATGGCTGACCCCGAGTACGTGACTCTGCTGACGCTCAAGGCGTTGGCAGCCCGATGCCAAGCGCTGGGAACGGAAATCGCGGCTGCTGACGCTGCACTCAAGGAAATCCTGGACGGCTATGCTCCGATGCTTTGTGATCTCCCAGGAGTCGGAACCGAAGTGGCCAGCCAGTTGTTGATCACCGTCGGGGACAATCCGGACCGTCTGGGGAACGAGGCCCAGTTCGCTTCGCTCGTCGGCGTCGCCCCGGTGCCAGCCTCATCGGGCAAGACAACCCGCCACCGGCTCAGCAGGGGCGGCGACCGCAGCGCCAATAATGCCTTGCACCAGGTTGTTCTGGTGCGCATGGGCTCGTGCCAACGGACCAAGGAGTACGTGGCTAAACGCACGTCCGAGGGAAAGAGCAAACGCGAAATCATGCGCTGCCTCAAACGCTACGCAGCCAGGGAAATCTACCGTCAGATCACCAATCCCCGGCCCGCACCCGACAACTCCGACCTCCGCCGCAGGCGGACAGACCTCGGCATGACCTTAACGACCGTCGCCGGCGAACTTGGTCAATGGGTTTCCATCATTTCGCGTCTGGAACGCGGACATATCCGCAACGATGCCCTGGCCGGCGCCTACCGGAAATGGCTCATCGACCAGGCCGAAATGCCACGCCGCACACCTCCGACGACAGCTGCAGCAAGGACAAATGCGTTACCGGGCGCCGTTAGCTGAGACTCAAGGCTTGACGCTTTACTCAAACCAGACTTACTCTAAAACCACAAGGTTATATAACGACAAGGTTATGGTTTTGATGGTTGATGAATTGAGTGCAGTGTTCGCGGCGTTGGCCGATCCGACTCGGCGGGCTATTCTGCAGCGGCTCGCTGACGGTGACGCGCAGGTGTCCGACCTCGCGGCGCCTTTCAGGATCAGCCAACCGGCGATTTCGAGGCATTTGAAGGTATTGGAAAATGCTGGCCTGATCTCCCGGAACCGGGTAGCGACTGCCCGGTTCAGTCATCTGGAGCCCGACCGGCTTAAGGAAGCGAGCGAGTACATGGAGCGGTACAAGAAGTTTTGGGGTGAGTCCTTCGACAAACTCGACGGCGCGCTGGCCTCGTTTCAGCGCGACACCCCACCTACGGGAAAGGGCCGAGATGTCTGAGGGGCGCCAGCAGGAAGTCACAGAACACGATGTTTTCATTTCCCGCTCTTTCGCCGCCCCCAGGGACACGGTCTGGCGGTTCTGGACCGAACCCCAACTCCTCGCCTCATGGTTCGGGCCTGAAGGAGTTCACGTACCCGTGGACAGCATCATCGTGGAGCTCGTGGAGCAGGGCCGGTGGGAGTTGACCATGGTCGACAACGCTACCGGGGCCAGCCACCCCATCCGGGGGCGCATCACCGCCTTTCAGGCACCGGAATCCCTCGAGATTCAACTGACAGCGCTGACCGAGGCTGGGCCCGTGGACGACGTCGTGCTGCGGCTTCAGTTCCACGATCACGGCGACCGGACGCGCATGACCCTCCATCAAGGCCCGTTCACCGACGAGATCCGGGACATGACCCACGCCGGATGGATACTGTCCTTCACCAAACTCGACACCCTCCTCGAAAGGCCCACAGCATGAAAACCAGCGCCGCCCAAAGCCAGGTCACCCAGATCACCTCAGCGGACGGAACCCCCATCTCCGTCGAACACATCGGCTCCGGCCCCTCCCTGGTCCTGGTTGACGGCGCCTTCTGCGGCCGGTCCTTCGGCCCGGCGCGGGCCCTGGCCACCACGCTGGCCGACTCCTTCACCGTGTACTTCTACGACCGTCGCGGCCGCGGCGACAGCGGTGATACACGGCCCTACTCCGTGGAACGCGAAATCGAAGACCTAGCCGCCGTCATCACCCATGCGGGCGGAGACCCCTACGTCTATGGCATCTCCTCCGGTGCGGCCCTCGCCCTCGAAGCAGCAGCGGCGGGTATCCCGATGCGCAAGCTCGCCACCTACGAGGCCCCCTACACGGGAATCGGGAACGTCGACGGAACGCCCGTCGACCACGCCGGGCACCTGAACTCACTGCTCGCCCAAAACAAGCGCGGCGCGATGGTCTCCTACTTCTTGGTCAAGATGATCGGCGTCCCTGCATTTGTGCCCCTCATGCTGCGCCTCATGCCAAAGATCTGGAAGAGCCAAAAGGACGCCGCCAACACCCTCCCCAATGAAATTGCCGTTACCAACAACTTCACCGCACCCACCGGCCGGTTCGCCAAAATCACGGTGCCGACCCTTGTCATGGTCGGTGGAAAAGCCGCCCCGGTCATGACCTCAGCTCAAGCAACAACAGCCGCCGCGATCCCCCAGGCCCTTCACCGCACCCTCGAGGGCCAAACACACCAAGTCTCAGACGCAGCAATGGCAGCCGAACTCCGCGGGTTCTTCACCAACTGACCCGTTGACCACTCTCACCAAATTCATTTCGCCCACAGACCGGAATAGACCATGCCCAAAATCAGCTATCAGACCGAACATCAGGGATCCCAACGACGCCCGCCCGCCTCCTCTGCCACGCGGGTATTGCTGGCCTGTGGCATCACCGCCGGCCCCCTATACCTTCTGGTCAGCTATGCCCAGGCGTTTCTTCGCCCGGGCTTCGACGCGGCACATAACGACCTCAGCGTCCTAGCCAACGGCGACCTAGGCTGGATGCAAACCACAAACCTGATCCTCACCGGCGCCCTAACCCTCCTGACCGCCGTCGGATTCCGTCGCGCACTCAACCCCGGACGAGGAGCCACCTGGGGGCCGGTTCTCGTCGGAATCTACGGTGCCGGATTAGTGGGTGCGGGGATTTTCACCGCCGATCCCATGAACGGATTCCCTCAAGGCGCACCTCCCGGACCCCCTATCTCCGGGTCCCTCCACGGGTTTCTTCACTTCGTTACCGCAGGGATTGGCTTTGCCGCCTTCATCGCTGCCTGCTGCGTTATGGCCCGCCGGTTCTACACATCCGAAAACCGGAGGCTCGGAGCATTCTCCCTTGCTACCGGAATCCTCTTTCTCGCCGCCTTCGTCGGCATTGCCAGCGGGTCAACGTCAGCCGTCATCGTTCTTAGCTTCACAGCAGCCGTAGTCCTCGCTTGGACCTGGCTGGCAATAACGGCCGCCCACCTACGACGCAGCCAACCCCTGCCTCCCACCGTCCGCACCAGCTGAGCGAGCCAACCACTAAAAAGCACGATCAACAGCAATTTGACGACTATAGGAGCATCGTCGAAGACGTAAACACCAGGGCCAGGGACTTCGGAGCTCTGCGACGGAAGCCCTGGACCCAACAGCCGGCCGCGCCAGCGGACGCCCGATAACTGGTTGGAGCGCAGCGGAAGCCAGTCCCTCCCCGGACGCCGCGGCACCCGCCCGGTTCCCTTCTTCGACGCGAATCCTCGTGGCAGGATGAGCCCCATCATGGACAGACTGATGCGGAAGGCCCCGTACCCGGAGTGGGTGCTGATGTACCGTCTCGGGCTGGGCCGGGACCGCATCGCCGCTCTGGTCCGCGCCCCGCCGGCGACCGTCGGCTACCACCTGCGCGTAGCCCGCTTCCAGGATCCCCAGCTTGAAGCGGCGCACCGCGCCGCCGGGGTAGCGCCGTCTGCGGCGGCTGTGGCGCGAATGGAGGAAGTCATCGCCTGGGTCACCGGGGCAGGCCGGCTGCCGCGCGGTCGTTCCGCGGACCAGGCAGAGCGTTCCATGGAGGCGTGGATCAGGCAACGCCGCAGCGAGGCGGCCGCCGGGACGCTTCACCCCTCCTACCGGGACGGGCTGGCCCGGATCCCCGGCTGGGACACCAACGCCAGGACAGCTGCAGATGAAGCACGCTGGCATGCCCGGCTGGCAGAGCTGGTGCGCTACCGTGCCGAGGGGAACGACTGGCCGCGTCACCGCGAATACGACACCGAGGAGGAGCGCGTCCTCGGGGTGTGGACCCACGGCCAGCGCCAGAAGTTCAGGGAAGGCACCCTCTCCCCCGACAAGGCCGCCCAGCTCGACGCTGCAATCCCGGGCTGGCAGCAAGGAAGAACGAGGGGCCGCGCTGCGCGTCGCTGAACGGCCCCGTACGGCTCAGTCCTCCCCGGTTGTGCCCATTGGGGGCAGGTGGAGCCCTCCGCACAGCTCAGAGCTGTCCCCAATGGGCACAACCGGGCGCTCAGAACGCACTGGCGAAGATTGTCGTAGGGGTGGCCCATAATTAGTTCAGCGGTCGGAAGCGGTATCGGTAATCCGGCGAGTAGCTTTCCGGCGAATAGCCCCCGGAAGTATTCTTTCCAGATGACGGACCCAGTCCCCTCGGGCGAGCCTCTTCAGGAACTCCCAGCGGGGATCGCCCGCTATTACGCCGACTACAAACCAGTTCAGAATCCCGCATCGACTCCTCGACCAACCAACGTCGGCGGTTATGAAGAGCTGCTCATCTACTTCCACGCACTCGGGACCGAGCTTCCACGCACCAAAGAGGGTCTTTGCGTCATCGACCGTCTCATAGACGGACTCGATGACAGAGCAGCTTTGGCAGAGCTAGCCCCTGCCATCGGCATGTTTTACGGTGATCTCCTCACGCACACCGTTCCGGGCGCCTACTGGGAAGTCATCGTGGAAGGCAGCCCATGTGTGCGCGTCACGCGAACCACCGCGGTTTCCGTGGTTTCGATAGCCGAGAGACGCCTCAACATGAGGACACCTACCCTCCTCCAGAACTACGCACACGTCTTGGACATCGTGGCCTCGGAACCCTCACCAGGTACGGACTCCACCAAGCGGTAGGTATTCCCTCTCAACAGGCCCGTCCCGCTGCGTGCAGTAGTTGTCGTACCCCTCGTCCATACTGGTTTTCGCGGGACTTCGGCATCTGATGCAATCCGCCGGATTCCTGCTTTTCTTTGGCGTGTCTATTCGAACATATGTTCTAAAGTGGTGGTATGGGACCGGAGCAGGCGAGCAGGCTGCAAGCGCAGTACGCGCGGCGGGCCGGCCCGATAGGGCTGACAGTGGAAGAGCTCGATTTCGAGCACTTCCCCGTCAAGAACGGCTTCCCCGGCATCCCGGTGAAGGCGTGGATCCGGTTCCCGAACTGTGCGGAGCTGGTCGATGGCGAGGTGTACGCCTGGACCGCCAAAGCCGCTGAAGTGACGTGGAAGGACGGGCCGGTGACGTACCGGACCTGGGTGTGGAGCTCGGCAGTGACCCGCCGGCAAGACATGATGACCAGAAATTTGGGAGAGCGCGTAGACCGTGACAGCAGTAGCGAATGAAACAACCCTGGACGTCGAGGTCGACGTCCGCTTTACCGCCGCCGGCGCTCCCCTCGCCGTCCGGTTCGACGGACGCATCTGGGCCGTGGCTGCGGACCCGGTGCACTGGTTCGCCCGGGACGCCTGGTGGGACACCCGCCGGACCGCAGCGGTGGGCGCAGGCGACGTCGTAAGCGTCGAATACTGGCAGGTCCAGGTCCGCCTCGGATCCAACTCCCCACTGCGGACCTTCACCCTTCGCCGAAACCCCCTTTCGACCCAGTGGCTGCTGGAAAGCCTCAGCGACTAGGCCACAGTGATCCATCAAACGATCAGCGATCAGACCTGGGCGGAAATCCGCACCGAGTTCACCTTGCCAACCCTCGACCAGGTCCGCCGCCGGCTCTCTGAACTCGTGGAAGACCCGGAACCGATCATGCGCCAGCTCGTCCGAGTCTTCATTGATGACGGGACCTTCTGCCCGGGATTCCAGTTCCTCCCCGGTGGCCATCTCCACCCAACGGTCACGCTGCTGTTCCGGCGGGCGATGGAGCTGAAGCTCCCGCACAACTACTTCACGGTATGGATGGTCACCAAGTCCCGAGACCTGGCCGGAGCCCGGCCCGTGGACCGTTTGAACGCCGCCCCCACTCCCCTGATGAACGCCCTTGAGTCGTTTCACTGGCAGTAGACCCCTTTGAAAGCACGTGTGGAGTGCCGAGCCGGGCCTGGACGAGGAAGAACCCGGCCGCCTTTTGGGGCGGCCGGGTCCTTTAGGGACCTGGACTACGGTCAGGACTCTTCGGTCACGTCCACGACCGCGGCGTCTGCGTTCTTCTTCACGGACTCGACGCCGTTCAGAGCGCTGGCCTTGGACTTGTAGCTCTCCGATGAGGCGATCACTTCGCCGTTACCGGCCTTGAGACGGAAACGGTATCCGCCGGATTTGTCTTTGTAGACCTCGAACCTGCCTGCCACAGGTGCTCCTTCGGTTGATCTGCCGGCCGCCGAGGGCCGCTGGGCCAAAGACTACCGCCCGGGGACCGGCAAGTCCGGAAGTTCGCGCGGCACGCCCTTCCAACCCAGGCATATGGTGACTAGGTGGAAATTATTGGCACAATCCAAGCACCCGAGGGCAGCCAGGAGCGCGTGAGCGCCCAAGAGGCAACTTATGAAGATGCCCGCGAAGCTCTCAATGGCAGCATTCCAGAGGGCCATAAGCTTCTCGTGATCCGAACCGGCGACTAGTCCACTCCGGATAGCCAGTTCTAGAGACGGCCGCCCTCCGCCCTTGCTTTGACTCCAATGCCGTTATTGACGTCTTTACCGTCAAAGGAGCATTGGCTGCGTCAGGACTGGATTTTCCGTCCATAGGAAGCCGCCAGACTTTCACGCCGACTTTTCCACTCATGCGCCATACGCCATGCCATAAGGCGCGCCATAAGTGATGCACAGACAAAAGCACTAGATGCGGCGTAGCGTCATACCGAACGCACCGCTAGCTTCCGTACTTGAGCCAATGCATCTATTCACGCTTGTTCTTCCGCCTTATAACCAACGTGCGTACGTGCCAGTTACCCGACGCGCTTTCAGGCATGCAACCGCACGAGTGAACCCATGGATAGCAGGGTTAGACGTCCGACAACACGCTCCGCCTCGCTTCAAACGCGTGTCACTACCAAGGACCACGCATCAGCGCACGTAGCCTTAGAGGCAGGAACGTCCGCCTTCCAGTACGTAGGAGAATGACCGGCCGATGGCACGATCACTGCAAGCCTCAGTACCCCCGAAATCCCGCGAAACACGGGCAATTGACCGGGTCATATCCTTGGCTAACGGCAAAGGGGGAGTGGGTAAAACCACGACCGCGGCAAACGTTGGCGGATACGTCGCCTTAGCCGGTTCGCGGGTTCTAATGGTCGACCTCGACCCCCAGGGCGACCTGGCTCGGGATCTCGGTTATGAACGTCAAAGCGGTCGGGAGCTGTTCCAAGCACTCATCGCCGGGACAGCGCCGATGATCCTCCGCAACGTCCGTGAGAATCTAGATGTCATCCCCGGCGGTCAAGACCTCGAAGATATCCAAGGAATCATGCTCTCGCGTTCCAGCCGCTCGGACGCCGGCGACTTCGGCGACATGCTTTACACCGTCCTCGCGCCTCTGGCGGACGACTATGACCTCATCCTGATAGACACCCCTCCGGGAGAACGGATTCTCGTTGAGGGCGCTTTCGCTATCTCCAGCGCCGTCGTGATTCCTACACGCTCCGATGACGCGAGCATCGACGGCGTGGAACGCATCGCCCGCCGCTTTATGGCCGTCCGGGACCGGAATCCGAACTTGCAACTGGCCGGCATCGTCCTGTTCGGCGTCGGACCCCGCTCGTTGCGCCTGGAACGCAGCGTACGAGACACGCTGGAAGAGATGCTCGGCACCGTCGCCCCCGTCTTCGAAACCCGGATCCGGAACCTGGAGAGCGCCAGCGCGGACGCACGCCGCAAGGGCCTGCTGTTCCACGAGTTGGAGGGTGCAGTCACCGACGCCCAGAAGAAACGCCTAAAGGCCCTCCGGGCAGGGGAGAAGCCCGCAGAAGGGTTCTTCTCACGCAACGCCGGGGGACTGGCTGAAGAATACGAGCAGTTGACCGGCGAGATACTGGCCCGCCTTAACGAGATCGAAAGCGGGAACCAGGCATGAGCGGCCGGCCTAACCTTTCTGGTGCTTTCGCGCCATCCGTAGCTCCCGCGCGCGGGGCAGCGTTGCAGGGCCTACTCGCACCGAAGCGGCGGGGGAGCGCTGCCCAAGCGCCAGCCCCGGCCAAGGAACCCGAGTCGCCTGAGAGATCAGCGGAAGCGCTGGCGGAGAAGACCGTCCAAGTTCCGCCCACGTCTGAACTCGAGTCCAATATCGAACAGGGTCGTACCGTCGAGCAGACATCGACGAAAGAGCGGGAGCGCAGCACTGTTGAGCCCGAGCTGGTTTCTGCGACCACTCAGACTCAGAAACCAGCTCCGCGGCAGCAACCGGCGGCTAAGCGGGGCGCCGCATCTGCAGTGAAGGCCTCCGAGACGGTGCCTGGGGGGCTGCGCAACGTCGGGGTCTACCTGCCGCCGGCCTTGCTCGCCGACGTCAAGGATGCTGTGTACCACGCCCGAACGACATACGCGGATCTGCTCATCGATGCCTTTGAGGCTCTGGATGAAGAGCAGATATCGGGGGAGTTCACGGTGGAGACGATGTTGACGAGATCGGGCATGCCGCGGCGCGCACCTCGAAAAAGGGGAGAGGCCGGCATCCAAATTCAGCTGCGACTCGACGGTCTGCAGGTCGCCTGGCTGGATGAGAAAGTCGTGGAGTTCGGCGCTCCGTCACGCAGCGCCCTTGTCTCCGCAGTCTTCAAGCTTCACGTCCCCGCACGCCTAACCGCGAAGGAGTGAGGGACTCATCGCTATGGGATGCGGCCATCCCTCCTATAGTTCTTATGGCTTAGGTTATGGCACGAAGTTAGTGGGCTGGCCCTCGGCAGAGGAATGCTGAACACACAAAACTTCGGCGTTGACCCTAGCCGGCTCTACTGAATGCGACGTCTGCGAGGGTCCATTCATCGGGCGGCCCTTCGAATGTCTCCCACGGGTAGTCTTCGCTGGGGGAGAGGAGCTCGGCGACGGTGTTGACGTGTTTGGCCAGCCATTCGCGCCAGATTATCCGGTCCTGCTTGTAGCGCTGCAGCTGCGCAGCGACCGCCTCCAGGACGCCGAGTTGTTCAGCGAGTTGTCTCAACGACGTCGATGACACCACGGCCCAGGACTTCCCGGCATTCCGCGCCACCAAGTTCCAGGCCGCCAAGATTTCCAGTGCTTCGTTTACCGCTGACCTCGAGAGCCGGGTAACGCGCACGATTTCGGCGATCGGCATGGCGGGGGAGTTCTCGAGTGCTTCGTAGACGAACGCCGCCGGCAGGCCCAGTTCCCGGAAGACGGGGCGTACTGCGTGGATCTTTCCTTTCTGCCATACTGCATCCTCGGCGGCCGTCT
The DNA here is from genome assembly GCF_056394105.1 of Arthrobacter sp. 10T419. NCBI lineage: Bacteria > Bacillati > Actinomycetota > Actinomycetes > Micrococcales > Micrococcaceae > Arthrobacter > Arthrobacter sp. 10T419. The sequence continues at coordinate 41,328 of NZ_JBFTHF010000012.1, read as the reverse complement.
TCAGTTCTTCGGGGACGGTCAGCATGTACAGATCGCCCTTAGTCCCGCGAGCTTCTTCCACCAAGGTAACGAGCGGGTCCTTCTCTGTCCGAAGCGCCTTCAAGTGGAGAGCCACGGTGGTGTGATCCAGACCCGTGGCCACAGCCATTGACCTCACCCCGAATTCAATAAACCGGGACCCGGTCATGTGGGCTGCCTCACCGAGAGATCTCAGCACCATTCTTCGTGCCATTCCTGTTCTGGATTCCTGGTAGTGCACCTCACTGATCCGAAGCGCGTTCCTCCATGTCCTAATGAACTGGTGCTCAGCACCAGGATTCAGCGAAATTGGATTCGAACCCTTTAGTACAGGGGGCTGTGTATTTGGCTGGCTTGTGGGGGATCTACGGACATTGTCATTCCCGTCCGCGGGTGCACTCTTTTTGAGATAGGCGACGGCGTTGATCCAGTCCCGGCGCAGAGCCGGAATCCGGTGGCGGGAGGCGTACCGGGCGTAGAAGGAGGCCAGCCCGGGCCAGGTCCCTTGCTTCATGCGGCGTTCCACGTCGACGAGCTGGAGGCCAGCGGCGGCTGCTCCGGTGACGATCGCCTGACGGGCGTCTGAGTCGGTGGCGTACCGGGTGGTGTCGTAGAGTCCGGTCTGCGCCATAAGTTGCATAACCCGTGACATTCGGCCGGCCGGGTGCTTGACCGCGGGTGCCGCATCGGCTGCCGGAGCGAAGGGTTCCTCAAGCCGGAGCGCCCGCGCAGCGTTGATTTCGCCCGCCAGGTCAGCGGTCATGGCTGCCCAGATGTCGGTCGGGTTTGGCCGGCGGGCGACGTCGTAGGCCATGGATAACGACATGGCTAGCTCTTGGTGGCCGCCGCGTTTGTGCGGGGAACCCGGGGTCCGCATGCAGCCGTGGAGAAGGTTCTGGTGCGGGGTCTTGTCCAGTGTCCGGTACCGGGTGCCCAGGGCCTCTACAAGATCGCGCGCTTCAGAGAAGGTGACCCTTTGAGCAAGCGGGATGTAGATGTGGCGGCCGCCGTTTGGCGAGTAGTCCTCGATCCACCGCGCCCCGAACGAGTGGAGCCAGGCCTGGACGGCGCGGACGTCCGCCAAAACCCAGTCGACACCGGCTACCGAGGAGTCGAAGTCGAGGAAGATCGCAGCGCATGTGCCGTCTTTACCGAAAATACGCACCGCGGCGGGAAGTGTGGGTAGCGTCTCGCAGAGGGCGCGTTCGTGCTTCTGCGGGTAGGTCTTGCCGGCGTCCCGGGAGAGTCGAACACGGGGCTGGCCAGCAAGGATAGGTGCCAGGGCAGCCCAGGCCTGAGCGGGGCTGTGAGCAGAGGATGGCTCGCGCGACACGCCATCCCCGTATTGGGCTGGCAGCACGCGACCGTGCTGTTGTACGATGATGATGTTCCTGTCGAGGGAATGGTTAAGGACCGATCCTGCAAGATCGGTTTGCAACACAAATGAAGCCCTGTGAAGGTCTTCTATCCGATCTACGATCTGTTCGCCGGCAAGCTTCCCGGATCGTGGATCTTCAGCTTCGAAGGCCCGCCTAGTGCGGGCCTTCTTCTGTTATGAGGCTATGCGTATCGGCAGTTCCTCCTGGTGTGCGAAGTGATCCAGCAGAGCCAGATCTTCGCGCAGGGAACGGTCTACGGCGGATGAAACGTAGTCTGTGACAGTCATGCCCTTGGCGGCAGCGATCATCTGAACGTCCTCCGCGGTCTTAGCCTGCGTGCGGAAGCCAATGTATTTGCGGAGTCCCTTGCTGGGCCGTCCGCCTCCACGATTGATTACTGCGCTCATGGTCATGTCCTTTGAATCTCGCACAACCTGCGGTTGCGGCTGCTTCATCGCTGGTGCTACTTGCGGTCGATCACTATCAGGTTTCTGTTTACAGCTATCGACTGAGTCGAAACTAGCACTGCTTTCGAAGGCATCCGGGGATTTGTTTACAGAAAACAAACCCGCGTGTCGCGTCGCTCCGGCCCCGAATGCCCAGCGAAATCAGCGAATTGACGTTCACGACTGCCGGGTGGACCCGGGGCGCCCCAGCGCAGGACCGTTGATCGCGCATGCTCGTCCCCTTTTCGTGGAGTGAGGGCGGCGTCCCCAAGCCGCTTGATATGGTTGTCCCCGTTCCATCCGGGATGCCTGAAACAGCCTAAACCATGTTCGAAACATGTTTCAAGCCATGTTCCGTTGAAGATACCGAAGGGCCAGTAGTCGTGACGCAACCCTTGCGATCCCTGCCTGTGACCACCTCTCAGCGGGCTTTCCGCGATGCATCGTCCGCATTCTCATCCTTGGAACTTCCAAGCGCCCTGACTCTAGACCGCCTCGTCAGCGTCGTTGCCGGGATCCGTGGCAAGCAAATCCGGATACGTGCCACTGAAAAACTCGTCGGGACTTCCATCTGTGGTCTCTGGCTTCCTGGAACGAAGGTCGAGTGGGTCTTTCATCCTCCAACGCCCTGGGAGCTACAGCGTCAACAATTCATCCTTCACGAGCTTGCCCACATGGTTCTTGGCCATGACACAACACCGGGCGCAGGGACCGTTCTGAAGAGCGGCTTTCGCGGTCTTTCTCCCGAAATCGTGCGCAGGGCGCTTATGCGGACCGAATATCGGACCCTCGAAGAGGCGACGGCCGAGTATCTTGCCGATCTCTTGGCGGAGGCCTTGAGGAAGGGGCCCCGCGAACCGGGTGCCTTTGAGGATGTGTTCGGCTAATGGAGATCATCGCCGCAGGGCTCATGGTGGCCCTGACTCTTGTTGTTATCGCGTCGCGTGGCCAGGGTAAGGACACCAGCATTCTGTTCGCCTCGATGCTGATCTCAGTGGCAATGCTTCTCAATGTTGACGCTTTATACGTGCTTGCAGACGGCTGGGTCGGGGGGAAGAACTTCGCGGACCTGGCATCAAATCTATTTCTGCTCACAGGGATCTATTTTCTTGCCCGAGCCATCCATCGCGCTGCGGGGCCGGCGTCTTATGGCAACGAATCTTCGTATGACAGGTGGGCCAAGATGGGGCTTGCAGGTGCCACCATCTCGGCCACTGCCCTGTTCCTTTTGGTTGATGCCCCTGTAACGTCGACCACTTTTATGAGGGACTTCGGTGGAGCATGGGCGGCGGGTCTATATTCCGCTGTGCAGTATCTCTACATCGGCGCGGTTATGGCAGCCGCAGGTTGGACGTGCGTGCGGTTCCGAAAATCGTGGACCGCGAGGGTCTATACCATCGCGTTCGCGCTGGTTGGTTTTGGATGCCTATCCGCGGTTCTGTTAGTCCTAGATGTTCTATTACTGGACACCCTCCATGTTCTCGACATCGTCGCGCCTCTCTCGGTGCTGTCCGGAGTGTATGCGGGGTTGAACTCGCTTACATTCTTTTTGCTTTGCACCGGCTTAGCCTTGCCTCCGGCCAGCCGCAAGGTCGCGGCCATGCGCGAAACAGTGCGAACCAGCTCTGTGATTGCTGGTTTGGAACCAGTCTGGGGGCAGGCAGTAGCAGGGAATGCCGGGCTGACACTGGATCTTGGCGTGGTTCCGAAACGTCCAGATCGACGGCGCAGGGAGCTGCACCGCATGGTTGTAGAAATCCAGGATTCTCTTGCACGGGATCCAGACGTACGGGACAAAATCGGGACCAAAGGCCTCACTAAGCTGTCGAATGCCTCCGATCACCTCGAGAGGCTCTCGTGGCGTCCTCGCTGAGCTACGTGTTGCGAGCAGGCCTTTTCGGGGCTGCAGGAGTAGGTGGGGCCGCGCTGATTTGGGCGGCCCGAGAGGCAACGTCACCGACCTACAAGCCCACCTATGACATCGTCCCCTTAGAAATTTCCGACGACCAGATTCTGTTTCGAGCCTCGCGACGCACACTAGCGCCGGGCCAATTCGGGTTTCACCTTTCTAGTGGCGGCCCGCCGGCCGTAATCGGACCGGTCGTATCTGTCCAAAAGGGAAAGGTCCTGCGCCAACTTCTTTTTCGGCCCGCGGATCTTTCCATCTATTCCCGGGGGCGGTGGAGTGGCATCGTCTCGGTGAACCCTTTGTCCGTTGCACCTGACGCGACCGCGGCCTTTATAGAGACTTCCCTCGGCTCAGCCCCTGCATGGGTGATCGACCGCGGAACTAACTGCTGGGCCATCCATGTCCATGGGCAGGGAAGCTCGAAGGCTCAGACTTTGCGTGGGGTTGAGAGCGCATCGGGGCTGGGACTCAGCTCGTTGGTGATTTCATATCGCAACGATGGTGAGGGTCCCAGCTCGAAGGACGCGAGATGCCATCTGGGCGAATCAGAGTGGCACGACATAGAAGCGGCTCTTCAATTTGTTGCGGAGCGCGGTGGAACTGAGTGCATAGTGTTTGGCTGGTCACTCGGGGCCACTATGGCTCTAAATGCCGTACAGCGGTCACCGCTGGCTCGGACGATTAAGGGCTTAGTCATGGTTTCGCCGGCATTGGTTTGGGAGGAGGTGCTGCGTGCGAACGCCCACCATCACGGGTGGCCCCGGGTGTTGGGCTCGCTCATGGCCCGTCTCCTAGCGCTCAGCTCATTCAGCAGACTGGTAGGCCTCGAGGCTCCGATCGATGTACGAGGTGCTGACAGGACCAGGGTTGCGGGCGATCTGGGCATTCCGGTCCTGATCATCCATAACAAGAACGATTGGTCTGTCCCTTTTGAAATTTCGACTCGATTCGCACAGGCTCACGAGGATTGGATCGAACTAGTTGAGTTTGACTGTTCCGGGCACACTCAAGAATGGAATTCCGACCCGGTATGGTGGAACCTAGCCGTCCGCCGCTGGTACGAGAATTGGTTCCGTTCTGGCCCGACCGGAAAACAAGCTGCGACAGCCAGCGAATGAAAGTAGATGGTTGAATTTATGGTTGGCGGTGACAGCCCCCAGACTCGACTGGAGCGAGCGGAGACACTCGCTCGCAAGGTGAACCTCCTCCTGGATGTCGTCGTGGCCGAAGGCGGGGAACCCTATGAGTTCTCCGACATCCAAGCGGGCGTGCGCGAAAATGGGTACGAACTCTCTCGGACGCGCTGGTGGCGTATTCGTTCCGGTGAGTCACCTGACGCTGTCCCAAGAGAAGCTCTGGTTGCGCTGGCCAAATTCTTCGAGGTAGATCCGGCATACCTGACCGATGAAACCGGCGAGCTTCCGGAACGGATTGAGCGCGAGTTGCAGCTCTTGAAAAGGATGCGTCGCAACAGATTAAAGAACATCGCCGCGCGGACTCTCGGCGACATAGACATCAAGACCCTCGAGGCAATTAACGCGCTCCTGGATGATGTGGATGGCGATGAGGGCGTCAATTTGCCCTAGTTTGAACCATGGTTGAAACATGTTTCAATCCTGATATCGTAGATGCGTGCGCACTTCGACATCTTCCAAGATCCGGTCCTGCGCGGTCGCTTGCCACCACCCAACCCCGCACCAATCTCAGTCAGGCGCCTTCGATAAAGGCGGCGTATGCCTGAACCAGTTCGCGAACCCGAGTTCGGTGGATCGCGTATACAACATTCTTGCCATGCCGCAGACCCGCAGGTGGATCAGTTTGGACCAATCCCGCCTTGGAAAGGACATCGAGGTGTCGGTTCAGGCTCGGCCGGCTGATATCCAGAGCAGAGTGCAGACGCCCGACCGTGGACGGGCCGAGCCTGGAGAGGTTATGCAAGATGTCAGCGCGGGCTCGATTGCCAATGAGGCTGACTGCTGCCTCAACATCGACGGGCATCTTCGGTCGAAGCAAATTCGGCATGCCTCAATCTTGCCTGACCCTTTTCGAGGACACACTCTATCAATAAATAATAGAGTTATTGTAGGTCGATCATTGTGGCGCAATTGAGGGTGCCGCGGCTGCAAGTAGGCGCCGCAGTTGGCTTGTTCTCGATCTTTCTTGGCCTGGTCCTGTCGATGGTGCTGCTCCTTTCCGAGCCATCTCCTGCTGCCGCCTGCGGCCCAGCGATTTCCGTGTCCGTGGACGCCAACACCAAGGTCGACGGCTACACCCAGGAGCAGCTGAAGAATGCTGCGTCGATCATGGGCGCTGGTAAGTCTTTGAACCTGTCCGTGAACGGTCAGATGATCGCGGTAATGGTTGCCTTGGGGGAGTCCGGCCTTCGTGTTCTCGACAGCGGCGATCTCGCCGGCCCGGACTCCCGCGGCCTGTTTCAGCAGCGTGGCAACGGCGCATGGGGCTCTTACGAGGACCGCATGAACCCGGCCACGAGCGCGACGAACTTCATGAAGGCGCTGCAGGGTGTGCCGGGGTGGGAGTTGCTTGAGCCAACGATCGCGGCCAACAAGGTCCAGCGCAACGGTGACCCGTACCACTACCAGAAGTACTGGCCCGACGCCGTGAAGATCGTCCAGGCTCTCTCAACCTCGAAGTTCTCTTTGCAGGGAAGCGAGTGTGGGATCCCGGGGCAGTCAGGCGCCGGGAACGACTATCCGTGGAAGAACTCACCGACCTGGATGCAGGCCGGTGCCAACGCTTCCAGCACCTCACCGCTGGGCATGTTCTACCGGGAGTGCGTGGATTTCGCCCTGTGGCGGGTGAACCAGCAGATGGGCTCAACGAGTGCCCCGTTCAAGTTCCTCAACGGCACCTTCCGTCCCGACGGTCAGGGCCTGGGTTCGGCGCTGACGTGGAAGGAAGGCTGGGATGCCAAGGGCTGGCCCACCGGCCGCGCACCGAAAGTCGGTGCAGTGGTCTGGTACGCGCCAGGGGCCGGGGGAGCGGACCCCAGCTTCGGCCACGTCGGCGTGGTGAAGGAAGTCAAAGACAACGGCACTTACGTCGAAGAGGGCTACAACGGCAACCCTGCCCCGGATGACCACAACTACTACACCCGGACCGTGGCCAGCACGGTTCCCTCAGCATTCCTGTACCTGCCCGTCCAAGAGGAGAAGAAGTGAAGAAGCCCCTGACCCTGCTCGCCGTGGCGCTGCTGTGCGCGGCCTGCGCGCCCGCTGCCTCCACCGGGACCGTGCCTGCGCCGTCTTCCAGCGCCAGCACCACACACTCTGCGCCGGTCTCTCTGAGCGCCAACAGCGGCCCCCAGGCACCCGGCGGCACCGTCCCTCCCACCATTGCCATCACGTGGGATCAAGCCAGCAAGGACGATGCGCTGGACGTTGCTGAGAACGCGATGACCGACTTCGCGCGTCCGAGCCTGGATGAGAAGCAGTGGGCCAATGACCTGGCACGCTGGTTGACTCCTCAGGCCACGGCGGATTACTCCTCCGTTGACCCTTCCAATATTCCGGCATCCCGAGTCACGGGAGCTGCCGCCTTGTCCGTCGATGAGGCCAACGGTTACGGGGTCACCGCGGCCGTCCCAACCAACGCCGGGACCTACACGCTGCAGCTGCTCCGCACGGGCAAGGATGCTCCGTGGAAGGTCCACCGTCTCACCCCGCCCGCGTCCTGAACGCCAACCCCCTTTCCCTTCTCACACCTAAGGAACAAGCCGATGGGTACTGCACCAACTGAGGTCATGGCCTTCCCCAGCATCAAGGCCATCGTCCGCGATAACGGCACCGCTGAGGTCGTCGTCGCGGGTAACTCCCGCATCGTGCCTGTCGGGGAATCCCTGCAGGACCTCCGCAACAACGCCCTGGCCCTGGTCGTTGGCGAAGCGCAGACGCTCCAGCGCCCGGTCCGGGTCCAGATCGAGGATCCCGAGGGCCACGGTGAGCTGATCGTCCACCCGGACAACAAGATCGAATCCGTCTCCTACGAACCCCGTACGCCCCGCCGCCGCGCGGAAGCCCCGACCACCACACCGGAGACAGTCGCCCCGGCAGTGATCAGCACCGTTCCCGTTGCGGATCCGGAGCCCGCAGCGAAGTCGGCGGTTCATGCGGAGGGTCCTGCGGCCGTGGCCGAGGACCAGCCGTGGCCTCCCGCGCCGGCAGAGCAGAACGGGTCGGCAGTGGCCGCCCGGGAGCAACCGGCGGTTGCTGCGGAAGAGGCTCCGACGCGGCGCAGCTTGAAGGACACTTCCTTCCTGGTCAGCGCCCCGGTCCTCGAGCCGGCGACCCAGGGCTGGCGCGGCGCACTCACGCGCCTGGGCATCCGGATGGACCCCTCCGAAGAAGAGCTTTCAGAACGCGAGGACATCCGCACCGTCAGCCAGCACTGGCCCGGCCCGCGCACCATCGCCGTGGTCAACCGCAAGGGAGGGGCCAACAAGACCCCCACCGTGGTCATGCTCTCGGCAATCCTCGCCCGCTACAGCGGCGCGGCCACGGTCGCATGGGATAACAACGAATCCCAGGGGACCTTGGGCTGGCGCACCGAAAAGGGATCCCACGACCGCAGCGTCCTGGACCTGATCGACTCTTCGACCGAACTGCTGTCCCCGTCCACGAACGCGGCCGAAATCGCCAAATTCGTCCACCACCAGACGGCGGACAAGTTCGACGTCCTCCGCTCCGATGAGAACGAAGAAGGCGACCACGAAGTCACCGCAGAAGAAGTCGATATCGCCCACCAGGTCCTGACCCGGTACTACCGGCTCGTTGTCATGGACTCGGGCAACACCGCCCGCGCCGCGAACTGGCGACGCATGATCGACCACACCAACCAGCTCGTCGTCCCAGTCACCGCTATCGAGGACCGCGCCGAAGCCGCACGGCTGACGCTGCAGACCCTCGAATCCCGCGGCGGCCACGACGCGGAGCTTGCCCGCAACGCGGTCGTGATCGTCTCCGAGTCCACCGACGCGAAACGGTCCATGAGCGGGGACGCCCTGAAGCGGGCCAAGGACGAGGCCGAGCGAATCGCCAAGGGCTTCGAACCCTTCGTCCGCACGGTCGTCCGCATCCCCTACGACCCCGCCCTGGTCAACGGACCCATCCGGTACGAAGCCCTCCAGCCGGCCACCCAACGGGCCTGGCTCGCCGCGGCCGCCGCCGTCGCCGACGGCTTCTAACCACCCACGCAACGGACATTCGAAAGGAGGACACATGCAGCAGACCCTGAACCCCTGGATCAGCCGCCCCGCCGTCGAGACGGAAACGCCGGAGCCGGAGGTACACACCCCGCCGGCGGCGGCCATCACCGCTCCGTTGCGGGGCATGGTCGAACCCGACGCCGCTGACCGGTTGGGCCGCCGGACCGTCGCCGGAACCGCAGGCCTCTGGATCACCGGGGCGCACGGCGGCTCCGGTGAAAGCCGGCTCGCTGACCTCCTGGACGGGGCACGCGCCACCGGACACTGCTGGCCCGTCCCTCAGGACGGAAGCGCCCCGAAGCTGCTGCTGGTCTGCCGCGCCGATATGCGTGGACTGACCGCGGCCCGCAGCGCCCTCACCCAGTGGGCCTCCGGCGCAGCTCCGGCCGTTGACCTCCTCGGCCTGGCCGTCCTGGCCGACGCCCCCGGCAAAACCCCCAAAGCCCTTCGCGACTTCACCGCCATTGTCGGCGGTGGAGCGCCCCGCCTCTGGACCCTGCCCTGGGTCGAGGCCTGGCGGCACGAAGACACCCCCAGTGTCCCCGCGGCCCGCGAATACCAGCGCTTCACCACCGACATAGCTGCACTCGTAGCTGACACCAGCACCACCAAATGAAAGGTCTCACCATGAACTCTCTCGCCGTCTTCGACTCAAGCGTCATCCCTCACCCCACACCCACGGTTCCCGACCAGGCCAAGGGCCTGCTGACCGTCCTGAACTGGGCCGCCGGAATCGGCCTGGTCCTCGGCGTGCTCGGCGTGATCATCGTCGGAATCACCATGGTGATCCAGCTCCGCCGCGGCGAAGGTGGCGAAGCCATTGGGAAGCTCGGTTGGGTGCTGGCCGGCTGCATCATCATCACCGGCGCCTCAGGCATCGTCCAGGCGTTCGCCTAAACCACCACCACACGGAGGTTCACCATGAGTCAGTGCACCGAAAGCACCCCCGGGGCCAACCCCTTCACCAAGCCGGGGTTCATCATCGCTGCGGCGCTGGTCCTGGCGCTCCTCGCGGCCACCGCCGTCATCTTCCTGCTCCCCAAGGGCGACGGCACGGCCCAGCCCGCTCCCGCATCCGCCTCGGGGGGCGCCTCTTCAACGACCTCAGCTCCGGCGGACGCGGCAGGCCGAAGCGTCTGCGGGCTGCCCTCCAGCACGGATACGGCCCTAGGCGTCGCGCCGAAGTCCAAGTGGGAGCTCGTAGGGAAGATGGCTACGCCCACTGACCCTAAGACCTTCGGCCCAGGGCGCACGGACTCCGCCGGCTTTAGGTCTTGCTTTGCCCACTCACCCACCGGCGCTGTCTATGCGGCTGTCAATCTTGTCGCCCTAGGGTCCTCTAAGTCGCAGCAGATGAATATGGAGCTGGCGGACAAGCTCGTGGTCCCCGGCGTCGGGCGGGATGCAGCCAAGCAACAAGCATCAACGCTGGATCCCACTTCCGGCGCAACTGACACCGTTCAAGTTCGTGGTTTCATGCTGAAGTCGTACTCGGCCTCTGACGCCAATGTTGACCTGGCATTCCAAACCTCCGGCGGAAAGCTCTTTCACGCCGTTCTTCCGCTTCAGTGGCTTGATGGAGACTGGAAGATCAAGGTGTCCGACGACGGACAGCTCATCAATGATGTTGCTGCTCTCAGCGACATGAGTGGCTTTATTGCATGGGCCGGTGCCTAACGTGGCCGAGTGCGCTCCCCTGGATCTCATCTGTAAGGGCGGTAACGCGGTTTCCGGAATGGTCAACGACGCCATGACCAACATGGCGAAAGCGATCATGGAAGGCATGAGTCAGATGGTGACGACTCTGTCGACTTTCTGGGTCTCGATGCCTTCAGCCAACCTCGCATCCGAGGACGGGGTCACTGCCAGCCCGGTGGTTGGGTTCATCAATTCTGAACTGGGCTACTGGACACTGGCCCTGGCGGTTCTTTCGGTGATCCTGGGGGGCACCCGGATGATCTGGGAACAGCGGGGGGCGCCGCTGAAAGACCTGCTCCGGGCCCTGCTCACCCTGACGCTGGTTTCCGGGCTTGGCCTCGCTGTCATCTCCATTTTGGTGATTGCTGCCGATGCGTTCTCGGCCTCGATTATTGACCGGGCAACGGACGGCAAGGGATTCGCTCAGTCGATGGCCATCCTCGTCATGACAAACCAAACCGGGGTGGGGGTCTTTATTCTCATCATTTTGGGCCTCGTAGGTTTGCTTGCCTCACTGGTACAGATCGTCCTCATGGTCGTCCGCGGCGGCATGCTGGTCATCCTGGCCGGCATCCTGCCAACCACCGCTGCCTTCACCAACACTGAGATGGGACGGCAGTGGTTCCAGAAGGCGATCGGCTGGACCATCGCTTTCATTCTCTACAAGCCCGCCGCGGCCATCGTCTATGCCGTGGCTTTCAAGCTCATGGGGTCCTCCGGGGGCAACGTCCTGCTGGGGTCCATTACGGGCTTCGCCTTGATGATCGTCGCGCTGCTGGCACTGCCGGCAATGATGCGATTCGTCACCCCAATGGTCGGAGCTGTCGCTTGCGGTTCCGGTGGAGGAGCCGGAGCAGCTGTAGGTGCCATCGCCACCGGTGCTGTCTCGATGGGCCGTTCCGGAAGTGGACGCGGTAATGCGTCCCCCACACCGGCCAGTCAGCCTGGCCAGGGCGCGGGAGCGCAGGGGAGCAAGGGCGCCGGGGGCAGCAGCGGCGGCAACGGTAAACCTACCCCCGGGTCGATGGGCCCCGGCGGGGCGCCGGGCAAGGGCACCCCCGGAAGCGCTTCAACTGCGGGGACGGGTGCGCCCAGCTCGGCCGCAGGAGCAGGTGCCGCGTCGAAGGCGGCAACCGTTACCGGCCCTGCCGGAATCGCTGTCGCCGCCGGGGCGCAGGCAGCATCAAGGGCCGCGTCGGCCGCACAGCAAACCGCACAGGATTCAACCGGCCAATCAGCATCCATGGAGGGCCCCAGTGGCAGCAATTAATACCGAATACAAAGAACCGTCTTACGGCAACTGGCGGGTTCCGCGCTCGGCCGGCCTCGGCAGCCTGGGAGCCATCGGCACGGGCATTGTCATGGCCGGTCTGCTGGTCGGCATCATCACGTTCGCCATCTGGGGTCTGCTGCCGGGTTTGAGCGTCCTCGGGGTCGCCGGCGTGCTTGTTCTCCTGCTGACGGTCAAGGACAAGCACGGGCAGTCCATCGTTGACCGCTTCGCTACGCGCATGAACTTCCGCCTCGCCCAGTCCTCCGGGACAAACCTCTACCGCTCCGGCCCGCTCGGGGTCACCGATTGGGGCATGTACCAACTCCCCGGGCTGGCGGCGAAGTCGCGCCTGTACGAGTTCAACGACTCCTATAGCCGTCCCTTCGCTATGCTCCACGTCCCCACCACGAACCACTTCACGGTGATCTTCTCCACCGAACCCGACGGCGCGTCCCTGGTCGATCCCGAGCAGGTTGATGCGTGGGTGGCCAACTGGGGTGGCTGGCTGGCCGGCCTGGCCGATGAAGCCGGGTTGGAAGCCGCGGCCGTCACCGTCGAAACCGCGCCCGATTCGGGCTACCGGCTCCGCAACGAGGTGGAGATGAACATCGATCCCGACGCCCCGGAGGCTGCGAAAGCGATCCTCCGCGAGGTCGTCCGCACCTACCCGGAAGGCTCCGCCACCGTGCGGGCCTGGGTGTCCCTGACTTTCACCGCAGCACTCCGCTCCGGATCCCGGAAGCGCGAACCTGAAGAGGTCGCCCGGGACCTGGCCTCCCGCATCCCGGGCCTCGGTGCCCGGCTCCAGTCCACCGGTGCCGGCATCGCCCGGCCGATGTCCGCGCAGGAACTCTGCGAAGTCGTCCGGATCGCCTATGACCCGCCGGCAGCCCTGATCATTGATGAAGCCCACGCCGCCGGCTCCCCTGTGTCCCTGAGCTGGGGCGAAGTCGGCCCCACTGCCACCCAGGCCGGCTGGGACGACTACCGCCACGACAGCGCATTGTCCGCGTCCTGGACGATGACGGGTGCCCCTCGCGGGTCCGTGAATTCCTCGGTGCTTTCCCGTCTGTTGGCCCCGCACGGGGACATCGACCGCAAGCGCATCTCTCTGCTCTACCGTCCGATGGACTCGGCCCGCGCCGCGGCCGTGGTCGAACGGGACCAGAACAACGCCAACGTCCGCATTACCTCCGGCACCCGCCCCTCGGCCCGTGCCCTGGTTGACGCCCGTTCCGCGGCTCAGACCGCCCAGGAAGAAGCCCAAGGCGCCGGGCTGGTGAACTTCGGCATGGTCGTTACCGCCACCGTCACCGAACCTGCCCGGCTCCCTGATGCGGTTGCCGCCATCGAACAAACCTCCGGGAGCGCCCGGGTGCTGCTGCGCCGCGCCTACGGATCCCAGGACACTGCCTTCGCCGCATCCTTGCCACTGGGACTCGTCCTGCCCAAGCACATCCTGCTGCCCAGCGAAATCAGGGAGGCACTCTAAGTGGGACGTCGACTGCACTCGGTCAAAATGACAGCAAAGACAGTATTGACTGCAATGCGAGCCGGCGGCGCGCAGTCTCTGCCGGCAAAGTCCTCAAAGGTCCGCGGGCGGGCTCCCGGCTCACGCGGCTGGGCCGGGCGCGGGGGAGGGGCCACCGCGCTGGTCCCTGCGGTACGTGAGTATCGCGGGACCACGGTTCAGGTCTGCGGCCTGTGGCCGTTTTCCTCGGGCACGTCCTCTCCCTTGGTTGGCGTTCCGCTGGGCCGGCACGAGGAAACGCAGGCCACGGTCTGCTGCGACCCGATCAGCTGGTTCCAGCGCGCGCACCTGATTTCCAACCCGTCCGCCTTCATCCTCGGAAAACCGGGTCTGGGCAAGTCCACGCTCGTGCGCCGCATGATGCTGGGCCTTTCCGGCCGGGGGGTCCACCCGCTGGTGCTCGGGGATTTGAAGGGCGAGCACGTGGACGCCGTCCGGGCCATCGGAGGCGAGGTCATCGAACTTGGTCGCGGACGGGGATACCTGAACATCCTCGACCCGGGACAGGCTATCGAGGTCGCCCAGCTCCTCGAGGAGCGCGGCCACCACGAAGCCGCCGTCCGGGTCCGGGCCGATGCCCACGGCCGGCGCCTGAACATGGTCGTCTCCCTCATCACGATCAGCCGGAACAGCCCGCCGACCGACCAGGAACAGACCATCCTCGACCGGGCCTTGCGCGTCCTCGATGACCGGTTCGACGGCGTTCCGGTCCTAAAAGACCTGCTGGACGTCATCACCGCCGCCCCGGATGAGCTGCGCCAGGTTGCCTTGGACCGCGGAAACATGACCGTCTACCTGCAGGAAACCCGGGCGCTGGAAGCAACACTGCTGGGCCTGACCGGTGGCGGAAAGCTCGGAGAAATCTTCTCCCGCCAGACCACCAACCCCATGAGCCGTGACCGGGCCGTGGTCTTCGACGTCTCCAGCATTGACGAGACAGAAACTGACCTGCAGGCCGCCGTGCTGCTGGCCTGCTGGTCCTACGGCTTCGGCACGGTCAACGTCGCCAACGCCCTTGCCGACGCCGGCCTGGAGCCACGGCGGAACTACTTCGTCGTTCTGGACGAGCTGTGGCGGGCCCTGCGCGCCGGTAAAGGCATGGTCGACCGTGTGGACGCCCTGACCCGCCTGAACCGCTCCGTGGGCGTCGGGCAGGTCATGATCTCCCACACCATGTCCGACCTGCTCGCGTTGCCTGCAGAAGAGGACCGGATGAAGGCCCGCGGCTTCGTCGAACGCTCCGGCATGGTCATCTGCGGCGGACTCCCCGCCTCCGAAATGCCGCTGCTGACTGCTGCAATACCGCTCTCCCGGCAGGAACAGCAGAAGCTCATCTCCTGGCAGGACCCGCCCGCCTGGGACTCCCGCGGCGGCGACGTCGAACCCCCCGGCCGCGGAAAGTTCCTGATCAAGGTCGGCGGCCGCCCCGGCATCCCCGTCCAGATCGGCCTCACCTCCATCGAGGCATCCCTGAACGACACCAACAAACGCTGGCACGCCCCGGCAGAGTCCCTGCTGGAAGCCAGCGCTCCGGTCCAAGAAGAAGGTGCAGCATGAGCGCTCCCAACCGTAAAGGCACAGGGATCGGCGACGCGGTCGGAATCTGGCTGGCCATCGGCGCAGCTGTCATCTTCGGGGGCGGGGCCTGGGTCTCGGCTCAGCTCGGATCCTGGATGGCCGGCCTCGCCGCGCCCCCGGCCCACCCGATTGATCTGGTGGCCGGACTGGTCAAAGGCCGGGTGCCCTGGCCGGTTCAGTCCACCATCGTCGCGTGCGTCCTCCTGGGAACCCTCGTTGCCCTGGCAATCACGGTGCTGGTGGTCCGCTCCCGGACAGCTCACAAACAAACCCGGGTAGACAAGGCCGCCGCCCACATGGGCCGCGGCAAAGCCCTCGACCACCTCAGCACCAAGGGCGCCTCAGCCACCGCGGTGCGCCTCGGCGTAGAGAAATCCACCGGAGTGCGGCTTGGCCGCAGTGTCGCCGGAAAGCGCCCGCTGTGGGCCTCATGGGAGGACATGCTGATCCTCATCGCCGGCCCCCGCACGATGAAAACCACCTCCTACGCCGTCCCGGCTATCCTCGACGCTCCCGGTGCCGTGATCGCGACCTCGAACAAACGCGACATCGTCGACGTGACCCGCCCGGTTCGGGCAGAGGCCGGCGCCGTGTGGGTCTTTGACCCGCAATCCGTCGCAGAAGAGGAACCCTCCTGGTGGTGGAACCCGCTCTCCTACGTCAAGAACGAAGCGACGGCCGGGAACATGGCACAGCACTTCGCCAACGGCTCCCGGGAACCCGGGACCAAACCGGATGCCTACTTCGACCCGGCAGGGCAGAACCTCCTCAAGGCGTTCCTGCTCGCCGCCTCCCTCGACTCCGCCCCGGTCACGCAGGTCTACACCTGGCTGACCCGCCCGCACGACGAAAGGCCCGCAGAGCTGCTGCGGGCCGCCGGCTATGACCTGCTCGCGGACATGGTGACAGGCCACATCCGGGAACCCGAAAAGCAGCGGGCCGGTGTCTACGGCACCGCCCGACAAATGGTTTCCTGCCTGACCGACCGCGAGGTCAGCCGATGGGTCACCCCGGCCCGGGACACGACCGTGGACACGGACCCGCGGCCGCAGTTCGTCCCCGATGACTTCGTACGCGGGAAGGGCACGCTCTACAGCCTCTCCCGGGAAGGAGTCGGCACCGCCGGCCCGCTCGTGACCGCGCTGACGGTCGCCGTCGCAGAAGCGGCCGAAAAGTACGCGACCTCCCAGCCCGGAGGCCGGCTAGCTACCCCGCTGCTGGGGATCCTGGATGAGGCTGCGAACGTCTGCCGCTGGAAGGCGCTGCCGGACCAGTACAGCCACTACGGATCCCGTGGCATTATCCTGATGACCATCCTGCAGTCCTGGTCCCAGGGCGTTGAGGTTTGGTCCCTCGAAGGCATGCGGAAGCTTTGGTCAGCGTCGAACGTGAAAATCTACGGCGGCGGCGTGTCCGAGGTCGGCTACCTCGATGAACTCTCCCGTTTGATCGGCCAGTACAGCTACATCAACATCTCCCGCAGCCACAGCAAACACGGGTCCTCATCCTCGCGCCAGGAGAACAAAGACGAGATCCTGTCCGTGGCCGACCTGACGGCATTGCCGAGGTTCCGGGCTGTCTTGCTCGCCTCCGGCGCACCGGCAACCATGATCGAAACCATCCCCTGGATGAACGGCCCCCACGCTCAAAAGGTCAAAGACTCCCTCGCCGCCCCGAAGAAGCAGCCGCAACCGGTAACGGTTGCGGCGCACAATCCCTGGGTCGACGGGACCGGGCAATGAGTGCAGAGTTCGGAGAGGACGCCTTTCCCGACGAGGACGCCTTTCCCGACGAGGACGCGCCCCAGGCCGGCGCAGCCGATCCGCATGAAGAGACCGAGGCGGTGCTGGTCTTCGACAGCGTCATTGAATTCTTCGTCGAGCTGCTGGCACCGTCATACGTCCGCGACGTCAACGAAGGCGCCGCGTTCGCCTGGTGCCCGGAATGGTACAAACACCCCGAAGCTCTCATACGGATGGAAGCCATCTGGCGGGCTTGGGAGCATCTCCGGCTGGAACCATCCCTAGGGATCAGTACCTGGTGGCTCAACCACGCAGACCCCCACATGCGCGTCCTCATGGACAAAGAAGGCCCTTTCAAAAAATGCGCCTACGACGGCCACAAAACCCCAACGCCCGGGAAATCAGCGCTGCCCCACGTCAGGCCCGAGGCCGGCATCTTTTATTAGGGACCATTGACGGCACGCCACGCAGACCAGTCCTGGATGCTCTTTAGGATGGAACCCATGACCCCACCGCCCCATCTCGCCCTTCCTAACGGTTACACCGATCTGCTGGGCAACCTAAAGCACCGTGTCAGGGCAGCGCGCACGGCAGCCCTCCGGACCGTCAACACCCAGTTGATCGAGCTCTACTGGTCCATCGGGCGTGACGTGAGTGTTCAACAAGAGAGCCAAGGGTGGGGGAGTGGTGTCATCAAACGGCTGGCCGATGACCTACGCGCTGAATTCCCCGAAATGAAGGGATTCTCCGCACGGAATCTGCAGTACATGACTACTTTTGCCCGCGCCTGGCCCGGAGCCGCAATTGCGCAACAGCCTGTTGCGCAATTGCCTTGGGGCCACATCACCGTTTTGCTCGACAAGATCCAGCCGCAGAAGGACAGGGACTGGTATGCCGCCGCTGCCGTCGAATACGGCTGGTCGCGCAACGTGCTGATGAATATGATCATGAACAGGACCCTCGAACGGACCGGGGCAGCGCCTTCGAACTTTGCGCAACAGCTTGTTGCGCCACATTCCGAGTTGGCGCAGCAGGTCGCCAAAGACCCCTACAACTTCGAATTTCTCGGCTTGTCCGGTGAAGTGGCCGAACGCGACCTTGAAAACGCACTGACGGCCAGGATCACCGAGACCCTCCGCGAACTCGGCCCGGGATTCTCGTTCGTGGGCCGGCAGGTCCACTTCGACGTCGACGGCGACGACTTTTACGTGGACCTTCTCTTCTTCCACATCGAGCAATCCCGCTACGTCGTCATCGAGCTCAAAACCGGCAAGTTCCGGCCCGAATTCGCCGGGAAACTCAACTTCTACGTCGCACTCGTCGACGATGTCCTCCGCCGGGATCACCACAACGAGACCATTGGGATCCTGATCTGCGGGAGCAAAAACGACCGCAGCGTTCGATACAGCCTCGGACGCGCAACTTCACCCATGGCAGTCGCCGCCTATACCTACGATTCACTTCCCATGGAGGTCCGCCAGGGGCTGCCGGACGCAGAGCACCTAACGGCCGCTCTGGGATGGACCGAAACGGACTGACCGCCCCTTCGGTAGAACAAACCGGGATACGAGCTGAGGCTGCGTTCGTGGGCATAGAGCCATGCATACATCAGCCCTCAGGCCGCCGGGTTACCAAGAGGGGGGCGCCCATCGAGGTCAGCTGCGACAGGTGCGTGGGAACGATCAAACTGACCACGCAGGTAGGCGCGCCGCCGGAGGGTAAGCGGGCCTGCGGGTTGGGAAAACACATTTGATCTCACCCCCATTGGTTTGCCCGGTCCGGACCGGGGCACCCTCTACTACTGGCCTGACAAAGGTGTGGATCCCGCTTAGCCGTTGCAAAACACACTGACCGGAGGTTAGGGAGCCGCTCCTTGCCCGTCGAAAGTGTCGCTCTCCCGAGATAGCCTTTACGGCTAGCAATTCCACGATGCCCTACGCAGCTTCGGGGATCCTTATTGCATGGTATTTTGCTGCCTGGAGAGGAGTCCGGAGATGAGAATCAACGAGCACAGAATGCTTGAGCTTCTCAGGGACCCCCGGGGGCCGTACGCGACCATGATGGTGCTGAGCGATCCTGATTTGAGAGATCTGTTAGACGCCCTCTTCAGGTATCTGGCTACGTCAAATCCTGCGCACGATGCACTTATTTGGTATGAGATCGGAAGCCGTTTGGCCCAAATGCGACCTCACTGAGGGACCTTGTTTCTAGCTCAGAATCGCTTGTCCAAGAATTTACGGAATACCCACGCCGCCCATCAGTGGTATGAAGCCCGCCGTGCAGAGGCGTCGAAGTGAGTCGCTACCTTTCCACCGCCGGCGGATTCCACGACCGAAGAAGCCACCTCACTGAGTTTCACGTTTCTGTGGTTTGAGGCGCTTACGAGAATCTCGAAGGCTTCCTGTTGTGTACATCGATTCTGCGCAATGATTACGCCACCGCAACATCAATTGTCGTGCGTGATGCCATTGCCAGTTTCAGGTTCTCCTCGGTCCGGCTATGTTCGGCCAGAAGCAGGGCCAGCCTTAGCCCCTTTGCGGCCTGAGCAACAAAGCTTTGCGCCCGACTCACGGCCGTTGGGGTGAATGCGTTCTCCCGCTCGGCGTATATGTTAAGGCCAGCCTGGGCAAGATTGTCAGGCAGGTGGAACGGCACCGCGAGAACGGAGCGAACCCCTTGAGCCGCGGCTAGGGATGTGTATTCCGGAAAGACGTCTCCGACTCTTGTATCCGGGACATGTACTAAGCGTTGGCTCCGTATTGCCAGAAGGCAAGGTCCGTCTCCGAGGGTGTGTTGCAGCTCATCAAGCATCCGGGCCTTGTCGCCGCTGCACCCTATCGTGTCGACGTTCTCCTGTCGGAGCAGTGTGATGCCGCAATAGATCTCCTCGGAGCCGAGCAGTAGGTTTGCGGACGCATAACAGGCGAGTTCGTCGAGGAAGTCGGCGACGGCCTGCGTTTCCAGAAGTAGATCCGGAATGCTAACGGACTCCGCGGCCCCCTCCTTTCGCTCCATCGCCCAACTATTGCGCGTTTGGTCTAACGGCGTCGGGGTCATAAGACCCAAGTTTGGTCTAATCATACGAACCAGTCCATCGTTGTCGGAGGGGACCCTGCCCGGGCTCGGCCCGGCTTGTCGAGACCACATGTCGTGAAACCTGATGGGGAGACCCAGCCTAACGGCGACGTAGTGTCAGCGACCCAATGTGGAACGGCAGGTGACGATGCTGCCGCGCCGGTTTAAGTGGCCTCACTTACGCTGAAGAACTCGGGGCGCCCATTTAGGCCTTGTGAAGGAGGTCATGTCCCAGGTCATGGCAGCTCGATACTGCGCGTTGCGGGCCGTGCGCGGTTATTCGTTCTAGACGGCCATCCGCATATCCCATAATGTGGTCGTGGCCATCTGCCCCAACCCTTGGTGGCCTCATGGGACGCCCCCGTAAAAGCTGCCCCCGGCTCTTGCGGGGGCGTCTCCCGCTCCGGCGCTTGGGGGCCCGAGCGGCGGTGGAGCCCTGGTCCAAGCTGGCGATTGGATGGGCGCGAGGTTGATGGTCAAGAAAAGTCGGCGAGGCAGGGGACCTCGTGGGCGCACCCAGAGCACTCTCGAGTCTGAGCTGATGGCATCAGCGATGCCGGAGATTTTGCCGTGGCCTCGCGCGATGCACCTCACTCCCTGGCCCGCCCGCAGGGCCGTCTAGTCTAGCTCGGGTGCATCGGTCGGAAACTAGGGATCTGAAATTCTACTTAGAGGTCATCCGCGTCCAGCGGCTGCCCTTTCTGCCAGAAATTGCACAGCCGATACACAGGGGCCCCTCATAGGTTTCCTATCCTCCGGGCAGAGACTGGGGTCACCACAACGGAGGAGCAACCCATGTTTCAGGATGAAGCCGATCAGGCGGGCAATGCCTCTACGATGACCAGCCGGGAACCGGCGTTTTCTACGGGCCATCGGATCCGGAGGGCCCGGACGTTTCGGGCTCCGGTGTTGATCGGTGCGATCCTGGCCGGTGGGGTGCTGGGCGGAGCGGCGGCAGCCGGTGCCGGGTCCTTCCTGGAACCCCCGGCCGGTGCCACCGCTTCGGTGAGCTCGCCGGTGACCGCCCAGGTGGTGGTCAACAGCACGGACAGCGCGGCTACCGTGGCGGCCGCGGCCAAAAAGGCCTCTCCCAGCGTCGTAACCATCTCGGCGACCTCAGGCAGTGCCGGGGGCACCGGATCGGGCATCATTCTTGACCAGCAGGGCCATATCCTGACCAACACCCACGTTGTGACCCTCGATGGGCAGTCCGGTTCTGCGAGCATCGAGGTACGAACAAACGACGGTAACGTCTACCCCGGCACCGTAGTCGGCACGGACCCCCTATCGGATCTTGCTGTGGTCAAGATCGACGCGCAGGGACTGGTCCCGGCCACCTTGGGCGACTCATCCAAAGCCAATGTTGGGGACAACGTGATCGCGATCGGAGCCCCCCTCGGACTGCAGGGCACGGTAACCGACGGGATCGTCTCCGCTGTGAACAGGACCATCAGCATCGCGTCTTCGGCGGCGCCTGACACGACCGGCTCCTCTGGAGCTAATGGCGCCGGAGGTAGCGGGCGCAGATACCGCTACTCTCAGCCGGGGGCTCAGAACAGTAGCGGGACCCCTTCTTCAGATATCAGTATCAACGTCCTGCAAACGGATGCCCCCATCAATCCTGGGAACTCCGGAGGGCCCCTGGTCAGTAGTTCCGGTGACGTCCTGGGGATCAATGTGGCGATTGCCTCAGCCGGGGCTTCGACGTCGGGAGGCCAGTCGGGCAGCATCGGCGTCGGATTCTCAATCCCTGTCAACGACGCCAAGCGCGTCGCCCAGGAAATCATCGCCGGTGGGTCGGCCAGCCACGGCCAACTCGGTGCCAGCTTGGCTGATGTACAGGCCGGTTCCGGTTCACAGTTCACGTCCGGCGCCCGGGTGACAGCCGTCAGCGGTGGCACCCCGGCTGCCAAAGCCGGCATCAGCAGCGGCGACGTCATCACTGCCCTTGACGGGCGTGCCATTCAGAACGCGGAAGAAGCGACGGCGTCGATCCG
Source organism: Arthrobacter sp. 10T419 (assembly GCF_056394105.1). Taxonomy (NCBI): domain Bacteria; kingdom Bacillati; phylum Actinomycetota; class Actinomycetes; order Micrococcales; family Micrococcaceae; genus Arthrobacter; species Arthrobacter sp. 10T419. The sequence continues at coordinate 19,458 of NZ_JBFTHF010000012.1, read as the reverse complement.
GGAACACGCAGCTGGGGACACGGTGAGGATCACTGTCCTGCGCGGGGGCAAAGAGCAGCAGGTGGATCTCACCCTCGGATCAGCTCCCAAAGCCTAGGGCCGCCCGGAGCCATGCCTCACCGGTCAGCGTGGAGCGCACCTCGCTGAAGAGGGAAGCGGAGAGAAGGGAGGCTGTGGGATGACGTACCTCCAGCGTCTTTTGCGCCCGATGATGGGTGCGTTCGACTCGGGGTGGTGGCGCGGCGGCCCGGCCGGGTCCGCAGGGCCGTTCTGGATCTACCGGGGGCATTCTCTGACGCTCGGCAGCGGAAAGATGGAACGAGGGCTTCTTTAGCGGACGTTAGTCCTTCGGTTGGGTGGTGGGCCTGCCAGCGGCTCGACGAGGCGGAGCGTTCGCTCCGGTCAGCGGCGGTGGTGGAACGTTCGGACCCGCTAGATGCCCTTGCCTTCGCCCGGATGGCCCGAGACCTGGCCGTCCATGCGGACAGGGTCGTTCGGTCCCACGCCGGAAGAACCAGGCATCGTCACTTGATCTAGTAGTGGCCTTACTCAGCCTCGGGCGGGACCACCTCGAAGGCGATCGCGGCCGGGCCCATCAGTCTTCAGTGCGTCAGCCGGACGAGCTCCGCTCCGAGGTCCGGGCCGCCGGGGGTAAAGGCGTTATCCAGGCTCACAAACCGGACGAATTGACCGATGACTCCCGCGCAGTTGCCCGAGCAGGAGTTGCCGCCTTGATTGTTGTTGTAGCTCATCCCGGGGAAGTTGTATCCCGTTAGTTGGAATGCGGCGAAGCCCTTGATATGGAACCACCCGTTGGCTCCCTGGCTGCCGGCGTCGTCAAAGACGGGAAGGAGCACGGTGCGGCCGATGAGGGCCATGAAGTCCGAGGAAGAACATTCGTGAGGGGCGGGCTTACCTGGTTTGGAGGTGATGGTGGCATGCGCCAGGGATATCGCCACGCTGCACACGCCGGCGTCCGGTTTGAGCCATCCGAAGCCGCCGGGAATAGTGTGGCCGGAGTTCGAGGAGCTACTGCAGGTTTGGCCCCCGCCGATCTGCAGCAGCTGTGGGGTTCCGGTGAGGTTGAACTGGCATTCGGAGAAGGCCAGGGGGATGGAGGCTGTTCCGGCGTAGGGGGAGCCCCACGCAGCGGTCGCGGTGGCATCGACGCTTGTTCGGGAGATTCCGAGGACTTGCGCGAATCCGAGCTGCAGGCCCGGGCCGGTTTTGTCCTGGGCCGAAACGTGGACGGTGACTGTTGCGGGGGTGGGATAGCTCGGAGCGTCCGCGGTCGCGTTTCCGCTTCTGATATTCGCTGTCGCAAGGGTCTGCGCCTTGACGGGAGCCGTGGATTGGCAAACGGTTGTCCCGGACTTGGCGCAGTCCTGGGCGATGGCCAATGCGGCCGCATCGGCACCGGTCTGCAACTGGGTTTTCGTCCAGGCGATCAGCCCGATGTCCACCGCAATGGCAGCAAATCCCAACAGCACGACCAGAAGAAGCGCGACAAGTATCGCGACGGCGCCCCGTTCGCTGTTCCGTTGGATCTCGACTCGATTTCGCATTTTCCTCGGTTGGTGAGCGGGCGGAATTCAACCATTAGTGTCTCCCGCGCCTACGTAGCCGGATCGCAAGACCAGCGCAGTTTTTGGCAAGGGATCCTTCACAGTCCTGACAGTTCCGCCGCTCCCGGCGCCTGATGCGAAGACCCAGGACTCGGCTAAGGAGGGTTTCGCTGGGAGGCTAGTCCGGGGCAGCATGGAGGGGTGACTTTTCTATGGTTCAGCACAGTTCACGGAAGGAGATTCATGAACAGGGAGGAACGGAACCGGTATTTCCTGGTCCGGGCAGCTGTGCAGATTCTGAGCGGAGCTTTGATCGGCTCGCTGATCTGGGTGCTGGTGCCGGATTCCGGGGCATTGCATCTGCTCCCGGCCGGGATCGGGTGTCTCGTCTCCCTACCCTTGGTGGTGGCCTCCTACGACGTCGGACGCCGCTGAGTCGCTCACGGGGCGGAGATGAAGTTAGGCGCCCGATCGGTAGACGTCTGGACCGAAGGTGTTGACGCCGGGTTCGGAGGCACCGGCCAAACGCGGGAGGCCGAAGAAGTTTTCCACGCTGGCCAGGAGGCTGTAGTGATTGTACGGTCGGTCGGACGTTGCTCCGGACGGTGAGAACGGCGAGATGACCAGGGCTCCGACCTTGCCTCCTTCCGTGCCTCCGGTGACACCCGTCGACGGACCGACGGCGCCGCCGTCGGCTTCGTCGAATGTGATGATGAGCATTCCATCCTGCCGGAAGGCCGGGGAGGACAAGATGGAGGGAACCTGGCTCTTGAGCCAGGCGTCGGCAGTTCCGAGGCCTCCACTGGTGCCGTCCGCACAGGGACTGTCGTGAGCGTCGTGACAAAGGTTCGGTGTGATGTAGGACAGGTTCCGGGTGGTGCCTACCGATTTCAAGTCCTGGTGGAGCGTTGAGTAATTCACCACATTCTTCGCGCAGTCCGGGCTGGAGGTGATGGAACGGAAGTACACGAACGGGTTGTGGCGCGTGGCGTATTGATCGTCTGGGGTGGCGGCAACGTGCGCGTCCGCGGTGCCCAGGTCGGGGTGCTGGCAAGGAGAAGACATGTCTTCCATGTAGCCGCGCCAGGACTTTCCCGCGCCGGTGAGTTGACCGGCGAGGGTAGGTACGTCGGCCGGGAAGACGCAGCCGTCGCCCTGAAGCCGGCCCTGGGTGTCGACCCCGGTGGAGGTGAACGGCGTGTACGTGTGGCAGTCCTGTTTGGTGCTGTCGTTTGGAAGTTGCCCGGAGATCTGGGCGAGGTAGTTAGGCAAGGAGTTATGCGAGATGCCGTAGTAGTTACTGAGCAGGACTCCTTGGGAGCGGAGGGTTCCCGACAAGTAAGGTGCGGGTGAACCGCTGCCCCAGACCCGGTCATAGCCCTTGTTCTCGAGGTTGATGACGAAAGCGTGTCCAGGGGTGCCGGAACGCGTCGCAGGAGTGCCCGCCTGCGAGGGATCAGACCCCGATGTCGAGGCGCAACCCGATACCGCCGCCATCGCCGACAGCAGAAAAACCAGCGGGCCCAGGAAGCGACGGCGGTGCCGCCCACTCATGTGTCCGGTTCTGGAGAAGTGATGTGGATCCGTCATGGAGTCTCCCGATGGCCTAGAACACGAAGTATCCGGTTCGGGCAACTGTGACACGCAGGGGCCGGTCGTCGGCAAGGTGTTGCCCACGAATTACCTGTGAAAGTCTGTTGACACTTGCGCCCGCTATTCCATCACCTTGGTATCAGCCGGCCACCGTGTACGAGTTCAACGGTCTGCCAGTTCCTCCGTAGGTAAGGTCCAACGCGAGGAGGCCTTTCCGTTCGAGGGCACTCAGATAGCGTTGCGCCGTCGGCCTGCTGACACCGAGCTGTTCGGCGATTTCGGCGGCATTCACCGGGCCGTGGGCGCCCCTGACAGCGTCGAAGACTTTCTGCATGGTCGGCTGCAGGCGCGGGGCCGCGTCGGCGGGTTCCTTAATTCCGGCCAGCCGTGCTTTGTACAGGTTATCGATCGTGGATTGGTTGGCCATCGATACCGATTCGAGTTCCTGCCGCCACGCCTTATAAGCCTCGAGCTGGGCGCGAAGCCGTTCAAACCCGAAGGGCTTGACGAGGTAGTAGACCGCACCGCTGGTCATGGCAGCTCTTACCGTGACCAGGTCCTGGGCGGCGGTGATCACGATGCAGTCGATTGGCGTTCCGGCCGCCTGCAGCGTTCTCAGTAGCGAGAGTCCGTCTTCATCCGGAAGGTGTATATCGAGCAGGAGGAGGTCGGGGTGTAACCGCCCGATGGCTTCGCGTGCGGCAGCGGCACTGTAGACCTGACCGACGCACTCGAACCCGTCAACCCGTGCCACCCGGGAAGCATGAATGCCTGCCACCCGGAAATCGTCGTCGACTACTAGCGTCTTAATCAACGCCTGCGCTCCTGTCTTCACCTGCTGCCTGCGTCGTCGCGGGCAGCCACACCTCAAAGTTACCGCCGGGTCCCGGGAACACATCCAATGTTCCGCCCGCCCGTCGAACGATCCTGCTCACCAGCGCCAGACCGATGCCCCGACGCATTCCAGGCCGGGGGTCCTTCGTTGAGTAGCCATCGACCATGACCTGGCCGATTTTGTCCGCCGGAACACCGGGTCCGTTGTCCCGGACAGCGATGAAGACGCCGTCCGCGTCGTCGAACTGTACCGTCACGGTCCGAGGCCGGGGAGTATTGGCAAGCGCATCGACTGCATTGTCGAGGAGGTTGCCAACCACCGTCACCAAGTCCGTCTGGTCGATGTCCGGATTTTCCAGCCGGGAGTCGGGCGTCACCGTCATCTCCACGTCCTGTTCGGCCGCGACAGCCACCTTGGCCAGGAGCAGGGCCGCCAGTTCGGGCGGGGCAATCGTAGCGCGCAGCCGCTCACCCAGCGACATTGACATGCTCGAAACCTGCGAGACGTACTTCTTGGCCTGGCCGAGATCGCCCATCTCCAGCAGGCCGTCAACGATGTGCAGCCGGTTGGCGTATTCGTGCTCGAGGGCCCGCATGGCCTCCATAAGGCCCTTGATGGAGTGAAGATCCCGAACCAGACCCTCGATTTCCGTACGGTCCCGGAGCGTCACCACGGATCCGATGCTGCGTCCGGCGGTCGACACCGGCATGCGGTTGACAACGAGGAGTGCCTCCTCGGTCAGTGCGACCTGGTCGGCCGCCGGGAGGCCGCCGGCCAGGAGCTCGCGCAGACGGCCCTGCGGCAGTAAGTCCGCTATGGGTTTCCCCAAGGCGTCACCCTCCAGGTGAAGCAAGCGCCGGGCCTCCTCGTTGATGACAGTCACCCTGCCGTTATCGTCAAGGCCGACGACGGCCTCCCGGATGCCGTGCAACAGCGCTTCTCGTTCCTGCAGGAGGGACGCGATTTCTGCCGGTTCCAAGTCGAAGGTGACACGTTTGATCCGACGGGAGAGTAGAAGCGACCCAGCAACTCCCAATCCGAGGACCAGCGCCGAGAAGCCGGTGATCAGCCATATGTTCTGCATCTGGTTGCTCAGGACTTGGGCGTCCTCGATGCCTACCGAAACCTGGCCAATCACCGCGCCGTTGGAGTCGAAGATGGGCGCCTTGGCATTTGCGGAACGTCCCAGGCTGCCGGGGTCAAAGCCCACGTGGGTCTTTCCGTCCAGGACGGCAACCGGTTCCTCCAGCCGAAGACCGATCTGCGCTGGATCCGGGTGCGAGAACCGCTTGCCTTCCCTGTCGCTGATGACGACATAGTCGGGCTGGGCCGCGGTCATCACCTGCCTCGCAATTCCGTTGATGACGTGGTCAGGATCGCCGGTTTTCAGGGCGGAACGGACTTCCGTCATCTGCGCGGTTGTGGTCGCAATACCCAGGGCACGCAGTTGGTATTGCTGGTCGAGAGTCTGATTGCTGATGATCGAGAAGAGAAATCCGCCCAGGGCCACCGTGAGAATCAAAAGCGACAGCAACGCCAAGAGGATCTGCGCGGTCAGGGTTGAAAAGCGCCGGCTTGCCCACAGCCGGCTGGCCGCCCATTTACGGCTCATTGGGGACACGGAAACGTCCTGCTTGCACCTGTGCAGAAATTGCACAAAACATGCACTTTTGCGGCTAAAGCGCACATGTTACTGAAGTCTTTCTGGCGGGAATGCTCACTCCCTAAGCTTCACACAGTTCCGGTGATCTACATCACGGACTCGAAATGTGCGAGCACAAGACAGCGAGGTCTTTGTAATGAACAACAACCCCACGCGGGAGCCGCCCGGCTCTGCGCACCACCCGGCCGATGGGGCACGGATCGAAATCTCGGGGCTGACCAAGCGGTACCTCACCCCAAAGGGCGAGACCTTCACAGCCATCAGGGACGTCACGGTGACCGTCGAAGCGGGTCAGTTCTGCTCCGTCGTCGGCCCCACCGGCTGCGGCAAATCCACGACCCTGGCCCAGGTCTCAGGCCTTGAAAACCCGAGCGCAGGCTCGGTCCGGGTGGGGGGCAACCTCGTGGACGGCATCACCAATGGCGTGAGCTACATGTTCCAGGCGGATGCACTTTTCCCGTGGAAGAGCGTGCTCGGCAACGTCATGATGGGGCCGATTCTGCTCGGAATGCCGAAGCGGCAAGCGACGGATCTGGCCCGTGATTGGCTTCGCCGGGTTGGCCTGGCCGGCTTCGAGGATCGCTATCCGCACCAGCTCTCGGGCGGTATGCGCAAGCGCGTGGCGATGGCGGCTGCCCTCATCAACAATCCCCGGATCCTGCTCATGGACGAGCCGTTCGGAGCCCTCGATGTGCAGACCAAGGCCATCATGCAGAACGAGCTCCTCAAGCTCTGGGAGGAATTACGCCCCTCGGTCCTGTTCATAACCCATGACCTGGACGAGGCCGTGGCGCTGTCCGACCGGGTGGTGATCATGACCAGCAGTCCCGGTTCGGTCAAAGACGTCTTTGACATTGATCTTCCCCGTCCCCGCGGCAACGTCCAGGAAATCCGGCATGAGGAGCGCTTCCTGGAACTCCAAGGCCGTATCTGGGAGTCACTGAAGGACGAGGTCACCCGTGCCTACGCCATCTCTGCAGGTGCGGCATGACAACCCTTACCCAGACCGAGAACCGCAAGAGCGAGACGCCCGTGGAAGCAGAATCAGTAGCGAAGAATGAGGGCCGGACAAAGGCACGGCGACGCTCCCTGTCCATCTGGATTGGCCGGGTGGTGCTCGCCGTCGCGGTTGTCGGCGGCTGGCAATGGTTCACCACTGTGGGGTGGGTGGATAAGTTCTTTTTTGGCCAGCCCTCCGAAATCTGGGACAGCCTGGTCAAGCTTTTCACCGAAGGTACCGCGTTCGGAACCATTTGGGAGAACCTGGGTGTCACGGCACAGGAAGCGTTCTTTGGTTTCCTCCTTGGAACGCTCGTGGGCGTGGTCCTCGGTATTCTCCTGGGTTCCAACAAATACCTTTCGGCGGTGGTCGGGCCCTACATCAGAATTGTCAATTCGATTCCACGAATTGTGCTTGGCTCGATCTTCATTGTGGCTTTCGGGCTCGGCGTTTTCCCGAAAATCCTGCTCGCCGCCGTGCTCGTCTTTTTCGTCGTGTTCTTCAATGCTTTCCAGGGCGTCCGCGAGGTGGACCAGAACCTCGTGGCAAACGTGCGGGTCCTGGGAGCGTCGCCTTATCAGGTGGCGGTGCACGTGACCATTCCCTCCGCCATGACCTGGATTATCGCCAGCCTGCACACGGCGTTCGGCTTTGCGATCATCGGCGCCCTCGTCGCCGAGGTGCTGGGCGCCCAGAAAGGTATCGGCCTGATCATCAGCCAGGCGCAAGGAACGTTCGACCCGAACACGGTCTTCGCCTGCATGGTGATCATCGCCGTCGTCACACTTTTCGCCGAATCCCTGATCAACCTGCTTGAGCACCGACTCCTCAAGTGGCGCCCCCCAAACCGTTCCGAGGCGCAGGCAATCTGACCCGGATGACATTTTCACCCAGCAACACCCCTCACACACGGATCCCGTTAGGGACAAACACAAGGATGCGTAAACCAATGATGATGAAGCGCCCACTCTTTGCCGCAGCAGCTGCCGGGGCAATTGCCCTTAGCCTTACAGCGTGCGGCGGCAGCGCCAGCCCTGCAGCCAGCGGCGGGCCGGCCAGCGGCAGCGCTGCCGCCGACAGCAGCTCGATGCCCACTGTGAAGATGATGGTCGGTGGCATCGACAAGCAGATCTACCTCCCGTACCAGCTGGCTCAGCAGCTGGGCTACTACGAAAAGTACGGGGTCAAGATGGAACTTTCCACCGAGCAGCAGGGCGGCGTCGGAGCAGAGGAAGCCATGGCATCCGGGCAGGTCGACATGGCCGGCGCGTGGTACATCCACACCGTGGACTTTCAGGCCAAGGGTAAGAAGGTCACCAACCTCGTCCAGCTATCCGGCGCCCCGGGCGAACGAATCATGTGCAACCCCAACGCCAACGTTCATTCCGGCGCCGACCTCAAGGGCAAGACCGTCGGGGTCACCGACCTGGGCTCAGGCACTGACGAACTCACCCAGTTCATTGCCTCCAAGGCCGGCCTGTCCAAGAACGACTACCACACCATCGCCGTCGGTGCCGGCGCCACCGCCATCGCTGCCATCCAGCGCAACTCCGCAGACTGCGTCATGACCACCCAGCCAACAGTCGGAGCGCTGCAGAGCAAGAACCTGGCTGTCCCGGCTATTGACCTTGCCTCAGCTGAGGGCTCCAAGTCCGCCCTCGGCACCGCGCTGCCGTCTGCGGGTCTCCTGGCCCAAACCGACTGGGTCAACAGCCACCAGGACGAAGTGCAAAAGGTGGTCAACGCCCTGGTGGACACCATGCACTGGATCAGCACTCACTCCGCGCAGGAAATTGCCGACAAGCTGCCCCAGAACTTCGTCCAGAACAGCACCATCAGCAAGGCCGACTACGTCAAGGCGCTCGATCAGGACAAGGGCCAGTTCCTCCCCGACGGCATCATGCCGGCAGGCGGACCCAAGACGGTCTTCGACGAAGAGAAATCCATCGGCGTCGACACCTCCAAGGTCAACATGGCTGACACGTTCGACCAGAAGTACGCCCAAGCGGCCCTCAAGCTGGAGGGATACACCGCAACCACCACCCCTGCCGGCAGCGACGGCTAGCAGCGGCGAGGTAGAGCTCCCCTGTACATAATTCGGGGGAGCTCTACTGCGTCGTAGGAGTTAAACTAGCCCGCTGACACTGCGTTCCAGGCTCGAGGTGAACGCCACTCGGTACCGTAGGCGGAGGGCATCCGCGACGTCCTCAGCGCTACCGGGCTGGCACCTCGTCCTGGGTGGGGGTCCGAAATATCATTGACGCTGGGCACCTCTTCCGGCACCTGGGTTTGGAACGCCACAAAGCTTCGTCGTATGTTGTCCGCTTCCTCTTTGCTCGCAAGACCAGAGGTTCTGATGCCTCAATCAGACGGAACTCTCCGCTACACTGTCGACGCGTTGATTCAGGTCCTCGCCGATGAACTCTGCCTCCGACATCCTCAGCGGAGCCCACATTCGATATGGCCTCCATAGCGTCTGAGCCAAGCCCAGAATGTCTTCGTTCCGGTCCGGAATGACCTTCGACGGGCGGGTCGGCTATGGGCCCGACTAAATCTTCGAAGAGGACCCAATCCGCGTCTCGATCAAGTTGTCCCCGGAAAACGTCACAAGCGTGACATGGCGACGTGGCCGGGAACTCATTAGGCTGAGGCGGCGACGAGATAGGGGAACAGTGCTGGATACATTCAGTCTGAAGATGGCATTGGGTGCTGTAACCCTGACCCTCTGTTTGCTCTTTTTCGCGTCATCGAGGCGCACAGGCTCGCCATACAGCGCGTGGTGGTGTGTCGCACTGGCCTCATGGCTTTCTGGAAACATCGTCTATCTCTTCAACGGGACTGATCATCAGCTGTGGGCCAATCCGCTAGGTAACGCGCTTCTTGTTAGCGGATCATTCAGCGCCTGGGCGGGCTGCCGGAGTCTCCGCGGGATCGGGCCGAGACGTTGGCCCCTACTGCTTGCACCAATAGTGACTCTCGGCGCCTCATTTCTGGCTAACCCGGCCGAAAATGCATGGTCTGGGGGTGTGGTTTACTTCGGACTGATGGGCTTCGGCCTGGCGTTTGCGGCAAGAGAACTCATCCTGCTCCCGGGGGATTCACGGGCCCAAAGATCGGTGTTGCTCGCTGCCGCAGCCTTGGTAATTTTTTTCACGTGCAGGGCAATCGTGTACGGGCTCGCGGGGCCCGATGGAGAATTTTTCCGCACCTATCTGGGCCCGGGGGTTACGAGCATCCTGCTCATCGTCCTGCTGGTGACGGTTTCCTTCAGCATGACGACTCTCAGTAATGATCGCCTCGTCACTGCCCTCAGCGAGCGGGCAGCCCGGGACGGAATGACAGGTCTATTGAATCGAGAAACCTTCCTGGACCAGGCCCGGGCAGAACTCATCCGACTTGACGGAAGCAAGTCCGTCTCCACGTTGGTCCTGGCTGATCTGGACCATTTCAAGTCGGTTAACGACACCTTCGGGCACGCGGCCGGGGACGCAGCCATCCATGCTTTCGCGGACGCCCTGCGGGCTTCCGTACGCCGCACAGACCTTGTCGGACGATTTGGGGGAGAGGAATTTATCCTGTTCCTGCCTGAGGCGGACGCGGAAAAGGCAAAAGCAATCACTGCCGGCATCAGCCAGCGTTACAGATCTACTGCTGCCCCGGACGGGGTGGTCTTTCCGACAGTAAGCTACGGGATCGCTTCCACCGCCCTAGATAGCTCCCTGACACGGCTGACCCAGGCCGCTGACGGGGCTCTTTACGAAGCGAAGGCCAGAGGCAGGGACCAAGCCGTTTGTTCCCCCGACGAAAGCCAATGGGCCCTCTACCGGGCCGATAAGTAGGGCATCCGAACCCGACTAGACGCCAGGGCCTCCGGGCGCCAGAAAAGTTTGACCGGGTCGCCGGGCGAATCTATTGATGCTGCCAAGGCCGCCTATCCGGACCAAACGTAACTTGGCAATGTGGCAGGTGATGCTACTGGGAACGCTGATAAAATCGCTGCCATGCGTACGGGAAGGCTAAACCGGGCCGTCGGAGTCGTTATTGCTCTCATAGCAGTTGGTGCCGCCGCCCTCCTCTGGTTCGCTGTGGCGGCCGCGGGCCCGGCCCTCAGCGAGTCGCCGGCACAGGGAATTTTCTTCGGTGTCTGGCGGATCTTTTACAACACTGATGCTCCCGCGCCGAGGGTACTCCTGGCAGCCGGTGCTCTGGCTTTGCTCCTGGCCGCTGGCGTTGCCACCGTCGACCGCCGAATAGTCAACCGATCCCGCAGGTCCCTGAACCCTCTCACTGGGCCTCTGGCGCCGAGGGTCGTGATGGGAGCGACCCGTGGAGAATTCGCCGGGCCGGTGACCGTAACGGTGTTGATCCCTGCCCACAACGAAGAAGCGTCCGTGGGCCTGACGATCGCATCCCTGCTGCAGCAGTCCCTGCGCCCGGACAGGGTGATCGTGGTAGCCGACAACTGCACGGACCAAACCGTCGAACGGGCCCAAGCAGCCGGCGTGGAAGTCATCGAATCGGTGGAGAACAGCGACAAAAAAGCGGGCGCCCTCAACCAGGTGCTCAAGCAAATTCTGCCGGACCTGGGCGATAACGATGTCGTTATGATCATGGACGCGGACACAATGCTCGATGACGGCTTTATCGAGGCTGCCGTCAACCGCTTTACCGCGGACCGGGCGCTCATGGCCGTTGGCGGTCTCTTCTATGGCGAGGAGGGCCATGGCCTGATCGGGCAGTTCCAGCGCAACGAATACCTGCGCTACGGCCGCGAAATCAGTCGGCGCCGCGGTCGAGTCTTCGTTCTCACCGGAACCGCTTCAATGTTCCGGTCCCGGGCACTGCGCACAGTCGCGGCGAACCGGGGGAAAACGATACCTGGTACCCTGGGTGACGTCTACGACACGGCAGCCTTGACGGAAGACAACGAGCTCACCATCGCCCTCAAGTCCTTGGGCGGTTTAATGATTTCACCCACCCAGTGCACTGTCGTGACGGAACTGATGCCAGGCTGGCGGACCCTCTGGGCTCAACGCCTTCGCTGGCAACGCGGTGCCCTGGAGAACATCGGAGCTTACGGACTTACTCCCCCGACAATGCGGTACTGGGCCCAACAGCTGGGAATCGGCTACGGCGTCATCGCTCTGGGCTCCTACCTGCTATTGATATTTTTGATGGTCGTCTCTTTGGACACGTGGATATGGTTCCCGTTCTGGCTTGGGCTCGGCATGCTGTTCATGGCTGAGCGGGTGGTGACCGTGTGGTCTGGCGGTTGGAGGGCCCGGGTCTTGGCCGCCACGCTCTTTCCGGAGCTCTTCTTCGATATGTTCCTGAACATTGTGTATCTCAAAGGTGTGGCTGACATCGCCTTGGGCCGAACGGCGACGTGGAAGCACCTCACCCCCACTCGCATTCGAGATTCAGAGGAAGCAGAGCGCCCATGACCACTTCTCTCGGGGTTCCAGTTGGCCTGCTATTCCCGGAATCAGTGCTCCACACGGACTGGTTCGCAATTCTCGCAACCTTCGTGGCGATCAACACAGTGATGTATGCGGCATTGGCCTTCGCAAAAGTCCTGCCAAAAATCCACCCGACGGAATGGATCCGGACCCGCAACGATCGGGCTGAAAGCCGCAGCATCTATCCGGATGCTGAATAGGGGCCTCGAGCCCGGGCGACACAAGCCCTCTTCCGGGCCGGCGTCATCGAGCAATTCGCCTTTACTGCCTTCCCCTTCAACCCCATAAGTCAAACCGTCTACGGTCCAAGATCGCGGGCCAGAGGCGTTGCAAGGACCAGCTAAACACCTGCAGCGCTTCCTTCCGGTATCTCTGTATCCGTTCCCAAACTTGGCTTTACGTAAGCAGAGGCAGCGGATAAGACTGTTCTATGGAGCAGTTCAACCACGTCGCGACGGGGCGGTCCCCACGTGTGGCAGTTCTCATTGACTGCGACAACGTCAGCCCCCGCCGTGGGCACGCCATCCTCGCTGAAGCCCAAACTCACGGAGTACTCGGTGTGAAGCGCGGCTATGGCGACTGGGGAAGCCCTCAACTAAGCGGTTGGCGAATGGTTATGACTGACATGGCCCTGCAGCCCATTCATCAGGTCGCATACGTTCCTGGCAAGGGCGCGACCGACACGGCCCTAATCATTGACGCAATGGATCTGTTGTACTCCGGAGCCGTTGACACCTTCTGTCTCGTAGCCTCTGACAGCGATTACACCCGCTTGGCTATCAGGCTCCGAGAGGCTGGCAAACGTGTGATCGGCATGGGGGAGAAAAAGACACCTGCGGCCTTCAGCAATGCATGTGACCGATTCACGTTTCTCGAACTGCTCCAAGACGATGCGAGCTTCTCTCAGGAGAGCGGGAATTCGATGGCTCCTGCTACCTCGCCGCCCGGCCAATCAGTTCCCGAAGGTCCTATCCAAAGCGAGCCAGCCGTTGCCGCGCCCGAGGCGGGTGACCTGCCTGACCTTGACACGATGATTCGAGCAGCAGTTACGAGCAAAGTAGAAGACGACGGTTGGTCTCTCCTATCGAACATTGGATGGTTTTTGGTTGGAAACTATCCTGCATTCGATTCACGTAACTTCGGATTCGCTCGACTCGGGCAGCTCGTTCGATCGCGAGACTATCTAGAAATACACGAAGAGCCAGCGCCTAACGGCAACTCTCGGACCAAGGTGAGGTTACGACAATAGGGGTCGGAGCCAGAGCTCCCGAAGCTTGAAGACGAACGATCTAATACGGCGAGTTGACATAAGATCCATTATCGGCGTTTGAAATTTGCCGGGCAAGAGGCCCGAAAAGGGCCCTCCTTCACCTAAGCAAAAGGTCATCTCTCCATCACTTATGGCTACACCTGGCCGCTTGCTTTAGAGGTGCCAGATGAAGCCGGGGTGGCTGTGCCGAAATCGAAGAGCTCATGAACCTCGCTCCATTCACTGCCCAGCGGTTCTGTAAGGCTTTCAGGCATGGCTGTTCCAACGTCAGCAACATAGGCGCCCGCAATTTGAGGGGCCCATTCGGTTGCCGTCACACTAACGGGGTCAATAAACAGATCTTCGGCCAGATCCAATGAGCCATCGGCTACGAGCCGCTCGATCAAGTGCAGGGCTGCTACGGTCCCCAGCATCTCGTTGCAGACTGTCTTTGTGGCATTCAGCAGCATCTCTTCGGCGCTGATGCCGGCGCCGTAGGAACGCCGCAGCTCATCCTCGTGCAACAGTTGACCGTAAAGCCAGGCGCCGGCGACCTCCTTGTTGGTCATGCTCGGTCCGCTTCGGGGCTCGGTCGGGCGGCCTTTCGGATAGTCAGGGTCCGCAGCTCGGAACTGTGCCCGCAGCCCCTCGATCTCCTTCTTCAGGACGGTGGAGGCCGTCGCTGCCTCTACCAGCGCATTGAGCACTTTGTCGTAATGGACGCCGTCGCTGAACAGAAAGACGGGGCGCACTCTGGCCGCCGCTGACTCGACCTGTTCGGTGGGGAGTAAAGGAGCCGGCACCATAGCCACTGTGCGCTCCCCGGTGGCCAAATTTTGGACGACACGAAAGGACATCGTCCAGGCAGCGTGCTTCTTCAGGTTGTCCTTGTCGGCCGCCAAAGAGTGCTCCTGAACCAGACGAGCGCGCAGCACGAACCGGGAGACTGTCCGAAGTGCTGCAGCCTTCCTCGAGTCGTTCACCATTTGTTCTCCTGCCACTTTCTTTTGATCACCGCCAGCTATGAAAGGTCGGGTCGCCGTGTCCCGTCAGAGCTTCAGCCGCGCTGAAGGTATGCCAGCATCTCTGGAGTGGTCAGGAGTACGCGTGGCGAAGCGGCCTTGCTCTGGATGATGATGCCGTCGAGCTCCTGGCCGGCATCCAACAGTTTTGCGACCCAGGCGGCCCGCTGCTTGTTCACGTAGCCGATCTTCTTCGCTGGACGCCCCGTGGTGATGGTAACGGCATTGGCATCGTGTTCGTTCTCGGGTTCCCGCACTGCCTGAACGCGCTGGCCATTCCGGAATTTGAACGGCCTGTCAGGGTCTTCATAAAAGCCCATGCCCACCACGCGGAACGAGAAAATCTGGAAGTGCCTGAGGACGAGGATCTTGTAATCGACCAACTCCCCATCGGGCAGGGCCAGATCAAAGCCGTTGTGGGAGGAGACCAACCTCAGGGGTGGCATACCATCGGGACCCGCCACGAGCTGACTCTTGGCCGCGGCAGGCGGGACATAGCCTGCGCGATAGCTTTTGACGCTTTGGCCTTCTCCGCCTCGTAATTGCGCACTGCCGGCGGGGGCTGAGACGGAGCCCTTGGTTCTTCACGCGTCAGCTCTACAGTCTCAGCAGGTGCGTTTGCCGTTTCCGGCGTTGCCGCAGGCAGATCCTGTTCCGAAACCGTCACAGATTGCGCTGGCCCGCCCAGCGCTGACTTCACCTTGTCCCATATCCCCATGCGCTGACTGTATCGACTACGGAAAGGAAAGGAGTGCCCGAACCGCAGGATGTAGTGGGCAACATGCATGGTTGACGGAATATCCGCTATCGGCGTTAAAAGCGCGGGAGTTGCAGCGGCTGCGAGAACTCCCGCACCTTGACGAAAACGACGTTCCCGCAGGTCAAACGACCCTTGTGGCGATGACTGTCATTCCTGGGTCGCTTTTACCAGAACCTGGGTTTCAGGGTTGATATCAGTACGGGCGAGTACATCGTGTTTCCATCCTTCCCCCAACCCCATGAAGTCGACGGCGGCCTTGCCCTGCTTTACGGCCGCTGCAACTGATTGGCCTGATGCCACGGCTGCATAAAATCTTGCGGCGAAGGTGGCTGCTGCAAAATCTCCGATTGAGTCGGCGGTGGCAATTATCGTTCCTGTGACGTCGAGAAGGACTTCAGCTCCTTCCAAGGTGTCGCACCCGTTCAGGATGAGAAGTGCGGGAGGTGTGTCCGTGGAGGAAAGCGCCAGGGCCAGCAAATCGTAGGGAACGTCCCGCCCCTCCGGTACAGCGACGTCGCCATTGTCGAACAGCAGAGCAGCGTCGCCAGCGTGGCCGGAGAAGTGGACAACATGTGGACGCAGGTCATTTAGCCCGTCGAGCATATCTTCGGGGGTTACGGAGGGCCTGTAGGTGATGTCAATCAAATCTCGATGCAGTGATCCGCGCACGGCCTGTTGCACACCTCGAACTTCAGCGTCGGTCCTCAAGTTCATTTCGGAGTTGGCTGTCATGTAGAGCACGCGCAGAGGTTCGGGCTTGGGCTCGGGGATGACGCGGACCTCGTGTACATATCGCACTTCAGGGCGTGCCAAGCGAGCGATTTCGCGTGCGTGAGCCTTTTCCACTTGTCGTTCGCGTGTCGCGGCCTGCGCTGCTTGTTTGCGCTGCGCTTCAGCTTTCCTGGCTGTGGCTTTTTCCTCCCGTTTCAGGTTTGTGCGGGCAGTACTGGAGTCCTTGGCTAGCTGAGCTAGCTTCATGGACGCTTTCGCCACTTTGGCGTCCTCAGCGGCTGCCTGCTTCTCCGCGGTTTCAGCCGTACGTCTATGGGAGCGAGACATGGATTCGCTTGTTGTCCGCGTTATTCTATTCAACGCCGCGGCCGCACTGGATCGGTATTTAGAGGCGGCGGCGCGCGCTTTCGAAAGGTTGGTTTGTTCGACACCCTCTTGGCGGGCAATCTGGACTAACTTGTCGCGGTACTGCTTTTCAGACACGCACTCTCCTCTGTCCGTCCTGATACCCGGCGTTGATCACCGCCTGGCTTGTTGTCGCGGTGTCTGGCGGGAATCCTAACGTTCGATCCCGCCGCGTTCCAATGTCTTCCCCTGACCGGCCAGTTTGGCAATCTTCGACGTCTTGGCAAGCGAGGGCTTGTTGGCCACAGCAGCCGTCGCCGGTATCCCCTGGTACTTGTCTGCCAGGAGCCTGGAGTTGACCGCTTCGCGGTCCCCTTTGCCTTTGAGGCTTTCGGCCAGCTGTTGGCGCCGTTCTGCTGTGTCCCACGCCGGTTCGCTTCTGTCTGCCCGGTCCTGTCGGTTGGCGCCGGCAACTGCTGCGCCGGCCACGACCTCATCGGTGCGCGCCGCCGCTCCCTTGGTCCGTTCATTTTCGGCCTCAAGGCGGGCTTGCTGTGCACGGGCAAGGGCCTCGGATACGGAGGCCTCGTCCGCTCCGGTGTTGTTCACGTCGATGCCGTAACGGCTCTGGACCTGTTCGCCGATTTTCTCGGCCGCCTGCGCAGCTTCGGGGTCGTAGTCCTTCCAAGCCGTGGCCGTCTCGTGAACCCGTTCGATCATTTCGGGGGTGGCTTTGTCCCACCAGTCCTCGCGGGAGACCGGCGCCAGCTGGGCCCGGGCGGCAGCCCGCTGGGCGTCGAAGCGTTCCTGCAGCTCCCGGGCCCGTTGTTCCTCTGCTGCGGCGATGGTGCGCTGTTCCTGTTCGCGCATTCTGGCAAGCTGCTCGCCGATTCGGCTGGCAACCATCAGCCCGGTACGCATCGCCCCGTCCACTGCATCTTCCATTCCGTCTGCTTCGCTCATGCTCTTCCCCTATCGCTCGATGCCTGGATTGTTCTTACCTTGGGTCTCTTCGGTCCGTGGCTGCGCTCCCTGCAGCTGCGCTGCGTCTGGTCGGGTCAGTACGGGAGGCAGGGGTGAGCCGCCTCGTGAACGTTCGCCCAGGAGTCTTGATTTGAGGGCTTCCTCGGACGCTTCCGGGTGCTGTTGGCGCAGCGCCTCCATGGACATCGGCTGTGCGTTGAGTGTCTGCGCGTTGGCGCTGGCTTCGACAACCTTGCTGGCCGCTCTGACGGCTGTGGCAAGTCCCCGGACCCGGCGCAGATCGTCCGTTGCCTTGTGCATGTCGTGGATGGCCCGGGCCGTCTGGGCGAGCTGCCGGAACATGAGGGCGTACGCGGCGCGGTCGCTCTTGGAGGTCTCGGCGAGGAGGATCATGGTGGCCCCGCGTGCGGACGGCAAGGACACTGCCGGGCGTGCCGGGTAACGGCGCAGCTGGGCGGACTTGGCGAGTTCTCGGGCAGCGTCTGCGAGCGGTCCCGGTGTCGGTTCGATCCGCTTGGACCAGGCACCGAACGCCGCGGAAGTCTCGCGGGCTGCCTGCGCCCAGGCGGCGTGATCATCGTGCGGGGTGGTGGCCAGTTTCTCCCGGAGGGAACTGACGTCGTTGGCGTACTTGCTCCACAGCTCAGCCGATGGTTGCGACGTCTCCCGGCCGGGGCTTACCGGCCGGCGGTTGCGCGCCGCAGCGTTCCATTCCGCGACAGCGCTCTCCGCTGACTCCGGGGTGCTTTCCCACTCTGCCCGGAGCTTGGGCAGTGCCAGGTCACGTCCCAACGAGTTGCCGCCGAACCACACGGCGCGTTCTCCCTTGCGGGGGCGTTCGGCCACGGAGTAGCCGGTCACGACGTCGGTACGCCCGGCCGCGTAGCGGGGACGCACGAGCATGCCCTCCTGGCGTGCGCGCCGGACAAACTCCGCCTCATCTGTCGATGCCGCTGCGCAGACGCGCACCTTGCGGGCGAGGCTGTGGCGCTCGACTTCCGGCAGCCCCTGGCGGATGGCTTTGGACTGTTCGGCCGGGGTGAATCCGCGCTCGGCGCGTAGGGTCCCGACAGCGTTCAGTCCGTACTTCTTCTCCAGCGCCCTGGCAGCCTGTTGAGACTTGTACTTGCTCTTCCAGCCGTTCCATTTGGTGCCGTCGTCCCGGACCATCGATGCGACGATGTGGATGTGGTCGTTGCCGTTCTTGCTCAGTCCGTGACGGACCGCAACCCACCGGGCGGGGGCCTTTCCGCCGTCCTCGGTGAAGTCCATTTCCTTCATGAAGTCGTTCGCGATGACACCCCACCGCTCGTCGCTGAGCTGGCCTTCTTCTGCGGCCAGGCTGAGGGAGCAGTGGAAGACGTGTCCGCCGTCCACGTCGGTGTCAAAGAACTGCTTGGCGCGGTCAAGTGCATTGGCGACGTCAAGGGCAGCATCGCGGTTCAGCTCGTTGTCATCATGCCAGGCCATGAGCGCCGAATCGCCCGCAACGAGGTGCGGTTCTTCGTGTTCGTTTGCCCGCCCCGGTCCTGCGAGGTAGATCATCAGACCCGCCATGCGGTCGCCCTGGGTGATGTTCGGAATCACGGTGAAATTACCGCCCGGCCATGTCGGCGAGCTGACGGTCAATCCGGATGATGACAGCGCGTGCATGGGCGATGGAAGCGGCAGCTTCCGCCGGCACTTCCCCCGTCGCATTCGCGTGACGTGCGATCTGGTTGATGTTGTTTGCCACGGTCCCGACAAGGCGCTGCAGTGTAGAGAGCTGCATGAACTGATCCCGCCGCTCCGACGGATTCTCTGTGCCCTCGCTGAGCGCCGCCTCGATCAAAAGCCGCGGGATGGTCACACGGTGCTTCTCCGCCAGGGCAAGGAGCTGGGCTTCCTCTTCCGGGCTGACCTTGACCTCGTGACGGTGCATCCGGCCGCCGTCAACATTCGCCCGGCGACGACGGGATTTCCAACCGGCGAAGCCACTGCCATCACTCACTTGTCCCGCCCTTCGAATTTGCCAGCGCAGCGAACCCGGAAACCCGGGGACCACACTGACAAGTGTGCCGCATCCTAGACGACAAGTCGAGGATCGAGCCAACTTAGCCGCGCTAAGTTACCAGCTTGCTCCGTCGGGCCTCGCTCCGTCGGGCCTCGCTCCGTCGGGCCTCGCTCCGTCGGGCCTCGCTCCGTCGGGCCTCGCTCCGTCGGGCCTCGCTCCGTCGGGCCTCGCTCCGTCGGGCCTCGCTCCGTCGGGCCT
>NZ_JBFTHF010000011.1:0-132786 GCF_056394105.1 Arthrobacter sp. 10T419 | reverse complement strand
TGGCACACTATTGAGTTCTCAAACAACAGACACACCCGGCACCACCCAAACCCAACGGTCCAGGATCGCTCCGGAGCAACTTTTCAAACTTACCCGAATCCATGAAGCTTTGCAAACCGGCGTTTCCGCCATTCACAATTCCACAGGGGCCCCCACCCTTATAAAGCGCGCAACATTCCGCGCCATTTTCCAGGCCGTTTATCAGGGGGTCGGTCGCTATCTTTCCGCTTCAGCGGCGGCGACTCGAACTACTTTACACACCAAACCGACCCCATACAAATCGGCCCCCGCAACCACTTCCCCGCGCCACAAACCCCGGAAATCCGTGCCAAAACGGCCCGCGGGGCGCGGGAAGTCGAGGTCCGGCATCGAAAGTCGTCGGTGTGGGCTCCGTCACCGGGGCCACGCGTGGTGCCGACACCGTGGGCGGCGGTGGGCGGAGGCCGAGGGAGAGGAGCCGGCGTGCGCAACACCGGCTTAAACGCAAGAAGGGCCGGCAACCATTTGGTTGCCGGCCCTTCTTCAAGCCACTGGCTTCAGGAGTGCTGAATTACCAGGAAGACTTCGTGATGCCCGGGAGCTCACCGCGGTGAGCCATGTCGCGGAAGCGAACACGGGAGATACCGAACTTCTGGAACGTGCCGCGGGGGCGGCCGTCGATGATGTCGCGGTTACGCAGGCGGACCGGCGAGGCGTTGCGGGGCAGCTTCTGCAGGCCGAGGCGTGCAGCTTCGCGTGCTTCGTCGGTTGAGTTGGGGTCAACCAGAGCCTTCTTCAGTTCGAGGCGCTTTGCAGCGTAACGCTCGACGATGACTTTACGCTGTTCGTTCTTAGCGATCATTGACTTCTTAGCCATGTGTTTAGCGCTCCTCTCGGAATTCGACGTGCTGGCGGATTTTGGGATCGTACTTCCGCAGGACCATGCGGTCCGGGTCGTTACGACGGTTCTTGCGCGTCACGTAGGTGTAACCCGTGCCCGCGGTCGACTTGAGCTTGATGATCGGACGTACGTCCTTGTCCTTTGCCACTAGAGCTTCACTCCTCGTGCCAGGATGGCGGCGACGACTACGTCAATGCCGCGTACGTCGATGGTCTTGATGCCACGTGCAGAGACCTGCAGGGTGACATTACGGCGCAGGGACGGAACCCAGTAGCGCTTCTTCTGGATGTTCGGGTCGAACCGGCGCTTGTTGCGGCGGTGCGAGTGCGAAATGCTGTGTCCAAAGCCCGGCTCGGCTCCGGTCACCTGGCAGTGTGCTGCCATGACGACTCTCCTAATGAAAATAATATGAAACGGCTGGCGGAGTTCCGCATAGCCGTGCGATCGGCGGCGTCCGCAGCCAGCCCCACCCGCGTTCCGCAGCAGTCCGACAGCCGGCTGAACCGGCTGCAGTCCTCACTGCGGCGAAGATTGTGGGTCACAGGCACCGGGCGGCGATAACCAAAAGGAATCACTGCGAAGTGCCGGGATACTGGGCGAATACAGGAGTGCACGCAACTTGAGCCCCTAACTACCGGCCACCGGGAGTGCCTGATTCCTCAGCCATTTCCGCCAACCGGAGCAATTGCACACGCTCCGCGCCACCTAGCGCCTAC
This sequence comes from Arthrobacter sp. 10T419, assembly GCF_056394105.1. Lineage (NCBI taxonomy): Bacteria > Bacillati > Actinomycetota > Actinomycetes > Micrococcales > Micrococcaceae > Arthrobacter > Arthrobacter sp. 10T419. Next base: position 131,190 of record NZ_JBFTHF010000011.1, on the reverse strand, counting down.
CAAGTCTACGAGCTTGGCGAATTAAAGACCAATCCGGGCCCGCAGGGTGTATAAGCGGCGGCCGTCCCCGCGCAGGCAAGTCACATCAGCGGCGCAGTCCTTTCACAGCAAAATGAAAGGCAACGGGCAGATTCTGGATTCATGAACACACCAACCCAGACTGCCTTGCAGCCCGCGGCCCGACGGGCGCCTGCCGCCGGCAACCCCTTCAAGGGGCAGTACCGCAAACGGCTGTTCAGGGCAGACCTGCTCACCGTGATCGCATGGGCGTCGGTGGCCGGTGCCGTGGCGTTGTGGCTGGCCGACGGCGGCGTCGCCGGATTCTCAAGCGTCGCCGGAGCGTTCACGGCGATGGGGATCGTCGCGGGGCTCGCCGGTATGGACCTGGTGCTGCTCATGCTGCTCCTCGCCGCACGCCTCCCCGTCATCGACGGGGCTGTTGGCCATGACCGCGCCCTTGAATTCCACCGAAAACTCGGCAAGCCGTCCCTGTACCTACTGCTGGCGCACGGCGTTCTGATCGCGATCGGCTACGGGCTGGCAGAGGGGCTTGACCCGATCAGCGAGTCAGTGGCCCTGTGGGTCAAGGTCCCCGACATGTGGCTGGCGTTCGTGTCCATGGCATTTTTTATCGCCGTCGTCGTCACCTCCCTGGTCGCCGTCCGCCGTCGGTTTCCCTATGAGTTCTGGTATGCCGTCCATCTGCTGACCTACGCCGCCGTGCTGACCTCACTGCCGCACCAGTTCAGCGTCGGTGGACTCTTCGCCGAAGGCACCTGGCAGCGCTGGTATTGGCTTGCGATCTGCATCGCGACGGGCGCCGCGCTGCTGCATTACCGGGTTCTCGAGCCCATTGTCGCCACGGTCCGGCATCAGCTGCGGGTAAGCCTGGTGGTGGCCGCCGGTCACGGCGTGGTCAGCATCGAAATGACGGGCCGGCATCTCGACGAGCTGGCCGGCAGCGGTGGACGGTTCTTCATCTGGCGCTTTCTCGCCCCGGGGCAGTGGTGGCACCCGCACCCGTTCAGCCTTTCCGCTGAGCCCTTGCAGTTCGACGCCGACGGCGGTGGCCGGCTGCGGATTACGGTCCGGAACCTTGGCAGGGGCTCCGCGAGCCTGGCCCGGCTGAAGCCCGGTACCCGGGTGGCGATCGAAGGCCCGTACGGGCTCTTCAGCACCGCCGCCCGCAGCCGGCAGCACGTTGTGATGATTGGTGCCGGCATCGGCATCACCCCCATCCGCGCCCTGCTGGAGAGCACTCCGTTCGCGCCGGGCGATGCGACCGTGATCCTCCGCGGCCACAGCCGGTCCGGTCTGTACCTCGGCGATGAAATCCTCGAGCTCTGCCAACGCCGTGGCGCGACCCTATTCCATCTGACCGGGCGCCGGCCGCGGGGCGTCCAAACCTGGCAACCGGAAACCGAAGCTCGCTCCGGTTACCGGCTGGCGAGCTACGCACCAAACCTCGCCGACGCAGACGTCTACGTCTGCGGCCCCGCGGACTGGGCAAGAAACGTCCTGGATGACGCGCGCCGGGCGGGCGTGCGGGAAGAGCAACTCCACTACGAAAGGTTCGACTGGTGAGAATTCGCGCAGTAGTTTCAGCGACCCTGGCCTCGGTCGGGATCCTTGTGGCCGGCTGGCAGTCGGGAGCGCATGTAGCGAACACGGCCAGCGCCGTCGGCACCACGGCGGGCACCACCGGGTCGGGCTCGAGCGGTTCGACCGGGAGTTCCGCGCCGTCCTCCGGAGCCACGGGAACCACGGGTTCCTCCAGCTCGACCGGCGCGGCAGCGAAGGCCGGAGGAACCTTTACCGGCGACGTCGTGCAGACCCGCTTCGGTCCGGTCCAGGTGCAAATCACCGTCAGCGGCGGCACCATCTCGGATGTCACCGCACTCCAACTCACCGACGACGGCGGCCGGTCGGTACAGATCAGCAACTACGCCGCACCCCTGCTGCGCGCTGAGGTGCTCCAGGCCCAGTCGGCCAACGTGCAGACCATCAGCGGAGCCACCGTCACCAGTGATGCTTACCTGACCTCGCTGCAGGCGGCCCTCGATGCAGCCCACGTCTGAGCTGGGCCGGCCGGAGCTGAAGGCCAAGACCTTCCGGTGCATGGGGACGGTCATCAGCCTGACCGTGCCCGTCGGACCTGGGGACTGGACGGCGGCCGCCGAAGCCGCATTGGCGGATGCGACCGCCGTCGTCGAACGGCGTTTCGTGGAACTCGACGCCCGCTTCAGCCTGTACCGGCCCGGGTCCGAGGCAAGCCGGCTGGCGCGCGGGGAGCTCTCGCTGCGGGAGGCCTCGCAGGAATTCCGGGACTGCTACGCCGACGCGGCCGAATGGCGCCTTCAGACGGAGGGCGCGTTCACGCCGGAACGTCCGGACGGGGTGCCCGACCTGTCCGGGCTGGTAAAAGGATTCGCGATCAAGGAAGCCGGGGCCCTGCTGCAGTCACGGGGGCGGGCCGACTGGTGCCTGAACGCCGGCGGTGATGTGCTGGTGGCCGGTTCCCCCATCGTGGGCAGCAGGGCCGCGTGGCAGGCCGGGGTCGTTGATCCGCAAGACCGAACGACCCTGATCGCCGCCTACCCGTTGGGCGGCGGCACCGGCGTCGGGGCCCTGGCAACCTCCGGCTCCACCGAACGAGGTGACCACATCTGGACCCGCGGCGCCAGCGGCAGCGAGTTCCGCCAGGTCTCGGTCGCCGCGGCGGACATTCTCACAGCCGATGTGCTCGCGACCGCCATCGTGGCGGGTGGGGTCCGCATGCTCAACCGGGCGACGAGCGGCTGGGACGTTGAGGTGCTCGCCATTCGGAACGACGGCAGCATCCTCGCGACGCCGGGGTTCCGCGCCTGACCTGGCCCGGCGCCGGCGCTACCCCGCCCCCTCGCTGGCGGGCCCGGCTACGTGCCTGCGGCGGGCAGCGCGTTCGACGCCGCAACTCGCGAGTACCAAAGACCGCTCGCCTTGGGGACGCGGCGCTGCGTTTCGTAGTCCACCCGAACCAGCCCGAAGCGCTGGTGATAGCCGAAGGCCCATTCAAAGTTGTCCAGCAGGGACCACGCGAAATATCCGCGGACGTCCACGCCGTCGGCCAGTGACTCGTGGACTGCCCGCAGGTGTTGATCGAAGAACGCCAGCCGGGCCTGGTCATCCACGAAGCCATCTGCATCCGGAACGTCTTCGAAGGCGGCGCCGTTTTCCGTGATGTAGATCGGGACCCCGGCCGGCCCGGTGTATTCACGCTTCAGCCGGTTCAGCAGACGGCGGAGGCCCTCGGGCTGGACCTCCCAGCCCATCCCGGTGACGGGCAGTCCGCGGGGCACCTGCCGGACGCCGTCGGCCGCGACCAAGGGTGACGCGGGAGCTCCTCCAGCCGGTCCGGGGTGCGGTGCGGGATCCGTGGTGAATGCGTCCCCGTGGTAGTAGTTGACGCCCAGCAGATCGAGGGGCTGCGAAATGATGTCGAGATCCCCGGGCAGGACGACGTCGGCCATGCCGAGGTGGGCCACGTCGGCAAGCACATCGGCCGGGTACTCGCCGCGGAACAGCGGGTCCAGGAACATCCGGTTCGACTGTCCGTCAACTCTCCGGGCCGCATCGAGGTCCCCTTCCCGGCCCGGATCCGCCGGGTCGGCCACCGTCAGGTTCAACGTGATGCCCAGGGTCGCCTCAGGATCCTGCCGGCGCAGTGCGCGGACGGCCAAGCCATGGCCCAGCAGCAGGTGGTGGACCGCCGCGAGCGCCGCGGCGGGGTCCTGCCGCCCGGGGGCGTGGATGCCCGCGGCATAGCCGAGGAAGGCCGACACCCAGGGCTCGTTGAGCGTGGTCCAGATCGCCACCCGGTCGCCGAGCGCCTCGTGCATCACTGCGGCATAGTCGGCAAAGCGCTCAGCCGTTTCCCGCGCGGCCCAGCCGCCCTTGTCCTCCAGCGCCTGCGGCAGGTCCCAGTGGTACAGCGTGATCCAGGGCGTAATGCCCGCAGCGAGCAATTGATCGACCAGTCGCGAGTAAAACGCGATGCCCTCGGGGTTCGGCGTCACGCCGTCGGGCATGCAGCGGGCCCAGGAGATGGAGAAGCGGTAGGCGGCCAGGTTCAGGTCCTGCATGAGCCCGACGTCCTGGGCCGAACGGTGGTAGTGGTCGCAGGCGACATCGCCGTTATGCGCATCCGCAACCGCCCCGGGGACGCGGCAGAAGACGTCCCAGATGGATTCCCCGCGGCCTCCCTCGTGGGCGGCCCCCTCGATTTGATAGGCCGCGGTGGCAGCTCCCCACAGGAAGCCGGCAGGGAAGGTGAGGGGGCTGCTGTTCATCCTGTTGCTGCTCCTTGCATCGGGCTAGACGGCATCGGGCCAGAGGGCATCGGGCCAGACGGCGTCGTGCTAGAGACGGGTGAGCTGAGGATACCGCGGCGAGAGGCCGTCGCCGGAGGACTTGCCGGTGACCCGGCGCACCACCCAGGGCCCGGCGAACTCGCGCACCCAGCGGGCATTCGCACGGAGCGCCTCGGAGCGGCTGAGCTCCGGGACCGGCGTCATCGGCGGCACATCGATCGAGTGGTCGTGCTCCAGCACGGTGAGGACGCGCTTGGCCATGTTGGCATGGCCGGCAGCGGACATGTGCATCCGGTCGGTCGCCCACATGCCCCAGTCGTAGTACTCGTTGAAGCGCCAGTAGTCCACCAGCAGGGCATCGTGGTCTCCGGCGATGCCGCGGACAAGTTCGTTGTAGATGGCGGTCCGCCCCCGCATAGTCCCGAAGACTTTGGAGCCGCGCGCGTCGAAACCGGTAAACATCACCACGGTGGCGCCGGTGGCTTTCAGTTTCCGGATACCGGCGTCGTATTCCGCGAGCAGGTCATCGATGTCGATCTTGGGACGGAGGATGTCGTTCGCGCCGGCGTAGATGCTCACCAGGGTGGGTTTGAGTGCGACGGCGGCGTCCACCTGTTCGGCCATGATCTGGCGGAGCTTCCTTCCGCGGATGGCAAGGTTGGCGTAGCCGAAGCCCGGGTCGGCCGCGCCCAGCTGCTCTGCCACCCTGTCGGCCCAGCCCCGCACGCCGTTGGGGCGGGCCGGGTCGTCGTCGCCAACGCCTTCGGTAAAGGAGTCTCCGAGTGCAACGTAGCGGGCTGTGAAATCCATGGATTCAGTCTGCCAGAGCCCGCTGGGTGGGTCACACCGGGGAATCGCCGCAGCTGCTACTCGCGGATCCGGACCGCCGTTTCTCGCAGGTACTGCTCCACCCGGGTGTAAGCATCCCGGGTCAGGGCTTTCCACAAGGCAATGGCCAGGCGAGGGTCGGCGGCTTCCAGCTCGGCGATCGCCTCCACACTGAGCACCATGACCTCTACCGGCCCCACTGCCCGGACGGTGGTTTCCTGCCGGTTGCCGCTGCCCAGCGCCAGTTCGCCAAAGGTCATCCCGGCGCTGAGGGTGTTCAGCTTGACCCGGTCCGCGGTGGGCCCGGGCGACGTGCTGCTGACTTTTCCGGAGGTGATGAAGTAGACCCCGCCGAACCGCAAACCGACACGCCGGATTACGTCGCCGTCGCCATAGGATTTCGGCGTCATCAGCGCTTCCAGCGCCGCCGCCTCCGCTTCCTCCAGGGGCGCCAGCGCGGGCGAGGCGGTGACGGGAACGTGGTCCGGGATCAGCAGATGGTCCCCGTGGCGCTCCAGCAGGCGGTTTTCGCAGTATTCGACGGCGGCGCTCCGTGTTGTGAAGGACGGAACCGGGCGCTCGCTTGACGTTGCCAGGGCTTCGGTGACCGACCCGTCCGCCTCAACCAGCACCAAGTCGCGCCCGGCGTCGGCCATCCCCTGCCTAATTCTGGCCAGCGTCCGCACTGCGACCTCGCTGACCTGGTCCGTGCGCCGCATGTCCAGGATCACCAGCTCGACGTCGTCGGCCAGGCCGCTGACCTCACGCACCATGGATTCAGTCCCGGCGAAGAGAAGGTCGCCGTTGAGTTCGATCACCCGGGCCCGGTGGCCGTGGGCACGCAGGACATCGGCGGCCTCGTCGTTGCGGCGGATGCCCGAAGGTGTTTCGGTAACGTCGTAGGCGGCGAGGATGGCGGACCGGCCTGCCCGGGCCGCCCGGACGAAGTGGAGTTCCATGTCGCGGGAGAGTCGCTGCGCGGTGGCCAGCCCGCGGACGCTGCTGCCGTGCTCATCCAGCGGCGGTGAGTAGACCGCCAGGCCCACCTGGCCGGGCAGCACGGCGATGATGCCGCCCGCTACCCCGCTCTTGCCCGGCATCCCCACGCTGCTGATCCAGGCGCCGGCGTCGTCGTACATGCCAGAGGTCATCATGACGGACAGCACTCGCTCCACCGGCCCGATCTCAAGCACCTGTTTGCCGCTGAGCGGGTTCCGGCCGCCGTTGGCCAGCGTGGCCGCCATGATCGAGAGGTCGAAGCAGTTGACCAGGACCGAGCACTGCCGGAAGTAATCCTGCAGAACCGGTGTCGGGTCGTCTTCGATGATGTTGAAGGAGCGAAGCAGGTAGGCGAGGGCTGTATTGCGGTGGCCGTGTTTGAGCTCGGATTCGTAGACCTGCTCGTCGACCGAGAGCTGACGGCCTGCGAACCCGGAGTACGTGCTGAGTATCCGTTTGAACCCGGACTGCCCGCCTGATCCCCTGATCAGGGAGGTGGCGGTGAGGGCCCCGGCGTTGATCATCGCGTTGGCAGGCCGCCCCGTCCCTTCGGCGAGGGAGATCTCGTTGAAGGAATCACCTGACGGTTCCACGTCGACCTTGGCATCCACGGCCTCGGCGCCAAGGTCCTCGAGTGCCAGTCCGTAGGTGAAGGGCTTGGAGATGGACTGGATAGTGAATTCCTCGCGGGTGTCACCGATTTCGTACACCTTGCCGTCAACGGTCGCGAGGGCGATGCCGAAGTTGTCCGGATCCACGTTGGCCATGGCCGGAATGGTGCTGTAAGGCTTGCCGTCCTTGAGCAGCGAGATCTCGGCGTGGATCTGGCGGAGATAGCTGTCGATCGGCGATTCCATAATGCCAAGACTAGGGGACACCGGGCCGCTGGCCGCCCCGGGGTCTCAGGCCCGTTTGTTCTCCCGCAGGATCCAGTGGCCGGCGTCGAGCCGGGACACGATCTTTTCGCCGATACGGGCCAAGGCCGCGATGTCGTCCGGATCGAGTGCGTCCAGGAACAGTGCGCGGACCGCTTCGACATGACCCGGGGCGAGCCCCTCGATAGTGGCCATGCCGGCCTCGGTGAGGTGTGCCGTGGTCACGCGGGCGTCGCCGGGGTGCGGCCGGCGTTCCAGCCATCCCCGGTTCTGGAGTTTGGTGACCACGTGCGAGAGCCGGGACAGCGAGGCGCTGGTGCGCGCCGCGAGTTCGCTCATCGGCAGGTACCGGCCCTCGGCCTCGGAGAGCATGGCCAGGACGTTGTAGTCGAACAGGGAGAGTTTCCCGGCCGCATGCAGCTGCGTGTCCAGCGCGGCGGGCAACAGCGTGTTGATGCTCAGCTGGGCCAGCCAGGCGCGGCGTTCGTCGGCATTGAGCCAGCGCGGTTCGGTCATGGCTCCATTCTAGGAGCCTCGATGCTTGACGGTTCAACATCGGGCCGGTTTTGGTTCCTGCCTTCTTGCCGCCCGGCGGTAGGCTGGCGATATGTACGTAGTCTCCCTGACCTACAAGGTGCCCGAAGAGATCGTCGACTTCCACCTGCCGGCGCACGTCGCCTGGTTGCAGGACGCGTTCGACCGCGGCGTCTTTATGGTGGCAGGCCGCAAGATCCCCCGCACCGGCGGCCTCCTGCTGTCCAACGCGGACCGCGCCGACTTGGACGCGGCACTGTCCAAGGACCCCTTCTACGTCAACGGCGTGGCCGACTTCGACGTCGAAGAGTTCCACGCCAGCCGCGTCGCCCCCGGGTACGAAAACCTGCTGGACAGCTAGCTCAGCCGGCCAGCAGCTTTTTCAGCCCGCCTTTGCGCGGGACTCTCACCGGGTCCGGCCAGCGCGGCTTGAGCTCATCCCCCAGCGTGACGCCGCGCAGCTTGCGGCCAAAGAGGGGAAGCACCCAGTCGTGCACCCAGCGGCGCTGCCGGCGTTCCCAGTCCCGGAGCCCGAGCCGGTCCGGCGGCCCCCATTCCTTGGGGCTGATGTTGTGCGGCACGCCGAGCTGGTCCAGGACCTGCGCGGCAAGGTATTTGTGGCCGGCCTTGGACATGTGGAGCCGGTCCGCATCCCACATCCGCGGGTCGTGGAAGGCATCAAAGCACCAGTAGTCCACCAGCACCGCACCGTACCAGGCAGCCAGCTCCCGGACGCGCCGGTTGTAAAGGGCGTTGCGCCGCTTCAGCGGCTCCAGCAGCACCGAGACCTTCACATCAAAGCCCGTGAACAGCACCACCGTGGCGCCGCTGGCGGCCAGCTTCGCCACCAGGAATTCGTAATCATCCATCAGGTCTTCGATGTCCGTTCCGAAGTCCAGGATGTCGTTGCCCCCGGCGTACAGGGTCACCAGGGTCGGTTGCATGGCAAGCGCCGGTTCCAGCTGCTCGCCGATGATGTGGCGAAGCCGCTTGCTCCGGATGGCGAGATTGGCGTACTCCCAGCCCGGCTCCGCCTTCGCCAGCTTCTCCGCAACCCGGTCCGCCCAGCCGCGGACCCCGTTGGGCAGGCGCTTGCTGTGGTCCCCCACGCCCTCGGTGAACGAGTCCCCCAGGGCGACGAAGAGCCGCCGTCCATGAGTGCCCGGGGCTGGAAGGTTCTCGGCCATGGCGCCACGGTAGTCCCGCCGGACGACGTCGGGGTTAACGTGCGGGGCACAACGGGTGCGGCGGTCCGTGGAATCGGCCTAGAGTTCCGCTTTCCCCAGCCGCCAGTACCCCATAAACGCGACCTGCTTCCGGTCGATCCCCACGTCCCGCACCAGGTAGCGCCGCAGCTCCCTGACGGTGCCCGCCTCACCGGCGATCCACGCGTAGAACGGCAGGGCGCCGGCCGGCTTGTCCGCGTTCCGGCCGGTCCTGATGGCCGTCGCGTCCAGCCGTGCCGGGGTTTCCCAGAGGATGTCCCGGTCAACGTTGACGTCCTCGGGGTCCGGTCCGACAGAGCGGGGCTGCGCGGTGGCAGCCACCCAGCCCGGCGGCGGCACGGCCGCACGAACAGCCGCCTGGAGGCGCGCCCCGTGCGGCAGGCGCCCGTGCGCACTCCCGCGGGCCAGCCAGGTGATGGCGACGTCGGCGGGTGAGACGAGGTCCTGGAAGTCGGCGGCGGAGGGCACCTCCAGCAGGGCCTGGCCGCTTAGGTACGGCGGGAGGCTTTCCAGGATGGCCCCGATCGCCGGAACCGCGGTTTCATCCCCCGCCAACAGCACCCGCTGGGCCAGTCCCGGACGCCATTCAATGCCGGCGTAACTTTCCGCCGTGACACAGTGCGCGGCCCGGTTGTTGGGTCCGATCAGGACCAAGCCGTCACCCGGCCTTGCCCGGGCTGCCCACTCGGCGGCGGGGCCGCCGTGGCCGGCCGCGTCGAGGTGCAGCACGAAGTCGACGTCGATCTCGGGGAAGACGGCATCCAGGCGTGCCTGCCGCACGGTGTAGGTGCGCATGGCGCCGCGGACAGCCGGGTCGAGGGCCAGCCATTCGCTGTACCAGGCGGGCTTCTCGGTCCGGAATTCGGGCAGCGGGATGTCGCGGCCATCGGCGGCCCGGGAGGGAATCATGAGCTTGATCCGCAGGTCCAGGGTGTTTCCGTGCACGCCGAAGTGCCGCAGCGAGTAGCCGCCGAAGGTGATCCGGCGGAAGTTCGGGCTGAGCTGTTCCACGGCGGTGACGCGGACGTCGAACGCCCTGGTCATGGGCTCGGCGGCGGGCAGAACTGTCACCGTCGCGGAGGCAGGGGACGGGGAAGGCGTTTCAGTCATGGGATCAGCTCCAGTTGCGGGTTCGGTGCTGCGGCGGACGGGGCATGGGCGGAGGGGGCGGGTGCGGTGTGGTGGCGGCCGAGGGGGACGACCAGCGGTGTGCCGGAGGCGGGGTCGGGCACCACCCGGGACTCCAGTCCAAAGACGTCGCGGACCAAGGCCTCCGTGATAACCGCCTCGGCGTCCCCTTCGGCCGCGATCCGGCCGCCCTTCATGGCGATGACGTGGTCCGCGTAGCGGGCTGCGAGGTTGAGGTCATGCAGCACGATCGCCACGGTGGTGCCGCGCCGGCGGTTCAGGTCCGTCAGCAGATCCAGGACTTCCACCTGGTGCGCGAGGTCAAGGTAGGTGGTGGGTTCATCGAGCAACAGAACCTCGGTCTCCTGGGCCAGCGCCATCGCGATCCAAGCACGCTGACGCTGGCCGCCGGAGAGCTGGTCCACGGAGCGGTCCGCCAGGTCCAGGGTGTCAGTGGCGGACATGGCGTTGAGCACCGCGCGCTGATCGTCCGGGGATGCCCCGCCGGACCAGCCGCGGAAGAAGCCCTGATGCGGGAAGCGGCCGCGGCCCACCAGGTCCCGGACCGTGATGCCGTCGGGCGCAGTCGGGTGCTGCGGGAGCAGGCCGAGTACGCGGGCAACCTCGCGGGCCGGCCTCGTGTGGATGTCCTTGCCGCCAAGAGTCACTGTGCCGGACGCGGGTTTGAGCAGCCGGGACAGTGCCCGGAGCAGCGTCGATTTTCCGCAGGCGTTGGCTCCGACGATCATGGTGACTTTGCCCTCGGGAATCTCGGTGCTCAGGTCCTCGATGACGGTCCGCTGATCGTATTTCAGCGTCAGGCCGGAGGCGTTCAGGGTTGCCATCTCAGGCGTCCTTTCGGTTGGCGGTGACCAGGAGCCACAGCAGGAACGGTGCACCCAGGGCGCCGGTAACGACGCCGACGGGCAGTACGGTCCCGCCGAGCACGAGCGGTGCGAGGTTCGCCGCAAGGAAGTCTGCGGCCAGGACGATCAGCGCCCCGGCCAGGGCCGAGGCCGGCAGGCTCGCCTTGCGCACAAAGCGGCGGGAAATCGGACCGGCGAGGAACGCCACGAAGGCGACGGGTCCGGCTGCTGCGGTCGCCACGGCCGACAGGCCAACGGCGGCGACGACGACGGCGAGCCGGGTGCGGCCGACGCGGACGCCCAGGCCCGCAGCAGTGTCCTCGCCGAGTTCCAGGATGCGCAGCGGCCGCGCGAGGACCGCAGCTGCGGGGACCAGCACGAGCAGGGCAAGGCCGAGGACCCGGGCCCGCCCCCAGCTGGCGGAGTTGAGCGATCCGTTGAGCCAGACGAGCGCGTCGGCCGCCGTCCGGATGTCCGCCCGGGTCATGAGGAAACTGACCACGGCCTGCAGTGCGGCGGCAATGCCCACTCCGGCCAGGATCAGCCGGTTGCCTGCCGCGTCCCCGCGGCCTGCCGCGTCCCCGCGGCCTGCCGCGGCGCCGAGTGCCCCGCGCCGGGCGATTGCGTAAATGATGCCGGCAACGGCGAGCGCCCCGGCGAGTGCCGCTCCCGAAACCATGGCCCCGGACGCACTGAAGAGAACGATCGCGGTAACCGCCGCGGCGCTGGCGCCGTAACTGATTCCGATCACGTCCGGACTGGCCAGGGGGTTGCGCAGCATCGTCTGGAAGAGTGCGCCGGATAGGCCAAACGCCGCACCGACTAGGCCGCCCACGACGGCGCGCGGCAGCTTGTGCTCCATCACGATGAAGCTCGCGCCCGGGATCTTGGCTCCGCCGGTGAGGTGGGCGGCCAGAATCCGGAAGAAGTCCGGGACGGTGACGGTGTAGCTGCCCAGCAGGACGGCTGCGGCGAAAATTCCTGCCACGGCGAGGGCCAGGAGGGCCGTGCGTGGTGCGGCCTTCACAGCCCGGCCCCCTTGCTTCGGCGGACCAGCCAGATGAAAACAGGCGCACCAACCAGGGCTGTCATGATCCCGGCTGGAACCTCGCCGGGCGGCAGGACCACCCGGCCGGCGACGTCGGCGGCGAGCAGCAGCACCGGGGCCACAACCAGGGAGAATGGCAGGATCCAGCGGTAGTCGGGTCCGGTCAGGAAGCGGACGGCATGCGGAACCACGAGCCCCACGAAGCCGATGGGCCCCGACAGGGCCGTTGCCGAACCGCAGAGCAGCACAACACCCAGGGCCGTGATGCCCCGGGTCAGGCCCACCCGCTGGCCGAGGCCGCTCGCGAGGTCCTCGCCCAGGGCCAGCCCGTTGAGGTGCCGGCCAGTCCCCAGCACAATGGCCGTACCGAGCAGCAGGAAGGGCAATCCGGCGTGGATCGCGGACCAGTCACGCCCGGCGATGCCGCCCACCTGCCAGAACCGGAAACGGTCCAGCGTGTCCTGGCTGGAGACCAGGATGACGTTCATGAGCGAATACAGCCCCGCGCTCAGGGCGGCGCCCGCCAGGGCAAGCTTGACCGGCGTCGCGCCGTCCCTGCCCAGCGAGGCGATCGCGTACACGAGGGCGGCGGCCGCGGCGGCGCCAAGAAAAGCGAACCAGATGTATCCGGACAGCGTCGAAATCCCAAAGACGTAAATCCCGGTGACGACCGCCAGGGCCGCGCCGGCATTGACGCCGATGATCCCCGGGTCCGCGAGCGGGTTGCGGGCCACCCCCTGCATCGCCGCCCCGGAAAGCCCCAGGGCCCCGCCCGCGAGGAGGCCAAGGACGGTGCGCGGGATGCGGGCATGAACGACCGCGTGGTCTCCGTCCGCTGGATCAAACGCCGTCAGCGCCTCCCACACGGTCCCCAGGCTGAGGCCTCGGGCGCCAATGGCAAGCGATGCGGCGGCCACCAGCGCCAGCACGACGACGGCGGCCAGCAGCCACGCGCCCCGGCGGGCACCGGAGCCACCGGACGATGCCGGTGTTTCCGCCCCGGCCGTCGCGGCAGGCGCGTCGGGACGCGCCGTCGTCGTGGGCATGGTCATCGAAGGGACCTATTTCCCCGCGCCGGCGGCTTTGTCCGCTGCGCCGGCCAGCTGCGGCAGGAAGGTGTCTAGCGCCCAGGGCAGGCTCAGCGGAGAGGACGCCGAGATGGACAGTGTGAGCGTGTTGTCCGAGTCGGCGACGAGCGCGCCGTTCTTGATGGCCGGGATCTGGCCCAGCAGGGCGTCGTTCTTGATGGAATCTGCGGTCTTCGCATCCGGGACCCAGCTCACGAAGACGTCCGAGCTGAGCTCGTTGGCCTTCTCGGCCGACCAAGGGATGAAGAATTCCTTGGAGTTCCTGGACTTGTCCGCCACGATGGGCGCCAGCTTCATGCCGATCTCACTGAGGAAGCGCGGGCGGTTGTCATTGGCGGTGTAGACATTGATCCCGTCGCTCTTGGCTGGCTCGAGGTTGCCGTAGATAAAGGTCTTGCCGGCGAGCTGGGGGTACTGCGAGACCTTTTCCTTGATGGTTCCTTCGGTGTCGGCAATGAGCTTGGAGGCCTCCGTCTCCTTGCCGAGCGCCTTGCCGATGATGGCCGTGGAATCCTGCCACGACGTGCCGTAGGCGACCTCGGGCTGGGCCACGACGGGCGCGATCTCGCTGAGCTTCTTGTAGTCCTCCTCCGTCAGGCCCGAATAGGCGCCAAGGATGACGTCCGGGTTGAGCTTGGCGATCTCGGTGAAGTTGATGCCGTCCGCCTCGGAGTACTGGGCCGGGGCTTTCGCCGAGCCGAACCCGGCGCCCAGCCTTTCCAGCGCCGCGTCCTTCCACGGCGTGGACCCCTGGGCGTTGCCGCCCCATTCGTTCTTGGGCACCCCTGCCGGGACCACGCCAAGGGCCAGGGCGACGTCGTCATTGACCCAGGAAACCGTGACGACGCGCTGGGGCTGGTCCTTGATGGTTGTCTCGCCGAAGACGTGCTTGATGGTCACCGGGAACCCCGAGCCGGCGGCCGGAACGGGGGCGGTCGCCGTCGTCGACGCCGGTCCGGTGGAACAGGCCGCCAGGCCCAGCCCCACGGCGGCCAGGAGCGCCACGGCCCTGAGTGCTTGGCGGCTTAGGCGACGGAGGGTGGGGCGGCCCGAGGGGCGGGGGAAGTCGGCGGAAGCCACGGAACTCCTTAGGTAAGTGATGCGAACCTAAGTAAGGCTAGCCTATCCTTTGCATAATTACGCAAGACTTCAGTAACGTAATCACCCTGAGGGCTCGCTGCGTGGGTGTGGCTTGAAACTGGACAGGCGTCAGGGAGGTTTGCAAGGATTGGCCCGACCGGTGAATCCGAACCGGCCGTGGAATTGTGAACTTTGATGGATAGGGGAAGTGAGCATGCGCATCGCAATGATGACTGCTGCCACGGTCAGCGGGGTGGCCTCTTTGGCCTGCTACGCGGCCGCACAGTTGCCAGCCCTTCCCCGGCAATCCGGTCCCGGCGCGGACTGATTCCGCGGTAACGCCCGGTCCCAACCGGAGTCGAAGGCTGGCAGTCCCCTGCCCACTTACCGGCCCTGGCGCACTTCTTCCCCGCCTGGCTGGAACCATCCGATTCCGAAAGATTCCGTCATGCAAAAACTCACTGCCCAGCAGATCCGCACGTCCTTCATCAATGCGAGCCGGTCAGAAGCCGCCAAACTCAACCTGCCCAAGAACTTCGACATCCTGGACTGGGAAAGCCTGGACTTCCTCGGCTGGCGCGACGGGAAGATGCCGCTGCGCGGCTATCTGGTGCTGCCCGGCGCGAACGGTCCCACCGGAATCATGCTCCGGGCCCCTGAGGGCGGCGCCAAGAAGAACCGCTCGGTCCTGTGCGAGCTGTGCCGAGACATCTTCTCCAAGGACGACGTCCTGCTCTGGGTGGCCAAGCGTGCCGGGCAGTCCGGCCGCAACGGCAACACGGTGGGCACCCTGATCTGCGCCGAATTCGGCTGCTGCCGCAATGTGCGGGTAGAACCTCCGGTGAACGAGATCAACCCGGATCCGGCCGCCGTCGTGCGCCGACAGATCGACGGCCTGGCGGGGCGGACCGCGCAGTTCCTGGACCGCGTCCGGGGAACATAGCGCCGGCAACCGTAGCGCCAGCTGCCCTAACAGGTCAGCGCAGGACGATGTCCACCGGGTTCGCCTCGGAGCGCCATGTGCCCTCCGAGGCGGACCCCGGGGCGATCACCGGGGCCGTCAGGACGCCGGAGCGGTTGGTGCGCTTGTCCCGGAGGATCTCGGTGACCGAGCCGAGGTGCCGGGACAGGTCGATCACGTTTTCCGGCGCGGCCAGGAGCAGCTGGAACCCGAACTCGTGCAGCGCCTTGATGCCGGCGCCGGCGAATTCCTCCGAGGCCAGCACGAAGGCCTCGTCCATCATCACCGTGCCGTACGTGGTGAAGCCCTGCTCCGCGATCCCCAGCTGGTAGCTCAATGCCGCGGCCATGATGAAAGCCGTGAAGCGCTGCCGCTCGCCGCCGGACATCGAGCCGGTGTCCGCGTGCATGAAGACCTCGGTCTTCTTCTTCCCGCCCTTCGCCGCCGCCTTGGAACCGGACCCCTGCACCTCGCGATGCTCCTTGCACTGGATAAAAAGATGGCCGCGGACGTCCAGCACCTCGGCGCGCCAGCGCCGGTCCTCGGGAGTCTGCGAACCGAGCCGCTTCACGAGCGTTTCGAGTGACTTGTAGCGGCTGGTGAGCTCGGCGTCCTCGTCCGTCTCCGTCCCGGGCGCCCCGGCGGCAGGCACGGCAGCTTTCCCCGTCCGGGTGTGGCGGACCTTCAGCGCGTTTTGAATTGCGTCCTTGAACTGCTTCGCCGTGGCGGGGAGGGTCTGCTTGATGTCGAGTTCCAGGAAACTGCCCTCGTGGAAGTTCACCTCGGAGAGGATGCCGTTCAGCGGCAGGATCCGGCTGGTGATGGAGCGGCGTTCCTCGTCCAGCAGGTGCAGCAGCGTGCTGAAGGATTCGTGCGTGCGCTGGTTGAAGAACTGCCGGAACTCGGCCTCCTGCGCGGGCAGCCCGTCGCTGACAATCGCGTGGTAGCGGGCCTCGAATTCCCCCGCGGCGCCGATCGAAGTGCCGTGGTCCGCGGAGATCGCCGTGCCCCATTCGCGGACAAAGCCCTCGAAGATGCGCGTGAGCCGTTCCGAGGTGGCCTGCCCGCGGGAGTCGGCCGCGTGCAGCTCGGCCAGCAGCCGGGTCCGGACCTGGTTGGCCAAGTTGTCCAGTTCGTGCATCTCCAGCACCTCGCCGAAGTCCGTGAAGTACGGCGCCAGCGCCTCGACCGTGGCGTCCGACGGCGGTTGCTGGGCCAGGCGCTGCCGTGCGGCGTCCAGCAGGGAGTCAGCCGAGGTGAGCTGCGCATCGAGGGCCTTGTACTCGCTTTGCAGCACGGCGGCGGCCTCGGTGCTGGACTGGTGCTTCTGCCGGGCGGCCTCGATGTTGGCACGCAGCGGTTCGAGATCGGCCTGCGCGGCCAGGGCGTCCTTGAGCCGCTGCTCGATCCGGGCGAGCTCGTCGGCCGCGACCGCTGCCGAAACCTGCTCCCAGGTCCGGTGGTCGTCCGCCACGCGGCGCAGCGCGTCGAGCTGTCGGGTCATGCCCTGGTGGGATTCTTCCCGGCTTTGGGCCAGTTCGGCCGCCTTGGCGAGTTCCTGCTGCAGGTCCTCGACCTGCGCCGCGACAAGTTCGAGCTTGGAGGCGTTGTCGAAGCCGAGGACGTAGTCCTGCCGGGAGGTGAAGCGGTCATCCTTTTCCACGGTGTGGCGGTTGCGCTTGACCACTCCGCCTAGGCTCAGTCCCTTGTCCAGCCGGGCCAGCTCGTCCGGGTCCTCGACGCAGGGGTAGGCGAAATCGAGGGCGATCCGCTCCCGGATCCATTCGCCCGGCTCGGCGGCCGGCCCGGCGGTAAGGATGTCCAGTTTGGTCAGCAGCTCGCCGTCGGCGGCGTCCTGCACGGCCAGCGCACCGCCGGCGAGCGGCTTCGAGACGTCCACGGCGCGCAGCGCGCCGCGGACCGGGTGGTCGTTGAGGTAGCGGGTGACGGCGGCGAAGTGCTCGCCCGGAACCAGCAGCGTGGTGGCCAGGCTGCGCAACGCGCGCTCGGCCGCCGGACGCCACTGCTCTTGGCCCTCGGCGAGGTCGATCAACTCGCCGCCGAAGGGCATCTGCTCCTCGGGAACACCGGTGGCGGCCGCGATGGCGCTGCGGTTTTCGATGCTCGACGGCGGCAGCAGGGACTTGCGCGTCTTGAGCGAGACCAGTTCCTGCTGGGCCGCGGCGAGTTCCCGCTTCCTGGTCGCGTGGCCGTCGAAGGCCTCGAAGCGCAGCTCCTTGAGCGCTTCCGAGTCGTCCTTGAGCTCGGCCGAGCGGGCGGCGGCGTGCTCGTGCGCCTGCTCCCAGCCGGCGGCGGTCCATTCGAGCTCCAGACCGGCGTCGGTCAGGGCCTTGCGGGCGGATTCCTCCACCTGCTGGCGGAGTTTGAGGCCCACCCGGGCGTTCTCCAGCGACTGCTCGATCGCGGAGATCGCGTTGCCGCCCTGGTTGTTGTAGTCCGCCTCGAGCTGGCGCAGTTCCTTGGCCAGGCCGTCGCGGACGCCGCGTTCAGCGCCGAGTTCCTTGGCTTTCGCCTGGGCCAGGTCCTTGAACCGGGCGAGTGTCTTCTCGTGCACGGTGACGGCGAGTTGCTGCTTGTAGGCCTCGAATTCCTCGCCCGCGAGCTCCCGGAGCCGGTTCGCGTCGAGCAGCGACTGCGCATACTCCTTGTTCAGTCCGGGGACCGGAGCGAGCTGGTCGCGCTGCTGCCGGACGTCCTCGAGCCGCTGCCGGATGGACATCAGGTTGCTGAATTCCTCGACGACGTCGTCCGCGGCGGCCAGCGTGGCGGGCGCGTCCAGGACCTGGTCGCGGAAGAAGGTGTTGACGCTGCCGCCAAGGCCCTTTCCGGCCTGGATGACGCGCAGCAGCGGGAGCGCCTGGTCCGAGTTGATCCCCAGCAGGCGGCGGAAGCGCTCCGCGAAGGCCTTGTGGACGTCGAAGATCTGCGCCTCCGGGAAGAGCGCGTCCAGCGCCGACTTGGTGAACCGCTTCTCCGCGATGCCCTCAAGCGCGGCCAGGTCCAGCGGCTTGTTATCGATCAGGTAGTACCGGCCCACACTGGACTCGGTGCCGTTCTTCGGCAGGTCGAACAACGCGGAGATGGTCACGCGGGTGCCCGCGGCATTGTCGAAGGTCAGTGCGACGGCGGACCAGGTGGCCCCGGGGCGCTGGAAGGCACTCGCCGAGCCCTCGCCGACGGCCTTGTCCCCCACCTTGCCGCGCATGTACGTGAACGTGGTCCGCTTGTCCTCGACCGCGCCGCCGGCACGCTGGGCGGCGGCCTCGTTGGAGCGCGGCCGGGCGTCGAAGACCCGCAGCATGGCGTCGAACAGCGTGGACTTGCCGACGCCGGAGTTGCCGGTCAGCAGGGTGCCGTTGCGGTCCACGTGCATCGTGTGGGCGCCATGGAACGTGCCCCAGTTGACGACCTGGACGAGGGCGAGGCGCATCTGGCCGGGGTTGGTGAGCTCACCCATTGGCAGCATGGTCGCGATGCTCACTTGGCTTCCTCCGCTTCTTCAGTGTGGTCGCCTTGCGCGGCCCCACCGGCGACATGCTCTGCATGCTCGCTCGTTCCTCGCTTAGACGCATGCTGCCGCATGTCCCCGGCGTCGCCGCTGCTGTCCGTCACGGAATCGTCGTCGTCCGAGCCGTCCTCCGGATGCTCGCCGTCGAGCTCGATCAGGGGTTCGGTGCCGGAGGGGTCGGTGGAGGCGGCGATCAGGGCCTCGATCTGGGCCGGGATGTCGCCGATGTTTTCGAAGGGGAGGGCGAGCGGGAGTGCGTTGGAGATGGTGTAGACCTCGTCCAGGCCGGTGGTGAGGAGGAGCTGGCGGGCCAGGAGCTTGGTGATGGCGCGATTGACGACGTCGGAATCGCGCAGGGCGTCCTGCTGGCCGGAGGGCTGGTAGTGGGCCACGAGGTCGGCGATTTCTTCCCGCGTGATCGTGGGGTCGGTCTGGGCCGTGACATGGCGGTCCAGCAGCAAGCGCAGGCGGAGCAGCACGATGGTTTCGACCCGGCTCAGGGCCCGCTGTTGGCGCAGGATGCTGGAACGGGTGCTGCCGCCGATCGCCTCGGGGTCCACCGGGCGCAGCACCGCGACCTTGCGTTCGTGGTCCAGCTGAAGCGTCAGGAAGAGCTCGGAGAGCCGGCTGCGCAGGATCAGCTGGTTGTCCAGCAAGGTGGTCCACAGCTTCTCGTCCCGGCCGCCGTCGATGTACGGGCCTTTGAGGAGCTTCACGAGGGCCTGGCGGACCTTCATCGGGAGCACGCCGGTGTCCCCCGGGAAGAGGGCGGCGCCGTCGACGAAGGTGTCCCGCGGGGTGACGGTGAAGGGGTCGGCGGGCGCGTGCTGCGGCGCGTGCTGCGGCTCCTGCTCCGGCTCCTGGTCCGGCTCCGTCTCGTGCACTTCCTGGGAAAGTTCGGTCATCTTCAATCCTTCTTGAGCGTGACGACGGGCAGGTAGGCGGTGCGGGTGGAGCCGTCGATTTGTTCGAAGTCCAGCGGCTCCCAGGCCTCGCGGTCGAAGCCGGCGCCCTGGTGCAGGGCGTGCGAGAGCAGGGCCCGGATGGAGTTGATGTGGCGTTCCCCCTCCGGCAGCTGCGCCCAGGCCTCGGCCAGCGTGGAGGCGCCGGCGGACGCGGCGCGGATCGCCTCGGGGCTGGCCTTGCCGGTCCGCGGCGAGCGCACCCGGTCCGAGTCGCTGAACGCGATCGGGTCGGCCAGCTTCGGCGGCGCGGCAAACTCGTCCGGGTCGAAGAGCTTGACCATGGCCAGGGATTCGAAGCCGGCGTTGAAGAGCACCGGGCCGCGGACCAGGCCGGGTCGTTCGCGCTCGTAGGGCAGCGATCGGATTGCCTGCTCGGCCTCCCGCAGAACTTTTCGGAGCCGGACGGACTGGCGGTAGTCGTCGCTCTGGACATAGGTGTTGAGGCTTTCGCTGAGCTTGCCGTAAATCCGCTGGATCTGGCTGTGCTGGCTGCGCAGTTCGGCCACCAGGTTCTTCAGCGTCTCGCGCTCGTCCTGGCTGAGTTCGTCCGCGAACTGCCGGCTCAGCACCTCCCCGATCGCGGAACGGAAGCGAAGCTGCTGCTGCGGGTCCTCGAGGAAGGCGGTGAAGGACCGGAACGTCCTGCCCTCCGGGCTCTGCCGGAGCCGCTTGTCAGCCTCCAGCACCTGCGCCATGGTGGCGCCCTTGCTGAGGGATTCTTCGATGATCTGGTTCCGCAGCTCGCCCACCAGCTCCTCGATCCGGTCACGCATCTTCTTGTAGTCCGCCGGCAGGCTCGCGGCGAGGTCCAGGATGTTGCCGGCCGCTTCGACGGCCTCTTCGTCGTCGAGCAGTCCGTCGAACTCGCCGGAACTGATCTCCTCGATCAGTTGGCGGCGTTCGCCGATCTCCTCCTCCAACGATTCCAGCCGGGCGCTCTGGTCCGGGTTGGTCTCGTTGGCGAGCTTCTCGACGTCGCCCAGCAGCGTGCCGAGCCGGGAGCCGTTGAGCGTGGAACGTTCACTGGACAGGCTGTCCAGGAACGCAAGGACGCGGGCGGCGGGCTCGGTGACTTCGTACACGATCTGGCCCGACTGGTTCCGCCGGGTCAGGAAGTTCTTGCGGGTCCACTCGTCGCCAAAGCCTTTGCCGTTGGCGGATCCGCCCAGACCCGGCTCCTGGCGCCGGAGCTGCTCAAGGAAAGCGTCGACGTCGGCGTGGAACTGTTCC
The DNA here is from genome assembly GCF_056394105.1 of Arthrobacter sp. 10T419. NCBI lineage: Bacteria > Bacillati > Actinomycetota > Actinomycetes > Micrococcales > Micrococcaceae > Arthrobacter > Arthrobacter sp. 10T419. The sequence goes on along the minus strand of NZ_JBFTHF010000011.1, from coordinate 110,484 downwards.
AGCGGCAGCTGCGGCCGGGTGCGGGTGAAGGATGCCTGCAACACGGCGATCACCCACGGCGCCGACCGGGTCAGCGCCCAGGCCGGCCCCTTCGTAAGGAGTTCGAGGTCCCGGAGCCGGGCGCTGATGGCGTCGGCGGAGGACACAGCGGAACGGGACACGCAATTCTCCAATCGCTGCCGAGGGTGGGGTCGGGCAGCGGATCTAAGAAAACTGCCAACTACAAGGTTAACGCAGGGCCTCCCAATCCCTGATCCCTGCTGAACCGCTCGCGCAGCGGGTCAGCCGGCGCGAGGACCGGGCTGCGGGTGAGGTTTCCGCGACCACTCCGTGACCTACGCCCGGGTAGCATTTCGATCCCGTATCAAGGCCTCACGACGCGCCTCAAGACTCTGGCTGGGTTCCCCTCCGGCACCCTACGCTCGGGCTACTGGTTCAGCCGGAGCGTCGGTGCAGGAGGAAGAATGCAGTTCGATTTAAGCGCAGTGGAAACGGCCACCATGGTGTTCGTCGGGACGCTGGTTTTCGCCCTCGTGATAGCCCTCTTCATCATGGCCGCGGCCTTCGCGGCCCTGATGCTGGTGGGTGCAGCCCGGCTGTCCTGGTTCGTGGCTGCCAGTGTGCTGCTCGGCCTGGTCCATGGCATCAACGCCGGCTGGGACCGGCTGCTGCACCACGCCGCAACGGTGGAGCTCCCGGGAGAATTCCCCGGCGAACTAATAGGGCAGTCCTCCCCTAGTACGGGCACCTACCCGCGGGTAGTATTGCGGGACAGCTGAAGGGTCCTCCACCCGCGGCGGATCCAGGGCTCGAGCCGGACAACCCGGTTAGAGGAGATGCCCAATGAGCTCCGCCGTCGACAACCCAGCCACCGAAGATCCGGCCACCGACAGCCCCGCCGCCGGAGTTCCGGTGGCCGCGCAAAAGATCGGTCCCGAGGCCACCGCGGCAGATGCCCGGGCCATCGCCGAAGCCGCCCGCGAAACCAGTTGGGACCGCCCCAGCTTCGCCAAGGGTCTCTACCTCGGCAGCTTCGACCTCAGTCTCATCCACCCCTGGCCGCAGGCGCCGGCGGACGACGTCGAACGCGGCGAAGCGTTCATGGAGCGGCTCACCACATTCTGCCGGACCATGTCCGGCCGAACTATCGAGCGCGACGCCAAGATCCCCGACGAATACCTCTCCGGGCTGGCGGCCCTGGGCGTCTTTGGCATGAAGATCCCCCGCGAATACGGCGGCCTGGGCCTTTCCCTCGTGTACTACGGCCGGGCGCTGGCCCTGCTGGGTTCGGTCCACCCCAGCCTCGGTGCCCTCCTGTCCGCGCACCAGTCGATCGGTGTCCCGGAACCGGTCAAGGTGTTCGGCACGCCGGAGCAAAAGCGCGAGTACCTGCCGCGTTGCGCTTCCGGCGCTGTGACGGCGTTCCTGCTCACCGAGCCCGACGTCGGCAGCGATCCGGCCCGGATGGGCAGCACCGCCGTCCCCTCCGAGGACGGCCGGTCGTACACGCTGGACGGCGTGAAGCTCTGGACCACCAACGGCGTGATAGCCGAACTCGTGGTGGTGATGGCGCTCGTCCCCGCGCACACCGACGCGGACGGAACCGCGCACAAGGGCGGCATCAGCGCCTTCGTGGTGGAAATGGACTCCCCCGGCATCACGGTGGAGAACCGCAACGCGTTTATGGGCCTGCGCGGCATCGAAAACGGCGTCACCCGCTTCCACCAGGTCCAGGTGCCGGCCGCCAACCGGCTGGGGCGTGTTGGACAGGGCTTGAAAATCGCCCTCACCACGCTCAACACCGGACGCCTCTCCATTCCCGCACTCTGTGTTGCCTCCGGCCGCTGGAGCCTGAAAATCGCCAGGGAATGGTCCAACGCCCGCACCCAGTGGGGCCGCCCGGTGGGCGAGCACGAGGCGGTGGGCAAGAAGATCGCCTTCATCGCCGCCAGCGCCTTCGCGCTGGACGCCGTGTTCGAGCTGTCCGCGGAGCTGGCCGACGCCGGGCAGAAGGACGTCCGGATCGAAGCCGCCCTCGCCAAGCTGTGGTCCACCGAAATCAGCTGCCGGATCGCCGACGAACTGGTGCAGATACGCGGCGGTCGAGGCTTCGAAACCGCCGATTCGCTGGAGGCGCGCGGCGAGCGCGCCGTACCGGCCGAACAGCAGCTGCGGGACCTGCGGATCAACCGGATCTTCGAGGGCTCCTCGGAAATCATGCGGCTCCTGATCGCACGTGAGGCGGTGGACGCCCATCTGGCCGCCGCGGGTGCGCTCGCCTCCGAGGACGCCAGTCTGTCCGAAAAGGCGAAGGCCGCGGTGGGCGCCTCCGGCTTCTACGCCCGCTGGCTGCCGAAGCTGGTGGCCGGTACCGGGATGGATCCGCGCTCCTACGGCGACTTCGGCCGGCTCGCCAGGCAGCTGCGCTTCGTGGAACGCGCGTCGCGGCGGCTGGCGCGGCAGACCTTCTACGGAATGGGCCGCTGGCAGGCAAAGCTGGAACACAAGCAGGCGTTCCTGGGCCGGATCGTGGACATCGGAGCGGAGCTGTTCGCGATGGCCGCCTGCTGCTCGCGGGCGGAGATGCTGCTCCGGACCTCCCCGGAACGAGGCGCCTCGGCCTACGAGCTCGCCGACGCCTATTGCGAGCAGGCGCGGGTCCGCGTCGAGGAGTATTTCGACCAACTCTGGCGCAACACCGACGACGGCGACCGCGCCCTCACGCGCCAGGTCCTCGCCGGGGACTTCGAATGGCTTGAGGCGGGCGTGCTGGACCAGTCGGAGGGGACCGGCCCCTGGATTGCGGATGCCAGCCCGCGCGCCTCGGTGAAGGAGAACCTGCACCGAAAGTACCGCTGACGTGGGGCGATGCCGGTGCGGCCACGCTCTGGCATGAATAGTAAGCATCCTTGCTATTGGCGCGGCTGCCGTGGTTAGGTGGAATCAAGACCTGATGACGGTCGAAGCATTGCAGTGCCCGGTTCAAATTATGGGTTCGGGTCAACCAATGAAAGCGAGCAGCCATCATGAGCAGCACAGCAGGCCCCGAAGACCGCCTTCCCCGCCGCGCACGCGAGGAAGACGCAATCGTTGACCGGGATCCCCGGATCCACGACGCCCGCCAGGACGGCGTGACTGCGGAACAGCCCGTCACGGCCGACCAGCAGGCGGAACGCCGCGCCGAGGCGCGAGCCGAAAACCGCGCCGAGGACCGGGCGGAGGCACGGGCCGAGCGCGCGAACGACACCCGTGCCTTCCCCGCCGCTCCGCTCGCGGGCACCGCTGCTACCGGCGCCGCCGCAGCGGGCACAGCCAGCCGCGACGACCGGGTGGTCCACGGGACCCGCGATGACCGCCTCGCAGACGACACCGTCGTCGAAGAGGTGCCCACCCGCGAAACCGTGGTGGCCCGCGAGAAGGAGCAGTTCGGCGGCGTCAAGATCGGCTCCGCGTTCTTCGGCTGGCTTGCCGCCACCGGCATGGCCGTGCTGCTCACCGCCCTGGTCGCCGCCGCCGGCACCGCCGTCGGCCTGGCCACCAACACCAACGTCAACGAGGCGGTCAACCAGGCCTCGCAGAACCAGAGTGTGGGAATCGCAGGCATCATCGCCCTGCTCGTGATCCTCTTTGTGTCCTACTACTGCGGCGGCTACGTGGCCGGCCGGATGGCCCGCTTCAACGGCGCCCGCCAGGGCCTGATGGTGTGGATCTGGGCACTGATCGCGGCCATCGTCGTCGCCATCCTTGCCATGACCGCCGGACAGCAGTTCAACGTCCTCGCAAACCTGAACAGCTTCCCGCGCATCCCGGTCAACGAGGGCGACCTCACCGCCACGAGCATGATCGCCGCGGTCGTCATTGCCGTGGTGGCCCTCATCGGCGCGATGCTCGGCGGCCTTGCCGGCATGCGCTTCCACCGCAAGGTGGACCGCGCAGGCTTCGCCCCGATAGAAACCGTCGAGGAGCGCTAGGCGAGAGTGACCGCGCCGACGTAGTACCAGCGTCGGTCCTCGCGCAGGAAACGGCTCGTTTCGTGCTGGACCCCGCGTTCGCCGTCGTGCCGGTAATACGCTTTGAACTCGACGGTCCCCTCGGTGTCCAGCGGGCCGCCGCGGCCCGTCGACACGATGTCCAGGCGCCGCCACCCCACGGCAGGATCCAGCTCCAGCTGGGCCGGCCGTGTGTCCGGATGCCAGGTCCGCAGCAGGTAGGCCGCATCAAGCACGACGAACGCGCTGTAGCGGGAACGCATCAGCTGCTCCGCGGTGGGGGCCTCCGCGTCGCCGCGGTGGAACCGGCCGCAGCAGTCGCCATACTGCTCGCCGGATAGGCACGGGCAGTTGCCCTGGTACGGGGCGTCGTGGGGCTCCGAACTGGCGGCCTGGGCGTGCGTCAAAGGGATCCTTCCGGCGGGCCGGGCGGGTCCGGCGTGGTCTGTTTCCGACTATAGACGCCCGGCCGGATTTGAGATTCCGACGGCGGCATTCGCAGCGGCGGGGACGCGGGAGTCCCCGTGCGGGTTGCCGAAGGTATCAGCTTGGACACATAGTGCCCGGTAAGGCCATTACCTGCGTGTCAGTTCGAAATTGTCCGTATGGTTAAGAAGGGCTGTTGCCCGGCGGAACGATTGCGGCACGGACCTCACTGCAGGCTGGATTGGAGAGGCGAAGTGGAAGACCCGACAACGATCGCCATGAACCTGACCTTCTTCGGCACCCTTGGTGTTGCCCTCGTCATGTTCTTCGGCCTCTTCCTTGCCCTCGTCATCACCTTGCTGCTTGCCGGAATCGGCCGGTTGCTGGCCATCGCCGTCGCGGCCCTCGCCAGCGGCCTGAAGTCAGCACGCGAACCGGCCGGCCAGACGATCGCCGTCGAACCTAGTGCCGCCGCCGGCAAGGCCGCGAGGCCGGCTAAGCCAGCCAAACCGGCCCGCAAGGAGCCCCAGCTGTCCCCGGAGTGGGCCGCCGCCGTCGAGCGTGCCGATGCCCGTGCCAGGGCGCGGGCCAAGGCCGAAGCCGCTCCGGAAATCAAGGTCTCAGTCCGCGAGCTCCCGAGCCCCAAGGCCCCGGCTCGCGACATCAAGGAAGTGGGACCCCTGGTCGAGTCCGCGATGGACCGGAACGGCGTCCCGGCTGCCGCGCCACTGGCCCTTAAGAAGCCCCCGGTTCCGGCCACGAGCCCAATCCTGGACACCGGCTCGCTCGCCATGCTCAAACACCAGCCGGCCAAGCCGGGCCAGCGGCAAAGCCCGCGGCCGGCCCAGGGGCAGAACACAGAACGCAAGGCCAGCTGAACCCTTACCCCTGGCAGGCATCTGGGCTACGTTGGAACCCATGGAATTCAGATACCTCGGGCACAGCGGCTTCAAGATTTCGGAAATCACCTTCGGCAACTGGCTCACCCACGGCTCGCAAGTGGAGAACGACGTCGCGACCCAGTGCGTGCGGGCAGCGCTCGACGCCGGGATCAGCACCTTTGACACGGCGGATGTCTACGCCAACACCGCAGCCGAGACGGTTCTGGGTGCGGCGCTCAAGGACGAGCGCCGGGAGTCGCTGGAAATCTTCACGAAGGTATTCGGTCCCACCGGGCCCAAGGGCCATAACGATCTTGGACTTTCCCGCAAGCACATCATGGAATCCATCAACGGCTCGCTGTCCCGGCTGCAGACGGACTACGTGGACCTCTACCAGGCCCACCGCTATGACTACGAGACGCCGCTGGAAGAAACCATGCAGGCCTTCGCCGACATCGTGCGGCAGGGCAAGGCGCTGTACATCGGCGTCAGTGAGTGGACGGCCAACCAGATCCGCGACGGCCATGCCCTCGCCAAGGACCTTGGCTTCCAGCTGATCTCCAACCAGCCGCAGTACTCCATGCTGTGGCGGGTCATCGAGGCCGAGGTGGTCCCGACGTCGGAGGAGCTGGGCCTGTCCCAGATCGTCTGGTCCCCCATGGCCCAGGGCGTGCTCAGTGGCAAGTACCACCCCGGCAAACCCGCGCCCGAGGGCAGCCGCGCCACGGACGCCAAGGGCGGCGCCCGGATGATCGAGCGCTGGATGTCCGACGAGGTGCTGACCGGAGTGCAGCAGCTCAAGCCGATCGCGGAGGAGGCCGGGCTGACCATGGCACAGCTGAGCATCGCGTGGGTGCTGCAGAACAAGAATGTGGCATCCGCCATCATGGGCGCGTCCCGGCCGGAGCAGATCGCCGGAAACGTGGCCGCCGCCGGCGTGAAACTGGACCCGGCCATCATGGACAAGATCGACGCCGCCATCGGTTCCCTCGCCGAACGGGACCCGGCGCAGACCAAGTCGCCGGCCTCCCGCGAGGCCTAGCCCGTGCAGACTCTGCCGGATCTCGCTGTCACCGGTGCCACCGGCCACCTCGGCGGCCAGGTGGCCCGGCTGCTGGCCGCCGCGGGAAGCGCCCAGCGGCTGCTCGTGCGCGACCTCGGCCGGGCACCGGAACTGGACGGCGCCGTTCCCGTCCTCGCCAGCTACGCGGACGCCGCACAGGCACGAACCGCCCTGGCCGGGGTGAAGACCCTCTTCATGGTCTCCGCGGCGGAGGCCGAGGACAGGCTCCAGCAGCACTACACCTTCGTCGACGCGGCGGCTGAGGCCGGCGTGCAGCACATCGTGTACACCTCGTTCTTCGGCGCCGCCCCGGACTGCACCTTCACGCTGGGACGGGACCACTATGCCACCGAGGAGCGGATCAAGGCCTCCGGAATGGACTACACGATCCTGCGGGACAACTTCTACCTGGACTTCCTGCCGCTGCTGGCCGGCGCGGACGGTGTGATCCGCGGCCCCGCCGGGGACGGCGTGATGGCAGCCGTGGCCCGGGCGGACGTTGCCCGTTCCGCGCTGGCTGTGCTGCGGGACCCAGCGCTGCACGTGGGCCGGAGCTATGACCTGACCGGCCCGAAGGACCTTTCGCTGACCGCGGCCGCCGTCCTGCTGACCGCCGGCACCGGCCGCACCATCAGGTACCACAACGAGACCCTCGAAGAGGCGTACGCCTCCCGGGAACCCTATGGAGCGCCGCCCTGGCAAGTGGACGCCTGGGTCAGCACCTACACCGCCATCGCCGCCGGCGAGCTCGCGGGGCCGACGTCGGCCGTGCACGAACTGACCGGGCGGGAGCCGCTGGGACTGGCGGACTTCCTCGCCGAAGCGCACTCACTCTAGGCGGCAGGCCCTAGGCGGGCCGGCGCGCGGCCCGGTATTGACGCCTACCGGGCGGCGGCGTAGACCTGAAGGAACGCGAAGAGCACACAGAATCGCAGTCCCATGCCCAAACAACTGTCCAAGCACACTTCACCGGTCATGGCACGGCGCCGGCAAACGCAAAAGCTGGCGGCGCACCCCGGTGAGCCCAGCCATGGGCCGCTCACGGCCGAAGAGCTGCAGCTTGCAGTGCGGAACCACTCGATGCCGTTGGAGGCCCTCCGGAACGACGTGACACCGCCCGGGCTGCACTACCTGCTGGACCACTTCGACATCCCGGCCATCGACGCGGACAGCTGGCACCTGAGGATTGGCGGCGCGGTGCAGCGGTCGCTGGAACTGAACCTCCGGGCACTGCGCCGCGCACCGAGCATCAGCGTCCCGGTCACGCTGGAGTGCGCCGGCAACGGCCGGGCCCTGCTCAAACCGCGGCCGCTGAGCCAGCCCTGGATGATGGAGGGCGTCGGCACCGCCGTCTGGACCGGGGTGCCGCTGGCCTACCTGCTGACCCAGGCCGGCGTGGACGAGGACGCCGTCGAGGTCGCGTTCACCGGGGCCGACGCCGGGATCCAGGGCGGCGTGCGCCAGCAGTACGCGCGCAGCCTGCCGGTCAGCGAAGCGCTGCGGCCCGACGTCGTGCTGGCGTACCGGATGAACGGCGCCGAGCTGCCGCCGCAGCACGGCTACCCGCTGCGGCTCGTCGTCCCCGGCTGGTACGGCATGGCCAGCGTCAAGTGGCTGTCTGCTATCAAGGTGCTGACCAAGCCCTTCGACGGGTTCCAGCAGTCCGTCGCGTACCGCTACCAGCAGGACGCGGACGACGCCGGCACTCCGGTCAGGTGGATCAAGGTGCGTTCGCTCATGGTTCCGCCGGGCATCCCGGACTTCTTCACCCGGCAGCGGTTCCTGCCCGCGGGCCCGGTGATGCTGACCGGACGGGCCTGGTCCGGCCACGGCGCCGTCCAGCGGGTGGAGGTGGGAATCGACGGTAAATGGGCCCCGGCGCAGCTGGAACATCCCGCGGCGCCATTCGCCTGGTCCGCATGGTCGATGCCGTGGGTGGCGGATCCCGGACAGCACGAACTTTCCTGCCGCGCGACGGACTCCAGCGGCGCCACCCAGCCGCTCGAGCCGGTCTGGAACTACCAGGGCATGGGCAACAATGTGGTCCAGCGGGTCAAAGTCACGGTGGAATAGCCGCCGGACGAGTCCGCACCGATCCTGACGAGCGGGACGGGAACCGCTAGTAGTCCACGATCGCGCCGCTGGAGATGTTGATGGTGGCATCGGTGATGGCGCCGGCCTTGTCCGAGGCGATGAAGCTCGCCACGTTGCCGACGTCCACCAGGGTGGCGGTGCGGTTCAGGTGCGCGGCCTTGGCGATCTCCACCACGATCTCCTCGCGCTCCTCCACCTGCCAGGGAATGGTCTCGATGATTCCGCCGGTGACCATGGTGACGACGCGCACCCCTGACTTCCCCAGTTCCAGGGCCCATTGCCGCCGCTGGCCCTCCATCGCATCCAAGGCCACCTTGAAGCCGCCGAGGCCGGCGAGGGTCTGCGGGCCCGAGCCGCCGAACATCAGCACGACGCCAGACTTTTGCTTGATCATGTAGCTCGCTGCGGCCCTGGTGGTGAGGAAGTGGGTGCGGGTGGCCAGTGTGATGGGCTGGGCAAAGTCATTGACGTCGATTTCCATCAGGGGCTGCTGGATATCGCCGAAGGAAATGACGTTGAACGAGATGTCGATCCGTTTGGACTTTTTCGCCACGAAGTCCACAAAGGCGTCCACTTGCTCCTCGTCCAGGGCATCGACGACGGCGGTTTCCGCCGCTCCACCTTGCTCCCTGATGTCCCGCGCGACTTTCTCCAGCCTGGATTCCGTGCGGCCTGCGAGATACACCGTCGCGCCCTCGCCCGCAAAGGCCCGTGCCACCGCTCCGCCGATCGCACCGCCGGCGCCGTAAATCAGCGCGGTCTTGCCCTGCAGTAGGCCGCCAGCCGGCACTTGGTTAGTGAGCATCGTTCCCTGCCTCCCGCCGCGGAGTGGTGAATTCCCTCAACTATGTTCTCGCTGGGGTCAGGTGGCAAGGGGTCAGGTGGCAACGGGACGAACGGCTCAGGACACGAGGGTTCCGCGCACGATGCTCACGCTGGAGTGCGCGGGATTGCCGTCGACCGGTTCGTCGGACACGTCCACGATCGGGTACTCGCTCAGGTTCAGGCCCGCCGGCACCGGGAAGGTGCCCGAATCAGAGGTCATGACCCCAAGGCTCACCAGCCGGGACAGGTCCGGCGCTATCAGCCAGACCTCCTGGTACCCGCGGGCCTCATTCTTGTTGACCTGAACTTCCAGGGTGCGCTGACCGTCCTTGGCCTCGACGACGCGGGCCGATCCGGTGGCCGAGTGCTGATCGACCGGGGCGAGCTCGGCGCGGGCCAACGGGGTCACCTGCGCCTGGTTCTGCTGTACGGACCAGAAGGCTCCCGCCGCCAGAAGGACTGTGGCGGCGGCGGCCGCCAGCCACACCCCGGGGCGGCGCATCCAGCCCGCGCCCCCGCCGGGCTTCCGTTTCCGGGCGGCGCGCTCTTCCCTGGAGGGCAGCGGCGCCGGTGACGGTGACACCGGCGACTCCGACGACGCCGACGGCGACGGCGCCGGCGAATCGGAGGCCGCGAGCGGGTTTGCGGCGACGGCGGGGGAAAGCCCCAGCGCGCTGTGAATTCCTGCCCACACCTGCGGTCCCGGCGCTTCGAGCGCGACGGCGTCCGGTCCCGGCTTGGCCGCGACCACGGCACGGCGGAGCCCCGCAAAGTCCGCTGCGCAGCCGGCGCAGGAGCGGAGGTGGTCCGCGGCGTCGTCCCCGAGCTCCTCGCCAAGTGCCAGCAGGCTCAGGGACTCCGGATCAAGATGTTGCACGGTCTACCTCCAATCGGCTTCTGAGCACGGACAGGCTGCGGCGGATGTGGCTCTTGACGGTACCAAGCGGCAGGTCCAGTTTCTGTGAGATCTGCGAGTGCGTCAGGTCGTCGTAAAAAGCGAGCTTGAGGATGGATCCTTGCGGTTCGCCCAGCCGCTCGAGTTCCCCATCCAGCAGCAGCCGGTCGGCGAGCAGCTCGGCCGCCGCGTGCCCGGCGGCCTGGCCCGGGTCCGGTGAGTGTTCGACGGCGGCCAGGACCTTCCGGGTTTCCCGCGTTGTAGCCGCCTGGGCGTCCGCAATGACATTCCGCGTGATGCCGACGATCCACGCCGGCAGCCGCGCCTTCGAGGGATCGAACGCGGACCGCGAGCGCCAGACCCGGATAAAGACTTCCTGGGTGGCATCGTCGGCCGCGGCGCTGTCGCGCAGCGAGCGCAAGGCCAGGGTGTGCACCAGGGGTGAGAATTGCCGGTACGCCTCTGCCAGCGCGGTTTCGTCCCCGGCAGCGAACGCCTCGTTCAGTCGCGCGTCCCAGGCGGAGGGGGACTCGAAAGGTGCCAAGCCCGGCTCCTTCCCCCTGCTGGCGGCGACAATGAGCGCTGCGTCCTGGATCACGCCGGCACCGCCGTGACAATCACATTGTCGCCGTAGTCCTGTTGTTCGTCCAGCCATCTGCCCCCGCAGGTCACGAGCTTCAGCTGCGGCGGCCCGTCGCGCCGAAACACGGAGGCGCCGTCGAACGCGTCCTTGGCCATCAGCTCCACCCGGATCACCCGATAGGCCAGGGGCGCGGCACCGTGCCGCTGGACCGTGACGATGGAGCCGGCCGGCAACGACTTGAGCTGGGAGAACGGCGCCGACTCGGAAGTCGTGTCGACGTGCGCCGCCACCACGGCAGTGCCGGCGGCGGCCCCGGGAGCAGGCCCGAAGCGGTACCAGCCGGCCTGGTTGAAGGGCTCCGGGATCTCCATGGCCCCGTCGGGGCTGACCCCCACCTCCACAATGGGCATGTTGATGGTGGTTCCAGCGACAGTCAGGAAGCGCGGGGCGGGGTCCTTGGCCGGGCTGGCCACCGGGGCCGCCGGCCGGACCGGGATGGGTGACTTCGGGACCGCTGACTTTGGGGCGGGAGCCGGCGCGACCTGCACAGGCCGCGTGGGCTGGGTTTGCGGCGGTATTTCGACGCCGGGTTGGCCGGCGCCGGGGGCTGCAGTCCCCAGGCCGGCTGTATCCGAAGGCAGCGGAGCGGAGCTCAACTGGGGGGCGGCGCAACCGGCGATCAGCAGCGCCACCGTGGCGGCGGATGCGGCGATCCGCGCGGCGGAGCGCTGGGCGGACCTTTGCGGAACATCGGCGTGGAGACGCCAGGTGGCCTTCGCCGTCTTGCGCAGCATGTTCTTCCTCCTCCCGTAGTGAGCCCAAGGGCCGGCCGCCCGGGGTGTCCGGGCGGCCGGCGTGGGCGTTCGCGTCCTAGCGGGTGCGGCGGAACGCCGGCTGCCTGCGGGCCACAGCAACACCGCCGACAAGCAGCAGCATCACTGCGGCACCGATGCCTACAGTCGCGGCTGTCTGACCGAAGGGTGCGGTGCCGGCGTCGGCGGCGCCGGAGCGTCCGCCCGGAACGCCGCCGGGAGCGGAGTGCAGCCCCTCGATCTTCTGTACGGCCAGTTTCAGGTTCTTGTCCGCGAGGCTGCCCCATGCGTAGACCACGGTGTGGGTGCCTTCGGCGACAGTCACGTTGGCCGGGCCGATCACCGGAGCCGTGGTGCCGGCGGCGGCGACGGCAACGGACAGGGTCCCGGGGTCAAGGGTGAGCGTCTTCTCCTTGGGATTGGCCAGGTTTGAGATGACGGGGGCGCCGCCTGCAAGGATGTCCACGGCCGGCGCCGCTGCCGTATGGCGGACAGTGAGCTTGCCCTTGCCGGGACCGATTTGCGACACGTCGTTGGTGAAGAAGTTGGCCGTCGGTTTGCCCGCAGCGTCGAGGTTGGCAACGGCCGTGTAGTTGCCGCTGGCGGCGAGGTTGACCTTCACGGGACCGATTACGGGGGCAGAGGCGTCCTTGGCATTTGCGGCGGTGATGGCAAGTTCATAGGCCCCGGCAGGAAGGGCCAGCGGACCGGCCAGGGTCCCCGGGGCGAAGTCATCCAAGGTGCGTTCGCCGTTGACCCATACGTCAACGGTCAACCCCGGCACTCCGTGGAGGACGGAAAGCTGGGCGTCGGGCTCGGCTGCCTGGGCGGGGCCGGCAAGGGTGAGTGCTGCCGCGATTGCCACGGCGCCTGCACTGAAAAGGCTGGTACGCATTTACATCTCCTTCAACGGCCCGGGGAGCGGGCGATTATTTGCTTACACCCCTACTACCGGCGCGTGGGGCCGTTTGGATGCAGATGCATGTAGAAATGTTTTGCAGGAGGACTGTGCGTGCCCAGCGGACGTAGTCCAGCAGCCGGGTTCCTCAGTGAGGTGCCCGGCTGCCGCAGGAGACGATCTGGGGTGGCCTAGGGACGCGGAGGGACCTCCGGGCCGCCTCTCCCCTCGTGAACTTCCGGAGGAACAGCCGCGGACGGGCCGCCGATCCCATAGAAGCCCGGCGGCCCGGGTTGCTGCTCGGGCGTTCCGGCCTGGGCCGCAGTCTGGCCCGGGCCGGGTGCCGGCTGGCCGTACGCGGGGGCCGGCGGAGGGCCGGCGGTCGGCACCGGCTGGAGGTCGCCCGGATCGGTGGGCCCCATGTCCAGATGGAACGGCGGGTATTCGTCCCGCATGAGGGCCACGTAGGTGATGACGCGGTAGATCCAGCGGTTCAGGCCCATCAGCAGGTCGAACAGCCCGCGCCAGTACTGGCCGGTGAACAACAGGATGACGCCCGCAATGAGCACCAGCAGCCCGATCAGCGAGATGCCGGCGTTCTGCTGGACCCACTGCCCGTCGTCCCAGTAACCCTCGCGGCTGCCCCAGACTCTCGTGGTGCCGGTGAGGACCCCCACGATGAGCAGATGCGGGATGGCCAGCAGCCAGGACTTCACCAGCACTAAGCCGTGGGACAGTTTCTCCGGGTAGTCGACGTCGAAGTCCGCCGGATAGCCGGTGCGGGCCAGCGTGAATGGCGGGTACTGGTCCGTGCCGATCGCCGCGTAGGAGTAGAACGCCACCCGCCAGCTCCAGCGGATCACGCCCACGTTGAAGTTGAACAGCGAGCGCGGATAGCGGCCGGTGAAAAGGATCGCGAAGCCGGCCACGATTGTGGTGACGACGAAGGCGAACCAAAGGAAGAACAGCACGATGTAGTGCGGGATGGCCAGGAACCACTTGACCAGCCACAGCCAGCGGGACAGTTGCGGGTCCAGATAGCCACTGAGCCGGGCCGGATAAACATAACCCCCGGGAGGGGCGCCGGACGGCAGCGGTCCCGCCGAGTACGGGGCACCTGCGTAGGAAGCGCCGGCGTAGGAAGCACCTGGGTAAGGAGCCGGGGCGTGTGGAGCGCCGGCGTAAGGAGCCCCAGGCTGCTGCCCGGGACCCTGCGGCGGCCTGCCGCGTCCCAGCCCGGCTGCGCCGGCCACAATCAGGGGGACACCCACCGCCAGCAACACAATGCCGCCGATCAGTAGCCCGAGGAAGATTGGCCAGAGGAGGTCCGAGCGGGCACCGCCGCGGAGGTCGACAGAAACCGGGCTGCTCGCGTCGGCGTTCATGATCACGACCGCCCAGTTCCCGGAGCGCAGGTCCCACTTGAGTTCCTGGCTGCCGGCCCCGGTGGCGGACGCCGTCCAAAATTTCTGATCCGCAGGCCGGGCGGGAGGCTTGGTTCCGGACACATCACGGTACTCGGCCCGGAAAGGCGAGAAGCGGACCTCGGTCAGCTCGGAATGTTTGACGCCGCTCAAATAGGCGGCCACGTCTGCCTGCGGAGCAATGCCGATGAAGATCTGCTGCGCCGAGTCCGCAGCGGAGCCGCGCAGCATCACGCTGCCGGCCGCCGCGGCCGGGTCGACTCCGGCGGGTCCGGCGTCGGTCATGACATTCAGCCGCGGCGAGGTCAACGCGTAAGAGTCCACCGTGTAGCGCTCGGACGGGGTGGTGAAATAGCCGCCGTCGCGCTGCTGGTAATTGGCCCAACCGGTGAAGCCGGCCCCGGCGAGAAGTCCCAGTCCCAGCAGCGCCGCAAGCGTGCCGAGCACCAGCATGACAATCCGGCCCGGTTTCATGGCCGTTCCAACGCCTCCAGCAGTGACTTGCCCCATCGTGCGGCCTTCTCGATTTCGCCGGGCCGCAACGGCCCCTCGCTGCCCTGGACGTAAAAGGGCATAGGCTCGGAAATGATGTCGGCGCCGTTGTCCCGGAGCGCGTGCGCCATCTTCTTCGCCGCGTCGCCGTGGACGAACATCCGGACGCGGGTGTCGAAAGCTGCCGCTTTGACCCCGTTAAGATGGCCGTCCCCAAGCGTCGAGAGCAACTCCGTGATCTTCGGCGTCGGACGCCAGCCGTTGATGGGGCTTCCAAGTACGAGCAGGTCCCCCGCAGCCAGGTCGTCGGGGGAAAACTCGTTGACCGGCACGGGTGTGGCGTGGAGTTCGCCGAGCGAGCCGGCGACGGCTTCCGCCACGGATTTGGTGTTGCCGAACGCCGAATCGTAGACAACGTGGGCTTTCATGCGGTGATCACCACTTTCAGGGCCTTCGTTTCCGCGGCTCTGGCGAAGGTGTCGTAGGCGTCCAGGAACTGGTCGAAACTGAAGTGGTGGGTGGCGAACTTGTCTGCCGGCACCTTGTCCTGGGCTACCAGCTTGAGCAACATCGGGGTGGTGTTGGCATTGACCAGACCCATGCTGATGTTGATGTTCCGGATCCAGAGGTCCTCCACGTGAAGTTCCACGGATTTTCCGTGCACTCCCACGTTGGCCACGTTGCCGCCCGGACGGACAATGTCGGTGCACATGCTGAAGGTTGCCGGGATACCGACAGCCTCGATCGCCACGTCCACGCCCTGCCCGTCGGTGAGCACCATGACCTGGTCCTTCCAGTCGGCGTCCCCGGAAAGCACGACGTCAGTGGCGCCAAACTCGCGTGATTTTTCCAGCCGGTTCGCGTCGAGGTCGATGGCGATGATGGTGGCGGCGCCATAGAGGCCCGCGGTGGCGATTGCTGCAAGCCCGACCGGGCCGGCACCCACCACGGCCACGGTGTCGCCGGGCTTGACCCGGCCGTACTGCACGCCGATCTCAAACCCGGTGGGCAGGATGTCGGACAGCATCACTGCCTGCTCGTCGCTCACACCCTCCGGCAGTAGATGGAGCGAGTTTTCGGCGTAGGGGACGCGGACGTATTCGGCCTGCGTGCCGTCAATCAGGTGTCCAAAGATCCAGCCGATCCCGGACTGCCCTTCCTCGCCCATGCAGTGCGAGTAGAGCCCGGTCTTGCAGTTGGCGCAGTGCCCGCAGGACTTGATGCAGGAAATAATGACGCGGTCCCCCACCTTCAATCCGGTCACGGAGGACCCGGTCTCGGTGATGGTTCCTACGCCCTCGTGGCCGAGGATCCGGCCCTTGGTTACGGCGGGCACGTCGCCCTTGAGGATGTGGAGATCCGTGCCGCAGATGGTGGTGGTATCCACCTTGACGATCGCGTCGCTGGGATTCTGGATCTTCGGATCCGGGACGTCCGTCCAGGACTTCTGGCCGGGGCCGCCGTACACGAGGGCTTTCATGCGAGCTCCTTGGTTCTGAGGATGACGTGCGGATCGACGATCCGCAGGCGGCAGGGGGTGACAGACGAGTCAATGCCGGAAGAAACGATGGACTGGCGGGCGTGCTCGCGGAGTTCCTCGAAAGCTGCCGCGGTGACCCGGGCGTGCGCCAGGTCCACGATGATCTCGTAGCCTGCGAGTCTGGAAGTCACTCGGCGGCACACCACGTAGAGAGCCCGGATGTTGGCGGTCGTGACGACGCCGCGCACCTCGACGCGCGCGGACTCCTCCGCGGGGTCGATCCGGATGACCACCTTAATCCGCGGATCGCCGTGGGAGGGGTGTGCGTGGAAAGACCGGGCGCGGCTGGCTTGGTTCAAGTGTCGCAGCGGGCTCATGCGTTCTCAGAGCTCCCCCGCTGCGCAGCCGTGGTGGCGGTCGTCGTGTGCGCATCGGCTGCGACAGAATATTGACTAGACATGTTGGATGGTCTCCTGCCTTTCCTGCCCAAGCTGGAAAGTGCAAATGCCATTTCCTCACCCCAGGGTCCTAGCGAGACCGAAAATGCTTGCAGGCGGTTCATCCCCCATGGCCGTGCAGGAACCGCCCCAATTCCAGAATGACCTCCGTGCTGTTCGCGGGCAAGGGGGCGAAAGTCCCTTGCACGCGCCGGGGCTCGGGCGACTGGGAGGCGTGTGTTGGCAGTGACCAGTGGTGCGCGAATTGTTGCCACCCCCAGGTGGCCCTAGCCTGTTCCTATGCCGAAAAATGCCGTTTCCGCCGCTCAGCCGGGTCTTGCCCTCACCTCGGTCCGGCAGCCGGGGGAAATGCCGCTGTGTGACATTTTCATTACGGACGGCATTGTTGCTCGGATTGTGCCCGCGGGCTCGCGGGGTCCGTCGTCGGAGGCTTCGGCGGGCGGTCTCGACGTAGTGGACCTGGACGGGCGCTTCGTGATGCCGGGGCTGTGGGACGAGCATGTCCACATGACCCAGTGGGCCCTGGCCGCGGGCCGGATCGATCTTTCCGGCGCAGGCTCCGCTCGGGAAGCGGCCGCCGTCGTGCAATCCCAGCTGAATGAAAAGGGTTCCGGGGCGGCGGAAGGTAGAGGCTACGGCGGCGCCGCGGCCGGCGGCCGGACGCTCGTCGGCGTCGGATTCCGCGACGCTGTCTGGGCGGACATGCCCAGTCTTGAACTGCTCGACGGCGCAACCGCCGGCGTCCCCACGGCGCTGATCAGCCACGATCTGCACTGCGTGTGGCTCAACACCGCGGCCGCCGGGCGCTACGGCGTGGCCGTGGGTGCGGACGGACTGCTCCGCGAGGATCCGGCCTTTGAACTCACCAGGGAGTTGGGCCGACTGCCCGACGTCGCGGTCGACGCCATGGTCCGCGACGCCGGGAAGGCAGCCGCTGCGCGAGGCATCGTGGGGATTGTCGACTTCGAGATGGTCTGGAACCGGGATACGTGGCTGCGGCGGATCGCGGCGGGGTTCGATTCCTTCCGCGTTGATGCGGGGGTCTATCCGCAGGATCTGGACCGAGCCGTCGGCGCGGGGATGCGGACCGGCCAGCAGGTTCCGGAGGGCGGCGGACTCCTTCGGGTGGGTCCGCTGAAGGTCTTGATCGACGGCTCACTGAACACGCGCACGGCGTACTGCGTGGACCCCTACCCGCACGGCGGCCGCGGCCTGCTCACGGTCAGCGAGCCGGAGTTGCTGGAGCTGCTGGTGCGGGCCCGCGACACCGGGTTCGTCCCCGCGGTACACGCGATCGGCGACGGCGCCAACGAGGTGGCTTTGAACGCCTTCGAGGCGGCCGGAGTACGGGGCCGGATTGAGCATGCCCAGTTTGTCCGGCAGCAAGACTTCGCACGGTTCGGCGAACTGGGCCTGACCGCCAGCGTGCAGCCCGCCCACGCCCTCGATGACCGCGACGCGGCCGACTCCAACTGGGCCGGCCGGACGGAGCGGGCGTTCCCGCTGCGCTCCCTGCTCGACGCCGGGGCCACGCTGGCACTTGGCTCCGACGCTCCGGTCGCGGCGCTGGAACCCTGGACGGCCATGTCTGCGGCCACCACCCGGGCCCGGCAGGACGGCCGCGGTCCGTGGCACCCGGAGCAGGCGCTGACCCGGCAGGAGGCGCTGGCTGCGTCGTCGCGCGGACGGCGCCGGATCAGCGTCGGCGACCCGGCCGACGTCGTCGTGCTCGACGCCGACCCGCTGGCCGCCTCCGACGCCGAGTTTGCCGCGATGCCGGTGGCCGCGACGCTGGTGGCGGGGCGGTTCACGCACCGCGGCGGGTTTTAGCTGGGCGCGCGGCGCAACCGGCTAGGCGCCCTTGACGCGGGCCTGGACCAGGTTGGCATAAGGCAGCCTGCCGTGGTCTGCGATGAACGCGGCGTGGTAGCCGGCTTCGGCCGCGGCTAGCTGGTCCACGGGTAGCTCCTTCCACGCGATGATCAGCTTGTTGGCGGCGGCGAGCTGCCAGATCAGCCGCCCATCCCAGTGGCCCGGCGGCTTGCCCTTGCCGAAGTCCACGAACTCCTGGATCTGCCGGCGCAGCCCCCGGTTGCCTTTGCTGCCCGGCCCGGCCTTGCCCACGTAGAGGACGTCGGCACCGTCGACCCATTCGACGTCGAGCGCCTCGGGCTTGAGGGTTGGATCCTTTTTCTTGAAGATGCCAGCCGTGCTCTTGGCGAGGAACTGAGGCCGGGCGCTGCCCGGCCCGGGGCTCTCGGGCAGCAGCACGGCGAAGATGCCGGGTTTCTGGGGGATCCGGTTGATGTCCAGCTCCGTTAGCGCCCGGAACCCGGTGAAGCCGTCCTGCTTCAGTGACTGTCTGTTGATCGGCATGGGTTCCTTGGCTTGGGCTTTTGGGCGTGGCGGTGCTCTTGGTGCCTACGGAGGCGGCGGTTTCTCGGCCGCCTTAATTGTCACAGGTGCCTGATTGACTGGATTCCATGGACGGCAAGCAAGGGCCCGACGTGGCTCTGACGGACAGCGTAACGGTCGCGGACCTCGCGCGGATCCTGGCCGGGATCCCGGCCCCGGCCAGCGCCGCGGCCCTCATCGACGAAACACGCGAGCTGGAGGACCTGAAGTCCGTCCTGGCCGCCCGGCAGGCCCGGGACGCCGTCGCCTTCGACCTGGCCCAGCGCCGCGAACAATCCCTTGCCGGCGTTCCCGCCGACCAACTCGGCACCGGCGTCGGCGCGCAGCTCGCCCTCGCCCGCCGCGAATCCCCGGCCAAAGGCGGGAGACTCCTGGGCCTCGCCAAAGCCCTCGTCACCGAAATGCCGCACACCCTCGCCGGCCTGGAAACCGGCCAGCTCAACGAATGGCGCGCCACGCTCCTGGCCCGCGAAACCGCCTGCCTGTCCGCAGCCGACCGGGCCGCCGTCGACGAGGAACTCGCCCCCGACGCCGGGACCTTCGACGGCGCGGGCGACCGCGCCATCGTCGCCGCGGCCCGTGCCGCCGCGTACCGGCGGGACCCGCGCTCCATCACCCAGCGCGCCGGCCACGCCGAAACCGAACGCCACGTCAGCCTCCGCCCGGCCCCCGACACCATGTGCTACCTCACCGCGTTGCTGCCCGTCGGCCAAGGCGTGGCCGTGCACGCCGCCCTCACCCGGCACGCAGACGCTGCCCGCGCCGCCGGGGATCCCCGTTCCCGGGGCCAGCTGATGGCCGACGCCCTGGTCGAACGCACCACCGGCAAAGCCGGCGGGATCAGCGGCATCGACATCCAGCTCATCATGACCGACCGCACCCTCTTCCAGGCCGACAGCGAACCCGCCCGCCTCCCCGGCTACGGCATCGTCCCCGCCGGGTGGGCCCGGAACCTGCTCAGGGACGCGGCCGGCGGCTCGGGCGGCTCGGGCGGCTCTGGCGACGAACGCGCCTTCGCGACCTGGCTCCGCCGGCTCTACACCGCGCCGGCCACCGGCGAACTCGTGGCCATGGACTCCCGCGCGAGGCTCTTCCCGCCCGGGCTGCGCCGGTTCCTCCAGGCCCGGGACCACACCTGCCGGACGCCGTACTGCGACGCACCCATCCGCCACCTGGACCACATCATCCCCTGGCACACCGGCGGCGCAACCACAGCAGCCAACGGCGCCGGAGTCTGCGAGGCCTGCAACCACGCCAAAGAAACCCCCGGCTGGAACGCACAACCCCGCCCCGGACCCCGGCACACCCTCCAACTCACCACACCCACCGGCCACAGCTACCACTCCACCGCCCCGCCGCTGCCGGGAGGGGCATATCGGTCGACGGCGACATTCGGCCAGCGTCGGGAACTTCGACACCTCGTCAAGGTGCTGAAGCTCGGGCGGCTCAGGACTGCGGCCTGAGACTTAGGGACGAGGTTGGCCGTCCGCGGCCTGCTGAGGGACTTCGGGGAGGGCGGCAGGCCGCCATGTATCCGCTAAACGCCAAAAATCCGTTAAACACAGGACCTGCAGGTACCTTCGCGATCTCGCTATGAGACGGCTCGGACATTTTCATGTCCAGAACGACCCGGCTTAATCAAGTGGTTACCTGCAGGCGCTTTAAGCGTACGCCTGCCCAGAAGCCGAGGCTAGGGGTCCGTCGCCTCTTCCGGGCCGCACGAAAACACCCTCCGGCACAGAAGCGTAGAGTGGAACAAGACGCCTGATTCTGGACGCCGAGTGCTGAGGGAGAAATCGTGACGATTGACTGGGACGAAAAGAAGACTCTGCTGCAGGAACCGAACATCGCGGCCGTGACCCAACTTTGCGACGAACTGATGGAGAAGAAGCCGGGATCTGTGGTCCCGTACATCGACCCCGTCCATGATGAGGACGAGTGCCGCATCGTGACCCTCCATATTGCGCCCGGCAAGGGCTGCGAATCGGGGTTCGTCTCGCATTTCAACGAGGACGAGGCAGCCCGCCGCGCCACCTCCATCTACGAAGCCGTCGAACTCGACCCGCGCTATGTGATGCCGTGGAACGCCTATCCCTGGGTCCGCGACCCGGAGCTCCCGTCAGCCCTGAACGTCCAGGAAAAGACCGACGGCTTGCGGCCCTTCCGCCAGTTCATGAAGATCAACAAGCGGACCTCCGCGATCATCGCCCACGGTGCCGACGCCCACGCCTTCCTGACACTGTTCGAAAAGACCTACCACTCCTCACTGAAGAACCGCGGCGTGAAAATCTACAAAGCCACCGCGCTGGGTGGCCGCGCCTTTGCCGTATCGCCGGCCAAGCAGGAAGAACTCCTGGCCAAGAACGTCGCGGTCTACAAGGACGCCATGCAGCGGGCGGGGATCCAGCACCTCTAGGCGCCACACGACGCCGGCTCGCCGCCGCCTGCCGACGTCGCCCTTGGGCCCAACGGCCCTGCCCAACCACGTCTCCCCCAGCCAAGCTGGGATAGCTGACCGCATCACGGCCGGCCCGTCGCAGACGGATGCAGCGCAGACGGATACAGCGCTGACTGGTGCAGCTCGAAGGGACAACGGTATGGGACGTTTGGACGGCAAAGTCGCACTGATCAGCGGCGGCGCCCGCGGCATTGGCGCCGCGATCGCGCAGCGCTTCCTTGACGAAGGGGCGACGGCCGTCGTCGGCGATGTGCTGGACGACGACGGCGCCCAGTTACTGGCTCAACTCGGCGACGGCGTCCGCTACGTTCACCTGGACGTGACCAGCCCGGCGGACTGGGACGCAGCAGTTAACGAGGCCGTGTCCGCTTTCGGCGGCCTGAGCATCCTGGTCAACAATGCCGGCATCGTGAACTTCGGGCGGATCGACGACTACCCGCACGAACAATGGGCCCGGATCATCGAGGTGAACCTCACCGGGGTCTTCAACGGCATCAAGGCCGCCGCCCCAGCGCTGGCCAGGGCGGGCTCCTCCTCCATCATCAACGTCTCCTCCATCGCCGGACTGCGCGGCTACGAGAACCTCGCCGGCTACACCGCGTCGAAATTCGGCGTGCGCGGCCTGACCAAGGCAGCCGCACTCGACCTCGGGCGGGACGGGATCCGGGTCAACTCCGTCCACCCCGGCGTCATCCAGACCCCCATGACCGAGGGCATGACCTTCGACACCGGCCATGTGCCGCTGCACCGGATCGGCCAACCCGCCGAGATCGCGCAGCTCGCCGTCTATCTGGCCAGCGAGGAATCCTCCTTCGTCACGGGTGCCGAATTCGTCATTGATGGCGGCGAAACCGCGGGCACCGTCGTGCCGCCCGGCAGCTGACCGCGCAGGATGGAGAGGCTCATGTCCGCACGCTCCGGGTCCAAACTGGCCGTCGTCGGCGCCGGCAGCGTCGGCACGTCGCTTGCCTACGCCGCCCTGATCCGCGGCTCGGCCAGCCACGTCGCGCTCTTTGACGTCAACGCGGCCAAGGCCGAGGCCGAGGTCCTGGACCTGGCGCACGGCACCCAGTTCACGGCGGCGGCGGCAACCGTCAACGGCGGCGGGGACATCAGCGTCACCGAAGGCGCCGACGTCGTCGTCATCACCGCGGGGGCCAAACAGGCGCCCGGCCAGACCCGCCTGGACCTGGCCGGCACCAACGTCCGCATCCTCGAGCAGCTCATGCCGCAACTGCTCGAACACGCCCCGGACGCGGTCTACGTGCTTGTCACCAACCCCTGTGATGTGCTGACCGTGGCCGCGCAAAAGATCACCGGGCTGCCTACCTCCCGGGTTTTCTCCTCCGGCACCGTATTGGACACCTCGCGGCTGCGCTGGTTGCTGGCGCACCGTGCGGGCGTGTCCGTGACCAGCGTGCACGCCAGCATGGTCGGCGAACACGGCGACACCGAATTCCCGGCTTGGTCCGGTGCGACCATCGGCCCGGTGCCGATCCGGGACTGGAGGGTCGACGGCGAGCGCATCTTCACCCCCGGGTACCTCACCGAAACCGCCCGCGAAGTCACGCAGGCCGCCTACAAAGTCATCGCCGGCAAGGGCGCCACGAATTACGCGATCGGCCTCTCCGGTGCCCGGATCGTGGAGGCGCTGCTGCGCTCGGAAAACGCGGTGCTCCCGGTCTCCACGGTGTTGGGCGGGCAGTACGGGATCGACGGAATCGCCCTCTCACTGCCCAGCATCGTGGGCAACGGCGGCGTGCGCGCGGTCCTGGAGACACCCATGGACGAGGGCGAACTCGCTTCCCTCCACCACTCGGCCGAGACCCTGCGGCAGAGCCTCGCTTCCCTGGGGATCTGACCCCGGCTAAGCGGACTGCGTTATGGACGGCACCACCGTCACCGAGCCGAGGTGCGGCAGCGCCGCCTTGGCGCCCTCTTCCAGGTCCGCGGCCACCGAGGAAAGATCGGCCAGCCGGGCGTCCGGACTGAGGGGGACCGTGATCTCGGCGTGCAGCCGGTGCCCGGACCAGCGCAGCCGGGAGGTCCCGCCCAGTGGCGAGCGCTCCCGGACGACGCCAGCGAGCGCATCGCTCAGTTGGGGGTCGACGCCGTCCATGAGTCGCCGCCCGACGTCGCGCACGGTGCCCCAGAGCAGCACCATGATCGCCACCGAGATCAGCAGCCCCACGATCGGATCCGCCAACGGGAAGCCGAGCCAGACGCCGATGACACCGGCCACCACGGCGAGCGACGTGAAGCCGTCAGTCCGGGCGTGCACGCCGTCGGCGATCAGCGCCGCGGACCCGATCCGCCGGCCGACCCGGATCCGGTAGATCGCCACCAGCTCATTGCCCGCGAAGCCGACGAGGCCTGCAGCGAGGACCCAGCCGAGGTTCTGCACGGGCTGCGGTTCGAAGAAGCGGCGAATGGATTCGACGGCGGCCACGACCGCGGAGAGGGCGATCATGGCGACGATGAAGAGTCCGGCCAGGTCCTCGGCGCGGCCGAAGCCGTACGGGTAGGTACGCGTCGGTTTGCGCCGGCCGAGCAGGAACGCAATCCACAACGGCACCGCGGTAAGCGCATCGGAGAAATTGTGCACGGTGTCCGCCAGCAGCGCCACCGATCCGCTGATCAGCACAATCGCCAGCTGGAACAGCGAGGTGGCGCCCAGGCCCAGCAGTGAGACTTTAACCGCGCGGATGCCCTGGGCGCTGGACTCGAGTGCCTCGTCGATGGAGTCCGCGGCGTCATGGGAATGCGGGACGAAGAGCTCGTGCAGCCAACCCTTCAGCCCGGGGGCGTGGGTGTGGCCGTGCGCGTGGTCGTGATCGTGCGCGTGGTCGTGGTCGTGATCGTGCTCGTGTTCGTGCTCGTGATCGTGCGGGTGGTCGTGATCGTGGTCGTGCTCGTGCGGGTGGTCGTGATCATGCGGATGATCGTGGCCGTCGTGTTCCCCGTGGCGGTTGTGGCCCACTGCGTTCCCCGGCCCGCTCATGCGCCGTGTCCCGGGGCAGTGCCTAGCGCGTGCTCGGCCTGGTGGATCGCATCCATCACCAGCTGGCGGG
This sequence comes from Arthrobacter sp. 10T419, assembly GCF_056394105.1. NCBI lineage: Bacteria > Bacillati > Actinomycetota > Actinomycetes > Micrococcales > Micrococcaceae > Arthrobacter > Arthrobacter sp. 10T419. The sequence continues at coordinate 86,220 of NZ_JBFTHF010000011.1, read as the reverse complement.
CGTGATCATTCTGCAACCGGTAAAAGACCTTGGTGCCTTCCTGCCTGGTGGCGACCATACCGCCCAGCCGCATCTTGGCCAGGTGCTGCGAGACGGCAGAGGCCGGTTTCCCGACCTGCTCCGCCAAGGCGTTAACCGGCAGCTCACCGTTCCCCAGAGCGAGGATCAGCCGGACCCGCGTGGCGTCGGCCAGCATGGAAAATACTTCGACGGCCAGCTCCACGTGGGGGCTTTCGACATCAACCCGCATATCTGCATTCATACGCAGATACTTTCACACCCGCCGCGTCGGTCCAACTGTTAACCGGGCTGGCCGCGGGTGGCTGGAACACAATCAGCGGAGCCATCGTTGATCACCGGTAGCCTGAACTGCGGGACATCAGCCTGAAAGGAGGTGCGACGTGACCGAAGCATCGAAGCATGATCCGGCCGCCTGCCTCCTCCGCTTCGCCCTGCTGGCCGGCATCCTCGCCGTGCTTGCCGGGCTTCTCGGCATGCACGTCCTCGCTGGCACCCAGGGAGCGCACGCCTCGGCTGAGCACGTCCAGACCGCCCCAGCGTCCGGCCATTCTGCATCCTTCCACGCAGCTGCCGGCCATACTGCACCCGCGCACACCGGCCAGGCGATCCATCACGAAACTCCGACGCCGCCGTCGTGCGTCTGCGGTGGAGGCTGCGGCGAACAGCACGCGGCACACACGTCGTGCACCCCGGCCCCCTCGGGCGCGTCCCTGAGCGCGCCCCTGCCCGGGACAACACTGCTCACGTTCCGGCCACGGAGCGCGGCGGAAGTGGACCAGCTCGCCGCCAACTCCTACCTCCCCTCCACGCCAACGCCGAACGAGCTGTCCATTAGCCGGACGTAAAGGGGATCCGTGCCGCGCTTCGCCGGCACCCACGCCCCCACACGGTGCGCACCCCTTAGGCTCGCATCGTCCGCCGCCGGCGCACGCCGGATTCCCAAAGGACAGAATTTTGATGAACAAAGCACTGACAATCTCCGCCACCGCCCTCGCCGCGATCATCGCCCTGGCCGGCTGCTCCGCCAGCACCGGCTCCGGCAGCAGCATGCCCGGCATGGACCACGGCAGCGCGGGATCGAGTTCCGCGCCCGCAGCCGCGGACCACAACGGCACGGACACCATGTTCGCCCAGGGGATGATCCCGCACCACGCCCAGGCTGTCGAAATGAGCGAGATGATGCTCAAGGAGCAGGGCATCGACCCCAAGGTGACCGCCCTGGCCGGCCGCATCAAGGCTGCCCAGGGGCCGGAGATCGAACGGATGACCGGCTGGCTCCGGAGCTGGAACGAATCCACCCAAATGCCGGGAGGCCACGTCATGTCCGGCATGGTGAGCGATGACGGAATCCGCCAGCTCGACGCCGCCACGGGCACCGAGGCCGCGAAGCTGTTCCTCACCCAAATGATCGCCCACCACGAGGGCGCCGTCGAGATGGCCAACGCGGAGGTCCGAAGCGGCAAGAACCCGGACGCGATCAAACTGGCCAGGGACATCGCCGCCTCCCAGACGGACGAAATCAAGGAAATGAAGGGACTGCTGGCCGGCCTCTAGGCTCAGCTGCCGGGTCCGAGCGGACACTTGTAGCCCTGACCGGGCCCTCGGAGTGTGCCCAAGTGTCCGCTCGGCCGGCTCCCGGGCGTGGGAGCCGGTTGACACCCCAGTGTGACCTCTGCCATATTTGAGGGGTGAACCTGTCAGACAGCCGGACAGCCGGACAACCACTCGCCCGCCTCAGCGCGGCCGAGGCCGTCTTTAACGTCCTGCGCTCCGAGATCGAATCCGGCAAGCTCGGCATCGGCGCCAAACTGAGTTCCGAAGCCACGCTCGCCCAGCAGTACGGCGTGAGCCGCTCCGTGGTCCGCGAGGCCCTGCGTTCCTGCAACGCCTTGGGGCTTACCGTCACGAGGACCGGGCGGGGCACCTTCGTCGTCGCCGACCATGTGGCCAAAGACCTGGTCCTGGGCCAGTATTCCGCCCTGGACCTCACCGAGGCCCGCCCCCACATCGAAGTTCCGGCCGCCGGGCTCGCCGCGGAACGCCGTTCGCCGGAGGAACTGGACACCATGCGGGACATCGTCGCGGCCATGACCGCCGAGGACGACCCCGAAGTGTGGGTTGGCCTGGATTCGAATTTCCATGCCCTGATCGCGAAGGCCAGCCGGAACAAGGTCTTCGAGAACGTCGTCGCGGACATCCGCGAGGCCCTGGCACATCAGTCGGAGACCCTGAATATGGTGGCGGACCGCCAGCACGCCTCGGATGAAGAGCACCGGCGCATCCTGGCCGCCATCGAGGGCGGCGACGCAGCAACAGCGCGAATCGCCATGAGCCAGCACCTGCACGCCGTTGGTCTTGCCCTCGCCTCGATCCTGCATCCCCACGCCGGCGTGTGATCCGGCCCAGCGGGCAGACCCAGCAACAGCACCTTGAACAGCAACGAACACCTCCACTGCTAAGGACGCAATGATTTCCCCTGCCGTCGCGCACATTCCAACTCCAGCGGCCCCCGCGAGGCTCCCGCAGCACGTCCCCCTTGCGGTCCAGACCCGCGACGGCATGGCCGAGAGCGTCCACTACGGCTCGGCCATCGCCACCGCGGCGGACGGCCGCACCCTCCTGGCCGCCGGCGAGCCGCTCGCCCCGTTCTACCCGCGCTCCGCCCTTAAGCCCCTGCAGGCGGTCGCCATGGTTCGCGCCGGCCTCGACCTCCCGGAGGAACTCCTCGCCCTGGCCGCCGCCAGCCACTCCGGAGCCACCGTCCACCGCGACGGCGCGCTGCGCATCCTGGACCTGTACGGCCTCAACCCCGCTGACCTTGAGAACAGCACCGACCTCCCCTACGGCGTCCGCGAACGCGAGGAATGGCTCGGCGGCGGCGGCCAGGCCACCCGGCTGGCGCAGAACTGCTCCGGAAAGCACGCCGCGATGGTTGCCACCTGCCTCGTCAACGGCTGGCCCGTCCGGGGATACCTGGACCCGGCGCACCCGTTGCAGCAACTCGTGGCCCGGACCGTGGCGGAGTTGACCGGCGAGCAGCCTGAGCGCGCCTCCACCGACGGCTGCGGCACCCCGCTGTTCGCCCTGACCCTGCGCGGCATGGCCCGCGCCTTCGGCCAGCTGGCCTCGGCAAAGGGATCCGACAGCGCGGAGGCTGCCGTGGCCCACGCCATGCGCCGCCACCCCGGGATGGTGGCGGGCGAGGACCGAGATGTCACCGCACTGATGCGCCTGGTCCCCGGCCTCCTCGCGAAGGACGGCTTTGAGGGCGTCCAGCTCGTGGGCCTTCCGGACGGCCGCGCCGTCGCCGTCAAAATCTCCGACGGCGGGGACCGCGCCCGGATGCCTGTCACCGTGCGCCTGCTGGAGGCGCTCGACGTCGACACCTCGCCTCTGACGGGGCTCACCACGTCAGCTGTGCTGGGCGGCGGCCGGCCCGTCGGACTGCTGCAGGCCACCGATTTCCTCGCCGCCCACGTAACTTTCAACGACCCCCACGCCCTATAAGGACCGCCATGACCCCGCTCGACGAACCCGCCGACTTCCGCTCCGAACATGACCTCCTGGGCGACCGGGATGTTCCCGCTGACGCCTACTGGGGTGTCCACACCCTTCGGGCCGTAGAGAACTTCCCCATCACCGGCCAGCCGCTGTCCTCCAACATGTACCTGGTCCGAGGGCTGGCCGCCGTGAAGCTGGCTGCCGCCCGCACCAACCACGAGCTCGGGCTGCTCGACGCCGAGCGCGCCCGTGCCATCGAGGACGCCTGCACCGATGTCATGAGCGGCAAACTCAGCGAGCAGTTCGTGGTGGACGTCATCCAGGGCGGTGCCGGAACGTCGTCGAACATGAATGCCAACGAGGTAATCGCCAACCGGGCCCTGGAAATCCTTGGACACCCGAAGGGCGACTACGCACGGCTGCACCCCAACGACCACGTCAACCTCAGCCAGTCCACGAACGACGTCTACCCCACCGCGGTCAAACTCGGCACGATCTTCGCCGCCCGGGAACTGCTGGCAGCCCTCACCGAGCTGGAAGATGCCTTCGCCGCCAAGGCCGTCGAATTCCGCACGGTGGTGAAGATGGGCCGCACCCAGTTGCAGGACGCCGTCCCCATGACGCTGGGGCAGGAGTTCGGCACCTACGCCGTCACGATCGGCGAGGACCGGCTCCGGCTGGCCGAAGCCGACCTGCTGATCCACGAGATCAACCTCGGCGCCACGGCGATCGGCACCGGTCTGAACGCCCCGGCGGGCTATGCAGAGGCCGCCTGTCGGCACCTTGCCGAGATCACCGGCCTGCCATTGGTCACGGCGGCGGACCTGATCGAGGCCACCCAGGACGTCGGCGCCTTCGTGCACCTCTCCGGGGTGCTGAAGCGGGTGGCCGTGAAACTGTCCAAGATCTGCAACGACCTCCGGCTGCTCTCCTCCGGCCCGCGCGCCGGCTTCGGCGAAATCAACCTTCCGGCCGTGCAGTCCGGCTCCTCCATCATGCCCGGCAAGATCAACCCGGTCATCCCGGAGGTGGTCAGCCAGGTGGCCTACGAGGTCATCGGCAACGATGTCACCATCACCATGGCCGCAGAAGCCGGCCAGCTCCAGCTCAACGCCTTCGAACCGATCATCGTCCACAGCCTCCACAAGAGCATCTCGCACCTGGAAGCCGCCTGCCGCACCCTCACGGCCCGCTGCGTCCGGGGTATCACCGCCAATACCGAACGGCTCCGCCTGACGGTGGAACAGTCAATCGGCCTCGTCACCGCCCTCAACCCGCAGCTGGGCTACGCGACCGCCACGGCGATCGCGCAGGAAGCCCTCGCCACCGGCAAGGGAGTCGCGGAACTCGTACTCGAACACGGGCTGCTCACCGCCGAGCAGCTCACCGAACTGCTCAGCCCGCAGCGACTGGCCAACCTGAGCAAGTAGCGCCCCCTCGAACCCCGAAGGACCCCCATGACCTATCCAGAAACTGCCCGCGCCCAAAAACCGCCGGCCCAAGAACAGCCAACCCCGCAGCAGGGCATCTCCGACCACACCATTCCGGCGCATGCCCACGCCTCCGAGGCCGCACTCCATGCCGAAGACCAGGGCTACCACAAAGGCCTGAAACCCCGGCAGGTCCAGATGATCGCGATCGGCGGCGCCATCGGCACCGGCCTGTTCATGGGCGCCGGCGGCCGACTCGCCACCGCCGGACCGGCCCTGATCATCAGCTACGCCCTCTGCGGGTTCTTCGCGTTCATGATCCTGCGCGCACTCGGCGAACTCGTGATGCACCGGCCGTCATCAGGCTCCTTCGTCTCCTACGCCCGCGAATTCTTCGGCGAGAAGGCCGCGTTCGTCACCGGCTGGCTGTACTGGCTGAACTGGGCCATGACCGCGATCGTGGACATCACCGCCGTCGCGCTGTACATGAACTTCTTCAAGAAGTACTGGGCGCCGATCGCAGATGTACCGCAATGGACCTGGGCCCTTGCCGCCCTGATCCTGGTGCTGGGCCTGAACCTCATCAGCGTGAAGGTGTTCGGCGAGCTCGAATTCTGGTTCGCGCTCATCAAGGTCGTGGCGCTCGTGTCCTTTTTGATAGTCGGCATCTACTTCGTCATCTTCGGCACCCCCGTCGCCGGCCAGGAGGTCGGCTTCACCCTGATCGCGGACAACGGCGGCCTGTTCCCCAACGGCCTGCTGCCGGCAATCGTGGTGATGCAGGGCGTTGTGTTCGCCTACGCATCGATCGAGCTGATCGGCACGGCGGCGGGCGAGACGGAAAACCCGGAAAAGATCATGCCGCGCGCCATCAACACCGTGATCGTACGCATCGCCGTGTTCTACGTCGGCTCACTCGTGCTGCTCTCGCTGCTGCTCCCCTACAGCTCCTACAAGGCCGGTGAAAGCCCGTTCGTGACGTTCTTCGGTTCCATTGGTGTGGACGGCGTGGACGCCATCATGAACCTGGTGGTCCTGACCGCGGCCCTCTCCTCGCTCAACGCCGGCCTGTACTCCACCGGCCGGATTATGCGGTCCATGTCCGTTTCAGGGTCCGCGCCGAAGTTCGCCGCCCGGATGAACAAGGCAGGCGTGCCCTACGGCGGAATCGCCCTCACTGCCGGCGTGGCCGTGCTGGGCGTCATCCTGAACGCCGTGGTCCCGGCCGAGGCCTTCGAGATCGTCCTGAACGTGGCGTCGCTGGGTATCATCAGCACCTGGGCCATGATCGTCCTGTGCCAGATGCAGCTTGCCCGGCTCGCAGCCCGCGGGGAACTGCTCAGGCCCGCGTTCCGGATGCCCGGCGCACCCGTCACAGGCTGGATTACGCTCGCGTTCCTGCTCGCCGTGCTGGTCCTGATGGCGTTCGACTCGCCGGTGGGGACCTGGACCATCGCGTCCCTTGTGGTCATCGTCCCGCTCCTGATGCTCGGGTGGCGCCTCTGCCGGCACCGCATCCTGGAGATCGCCGCGGTCCGCGACGGCTTCACCGGGCCGTACCCGCTGGTGGCCAACCGGCCTTCCGGGAACTCCGGGAACTCCGGGAACGAATAGAACCGGGCCGCCGCCGCCCAACTAGCTCGCACTTGTTGTCGTTTTCAGGGCTCAAAACGACAACAACTGCGAGCTAGTTGGGGGACGGGCGGCGTAACGGAGAGTACCGTAGCGCTCCCGCCGGGTGCCTGTCGCCTAAGCTCGGAACAACAGTTCCACTTGGCTCAGCGACGAACCACCCGGGAGACACCTCATGACCAACTGGCGGATCAGGGATTTCCATTCGGCCGACCTGGACGGGATCCTGCACCTCTGGGAATCCCTCAAGGCCACGAATGTCGAGCCGGTCTACGCGCTCTCCGAGGTCTTGGCCTCGTGCGAGAAGGACCACGCCGTCGTCGCGGTGCAGGGCGAGCAGGTGGTGGGTGCCGCCGTCGGCCGCGCCGCGCACGACCAGGGCTGGATCGTCTTCCTGGCCACCCTGCCCGAGTTCCGCGGCCGCGGAATCGGCACCTCGCTGCTGGCCTCCGTGGAAAACCGGATGGCCCCGCACGGGCTGAACAAGCTCTCCGCCCTCATGCCGGAGTCCGAAACCCGCGTCGAGGCCTTCCTGAGCCGCGGCTTCGTGCTGAAGAAGAACCTGCGCTATTTTGAACGCAAGATCCCGGTGCAGCGCCAGGAACTCGAGCCGCTGAGCCAGCTGGGCGGGCGGATCCTGGCCCGCGACCTCTGGGAAAACGTCGCCGGCATGCGCAACGAGAAGGAACTCCTGGAGCGCCGCCTCGTCCTGCCGCTGGCCGAAGCCGACCTGGCCGACGAGTATGGCGTGGTCCCGCCGCGCGCGGTCGTGCTGTTCGGCCCTCCGGGCACCGGCAAGACGACCTTCGCCAAGGCGATTGCGTCCCGGCTGGAGTGGCCCTTTGTGGAGGTTTTCCCCTCCCGGCTCGCCGCCGACCCATTGGGCTTGGCCGGGGCCCTGCGCGAGACCTTCCTGGAGATTGCCGAGCTGGAGCATGCCGTCGTGTTCATCGACGAGGTGGAGGAGATCGCCTCGCAGCGCTCCGGCGAGCCGCCGTCGCCGCTGCAGGGCGTCACCAACGAGCTGCTGAAGATCATTCCGGCCTTCCGCGAACAGCCCGGCCGGCTGCTGGTCTGCGCCACCAACTTCATCCGCGCCCTGGATTCCGCGTTCCTGCGCCACGGCCGCTTCGACTACGTCATCCCGATCGGCTTGCCGGACCGCCTGGCCCGCGAGGCCATGTGGCAGCGCTTCATCCCCGCCACCGTGGTGGACGATGTGGACGTGGAGCTGCTGGTGGATCGCACTGAGGGCTTCTCTCCCGCCGACATCGAATACGCCGCCCGGAGCGCCTCCCAGCGTGCGCTTGAGAAAGCCGTGTACGACGACGGCGGCGCGTCCGTCCGCGAGGCGGTCCGGAAGGGCCCGGCGACGCAGGACTACCTCGACGCGATCGCGGACACCCGGACCACCGTCAGCGCGGAAGTGCAGCAGGAGTTCCTCGAGGACATCGACCTGCTGGGCCGGGTCTAGCCCTCCGGGTTGCCGTCGTAGGAGAGGTTCTCGTAGTCGGTGTCGTCGGCCTCGTCGAGCATGTCATCGAGCTCCTCGAGCAACCACGGGTTGATCCGGGCCAGGATCTTGCGGGTTTCCTCCACCGGAACCGCGGCGTACAGCACCGGCCGGGCCTCGTCGTAGCGGGTGACCGGCGGCTTGTCCGGCCACTTCTCCGCCAGCGCCTTGACCCGTTCGGGCAGGGAGTTGTGCGCATTGTCGGCGATCTTGACCAGGGTGGCATCGTGGTCCTCGGCGATGTAGCGGATGCCGGCCTGGTAGTCGTCCGGGTTCTCGTGCAGCCGCTTCGTGACCCGTTCGATGATGTCCACGGCCCGTTCGGGGACCCCCATCTCCAGCAGCGCCTGCCGCGTCATCGGGGTGTCCTCGGCGATGTCGTGCAGGTATCCGGCGATCCGGATGTCGTCATCGAAGTCGGCCAGCGCATCGCCGACGGCGATCACATGCTCGCGGTAGGGCCGCTTGAGCTTGTCCTTCTGCCGGTTGTGGGCCACCTCGGCGAGGACCCTGGCCGTCTCGACGGTAAACCCGGTCTTCGGCGCGGCCGCTTCCATGAACTCTGGTTCTGACATGCTTCCAGCCTACGCGTCGGGGCCGCCCATCCCCGGCCACACCCACGGCTCCCGCGGCAGGCCCGCGGGATCGAACACGGCCAGCGCCTGCTGCAGGGATCCCGCAGGCAAACCCAGGGATTCCAGCAGCGCGTCCCGCACCTCATCGACGGCGACCCCCACGGCAGCAAGATCCGCGAGCGTCACCGCACCGTCACGCTTGGCCAGCCGGGCGCCGTCGGCGTTCAACACCAGCGGCACGTGGGCATATTCCGGAACGGGAATATTCAAGAGGGAGGCCAGGTAGGCCTGCCGCGGAGTGGATGGCAACAGATCATCGCCGCGGACCACCTGGTCGACCCCCTGCGCGGCATCATCCACCACCACGGCCAGGTTGTAGGCGGTGACCCCGTCGTTGCGGCGGAGCACGAAGTCATCCACCACCCCGGTGAAGCTGCCGTGCAGCACGTCCCGAACAGTCGCCTCGGCAACGGCCGCGCGGAGCCGGACCGCCGCAGGCCGGACCGCCCGTTTGCTCGCACGCTCGGCCTCGCCCAGGTTCCGGCAGGTGCCCGGGTACGCGCCCTGCGGGGCGTGCGGGGCGGACGGCGCCTCCTGGATTTCGCGGCGGGTACAGAAGCATTCGTAGGTCAGCCCGGCCGCGGTCAGCCGGTCGATCGCGGCGGCGTAGAGGTGCTCCCGGTCAGTCTGACGGACGACGCCGCCGTCCCAGTTCACGCCGATCGCCGCCAGATCACGGAGTTGCCCGGCCTCGGCACCCGCGCGGGCGCGGTCCAGGTCCTCGACCCGCATCAGGAAGCGTCGGCCGGTAGACCGGGCAAAGAGCCACGCGAGGATGGCCGTACGGAGGTTGCCCACGTGCAGCTCGCCGGAGGGGCTGGGGGCGAAGCGTCCGGCTGATGTCATGGGACAAGCCTATGCGGCGCAACACAAGAGCCCCTCAGCCACCGATGACTTCGGACATCCGACGTCGGGGGCTCAGGGGCTCTTGCCGTTAAGGGTGTGCGGAAAGACGATGCGTGAACAAGAGTCAATCAGCGGCGGGCTCCTTGCGGGATGCCTCATCCAGGGTCCGGGAGGTGTGCCGGGGGATCTGTAGCCTTCGGGTGCCGGCGGTGGCCCGCATCCCTTGTTGCCACTATTTGAGCAGTAGCCATACAGTTGGTGCAACGGGCACCGCGCTCGTTGGTCAGATTGACCATTGAGAGCTTCGACTATTGGCAGGAAGTGGTCAGATTGCAGCAGCTCGACTCGACGGATCGCCGGATCCTCCTGGCCCTGGATGCTGACCCGCGGGTCCCCATCATGGTGCTGGCCCAGAAACTGGGCCTGGCCCGCGGAACTGTCCAGTCCCGGCTCGAGCGGATGACGGCGTCGGGCGCGCTCCGCCCGAACAGCAGCCGGGTGCTGCCCTCCGCACTTGGTCGCGGAGTGGCAGCGGCGGTGAGCGCCGAACTGGACCAGAGCCACCTGGATGAGGCGATCGCCGCGCTGCGGAACATCCCGGAGGTGCTCGAATGCCATGCGCCCGCAGGCGACACCGACCTGCTGATCCGGGTGGTCGCCACGAGCCCCGACGATCTCTACCGGGTTTCCGAGGAAATCCGGCTGTGTCCGGGGATTGTGCGGACGTCCACCAGCATGTTCCTGCGCGAGGTCATCCCCTACCGGACCACAGGGCTGCTGGAAGGCTAACCGCCCGGATCACACGGGCGGCCCGGTATTCGCTTTCAGGTTCTTCATGACCAGCGTCGAGGTTAGACGCTCGACGCCGGGCAGCGAGGTCAGCTCGGCGTCGTAAAAGCGCTGGTACGCCGGGAGGTCCTCTGCAATGACCTTGAGCAGATAGTCCGGCTCGCCGAAGAGCCGCTGGGCCTCGACGATGTTGGGGTTCTCCGCCACGCGGTTCTCGAAGATCTCCATGGTGGCGCGGTCCACCTGACGCAGCGTGACAAACACAATCGCTTCGAAGCCCAGCCCGACGGCGGCCGGATCGATGTCGGCGCGGTAACCGCGGATGACGCCGGACGTCTCCAGCTCGCGAAGCCTCCGGTGGCACGGCGCCACGGTGAGCCCGACCTTCGCCGCGAGCGCCGTGGCAGTCATCCGGCCGTCTTCACGGAGGTTGCGCAAAATACTTCTGTCAATATGGTCAATCACGCAATAACCTTACCGTCGGCACGGCTTTACGGGCGAAATCAGTAAGCACTTTTGGCCCGAAAATTCCTAGGCTTACTCCTAGAGCCCACCGTCAGGAGTCCGCCGTGAACCCCCAGCTGTTCCTCGCCTTCATCGGCGTCGCCGTGGCCCTCGCCTGCACCCCGGGCGTCGACTGGGCCTACTCCATCGCCGCCGGGCTCAAGGACCGCAGTTTCGTGCCCGCAGTGGCCGGCCTCTGCGGCGGCTACGTCGTACACACCGCACTCCTGGCCGCCGGGCTGGCCGCCGTGATCACGGGCATGCCCGGGCTCCTGGGCTGGCTTACGGTGGCGGGCGCGGGCTACCTGCTCTGGCTGGGCGTCAGCACGGTACGCTCCTGGCGGGGCGCCAGCTTCGGCGGCCAAGCCGCCACCGCGCCGGCCCAGGCCAACCAGTTCCGGGTCTTCCTGCAGGGCATGGGCACCAGCGGCATCAACCCTAAGGGGCTGCTCTTCTTCGTTGCCCTGGTCCCGCAGTTCGTCAGCACCGACGCCGCCTTGTCCGTGCCGCTGCAGTCCGGCCTGCTGGGGCTCACCTTTGTCCTGTTGGTGGCCGTGGTCTACAGCTGCGTGGCGCTCTTGGCCCGGAAGCTCCTGCACACCCGGCCCGGCGCTGCCCGCCGGGTGACGCTGGCCAGCGGAATCATCATGGTGGCGCTGGGCCTGGTGCTGCTGGGCGAACAGCTGGTGCCGCTGGCTGCGCAGACCATCTGGCAGTAGCCCTCCGGAAACCGCCAGGATGGCATCATTCCCCGTTCAACTGCTTCCATTCCTGTTCCCAAAGCCTGCGTTCCTCCACGTCCTTGCGGATGACCTCGAAAGTTTCCAGCTGGGCGGGCCGGCCGCGCAGCCAGTCGCGGGGATTCAGTGATTTGCGGCCGTTGTCCAGGAGCATCAAGGCGCGGTCGGTCAGGGCATCATTTCGGAGTGCCAGGTGGGTCTTCCGCCGCCGGAGAACTTCCTTCACCGCCGCTTGGGAGGCCGCCGCGGCACCAAGGCGGCGCAGTGACCGGGCGCGGATCAGCAGCAGCGCGGCCGAGAGGTCGTCGGCATTCAGCAGCCCCTCCGTCCAGACCATCACTTCCTTGTCCCGGCCCATCGAGAACGCCACCGAGCACCGGGCCAGGGCCGCGGGCAGCGACGGCGGAAGCGAGGCCACGGTTTGCACCGCTGCCTCCAGGTGGCCTGTCTCCCGCAGGGAGTGCGAAAGTGCGAGGAACACCGCTTCCTCGCTGAACAGAACCGGAACCTCGATGCGCTCGGCTACTTCGACCCGGGTGACCACACGGGTCAGATAGCCGGACGCGAACCGGTTGGCGTCGTCGTCGTTCCCGGTGGTGAGTCCGCGCTGGAGGAGCTCCGAGGCCCGCAGGTAGCCGCCCTGCTTGTGCGCCAGGAGACCAGCCAGCACGTAGCAAAGCCCGGCCCAGCCCGGGTAGGCGCGGCCCAAGGCGATCAGCCGGTTGGGGTCGGTGTTGTGGAAGGTCGCCTCGTACACCGCCTTCGCCGCTTTTCCGGGCATCCGCTTGAGCCGGGGGGTGGCGCCGTCCACGCTGAGCAGCGCCCCGTTCCGGCCGCCCAGGGCGGTATGCAGGATGCCGCCGACGCCGTCTGCGATGTCCCGCACCGGCGTGCGGACCTGCGGGACGCCGAACGGGGTGAGGTCACGGGTGTCGCGATAGATGGGTCCTGGGGACTGTCCGGCGCTCATTCTTCCATGCTAGTAGTGCACCCTTGGCAGCCGGTGGAAGGGCTAACTGGCGGCAGCCACCCAGACGCCGATCACCCAGGTGCTCGCGGCAAGGCAAGCCAGACCGAACTCCACCAGCATGCCCACACCGGTGGCCTTCAAGGCCGCCCAGCTGGTGGTCATGGCGGTCCGGAAATCCCGGGTGCGGTGGGATTCGCTGAGTAGCAGGCCGGCGGCGAACCCCACGAAGAGTCCTACCACCGGGATGAGGAACATGCCCGCCACCCCAAAGACCAGGCCTGTCACCACGCTGCGGCTGGGAATGCGGTGTTCCTTGAGTTTGCGGCCGGTCAGCACGGCGCTAGCCGCCATTCCCGCCAGCACCAAGGCCAGGCCAACGCCAAAGACCACCCAGCCGGTGGTTCCGGCACCGCCCCACAGGGCCCAGGCCAGCAGGCTGAGGCCGATCAGGATGCTGCCGGGGAGCACAGGGATGACGATGCCCGCCACGCCCACCAGAATGGCGAGCCCGCAGAGGACGGTCACGATGATCTCGGGGTTCATGCCCCCAGTTTAGGGTTGGCCACGGCGGCGGCTGGTTATTCCGCCTCCACCGCCGCGGCTACGGCCGCCGACACGGCCGGGGCCACACGCGGGTCGAGCGGGCTCGGCACGATGTAGTCGGCGGAAAGCTCGTCCTCGGCCAGGTCCGCGATGGCGCGGGCCGCGGCGAGTTTCATCGCCGGAGTGATGCGGCGGGCACCGGCGTCGAGGGCGCCGCGGAAGATGCCTGGGAACGCCAGCACATTGTTGATCTGGTTGGGGAAGTCGCTGCGGCCCGTGGCGACGACGGCCGCATACTTGGACGCGACCTCCGGCAGCACTTCGGGATCCGGGTTGGAAAGGGCAAAAACGATCGAACTGTGGTTCATCAGCTTCAAGTGTTCCTCGTCCAGCCGGGAGGAGGAGACGCCGATGAACACGTCCGCGCCGAGCAGCGCCTCGCCGGGGCCGCCGGAGACGCCGCGGGGGTTGCTGCGGACGGCCAGCTGGGCCTTCTTGCTGGCCGGGTCCGCGGCGATGTCCGCGCGGTCCCGGTTGATCACGCCGCGGGAGTCCAGCAGCACGACGTCGTCGATGCCGGCGGTCAGCAGGATTTCGGCGACGGCAATCCCGGCCGCGCCGGCACCGGAAACCACCACGCGGAGTCCCTTGAGCTCGCGGGCCGTCACCTTCGCGGCACCGGTCAGCGCGGCGAGGACGACGACGGCGGTGCCGTGCTGGTCATCGTGCATGACAGGGCAGTCGACGGCTTCGATCAGCTTTTCCTCGAGTTCGAAGCAGCGCGGCGCCGAAACGTCCTCAAGATTAACCGCGCCGAAGCTGGGACGCAGCCGGACCAGAGTCTCGACGATCTCGTCGACGTCGGTCGTGTTGAGGACAAGCGGGATGGAGTCGAGGTCGCCGAACGCCTTGAAGAGGGCGGACTTGCCTTCCATGACGGGCAGCGAGGCGCTGGCGCCGATGTTGCCAAGTCCGAGCACTGCGGTGCCGTCGCTGACCACGACCACGAGGCGCTGGGCCCAGGTGAGGGTCTTGGCCAGTTCCGGGTTGGCTGCGATGGCGCGGCTAACCTGGGCGACGCCGGGCGTGTAGGCGATGGACAGATCGCGCTTGCTGGCGAGCGGGACGGTGCTGGAAATCGAGAGCTTGCCGCCTTGGTGGGAGGCGAAGATCTCCTCGTCGCTGAGCGCCGCTACCGGCGCTTCTGCGGCCCCTTCGGGGGCAGTGGGATCGGCGGGAATGGTCGTTTCAATGGACACGTCGTTGTCTCCTGGGGCTCACCGTGGGCATACGGCACTTGGCTGCTGGGGCACAGGGTGCCCGAGATGGTCTGGCGGAACTCCGGCGGCGGCCCCGGGGTGGCGGGCCTGCGGGTGAAGCTCCGGAAGTGCTGGCGCTCGCGCCGCTCCGGTTCTGCCATGGTAAGCAACGCGGTCGCCGGCCGGAGATTCGGCCGGACACATTCCGGTAACTGGTCTAGACCGGCTGGGCGGCCTGGCGCCCCCGGGACAGCAGGGAGCAGGCCTTCTTCAGGTCCTCTTCGGCCTCGAAGAGCGAGAGCCGGCGGCAGCGGACGGACTGCACCAGGCCGGTGACGGTGAGCAGCAGGACCCGCGAGACGGCGGGGTCGCCGCTGACCGCGGTCACTGCTTTCTCCGCCGTCGCGTCAATGTCCCGCAGCAGGCGGGTGGTGTCCGTGTCCTTCGCGTAGACCGCGCGGGTCAGGCATTGCTCCACTGCAGGCTGCATGAGGCGCATGTGGAAGATTTCCATCACCGCGCCCACCAGGGCGTGCACCGGCACCCTGGTCCCCGCCGGCCATTCGCCAAGGTGCAGCTCGCCGAGCTGCTTGCGGTACAGGGCCAGCATCAGCTGCGCCGAGGAGGGGAAATAGCGGTACAGGGTGCCCAGCGGTACGTCCGCCCTGGCTGCCACCTCGGAGAGAACCACGGAGTCGAGTCCCTTGCGGGCAAAGCCGGCTGCGACGTCGAGGATCCGCGCATAGCGCAGGCGCTGCCGGGGCAGGGTGGGCGGCGGGGCCATTGGTGGAAGATCTGAAGGAAATTCAGGCATCAGCAGCGTTCCGGGGGTCGTTTTTCTCGGCAGCCGGGAGGGTTAGTCCACAGCACTGCCGCGGCGATCCCGTCCACTATACGGCACGGTGTGGGGCCGTTTGCCAGTCACACGGACCCCCGGAACGCCTAGTCCACGCCCTTGATCTTGACCACGAAGACAGCGCCGAGCAGGCCGATCACCGCGGCCGCGACGTACAGCGAAACGTACCCTCCCCAGAGCGCCACGAAGGGGTAGGCGATGAGCGGCGCGATCACCTGCGGCAGCGAATTGGCGATGTTGATGACCCCCAGGTCCTTGCCTCGGTTCAGCGCCGTCGGCAGCACCTCGGTAATCAGGGCGAAGTCCACGGCGAGGTAGGAGCCGAAGCCGATGCCCAGCACCGAGGCGCCGATCAGGGCCCCCGGCCAGGTCGGGGCGAAGGCGAGGATCAGCGCGGCCGCGGCGATGACGGCCGAGGAGAGGATAACGAGCGGCTTGCGCCGGCCCATCCGGTCACTGAGCCGGCCGCCGATCACACTCGTGATGATCACCATGACCGCGTACAGGCCGGTGAGGATCAGGACGCCGAACTCCGCCTCGATGCCCTGCGTCTGGGGCAGGCGCACGGCGTCGGTGAGGAAGAACAGCAGGTACAGCGTCACCATGTGGTTGCCGATGTTCACGAGCAGGCGGGTGAGCCAGGCCCAGGCGAAATCCGGGTATCGGGCCGGGGAGATCCAGAAACTCCGGGCAAATTCGCCCAGCTTGAACGGCGGGCGGCCGTGCCGCGGCAGCGCGACGTCGTCGTTCTGGAAGAAATACAGTCCGACGCCGGCCAGCAGCGCCACGGCGCAGAACGCGTAGCCGAGCGCGAAGTTGCCGGAGACGACGGCGGCGATCACGGCGCCGATCAGGATGCCCACGGTCTGGCCCATTGCGGCGAGCCCGCCCACGGTGCCGCGCTGCGGTACCGGCACCCGGTCCGGGATGGCGGCGGTGATGGCGGCGTAGGCTCCGTTGCAGCCGGCCTGCACGAGGCACCAGAGAATGGTCATGACGGCGACATTCGGGGCGCCGGCGAGCGCCGTGAGGGCGGCCGCGCCAAGAATGGCACCGAAGAGGACCCACGGCACGCGGCGGCCGCGGCGCGCAACCGTCCGGTCGCTCAAGGCGCCGAACAACGGGTTGGCCACGAGCGAGACGGCCGCCCCCGCCCCGGTCACGAGGGCCAGGATTGCCTCCTTTTCGCCCTCGTTGAAGGCCGCCGCCTGCTGGCCGAGCAGCACCTGCAGCGGGCCGAAGAAGGCCGCATTAATGCCCACGTTGACCAAGACCACACCCGCCGTCCAGACCGGGCGGACACGGCGTTCCGGCTCGGCAAGGGCCGGTGCCGCGGCATTGGACAGGCTCATGTGGTTCCCCCCGGAACTGGTGACTGAAGCTGATGATCAGTGTGGGCCCAGACTATCGTGGGCAGCAACGCCCACCGCTTATTCACGCAGCCAAGGAGAACCAGTGCCAGACCAGCCCTCAAATCCCGTCAACACCGCCGACCTCTACGACGAGCGTGGCGAGGAGCTGGACTCCATCTCCTTGCAGTTCCAGTCGCTCGGCGGCCACACCCACTTCAGCGGACCGGTCCGGACCATCCGCTGCTTCGAGGACAACGCCCTGGTCAAGGCCATGCTGGGCACGCCGGGCAACGGCGCCGTCCTGGTGGTCGACGGCGGCGGCTCGCTGCGCACCGCGCTGATGGGGGATTTGATCGCGGCGAGCGCCGTGGAGAACGGCTGGGCCGGCGTCGTGATCAACGGTGCCATCCGGGACCGGGTGGCGGTCGCCGGCCTGCCGCTCGGGGTTAAGGCGCTCGGCAGCAACCCGCGCAAGAGCGCCAAGGCAGGCGCCGGGGAGGCCGACGTCGAGCTGGACATCGACGGCGTCGCCGTCCGGCCCGGCCAGCTGATCTGGTGCGACCCGGACGGCATCCTGCTGGAACGCTGAGCGGATGGGCGGGAACTGGACGGCAACGCCCAAGGAGCCGGTGCGGGCGGGAACAAAGCAGGCCCTAAGATAGTTACTGAAAGCAACCTTCCTGCTTGACCCCAAAAAAAACTTCCCCTTGGAGCGGTTATGTCCAAAACCACGTCCTCACGCCTGCCCGGAGAGGTCTTGACGCACCGTCAGACCATCACCGTCATGGTGGGCCTCATGCTCGGCATGTTCCTGTCCTCCCTGGACCAGACGATCGTGTCCACGTCGATCTACACCATCGCCAACGACCTGGACGGCCTCTCGCTGCAGGCCTGGGCAACGACGGCGTACCTGATCACCTCCACCGTCAGCACGCCGCTTTACGGCAAGCTCAGCGACATCTTCGGACGGCGGCCGCTCTACCTCGCCGCGATCCTGATCTTCCTGGCCGGCTCGCTCTACGCCGGCTCGGTCCACTCGATGACCGAGCTCGCGATCGCCCGCGGCATCCAGGGCATGGGCGCCGGCGGCCTGCTGGCCCTCGCGCTGACCATCATCGGCGACATCGTGGCGCTGAAGGACCGCGCCAAGTTCCAGGGCTACTTCATGTCCGTCTTCGGCATCTCCTCCGTGCTGGGCCCGGTGATCGGCGGCGCCTTTGCCGGTTCCGCCAACATCCTGGGCTTTGACGGCTGGCGCTGGGTCTTCTTCATCAACATCCCGATCGGCCTGGCCGCCCTCGCCGTCGTCTTCCTTTACCTGCACCTGCCGGCCAAGCACCTGAAGCAGAAGATCGACTACTGGGGCGCCGCCGCCATCACCCTGGCGATTGTGCCGTTGCTGCTCGTCGCCGAACAGGGCCGGACCTGGGGCTGGAGCTCCACCGGGGCCTTCCTCTGCTACGGACTCGGCATCATCGGCATCGTCGCGTTCCTGCTGGCCGAGAAGCGCGCCGGCGACTACGCCCTGATCCCCCTCCGGCTGTTCCAGAACATCACCTTCGGACTCTCCTCGCTGCTGAACTTCATCATCGGCGTCGGCATGTTCGGTGCGATCGCGATGCTGCCGATGTACCTCCAGCTGGTCAAGGGCCTCACCCCCACCGAGGCCGGGCTCATGATGATCACCTTCACGGTGGGCATCCTCACCGGGTCCATCACGGCCGGCCGGACCATTTCGGCGTCCGGCACCTACCGGATCTTCCCGATCCTGGGCACCGCCGTGTTGACCGCGGCCGCCGTCGTTATGGGACTCTCGCTGGGCGTGGATACGCCGCTCTGGGTCCCCGGCGCGATTGCTGTGTTCTTTGGCCTGGGCCTGGGCTTCTGCATGCAGCCGCTCACCCTCGCCATGCAGGTCTCCGTTCCGGCCAAGGACATGGGCGTGGGCACCTCCTCCGCCGCGTTCTTCCGCTCCATGGGCGGTGCCGTGGGGACCGCGGTGTTCATTTCGATGCTGTTCAGCCTCGCGGCGGACAAGATCGCCACCGGCATGAAAGCCGCCGCGCAGAACGCGGACTACCTCAAAGTGCTCAAGGACCCGGCCGTTGCCGCCGACCCCGCGAACGCCAAGCTTTACGAGTTCTTCAAGAACGGCGCCAGCAACGACTCGCTGAACGACACAAGCTGGCTGCACACCGCGAACGCCAGCCTGACACGGCCGATCACCGAAGGATTCGCCCAGTCGATCGACGCCGTCATGCTCACCGCCGCCGTGCTCACCGGCATCGCCTTCCTGATCAGCTTCGCGCTGCCGAACAAGAAGCTCACGGACCCGAAGGCCGCCGCCAAGGAGGCAGTCCCCGCGCACTAGGGCACACGCCGCAGCACGTCAGGGCAGGCAGTCTTTTGGACTGCCTGCCCTCGCTTTTGGCCGCCGGGACGCGGCCTTCCAGGGCCGCCGACGTCGAAAGTGGGTCCGGCGTGACGCCGCCGGTGGGCCGCGCGGCGCATCTCCTCCGGAATTGTAAGCTTGCTCTCATTTTCCCGTCCTGTGACGTGCATCGCGGCATCCCCGGTGTCAGACTGGGTAGCTGCGGCGTGAGCCGCTGACCACGAATTGCCGAGGGAGCCACATGACCACCACCCAAGACCAGACCGTCGCCAAGATCCCCAAGCGGGTCATTTGGCTGGCCGTGGCGGGCGCCGTTGGCGGCTTCCTCTTCGGCTTCGATTCCTCGGTTGTCAACGGCGCAGTCGACGCCATCAAGGAAGAATTCGCGCTCAGCGAGGCCGTGACCGGGTTCGCCGTCGCCGTCGCCCTGCTTGGCTGCGCGGCCGGCGCCTACCTGGCCGGCAAGGTCGCGGACCGTTACGGCCGCATCCCCGCTATGAAGCTCGGCGCGCTGCTGTTCCTGGTCAGCGCTTTCGGCACCGGCTTCGCGTTCGGCGTCTGGGACCTGATCTTCTGGCGCCTCGTCGGGGGCCTGGGAATCGGCCTCGCCTCGGTGATCGCCCCGGCCTACATCTCCGAGATTTCACCCCGCCACGTGCGCGGCCGGCTGGCGTCGCTGCAGCAGCTCGCCATCACCACCGGTATCTTCGCGGCGCTGCTCTCCGACGCCGTGTTCGCCAACTTCGCCGGCGGCGCCGACCAGAACCTGTGGTTCGGCATCGAGGCCTGGCGCTGGATGTTCATTGCCGGCGCCGTCCCGGCCGTCGTCTACGGCTGGATCGCCTTCACGCTTCCCGAATCGCCGCGGTTCCTCGTGTTCAAGGGCAAGGACGAGGACGCCCTCAAGGTCTTCGAATCCATCGCGCCGGACGAGGACACCGACCGCCACCTGCGTGACATCAAGAAGGCCATCGAGGAGGACAAGCTCGCCGGCCAGAAGGGCTCCCTGCGCGGCAAGGCGCTTGGCCTGCAGCCGGTGGTGTGGATCGGCATCATCCTGTCGGTGCTGCAGCAGTTCGTCGGCATCAACGTGATCTTCTACTACTCCACGACGCTCTGGAAAGCTGTGGGCTTCCAGGAGAAGGACTCGCTCACGATTTCCGTGGCGACCGCGATCACCAACATCCTGGTCACCCTTGTCGCCATCGCACTGGTGGACCGGATCGGCCGCCGCCCCATCATGCTGGCGGGTTCCATCGGCATGGCCGTCTCGCTGGCGACCATGGCCTTCGCCTTCGGATCCGCCACCGGATCCGGCGATGCGATCACGCTCCCGGGCGCCTGGGGCCCCGCCGCCCTGGTGGCCGCCAACGTCTTCGTGATCAGCTTCGGCGCCTCCTGGGGCCCGCTGGTCTGGGTGCTGCTGGGTGAAATCTTCCCGTCCCGGATCCGCGCCCGCGCCCTGGGCCTGGCCGCGGCCGCCCAGTGGATCGCGAACTTCGCCATCACGCTGAGCTTCCCCGTGATGGCGGCAGCCTCGCTGCCGCTGACCTACGCCATGTACGCCTTGTTCGCGGCGGCGTCGTTCTTCTTCGTGATGTTCAAGGTGCCGGAAACCAACGGCATGGCGCTGGAGCACGCGGAGACGCTGTTCGTGCCGAAGGGTTCCGCCAAGAAGTAGCCCCCGCGGCATTGCACGAACAAAAAGTTGAGGCCCATGTTCCGCGGAACATGGGCCTCAACTGTAGGTCCGGCGGGTTAGACCAGGTGCGGCTCGTGCGTGCTCAGGTACCGCCGCCCGCCGAGGACCACCGCGATCGCCAGCGCCATGGCGACCGCCGCGGCGAAGAACGGAACCTGGGGCCCGAAGTGTTCACCCAGCTGCGCCGCGGCGAACGGCGCCAGTGCGCCGCCCATCCAGCGCACGAAGTTGTACCCGGCCGAGGCCACGGGCCGCGGCGAGTCGGAGACGCCCATGGCCAGCTCGGTGTAGATCGTGTTGTTGATCCCCAGCAGGGCGCCGGAGGCCACCACGAGGACGACGACGGCGGGCACCGAGTGCCCCGCGGCCAGGCCGAGGCCGGCCAGGTCCAGGAGCAGCAGCGCCAGCGTGCCGCTCAGCACGCGGACAGCCCCGAAGCGCCGCTGCAGCGCGGGGGCGACAAACACCGAGAAGACGGCGACGGCGACACCCCAGCCGAAGAACACGCCGCCGATCCCGTAGGCGTCCATCCCCAGGATGAACGGGGTGAAGGCGAGGATGGTGAAGAAGCCGTAGTTGTAGAACAGCCCGCTGGCCGCCGTCGTCCGCAGGCCCTTGTGGCCCAGCGCCAGCAGCGGGTCCCGGAGCCGGACCTTCCGTTCCGGCAGCGGGGTCTTGGGCAGCAGGGCGATCAGGGCGATGAAGGCCGAGGCCATCAGGACGGCGGTGCCGAAGAACGGGGCACGCCACTGCCACCCCCCGAGCAGGGCGCCCAGCAGCGGGCCGAGTGAAATGCCCAGGCCCAGCGCCGCCTCGTAGAGGATGATGGCGGTCCCGGCGCCGCCGCTGGCGACGCCGACGATCACGGCCAGGGCGGTGGCGACGAAGAGGGCATTGCCCAGCCCCCAGCCGGCACGGAAGCCGACAAGTTCGGTCACGCTGCCGGAGAGGCCGGACAGCGAGGCGAACACCACGATGATGGCGAGGCCGGCCAGCAGCGTGCGCTTGCCGCCGATCCGGGAGGAGACGAAGCCGGTGATCAGCATGGCGATGGCGGTGACCATGAAGTAGCTGGTGAACAGCAGGGACACCTGGCTGGGGGTGGCGTCAAGGTTCTTGGCGATGGCGGGCAGGATGGGATCCACCAGCCCGATTCCCATGAACGCGAACACCGCCGCCAGGGCAGTGGCCCAGACCGCCTTGGGCTGCTTGAGTAGCGAGGCTTTTTCGGCCTCAAGGGTTGATGTTGCTTCCGGCGCGGGGGCCGTGAGCTGGCCGTCCATGGAGGGCGCTCCTAAGGTTGTGGGTTCTTGCTGTCGTTGTTCCTGGCAGGCAGTGGCCTGGCTGTCAGGGCTGCAGGCTCTCGTTGATCTTGCCGATCACCGGGATGGCGGCCGCGAGGGCCTGCCGTTCCGCATCGGTGAGTGAGCCGAGGATCCCTGCCATGACCGCGTTGCGGCGGGTGTTGGCCGATTCGACGGCGGCGTGGCCCTCGGCGGTGAGCTTGACGCGGACGGCCCGGGAGTCGGCCGGATCCGCCTCACGCCGGACCAGCCCGGCCCGTTCGAGCTTGATGATCTGCTCGGTGGCGCTGGGAACCTTGACCCCGAGGTTGCGGGCAATCTCACCCACCCGCACGCCGTTGGCCCCGGCGCTGTCTTGGGCGCTGTCTTCGGAGCTGTCCAGCAGCATCTTGAGAGTGCTGAGCTGGGCGGCGCTGAGTTCGCCGTCGGCGTCCAAGCGCCGGACCAGGTAGATGCTGTGGCGCAGGGCTTCCCGGAAATCCCGGGAGAGGGCGAGCAGTACGGGATCCGGCAGCGGGTGTTCACTCATACTTAGGGAGCCTAACAGTTAGGCGGCCTAAGAGTCAACGGTGCGGCTGCCGCCGGCGCGGCCGCTAGAGCAGCAGCTTCATGCCCTCATGGCTGGTCGCGAACCCCAGCCGCTCGTAGAATCGGTGCGCCGCTGTCCGCGACTTATCCGTGGTGAGCTGCACCAGGGAACAGCCACGCCGCCGCGACTCCCCGAGCGCCCACTGCACCATCGCGGCGCCGACGCCCTGGCCCCGCAGTTCGCCGGCGACCCGCACGGCCTCGAGCTGGGCACGCCACGACCCGCGCCGGGACAGCCCGGGCAGGAAGCTGAGCTGGAAGGTCGCCACCACCCGGGGCCCGGCGCCGCGCTCCGGTGTCAGTTCCCCCACCAGCAGCAGGTGGGCCGGATCGGCGTCGATCGCGTCGAAGGCCCTCTGGTACGGCGCCAGATCCGCAGCATCCTCGCGCGAGGAGCCCAGCTGGTCGTCGGCGAGCAGCCGGAGAATGGCGGGCAGGTCCGCGCGGGCGGCGGGGCGCAGCCGGAACGTCCCGCCGTCGACGCCGAATGTTAGCAGGGCGGCCTGGTCCGCCGAATTTGTAGTCACCCGCCCAGCTTGCCATGACGCAACGATGAAACGTTCGGCAGGGGGCCCGGCCTTCGAAGCTGTACCTTAGAAAGGCTGATTTGTAACCGCCGTCACCAATGCGGCGGACCACACGAAGGATTGTTGACATGCCCGAACAGACAACCGCGGAGCAGAGAACTGCCTCCAGCCGGGACACCGAGCCCCACCTTGCACGCTCGTTGAGCAACCGGCACATCCAGCTCCTGGCCATCGGCGGCGCCATTGGCACCGGCCTCTTCATGGGCTCCGGCAAGACCATTTCCGTGGCCGGACCGTCCGTGATCTTCGTGTACATGATCATCGGCTTCATGCTGTTCTTCGTCATGCGCGCCATGGGCCAGCTGCTGCTGTCCAACCTGAACTACAAGTCCTTCAGCGACTTCGCCGGCGACCTGCTGGGCCCCTGGGCCGGGTTCTTCACCGGCTGGACCTACTGGTTCTGCTGGGTGGTCACCGGGGTGGCGGACGTGATCGCGATTGCCGGCTACGCCGAGCAGCTCTGGCCCGGCATCCAGCTGTGGGTCCCGGGGATCGCGACCATCATCATCCTGCTCCTGCTGAACCTTCCGACCGTCAAGGCCTTCGGTGAGACGGAATTCTGGTTCGCCCTGATCAAGATCGTGGCCATCGTGGCGCTGATCGCTGTGGGCCTGGTTATGATCTTCACCGGCTTCCATTCCAACGCCGGCACCGCGGGCTTCAGTAACCTGTGGAGCCATGGCGGCCTGTTCCCCAAGGAGTTCATGGGCTTCGTGGCCGGTTTCCAGATCGCTGTTTTCGCCTTCGTGGGCATCGAGCTGGTGGGTACCGCCGCGGCCGAAACCAAGAACCCGGAGCACAACCTGCCCCGCGCCATCAACGCGATCCCGCTGCGCGTCATGCTGTTCTACGTCGGCGCCCTCATCATCTTGATGTCCGTCACCCCGTGGACCGGCTTCAAGGCGGGCCAGAGCCCGTTCATCGCCATGTTCTCCCTCGCCGGGCTCGGCATGGCCGCCACGGTGGTGAACCTCGTGGTGCTGACTTCCGCGATGTCCTCGGCCAACTCCGGCATCTACTCCACCTCCCGGATGGTCTACGGCCTGGCCAACGACGGCGACGCCCCCAGGCTCTTCGGCCGCCTCTCCAGCCGCAAGGTCCCGCAGAACGCGCTGTTCCTGTCCTGCGTGCTGCTGCTGGCCGGCGTCGCGCTGCTGTATGCGGGCAAGGACGTGGGCGTGGCCTTCGACATGGTCACCACCGTGTCCGCCGTCTGCTTCATGTTTGTCTGGAGCATCATCCTGGCCAGCTACCTCGTGTTCCGGAAGCGCCGGCCGGAACTCCACGCGGCCTCGACGTTCAAGATGCCCGGCGGCATTCCCATGGTGTGGGTCGTGTTTGCGTTCTTCGCGTTCCTGGTCTGGGCGCTGACCACGCAGCCGGACACCCTTGTGGCCCTGCTGGTCACGCCGCTCTGGTTCGCGGTCCTGGGTGCCGCGTTCGCCGTCGTCCGCCGCTCGCCGCTGCACCAGGCGCGCGTGGCCGAATGGAAGGCGATGGCCGACGGCGAAACCGCCGCCGCCAGCCGCGTCTGACGCTTCGGCAGCTCCTGCCGGTCCTGCCGGGCCTGCCGGGCCTGGGGCGACGCCCGCGCAGATCCACGGCCTAAACGACGGGCCCTCCCTCACCTGGTGTGAGGGAGGGCCCGTTGTTTTTCCGCGAAAGGTGAGGAAGCGTCCGGCTAGACGGCGGCCTTGGCTTCCTCGACGAGGGCACAGACGGCCGGGAACAGCGGATGCCCCGAGTCCAGGCCGGTGATCTTCGTCGTGGCGTCCTCCGGGGTGGAGGAGTTCAGGATCTGCGCCAGCTCCACGGCCTCGGCGTCGGCCGGGTCGTTGAAGCGCAGCGCGGCGGCGATTGCACCAAGCAGTGCCTCGGGGACAATCCCGCGCTCGGCCAACTCCGCAGCGGGACCGATGAAGCGCTCGTGCCGGCTGAGCTTGCGCAGCGGTGCCCGCCCCACCCGGTTCACGGTGTCCGGAAGGTGCGGGTTGGAGAACCGGCCGAGGATCTTCTGCACGTAGGCTTCCTGCTCCTCGCGGTTGAAGCCGTGCTTGGCCACCAGCAGTTCCTTGGTCTCGTCGAGCACTGCGCGCACATCGGCGGCGACGTCCTGGTCCGCCATGGCCTCGGAGATCTTGGACAGCCCGGCTTCGAAGCCGAAGTACGCGGCCGAGGCGTGCCCGGTGTTCACGGTGAAGAGCTTCCGCTCGATGTAGGGCGCCAGGTCGTCCACGAAGGTCGCCCCCGGAATGGCTGGTTCCTTCCCCGCGAACGGGGTCCGGTCGATGACCCACTCATAGAACGTCTCCACTGTGACGTCCAGGCCCTGCCCGGCCTCCTGGTTGGGCACGATCCGGTCCACCGCCGTGTTGGCGAACACGGCGGCGGCATCCAGCGAACCGGCGGCCGGATCCCATTGGGCGGAAATTTCGGACTTCAGGATGTCGGTCGCGTTGATCGCGTTCTCGCACGCCATCACCTGCAGCGGCGCCAGCCCGGCCGGCCGGGCCGCGATCCCCTTGGCGATCACGGGTGCCACGAACTTGAGGATGTGCGGGCCCACCGCGGTGGTGACGATGTCCGCCGTCGCGATTTCCGCGACGACGTCGGCTTCCTGGGTGCCGGAGTTCAGCGCGCGGAAGTTGTCCACCGTGCGCACGGCCGGGCTGTCCCCCACCTCGTGGACCTGGTAGCTGTCCGCCGCGGCGAGCTGGGTGATGAGGGCATCCGCGACATCCGCGAACACCACCTCATACCCGGCCTCGTGCAGCAGCAGTCCGACGAATCCACGGCCGATGTTTCCGGCTCCGAAATGAACAGCCTTCACTAGGAATTTACCTTTCCGAACAGGTCGAGCACTTCGTCGACGGTGGTGGCCGCCTCCAGCTGCGCGACCTGTGCCTTGTTGGTGAAGACCTTGGCGATCGAGGAGAGGATCTGGAGGTGCTCGTTGTTGATGCCGGCGACGCCGACGACGAACTTGACCTCTTTGCCGTTCCAGTCGATGCCGTTCGGGTAGCGGATCACCGAGACCGCGGACTTCATGATGTGGTCCTTGGCGGCGTTGGTGCCGTGCGGGATCGCGAGGTAGCTGCCCATGTAGGTGGAGACGGATTCCTCGCGCTCATGCATGGCGTCCAGGTAGCCGGCGTCGACGGCGCCGCGGTCCAGCAGCAGCCGGCCCGCCTCGTCGATCGCAGCGTCACGGGTGGTTGCCGTGCCGCTGAGGATCACGCTGTCGGCCACCAGGATGCCGGACGGCCCGGCTTCGGGCTCCGCTTCCGGTGCGGATGCCGTTGCCACGGCCGCACCCGTTCCCGCACCCGCCATCGCACCGGAGGCGTCGGCCGGCGCGTTGCTGGTCCGGACCAGCTCCACGATCTCGTCGTACCGCGGCGAGTTCATGAAGTTGTCCACCGAGACGTGGACGGCGCTGGACGTCGCGGGCTTGGCCCGTTCGGTCAGGTCCTGGTGCGTGATGACGACATCATAGGTGTCGCTCAGGTTCGCGATCGCGGAGTTGGTGACCTTGACATCCGGGTAGCCGGCGGCCTTGATCTTGTTGCGGAGCACCGAGGCGCCCATGGCGCTCGAGCCCATGCCGGCGTCGCAGGCGAAGACGATGTTCTTGACCGGACCGGCCAGCACCGCGACGCCGCCGGCGCCCGCACCGCCGCCCACGAGGGCGGAGGAGACGGAGCTCTTCTTGCCCTTCATGGCTTCCATCCGGGTGGTCGCGGCGCCAAGTTCGTCACCCTCGACGTCCTTGCTGGACTTGAGGATGACGGAGGCAATCAGGAAGGACACGGTCGCGGCCAGCAGCACGGACAAGGCCACGCCGAAGTAGCTGTCCGGCGGGGTCGCGGCGAAGACCGCGAGGATGCTTCCCGGGGCGGCCGGGGAGCGCAGGCCCGCACCGGTCAGGACGAGGGTGAAGATGCCGGTCATGCCGCCGCCGATCGCGGCGAGGATGATGATCGGCTTCATCAGCACGTACGGGAAGTAGATTTCGTGGATGCCGCCGACGAACTGGATCAGGGCGGCGCCGGGGGCCGAAGCCTTGGCCATGCCCTTGCCGAAGATCATGTAAGCGAGCAGGACGCCCACGCCCGGGCCGGGATTGGCCTCAAGCAGGAACAGGATGGACTTGCCCTGGGCGAGCGCCTGTTCGGTGCCCAGCGGGGTCAGGATCCCGTGGTTCACGGCGTTGTTCAGGAACAATACCTTCGCGGGCTCGATGAAGATGCTCGTGAAGGGCAGCAGGCCGTTGTTGACCAGGAACTCGACGACGGCGCTGGCGCCGTTGCTGAAGGCCTTCACCACCGGGCCGATCACCAGCATGCCGAAGATGGCCATGACGGCGGCGACGATGCCCGCGGTGAAGTTGTCGATCAGCATCTCGAAGCCGGGCTTGACCTTGTTCTCCCAGAGGCTTTCGATCTTCTCCATGATCCACGCCGTCAGCGGCCCCATGATCATGGCGCCGATGAACATCGGGATGTCCGTTCCGACGATCACGCCCATGGTGGCCGCCGCGCCGACCACGCCGCCGCGCACGCCGTAGACCATGCGGCCGCCGGTGTAGCCGATCAGGAGCGGCAGCAGGTAGGTGATCATCGGGCCGACCAGCTTGGCCAGGTCGGCGTTGGGGGTGAAGCCCGCCGGGATGAAGAAGGCGGTAATGATGCCCCAGGCGATGAAGGCGCCGATGTTGGGCATGATCATTCCGGACAGGAAGGTGCCAAATTTCTGCACACCGACCCTGATACTGGTCCGGGGTTTCGCAACGGTCTCTGTTGCCATGTGATTTCCTAACCGTGATTCCTGCTGCACCGCAGGATTGTCCGATATTTTCGACGAGCTAGCTGGTGGAACTGGTGGAGATCCGGTGGAGCCATTCGAGAAAGAGCTTGAGTTCAGAGCTGGACAGCTGGTCCGAGTGCGAGGCCTGCAGCGCCGCATTCAGGGCGATGGCCGCTACCACCACCGGAGACTTCCCGGAGTCTTCCGGCCCGGCTTGCCGGGCCTGTTCCGTGGAGACCGCGAAGATCATCGCGTCGCGGGTCATGGCGGAGAGCTCGAGGTTGCGCTCCGGTGCCTTCTCCGTGATCAGCATGAGGGTCACGCCCACGTTCGCAGCCAGGATGCTCCTCGCCGCCTCCCGGGGCGGGACGTTGAGCTGGCCGGCGACCGCGGCCTTGTTCAGCATTTCCTCCATGAGCGCCTCGGCGTCGGCCACAACGGCGGGACGGCTCTCGGGGCGGATGTTGCCGAACATGACGAGGTACAGTTCCGGCTGCTTCAGCCCGAATTGCACGTGCTGGTCCCACATCCGCCGGATGTCCTCCAGCGGCTGCCCGGACGGAGCGAAGTCTCGTTCGCCGGCCACGTACTCCTCGAAACCTGCCGCCACAACGGCGTCGAACAGCCCCTCCTTGTCACCGAAGTGGTGATACAGGGTGGGGGCAGTCACCCCCGCCAGCTGCGTGATCTGGCGCGTGGAAACCGCGGCTCCCCCGGACTTGGCCAGCAATCCCGCAGCTGCACGCAGCAGCCGGATTTTGGGCGGTAGCTGGCCTTCGATACTCATAACCGCTACCCTAGCACCTATAGCAACGCTATATGAAGTGCATCACATACACTTTTTTCAGGTACCGCAAGTAGCCGGTTGACGTAGTGGACAGCCGCAGGAAATCTAGGATCTAGCGGTTCAGTGGCGGCACCTGGACTGACTTACTGGCTCACGGCAGAGAATGAGGACTTTCAGTGCAGAACTTCCAAGGAGTAGGCGTCAGCCCCGGCCGGATCATCGGCACCATCCGGCAGATGCCGAAGCCGGTCAGTGAGCCGCCGGCGGGCGAACAGCTTCCGGCCGGCGTCTCCGCCGAGGAGGCCACAGCGGCCCTGAAGGCGGCGGCGAAGGCCGTGCACGACGAGCTCAAGGCGCGGTCCGAGACGGTCAGCGGCGACGGCAAGGCCGTGCTGGAGGCCACCGCGCTGATGGCGACCGACACCATGCTGCTGAAGTCCGCCGCCAAGCTGATTGGCCGCGGGACCTCCAACCAGCGCGCCATCTGGGAAGCCGGCGCGTCCGTCTCGGAGATGCTGCACAACCTCGGCGGCTACATGGCCGAGCGGGCCACCGACGTCCTGGACGTGCGGGCGCGGATCGTGGCCGAGCTGCGTGGCGTGCCCGCCCCGGGCATCCCCTCCGCCGCCACCCCGTTCATCCTGATTGCGGAGGACCTGGCGCCGGCGGACACGGCCACGCTCGATCCCGAAAAGGTGCTCGCACTGCTGACCGCCGGCGGCGGCCCGCAGTCGCACACCGCGATCATCGCCCGCTCCCTCGGCCTGCCCGCCGTCGTCGCTGCCGCCGGCGTCGACGCCTTGCCGGACGGCACAGAGGTCTACGTCGACGGGGCCGCCGGGACCATCACGGCTGAACCGGACGACGCCCAGCGCGCCGCCGCGGAGCATTGGGCCGCGACCGCGTCGCTATTGGCGGACTTTGACGGTACCGGTGCGACGGCGGACGGCCACCTCGTGCCGCTCTTGGCCAACGTGGGCGGGGCGAAGGATGCCGTGGCCGCCGCCGGGCTCAACGCCCAGGGCGTGGGCCTGTTCCGGACCGAGTTCTGCTTCCTCGAACGGGATACCGAACCCACCGTGGAGGAGCAGGCCGCCGCCTACAAGGGCGTCTTCGACGCCTTCCCCGGCAAGAAGGTGGTGCTCCGCACCCTCGACGCCGGCGCGGACAAGCCGCTCCCGTTCCTGACCGACGCCACCGAGCCCAACCCGGCCCTTGGCGTCCGCGGTTACCGGACCGACTTCACCACCCCGGGAGTGCTGGAACGCCAGTTGCAGGCCATCGCCCTGGCGGAGCAGGAATCCGAGGCGGACGTCTGGGTGATGGCACCGATGATTTCGACGGCGGAGGAAGCCGCACGATTCGCGTCCCTGTGCGCTGCCGCCGGGATCAAGACCCCCGGCGTCATGGTGGAGGTGCCGTCCGCGGCGCTGACCGCGGAGGCCATCCTGCGGGAAGTGTCTTTCGCGAGCCTGGGCACCAACGACCTGACCCAGTACGCCATGGCCGCGGACCGGCAGCTGGGCCCGCTCGCCGCGCTGAACACCCCGTGGCAGCCGGCCGTGCTCCGGCTCGTGGGCCTGACGGTCGAAGGTTCCGCCGCCGAAGGCCACGGCAAACCGGTGGGCGTCTGCGGTGAGGCCGCGGCGGATCCTGCCCTCGCCGTCGTGCTGACCGGGCTGGGCGTCACGACCCTGTCGATGACGGCGCGTTCCATCGCGGCCGTGGCAGCGGTGCTGAAGACCGTGACCCTGGCCGAGGCGCAGGAGCTGGCCAAGCTGGCACTTTCCGCCCCGAGCGCCACAGAGGCGCGCGCCTGGGTCCGGGCCAAGCTGCCGGTGCTGGAAGAACTGGGTCTGTAACCGGAGCGTGAGCCCGCACCCGGGGCGCTAGGATGCACTCCATGACACTGATTGCTCCCCGGGTGACCGCCGGGCTCCCGGCCGAGGACGCACAAAAACTCCAGTACGCGCTCAACGGCAGCAACGACATCACGGTCTTCGTCGACGGCACCGTGCACCGCCTGCCGCCCGCGGCAAGGGACGCCGTCGTCGACCTGCTGGGCCGCTTCAGCCGGGGCGAGTCGGTCACCGTCAGCAGCATGGAGGAGATGCTGACCACGTCGAAGGCGGCGGAGCTGGCGGGCATCTCGCACACGTACCTGCGGAACATGACGGACCGCGGCGAGATCCCGGTCGAGTACCGCGGCACGCACCGGCGGATCCGGCTGGCCGACATCATGGCGTGGCTGGAGACGCAAAAGAAGAAAACCGCCGCGGAAAATGCGGCACCCGAGGCCGTCGGCGACTCAGCTGACAGCAATGACAGCGGCGGCGCGGATGCTTCGTGACGGCGTGATAAGGATCAAACAACGATCCCGTCCCGGCGCGGAAACGCGGCAGAGGCCGGGGTTACGCTTGAATTGTGGGTAAGTTCAGAGGGTGGCACATCCTGGCCGGCATCGCCGCCATGGTGCTTACCGGCATCCTCGGAACGGTGATGGGGCTGAACAACACCGCGGCGTTCATGGCCAGCTGCGTCGCGTTCGTGGCCGTCGCCCTGTGGATGGACAGCCGGATATCGCGCCGGAGGCGCACAGCGCGGGAGACTGCGCCCGATGCGCTTCGGGAGGCGGCGCGGCCGCTGGCCTCCCGCCCCGACAGCGAGCAGGACTCCGCCCTCCGCGACGACCGCTAGCCGGGGCAGCCTAGATCCTTGGCCTTTGGGCCCAGCGCCGCGCCTTCAGCGCCGCGTGCAGTTCCAGCCGGACCATTCCCTTGAGCGGGTCGACGCCCAGCACCTGGCGGATCCTGCCGAGCCGGTTGTAGATGCTGCTCCGGTGCAGGTGCAGCTTGGCCGCCACCTCCTGGACCGAACTGTCGTTGTCGTAGAAAAGCTCCAGCACCGGCAGCAGTTCACCGTTCCGGTCGTGGTCCTCCAGCATCCGGAAGTACACCGAGCCCGCATCCGCCCAGGCTCCGGCCCCGCCGCCGGCCGAGGCCAGCAACTGGTAGAGACCGGTGGCACGGCAGTCCACCAGCTCCCCCAGCTGGGGGTCCACGGCCGCGGCCTGCGCCGCCTGCCGGGACTGCCGGTACGCCTCGGCCAGTTCCCGCGGCCGGGAGAAGCCCTCGGAGGTGCCGAGGATGATCCGGCGGACCGGTCGGCCCGCGCGCTTGGCCAGTTCCAGCTGGTAGTGGACCAGCACCTGGGCGTGGTTGGCCCGTCCGGTGGATTCCTTGAACAGCACGACGGCGTGTGTCTCGGTCCCCGCGCTGAACAGTGCCGCGTCCACACCGATGGTGGCCTGCAGCGCGGCGGACCTGTGGATCAGTGTGGAGGCGATCGGGTCCGAACCCTCCGCCCAGCCGTCGGCGTCGAGGACGGTCACCAGCTGCCACGGCCCGCGGCCCTGCACTTCCTTCCAGCCCGCGACGGCGGCGACGGCGTTCGCCTCGCCCCGGCAGGCGGCGAGGAACTCCTGTTCGCGCCGGCGGCGGAACTCGGATTCGGCAGTGTTCGAGTCCAGCAGCAGGGCGGAGAGCTCCTCCAGCTCGCGCGCCACCTCCGGCAACTGGGCCAGGACGGTGCCCGCGGTGGGCTCCGCGGCGTCGAGCTGGACCCAGAGGTAGCCCACCCGGAATCCGCGGACCAGCAACGGGACACAGACGCGCCCCAGCATGCCCAGTTCCTCGTTGGCCGGCACGACGACGGGCCGCACCGCCGTCGCGATGCCGTGCGAGAGCTGCCAGGCGCTGACGTCCGCCGCGACGCGCTTGCTGAGCAGGAAGTTCACCCGGACCCGGTCCGCGTGCGACTGGTTGGAGCTGTAGGCGAGCAGGACGCCGTCGAGGTCTTCGAGCGAGAGCCCGCGCCCGAGCCGCTGGGCCACCCGCTCCACGAGCTGCTCTACGTCCTGCTGCTGCATGCTGCCACATTACTGCCCCGCGGGTCCCGGGGCCGAACGGAACGGCGACGAACAAGAGGCGACACCTGACGTTTCCTGACTCGACAGTTGTCGAGCCGAGCTTTTGGAAATTCCCGGAAACACGCGGTTGCGGCGTGGGGCGGGACCGGCGGCCCTGTCGCCTGCCTCACAGCCGGTTCTATTCTGGAATCACGACTTCCCCCGCACACCCGGCCCGCGCGGCCACCACCACTGGAGCCCAAAAATGATCATCGGCGTCCCCAAAGAGATCAAGAACAACGAATTCCGCGTCGCCATCACGGCCGCCGGCGTGCACGAATTCCGCCACCACGGCCACACCGTCCTGGTCGAGCGCGGCGCAGGCCTGGGCTCCGGCATCACGGACGAGGAATACGCCATTGCCGGTGCCGAGATCGTCGCCGAAGCGGACGACGTGTGGTCCCGCGCCGACATGGTCATGAAGGTCAAGGAGCCGGTCAAGGCCGAATACCACCGGTTCCGCAAGGGCCTGATCCTCTTCACCTATCTGCACCTTGCCGCCGAGCCGGAACTGACGCAGGAGCTCATCAACTCCGGCGTCACCGCCATCGCCTACGAGACCGTGCAGGAAGGCCGTACGCTGCCGCTGCTGGCCCCGATGTCCGAGGTTGCCGGCCGCCTGTCCGTGCAGGTCGGCGCCACCTCGCTGATGGCTCCGGCCGGCGGCAAGGGCGTGCTGCTCGGCGGCGTCCCGGGCGTCCGCCCGGCCAAGGTCGTAGTCCTGGGCGCCGGCGTGGCCGGCACCAACGCCGCCGCCATGGCCCTGGGCCTCGGCGCCGACGTCACCATCCTGGATATCAACATCAACCGGCTGCGCGAACTCGACGCCCAGTACCAGGGCCGCCTGAAGACGGTCGCCTCCAACGCCTACGAGATCGAGAAGTCCGTGGTCGACGCCGACCTCGTGATCGGTTCCGTGCTGATCCCCGGCGCCAAGGCCCCGAAGCTGGTCACCAACGAGCTCGTCTCCCGGATGAAGCCCGGCTCGGTGCTGGTGGACATCGCCGTGGACCAGGGCGGCTGCTTCGAGGACACGCACCCCACCACGCACCAGGAACCGACGTACAAGGTCCACAACACGATCTTCTACTGCGTCGCCAACATGCCCGGCGCCGTGCCGAACACCTCCACCTACGCCCTGACCAACGTCACGCTGCGCTACGCGGTTTCGCTGGCCAACCTGGGCGTCAAGGCCGCATTTGAGCGCGACGCCGCCCTCGCTGCCGGCCTCAACATCGCCGCCGGCCAGGTTGCGCACCGCTCGGTCTCCGAGGCGCACAACCTGCCCCTGGTCGCGGACTGGCACGAGCTGGTCTCCGCGTAAGTTCCACCGGCATCGGCTGCTCCGTGAACGCCCTTTTGGACCCCCCAAACGGCGTTATCGGAGCAGTCGATGGGTGTTTAAACGAGCTCCCGGGCCTGTTCGATGAGCTTCAGGACCTCGACGGCGTCGGCGGGATCCACCGGGAGCGGCAGAGCCGAGGACGTGCCGCCGTCGATGATTTTCTCGGCGAGGATCCGGTAAAACTCCGGGTACGCGCCGCGTTCGGTGGGCAGGCGGTCCAGGTGGCCGTCGCGGCCCAACAGGCCGGCCCACTCGCGGTCCTCCACGCCGTAGGCTGCGTCGAGCGGACTCCCGCCGGCGGCGAGATAAGGCTCCTGCGGGTCCACACCGTGTTTGGTGAAGCCGCCGTCGCTGCCCAACAGGCGGTAGCGCGGCCCCTGCTGGGCGCACAGCAGGTTCATCGAAAGGTGGCTCGTCACCCCGGAATCATGCCGCAGGGCCACGAAAACGTCGTCGTCCGCCCGTTCCCCGGGCCGCCGGGCCGCCAGTTCGGCGTGGATCACGGCGGCAGGGCCGAAGAGCGCGAGCGCCTGGTCCAGCAGGTGCGTGCCGAGGTCGAACAGCACCCCGCCGCCGTCGTCGAGGGTGGCCGCCGCCTTCCACGCTTTCGTGACCTTCGGCGCCCAGCGCTCGAAGCGTGATTCGAAGCGCGTGACCGTGCCCAGGACGCCGCTCTCCAGCAGGGCGCGCACGGTCAGGAAATCGCCGTCCCAGCGCCGGTTCTGGAAGGCGGTGAGTACGCGGCCCAGCCGTGCGGCCAGGTCCATCAGCTCCCGGCCCTCGGCGCTGCGCACCGTGAAGGGCTTGTCAACGACGACGTCGAGGCCCGCCTCCAGCGCGGCTTTGGCCAGCGGGTAGTGGGTGGCCGGCGGAGTCCCCAGCACCAGCAGGTCCAGCCCGCCGGCGAGTTCGAGGACGGCGGCCGGGGTATCGACGATCCTGGCCGCCGGGTAGGCCGCGGCGGCCGTCGCCTTCCGGCCCGCGTCGGAGGTGGCAATGACGTCCAGGGAAAAAGCCGGGTTGGCCGCGATCAGCGGCGCATGGAACACGCTGCCGGAGAGGCCGAAGCCGGCGACTGCGGTGCGGATGGGCGGGGAGGAAGGTGCCATGCGTCCACGTTACCCGCCCGCCCGAGGCTCGCTCAGGCCCGGCAACAACGCAGGCGACCCTCCCCCGCAGAGTGGGGAGGGTCGCCTGGATTGCTGCCCTAGGTGAGGGAGCGTCGGAACGGAAGGCTTACTTCTGCCAGCCGACGAGGCTCCAGTCCGGGGTCTGGAACAGGGACGCGCCATAGTTGGCAAGGCCCGTGCGTGCGAAGTAGATCTGCGGGCCGTTCATGATGACGCCCATGGAGAAGTACTTCGCCATGTGCTTCTTCTCGACCTCCATGGCGGCCTTGTTGCGCTGGGCATCGTCCTGGATGGAAGCGAGGTCCTTGATTTCCTTGTCCAGTTCGGCGTCGCCGAGCTGGTTTTCGTTGGTCTTGGAATCGTAGAACTGCTTCACACCCGAGGTTGCGTCCGAGCCCACGGTGTAGCCGCTGATGGTGAGCTGGAAGTCGCGGCTGCCCACAACCTTGCCGAAGTCGGCGTCGCCGCGCTGGTCGATGCCGACGTCCATGCCGGCGGCCTGGAGCTGCTTCTGCAGGGTCTGCACGGTGGCGAGCGAGGTGGGGTCGTCACCGAAGTTGGTGATCTTGAAGGAGACGGGCTTTCCGGCCTTCTCCATGATGCCCTTGGCGTTGGGGGCGTAGCCGGCCTCGGTCAGGGCCTTCTTCGCCGCGTCGGCGCCAACATCCTTGACCGGGTAGTTGTCCTGGTAGTACTTGGAGAACGGCATCAGCATCATCGATCCTGAGCTTTCCTCTTCCCAGTTCAAGCCACCGAAGCGCACGGCGCGGATGGCCGGGCGGTCGACGGCGGTGAAGATCGCCTTGCGGACGGCGACGTCGGTCAGCGGAGCCTTCAGGGCGTTGAGGTTCAGGCCGCCGGCGAACAGACGCTGGCCGCGGCGGACCTCGGAGTTCTTGGAGCCTTCGAGCTGCTTGTACTTGGTCAGCGTGCGGCCGTCAGCCATGTCGATCTCGCCGTTCTTGAACGCTGCGATCTCGGCGCTGGCCTCGAGCTGGCGGAAGACCACCTTTTCCAGAACCGGCTTTTCGCCCCACCACTTGTCGTTCGGGACCATGGTGACGGTCTTCGCCGCGGAGTCGAACTTGTCGACCTTGAACGGGCCGGCCATCCACTCGGGGTGCATCTGGCCGGAGAACCCGGTGTTGAAGAGCTCCGGCGTGTTGACGGTCTGCGGGATGAAGCCGCCGAAGATGTCGCTCAGCGGGTAGACCGGCTGGGTGGTGGTGGCAATGACTTCCTTGTCGCTGCTGCCGGCCTTGACGGAGTCGATGAACTCGTAGGCACCGGACGAGACAATGTCGATGTCCTTGTTCTTGCCGTTGAGCATCTTCCAGGTGTTGACGAAGGTAGCGGCGTTGATGGGGGTGCCATCGTTGTACACGGCCTTCGGGTTGATCTTGATGGTGATGGTCTGCTTGCCATCCTTGACCTCACTCTTGAAGTCTTCGCAGAAGTTCTTGTTCAGGTTCGCGGTGCCGTCGAAGTCGAGCTTCCAGCAGCCCACGTAACCGGCTTCGTCGATCGGGTAGTGCAGCTCGGTGTTGTCCGCGGAGTTACCCGCATTGGAGAAGCCGTTGAAGTCCGGGCCGATGTTGCCGACCGGCAGGGTCACGGTGCCGCCCTGCTTCAGTTCGTCGGCCTTCTTGGCGTTGACGCTGACGAGCTTGTTGAGGTCGCCGTTGGCGTCCTGGGCCTTGGCGCTCTCGGCGGTCGTGGTGGCGCCGCCTCCGCCGCATCCGGTCAGCGCGAGGGCTGCCACTACGGCGGCCACCCCGCCGATCTTGGTCAGATTCTTCATAATGATCCCCTTCATTTTGGTGCGAGTTGTGGTTCAGGTGCGGTTTGGTGCGTCAGAGGGACTCGTGGACAACCAACATGTCCGCGTCCAGTTCGCCGTCCGGGTAGAAACAGGCGAATTGCTGGTCTGTGGGGGCCGACGGCGAGGCGTCGGTCCGGGGGCCGGTGGCCGGGGCAGGCGCCGTCGCGGTTTCCAGCGGCGGCTCCAGGGTCAGGCACTTTTCCTGCTTGGCAGCCGGGAGTGCGGCGAAGACCGGGCAGCGGGTGGCGAAGTTGCAGCCCTTCGGCGCATCGAGCGGCGACGGCAGGTCGCCCTGCAGGATAATGCGTTCGCGGGTGCGCTCCAGCTGCGGGTCCGGCACCGGGATGGCGGAGAGCAGGGCGCGGGTGTAGGGGTGGCGCGGGTTGTCGAAGACGCTGTCGACGTCCCCGATTTCCACGATTTTGCCCAGGTACATCACGGCCACACGGTTGGAGATGTGGCGCACCACGGACAGGTCGTGGGCCACCATCAGGTAGCTCAGCCCGAGTTCGGCGCGGAGTTGGTCGAGCAGGTTGATGACGCCGGCCTGGACGGAGACATCCAGCGCGGACACCGGTTCGTCCAGGACCACGAGTTTGGGGTTCACCGCCAGGGCGCGGGCGATGCCGATGCGCTGGCGCTGGCCGCCGGAGAACTGGTTCGGGAAGCGGTTGACGTGGTCCGGCTGGAGGCCCACGAGCTCCATCAGCTCCATGATCCGCTTCCGGATCGCAGGCTTGGCCATCCCGGAGTTCTCCAGCGGCTCGGCCAGCACCTCGTAGACGGTGAAGCGCGGATCCAGGGCGCCGGTGGGGTCCTGGAACACCATCTGGAGTTCCTTGCGCATGGCGGCCTTGGTCTTGGCGTCCGAGGCGGCTTTGTTGCTCAGGCCGCCGATCGTCACCTCGCCGTCCTGGTCGCGGTGGAATTCCATGATTTCCAGCAGCGTGGTGGTCTTGCCGCAGCCGGACTCGCCCACGATCGAGAAGCATTCGCCCTCGCGGATGTCGAAGCTCAGGCCGTCCACGGCCTTGACCGTGCCGATCCGGCGCTTGAGCAGGGCGCCCTTCATCAGCGGGAAGTGCTTCTTGACGTCCTTGAGCTCCAGGACAGCCTTGCGCTCGGCCCGGGGCACCGCGTCGAACCGGGAGACGGGCACCGCGGGGGCGTGGAAGATTTCGTGGACGTCCACCTCGGCGGCAAGGGAATCGGTTTTGATGCAGGCGGCCTTGTGCTCCAGGGTGCCGTCGCCGGTGCCGCTGACCGGCCAGAGCTCGGGTTCGCCCTGCAGGCAGGCCTCGCTGACCAGCGGGCAGCGCGGGGCGAAGGAGCAGCCGGTGGGCGCGTGGATGAGGTTCGGCGGGATGCCCTCGATCGGCACCAGCGAGGTCTTCTCGGCCACGTCGACGCGGGGAACGGCGCCCAGCAGCCCCATGGTGTAGGGCATCCTGGGGTTGTAGTAGATGTCGTCGACGCTGCCGGTCTCCACCGGCTTGCCGGCGTACATCACCATGATGTCGTCGGCCATTCCGGCCACGACGCCCAGGTCGTGCGTGATCATCACGACGGCGGCGCCGGTTTCCTCCTGCGCGGTGTGCAGCACCTCGAGCACCTGCGCCTGGATGGTGACGTCGAGCGCCGTCGTCGGCTCATCCGCGATCAGAACGCGCGGGTTGTTGGCAATCGCGATGGCGATCATCACCCGCTGGCGCATACCGCCGGAGAATTCGTGCGGGAAGGCCTTGAGCCGGTCCTTGGGGCTGGGAATGCCCACCATGCCCAGGAGTTCGACGGCGCGGGCCTCCTTGGCCTGCTTGCTCATGGTCGGGTTGTGCACCGTGAGCGCCTCGATGATCTGGTTGCCTACGGTGTAGACCGGGGTCAGCGAGGACAACGGGTCCTGGAAGACCATGGCCAGCTCGTTGCCGCGGTAGCGGCACATGGCCTTGTCGCTGAGCCCCAACAGTTCCTGGCCCTTGAGCCGGACGGAGCCGGTGACCTCGGCGGTATCCGGCAGCAGGCCCATGATGGCCATCGAGGTGACGGACTTGCCCGAGCCGGATTCGCCGACGATCCCGAGGGTCTTTCCCGGCATCAGGTCGAAGTCGATGCCGCGCACAGCATGCACCACGCCGTTCTCGGTGTTGAAGCGGACGTTGAGGTCGCGGACGGAGAGCACGGCACCCGCCGGCGCATCTGCGTAGTGCCCGCCGGCGGTGTGCAGGCCGGCCACGTGCAGCCGTTCGGCGGTGCTGAGGTCGGTGGCGGTGGTATCGCTGCTCATGAGGTCTTCTTCTTTTTCTTGGCGCTGCCAATGGAGCTGGAGCTGGGATCGAACGCGTCGCGGAGACCGTCGTTCATCATGGCGAGCGAACCGGTCAGCAGGAACATCACGGTCAGCGGCACCCAGAACATCCACGGGAAGGTGGAGACCTGGGAGGTCGCCTGGCCGATCAGCACGCCCAGGCTCACATCCGGGACCTTGATGCCGATGCCGATGAAGGAGAACGCGACCTCGGCGAGGATGGCGCCGGTCACGCCGCGGGTGATGTCCAGGACCAGCAGCGAACCGATATTCGGCACGAGGTGGCGCCAGACGATGCGGCGCGCGGGGATGCCCATGTACTGGGCGGCTTTGACGAAGTCGCGCTGCATGAGCGACATCGAGAGCGAGCGGATCAGGCGGGCAGTGCCCATCCAGTTGAAGATCAGCAGGACGATGATCAGCAGCAGCCAGCTGGGGAGGTTCTGCTGCAGCCCGTTGCCGCCGCCGCTCGTGGCCACGGCCACGACCAGGAGGGCCGGCATCATGATCAGGGCTTCCAGGATGAACAGCATCACCTTGTCGACCTTGCCGCCGAAGTAGGCCATGGTGCAGCCGTACACCGCGGCGATCAGCACTGACACGAGGCCGACGACCAGGCCGATCAGGATCGAGACCCGGGTCCCTTCCACGGTCAGGGCGTACAGGTCGATGCCGGCCTGGGAGGTGCCCAGCAGGTGCTCCGAGGAAGGGCCCATGCCGATGTTGAAGGGGTCGATCGTCTCCTTGTCCCAGCTGGAGAAAATCCCGCCGATCAGGGACAGCACGGTGAGCAGGACGAAGATCGCCAGGCCGGTCACGGCGGTCTTGTTGCGCAGGAAGCGCCGCACGATGATCCGCGACTTCGCGATCACGACGTCGTTGTTCTCGATCTTGGCTTCTTCCGCGACGGCGGCCGGATCGATGGCGTTCAAATTCGTCATGGCTACTGCACCCGCACTCTCGGGTCGACAAGGGTGGTGGCGAAGTCGGCGAGGATCGCCCCGATCGCGAAGATCACGGAGCCGTAGGCGAGTGTCGCCGTGGCCGCGTTGACATCCTGCAGCGCGATCGCGTCGATGCTCCAGGAGCCGACGCCGTGCCAGGCGAAGATCTTCTCGGCGAAGAAGCCGCCGGCGAAGATGGCCGGGATGGTGAAGGCGATGCTCTGCGCCACCGGGATGAACGAGACCCGCAGGGCATGCCGGCTGATGGCCTGGTTGCGGGTGAGGCCTTTGGCCCGGGCGGTGCGGACGAAGTCGGCGTTGACGTTGTCCAGCAGGTACTGGCGCTGGGCGATCTGGTAGGCGCCCCAGCCCACGATCGTGATGGCGAAGGTCGGCACGGCGTAGTGGGCCATCATGTCGACGAACTGCACCCAGCCGTCACCGTCCAGCCCGGGTGTGGAGATGCCGGTGACGAAAAAGATCCGTTCGCCCACGGTTTCGTTGATGTTGATGGCGCCGAGCTGGACCAGGAAGTAGGCGATCGGGGCAGGCACGATGTACACGAGGTAGCTGTACGAGGTGATCGCGCGATCGGAGAACTTGTACTGCCGGGCCGCGGTGTAGACGCCGAGGGCGACGCCGATGATCAGGGTGAGGATGATCGAAGCCAGGAACAGCCGGGTGGAGATCCAAACCCGGTCGCCGAACTCGGCGTTCACGAAGGCGCCGTTGGGGCTGCGTCCCCAGTCCCAGCGCGTGACGATTCCGGTGAGCCAGTCCACGTAGCGTTCCCAAGGGCTCAGGGCCGGGTCCAGTCCTTTGAGCCGGAAGGAGTTGGCAACCTGTTCCGGCGTGGGGCGCGGAATTTTTTCCTGCTCCAGCAGCGCCGGCTGCAGGCTGGTGACCGCCAGGAAATACCCGGCGCTGGTGGTCAGGAAAATCATGAATGCATACGTGACGGCACGTTTGGCAAGGTATCGGAGCATGGGGCTAGTTCAGGATCGCCGTGGTCTGCGCGGTTCCGGAGGCCACCGGACGGGCTGGACCAGCCTGTCCGCAGGCCGGGGTCGTTACAACATTCACAGCGTGGATCCTTCCGTCGTCCCCCCATAAGGCAGCGGGGTGTCCGCTGCCGATCCGGGATCTCGGCCAGCGGGTGCCTGGCCCCCCGCAGGCCTTGCGGCCAGCCCAGCCGGGCTATGTTGCGGGTCACATTCCAGAGGAAACTACCACATAGAAATTGCGGGGAGGCGCGCGAAAGGGGGCGAAACGGTATGCCCACTACCAGATCGTTATGAATAACTCATTTGAATTGATTTGACTTGGCAGTCTCCGCGCGGGTCGGCTAGCCTACGCGCCGCGCACCACCCGGGTGGCCAGCTCCCGCCAGGACTCAACCAGCCGGTCCGGGGCGACCCCGTGGACCCGCACCGCATGCAGGATGCGCTCCGGCTCGAGGGTCACGCTCAGGGCGCCCGCCATCAGCCAGGGATCCGCACTGACCCCGGCTTCGCGCAGCAGCAGTTCCAGATGCCGGTGCCAGAGCACGGCGGCGGGCACATCGAACCGGTTGTGGGCGGACGCATCCGCGGCGCGGGCGAGTTCACCAAATTCCAGCACCCAGGCAATCCGTTTCGCGCCACAGGCAATCAGCCGTTCCAGGGGCGGCGCACCGGGCCCCAGCGGCGGCGGCCCGAACATGAACCGGCCCTGGAACTGCGCCTCGGCATCACTGAGCAGGCTCATCATGAGTCCCGCCCGACTGCCGAAGCGCCGGAAGACGGTCCCCTTGCCCACGCCGGCGCGCCCGGCCAGGGACGCCATGGTGAGGCCGTCCGCCCCGCACTCCTCAATCAATTCCCGGGCGGCCTGGAGCAACAATTCACGGTTGCGGGCGGCATCCCGGCGTTCAGACTCGGCCGCGCCCCGGACGCCGGGACGATTGCCAGGGTGGGCTGGGGGGTCGTCTGCTTGCCCGCCGGGCCGAATTGGGATGAGGCTCACAACGCCCAGTCTAGCCCCGGGGGAATAATAAGCGGACCGCAGTCCGTTTAGCTTTGGTGAAGGCCATCAAAGCCTCCGCGACCATCCAGCCGCCGGAATCTCCGCGGCGCGTTTCAAGGAGTTCACATGACTACCAACACCGTTCTCACCCTGGTCGGCAGCCTGCGCGCCGGCTCCACGAATGCCCAGCTGGCTGAAGCCATCCAGCTCAACGCTCCCGAGCAGGTCGACGTCGTCATCCACGAGAGCCTCGGCAACATTCCGTTCTACAACGAGGACATCGACGTCGAGGGCCAGGTTCCCGCCGCCGCCGCAGCGCTGCGTGCCGCCGCAAACGACGCCGACACCCTGCTCCTGGTCACCCCGGAATACAACGGCACCGTTCCCGCACCGCTGAAGAACGCCATCGACTGGCTCTCCCGGCCCTTCGGCGCCGGCGCCCTGAGCGGCAAGCCCACCGCCGTCGTCGGCACCGCGTTCGGCCAGTACGGCGGCGTCTGGGCCCAGGACGAGGCCCGAAAGGCCGTCGGCATCGCCGGCGCCAAGGTGCTCGAAGACGTCAAGCTTGCCGTCCCCGGTTCGATGGTCCGCTTCGCCGAGGTCCACCCGAAGGACGACGCCGAGGTCGTGGAGCAGATCAAGGGCGTGTTCGAAGCCTTGGCCGAAGCCCGTACCGCCGACGCCGCCTAAGCAGGCTCATCACAGACCGACACCCCCGGCAGCGCCCCCCACTGCCGGGGGTGTCCTGTGTCCGGGATCCCCTTGCCGTTCTTGTGAACAAAAGTTTTCCCCATGACAACGCGGGCCTGTATCCTAGGATTGTGACCCACGAAACACTTGATGCCGCCGCAGAGCTCCTTCCGGCCGAGGCAATTGACGCAATCGAACGTGCGGCTACGTCCGCCCACCGCCACGAGAGGCTTTTCTCGGAGCGCGCAGCAAATATCAAGCAGTCGGCCGTCCGGGACGTCTTCGACATCTCCCTGCGTCCGGGCCTGGTCTCCCTCGCCGGCGGCAGCCCCTACCTCCAGTCCCTTCCACTGGAGCGGCTGGGCCAGTCCGCCGCGAAAATCATCGCCGAACACGGCCTGACGGCGTTGCAGTACGGCGGCGGGCAGGGTACCGAAGAGCTCCGCGCGCAGATCTGCGAGGTCATGGCCGCCGAGGGGATCCTCGACGCGAAGCCCGAAAACGTCGTCATCACCGCAGGCTCGCAGTCCGCCCAGGACGTCGCGACCAAGGTCTTCTGCAACCCGGGCGACGTCGTCCTCGTGGAGGATCCCACCTACGTCGGTGCATTGAACACCTTCGAGGCCTACCAGGTCGAGGTGGGCACGGTGCCGATGGACGAGCAAGGGATCATCCCGGACCTCCTCGAGGCCAGGATCGCGGCCCTGCAGACCGCGGGCAAGAACGTCAAATTCCTCTACACGATCCCAAGCTTCAACAATCCGTCCGGTATCACGCTCGCCGCCGAACGCCGGCAGCAGGTAGTCGATATATGCCGCAACGCGAATATTCTGGTCCTGGAGGACAATCCGTACGGCCTGCTGCGCTTCGACGGCCAACCGCTGACCCCGCTGCGGGCCGGCAACCCGGACGATGTGATCTACATGGGCTCCTTCTCCAAGATCTTCGCCCCGGGACTGCGGATCGGCT
The DNA here is from genome assembly GCF_056394105.1 of Arthrobacter sp. 10T419. Classification (NCBI taxonomy): domain Bacteria; kingdom Bacillati; phylum Actinomycetota; class Actinomycetes; order Micrococcales; family Micrococcaceae; genus Arthrobacter; species Arthrobacter sp. 10T419. Next base: position 42,287 of record NZ_JBFTHF010000011.1, on the reverse strand, counting down.
GGGCCCTGGTCCCGGCGCACCTGCAGCGCCGCTACTACCTCGCCTCGGAAGCCGTCACCCTGTGCCCGCCGACGCTCAACCAGATGCTGGTCTCCGCGTACCTGCGCGACTACGACTGGCGCGGCCAGATTGCCACCTACCGCGGGCTGTACCAGGAGCGGTGCGAGGCCATGCTCGCAGCCCTCGAGAAGTACATGCCCGAGGGGCTGAACTGGACACGCCCGCAGGGCGGCTTCTTCATTTGGGTCACGCTGCCCGAGGGCATCGACACCTACCCGCTGTTGCAGAAGGCCATCGATGCCGGAGTGGTGTTCATTCCCGGTGCAGCATTTACCCACTCGGACGAGCCCTCCAACAAGTTGCGGCTCGCTTTCAGTGCGGTGCCGCCGGACGCAATCGAGGAAGGCGTCCGGCGTCTGGCGCCGGTACTGCGGGAAGCAGTCGCGGCGTTGTAGCCTGAACTATTGCTGTTGATTGAACGGCGCCTGACGTATTCATGCCTGACCAGAGGAGTCCCCTATGACCGGAATCATCGTTGTCGGCGTCGATGGCAGCGAGACTGCCCTGAAGGCGGCCCAAACGGCCCGGGACCTGGCTGTCTCGCTCGGCGCGACGCTGCACGTGGTCAGCGCGTTCGATAGCGACCGGACCGAGGTGTTCGGCAGCGGCAGCGACCGGTGGATTGTTTCCGACGCCGACGACGCCGAGAAGGTGGCCAAGGGTGTAGCCGACAGTCTCCGGACGGCCGGGATCAACGTCACCTACGCGGCAGCCCGGGGCAAGCCCGCGGAAGCGCTGATCCACGAGGCGGAACGTTCCGACGCGCAGATGATCGTGGTCGGCAACCGCCGGATGCGCGGCCTGGGGCGCGTCCTCGGCAGCGTTGCCAACAGCGTGGCCCACGGCGCCCCCTGCGACGTCTACATCGCCAAGACCGACAGCCCCGAGTAGCGGCGCAACTGCAGATGCCGGCGCAGCAGCCCTAGGGCTGCTGCGCCGGCTTTGCTGTCCTAGGCATCCACTGCCTTCAGCATCCGGCGCAGGATCTTGCCGGACGAGGACTTCGGCACCGCCTCGATGAATTCCACGCGCCGGATCTTCTTGAACGGCGCCACCCGGGCGGCTACGAATTCCTGCACCCCGGCTTCGTCCAGCAGCTCGCCCTCGGCGTTCGGCTGGCGCACCACGAAAGCCATCGGCACCTCCTGGCCGTCGGCGTCGGCGGTTCCGACCACGGCGGCGTCGGCGATGCCGGGGTGGGTAAGCAGCAGCGCCTCAAGCTCGGCCGGCGCAATCTGGTACCCCTTGTACTTGATCAATTCCTTGAGCCGGTCCACGATCGACACCACGCCATCCGCCCGCACCGTGGCGATGTCCCCGGTGTGCAGGAAGCCGTCCGCGTCGAGGGTGTCAGCCGTCTCATCCGGCCGGTTCAGGTAACCGAGCATCACGTTGGGCCCCCGGCACAGCAGGTGGCCCGGGGCGCTGGTTCCCTCCGCGGGGACCTCGATTTCCTCGCCCGTGGCCGGATCCACCAGCCGGCAGTCCATGTTGGGGACGGTGTAGCCCACCGAGCTGACCGGAACGTCCGTCGCGTCGACCGGGATCAGGTGGGAGACGGGACTCATCTCGGTCATGCCGTAGCCCTGGAGCACCCGGCAGCCCAGCCGCTCGGCCAGCCGCGCCCCCAGCTCGCCGTCCAGCGGCGCCGCGCCGGACAACGCGGTGTGCACGGAGCTGAGGTCGTATTCCGCCACCAGCGGGTGCTTGGACAGTGCCACGGCAACCGGCGGGGCAATGAAGAGGTAGCTGCACTTGTGGTCCTGGACCATCCGCAGGAATTCCGCGAGGTCGAACTTCGGGATGGTGACCAGCCTTGCGCGTTCCCGGAGGGCCAGGTTCAGCAGCACCGTGAGTCCGTAGATGTGGAAGAACGGCAGCAGTGCCAGCAGCCGGTCGTCCGGCCGGACCTTGAGCAGCCCGCGCGACTGTTCCACGTTCGCCACGAGGTTGCGGTGGCTCAGCATCACGCCCTTGGGCCGTCCGGTGGTGCCCGAGGAGTACGGCAGCACGGCGAGGTGGGTGGCAGGGTCGAAGCTGACATCCGGGGCGGGTGCGCCGCTGGCGAGCAGCTCCGTCAGCGAGGGGTGACCCTCGGCGCCGTCGAGCACCACCAGCCGCTCCGCGGGGATGCCCACCTGGCCGGCCGCTTCCCGGGCGGCGGGCAGCAGGGCCGAGATCGTAAAGAGCCAGCTGGCTCCGGCGTCGGTGAGTTGTTTCGCGATCTCATCGGCCGTGTACAGCGAATTGACGGGAGTGACGGTGGCGCCGGCCCGCAGCAGGCCGTGGAACACGACAGTGAACGCCGGGATGTTCGGACATAGGATGGCGGCGACGCCGTGGATGCCCAGCCCCTTGGCGGCGACGGCGCCCGCGAGAGCGTTGATCCGGTCGCGCAGCTCGCGGTAGCTGGTTTCGGCTCCGCTGCTGCCGTCGACGACGGCGACCCGGTCCAGGTCCGCCTCCTCCAGGCCGCCGAAGAGGTACTCGTAAAGGCTGACGTCGGGAATTTCTACAGCGGGGAACGGGCTCGAGAACACGCAAAATCTCCTTTGATCGGCGTTCGCCGGCTCGGCGGCGGCTGGTGCCACTCTAGTGCCGCCGCGCGGTTCCGGGACAGGATTCGCCTGGATTTGACCGCGGTCACCCTCTGTCGTGGGCAGCCTCACCCGGAATTACCGGCGACGGCGCGGCGCGCGGCGGTAAAATTGGAGGTGCCCCCGATGGCGCGGACAGACCTATCCGCCACCTCCCGGGGAGAAACCATGCCTGTTCTTCAGCGCCGCCAGCTCGTCGGCCACGACATTCTGCTGGCCCGCCATGGAAACCACATCAGCACGATGCGGGTCGACCGTGCCGCCGGCCGGGTGGTCGCGTACCTCGACGACGGCTCGGTGGACAGCGCCCCCAATTTGATCTCCCCGGCGCTGCGGATGCCCGATACGGTCCGGAGCATCCTGCGCGAGGACTGGAAGTTCCTGGGCGCGGTCACGGCCGGCAGTTTCGGTTTCGCCGGCGTGGTGTTTGCCGCAGCGGCCGCCGTTGCCGGCTGGGGCAGCGACCCGGGCATGACCGAGCTGCTCTCGACCTTCGCCGCCTACGGGTCGAACTAGGCGCAACACGCCCGGACCCCGAGTTCCCGCCCGGTTCTTGGGCATCTCTACTGCAGCGGGGTCCGCCCCGGCGCCGGAGAACCGCGGGATCCCGCCGCCCGGCCGGGTACTGGCCAGGAACTGGCCGGGAACAACTGGGCAGGAGCGTCGGCGGCCAGCGCCCCGGAGCGGGGGCCGGACCGGCGGCCGCCCGGCTCAGTCCAGCAGCAGTGCTGGCTCTTCGAGGATGGCTGCGACGTCGGCCATGAAGCGGGCCGACAGGTCTCCATCCACCACCCGGTGGTCGAACGAACCGCCGAGCGTGGTGATCCAGCGCGGGATCACCTCGCCGTCGAGAACCCAGGGCTTCTGCTTGATGGTGCCGAAAGCCACGATCGCCACCTCGCCGGGATTGATGATCGGCGTTCCGGTGTCGATGCCCAGGGCGCCGATGTTGGTGACCGTGAGGGTGCCGCCCTGCATCTGCGCCGGCTGGGTCTTGCCCGCCCGGGCGGTGGTGGCCAGCTCATTGAGGGCCAGCGCCAGTTCCTTCAGCGAGAGATCCTGGGCGTTCTTGATGTTGGGCACCATCAGCCCGCGCGGGGTCGCGGCCGCGATGCCGAGGTTCATGAAGTGCTTGACGTGGATCTCGGCTGAGTCGCTGCCGTCCTCGGCATCCACCCAGCTCGCGTTGACGCTGGGGTTCCGCGCCGCGGCCCAGATGACGGCTTTGGCGAGGATCAGCAGCGGCGAAACCTTGATGCCCTCGAAATCGCGGGAAGCCTTGAGCCGCTTGACGAACTCCATGGTGCGGCTGGCGTCCACGTCCACGAAGATGCTCACATGCGGGGCAGCGAAGGCGGACTCGACCATCGCCCGTGCGGTGGCCTTGCGGACGCCCTTGACCGGAATGCGCTCGATCCGCTGCTCCTGGGGGCGGCCGGTCTTGCCCCAGAACGAATCCGCCTGGTCCAGCTCGGCGTCGCGCTGGGCCTGATAGCTGACGAGGTCCTCACGGGTCACTTCGCCGCGCGCGCCGGTGGGAACGACGTCGGCCAGGTCGATGCCGAGGTCGCGGGCAATCTTCCGGACCGGGGGTTTGGCCAGGACGCGGTTGACGAGGCCGGTGATGGCCCCGCCCAGCGTCGGGCGCTGGTCGACAGCTTCGGCTTCCGCCGCGACGGGCGGTTCAGCCTGGGTGGCCGCGGACGGGCTAATCCAGATGTCGTGCGCCTCGATCCCGGCCCGTTCGACGGCGGGGGCGGAGGCCGCCGCAACCGGCGCGGAGATCCGGCGGCGCCGTTTGACGGCGTCGGCCTTCGGACCGGAACCGACCAGCGGGCCGCCGGCCGGGGGCCCGGCCGGCTCGGCGGTGTCGGACGCGTCCTGCTCCAGCTTTCCGTACATCGGCGCCTCGGGCGCCGGCGCAGCGGCAGCAGGAGTAGCCGCCGGAGTTGTTGTGGCAGCGGCGGCAACCGCCGGGGTTGCGGCCGGCGCGGCGGGTTCGGCGGCGGCGTCGGAAACGCTGATGATCGGCGTTCCGACGTCGACCGTCACGCCCTCCGGGACTAACAGCTCGGTGACAGTTCCGGCGTAGGGGGAAGGAAGCTCCACGAGGGACTTGGCGGTCTCGATTTCGCACAGCACGTCGTTGACGGCCACGGTGTCACCGGCCTTGACCTTCCAGGACACGATTTCGGCCTCGGTCAGGCCCTCGCCCACGTCAGGAAGGTTGAACTTGTTCACGGTCATGGAGGTCCCCGTCAGTAGGCGAGGGCGCGTTCCAGCGCCTCAAGGATGCGGTCGATGTCCGGGAGGTAGTCTTCTTCCACCTTGGCGACCGGGTAGGGCATGTGGAAGCCGCCGACGCGGATGACCGGGGCTTCGAGGGAATGGAAGGCCCGCTCGCTGACCCGCGCCGCGATCTCGCCGCCGATACCGCCGAAGGTCGGCGCCTCATGCGCCACGATCAGCCGGCCCGTTTTCCGGACCGAGGCCGTGACGGTGTCGAAATCGATCGGCGAAATGGAGCGCAGGTCGATCACCTCGACGCTGTGGCCGTCCTCGGCCGCCGCGGAGGCGGCCGCGAGGGCCACGGGAACCAGCGGGCCATAGGCCACGACGGTAGCGTCCGACCCCTCACGCAGCACATGGGCCCTGAAGGGGTCCGCGGACCTGCCCGGGGAGTCGGTGTCGACCTCGCCTTTGAGCCAGTAGCGCCGCTTCGGCTCGAAGACGATCACGGGGTCCAGGCAGTCGACCGCCTGCTGGATCATCCAGTAGGCGTCGTGCGGGTTGGACGGGGTGATGATGCGCAGCCCGGCGGTATGGGCGAACAGCGCCTCGGGGGACTCGGAATGGTGTTCAATCGAGCCGATGCCGCCGCCGTAGGGGATCCGGATGACGACGGGGACGGTGAGGTTGCCGTTGCTGCGCGAATGCATCTTCGCCAGCTGCGTGGTGATCTGGTTGAAGCCGGGAAAGACGAAGCCGTCGAACTGGATCTCGCAGACCGGCAAGTAGCCGCTGAGCGCCAGGCCGATCGCGGTGCCGATGATGCCGGACTCGGCGAGCGGGGTGTCCACGACGCGGTCGGCGCCGAACTCCCCGATCAGGCCGTCGGTGACGCGGTAGACGCCGCCGAGCGGGCCGATGTCCTCGCCCATCAGCAGGGTCCGGGGGTTGCTGCTCAGCGTCGCGCGCAGGCCCTCGTTGATGGCCTTGGCAATGGTCATGGTGGTCATCGGCGCACCGCCCCCTCTGTGTGTGCCGCGGCCGTTTCGGACCCGGCAGCGCCTGCCTCGGCTCCGTCTGCCTCGTCGGCGAAGCCCGCACTGTATTCCTCGAACCACGCCAGCTCCTCGGCCACCAGGGGGTGTGCCTCGGCGTAGGTGTTGGCGAAGGCTGTCCGGATGTCCGGGGTTCCCAGGTCATGGATGGTGCTGCGGACGTACGCCGCCAGCTCGTCGCCGTCGGCCTTGACCTGCTCGAAGAAGGCGTCGTCGGCGAGGCCTTCGGCGCGCAGGTACTTCTCGAGCCGCTCCAGCGGATCCTTCGCCCGCCATTGCGCCTCTTCATCCGAGCCGCGGTACTTCGTCGGATCGTCGGCGGTGGTGTGCGCGCCGACGCGGTAGGTGAAGGCCTCGATCAGCACCGGGCTCTTGCCTTCGCGGGCGCGTTCGAGGGCCCACTCGGTGACGGCGTGGACCGCGATCACGTCGTTGCCGTCCACCCGGATGCCCGGGAAGCCGTAGCCCTTGGCGCGGTTGGAGAGCGGAATGCGGGTCTGGACGGCGGTGGGAACCGAGATGGCCCAGTGGTTGTTCTGGCAGAAGAACACCACGGGGGCGTTGTAGGAGGCGGCGAAGACCATGGACTCGTGGACATCGCCCTCGGAGCTGGCACCGTCGCCGAAATAGACCATAACGGCGGCCTTGGGCGCCTGTGAACCGGCCGGCGCCTCCCCGGCTGCCGCCTGGGCCGCGGCGAGCTTCTGGTCGCGCTGGATGCCCATTGCGTAACCGACCGCGTGCGGCGTCTGGGCGGCGAGCACCAGCGTGTAGAGGTGGAAGTTGGTGTCCTTGGGGTTCCAGCCGCCGTTGGACACCCCGCGGAACTGCCGCAGCAGCTCGGCCAGGTCGACGTTGCGGGTCAGCGCGACGCCGTGCTCCCGGTAGGTCGGGAAGATGTAATCCTGCGGCTGGCTCGCCCGGCCGGACCCGATTTGCGCCGCTTCCTGGCCGGTGAGCGGGACCCACAGGGCCAGCTGGCCCTGCCGCTGCAGCGCGGTGGCCTCGACGTCGAAACGGCGGATCTTTGCCATGTCCGCGTAGAAACCGCGGAGCTTCCCGGCGTCGAGCCGCGCGGCGTACTCGGAAAACACCGGATCGGAACCCAGGGTGCCGTCCGGACCCAGCAGCTGGACCATCGGGACAGCGGGGTCGCCCAGCACCGCCTCGGCCTGCGCCTCGAGCTGGTCATCCACGTCGGTTCCGTCGAACTCGGTAGAGGGCAGATGTGTGGCGCCCATACCGTCTCCTTGCCTGCCGCATCCGAATGCGCCGCAATCGCTGGGATATATGCCGGACCGGGCATGCATTCCAGGTCCGGCATATATTTTGGCTTACTCGTCCCTACTTTATCCGCAGCGTACCTTCGGCGGACTTCGTGTTAAGCGCTAGGAACGCTGTGGGGGTTTTGTATAGATCGCACACAATTCGAGGAAACGGGTGTTGGCTTCGGCCTCGCCGATGCTCACCCGCACCCCCTCGTTGCCGAAGGCCCGGACCGACAGTGCCCGCTCCCCCGCCAGTGCGGCAAATTCCGCACTGTTGGTACCCAGATTAAGCCAGACGAAGTTGCCCTGGGCGTCCGGTACGAACCAGCCGAGCTCACGCAGGCCCTCGGTCACGCGGTCCCGCTCATCGACCAGGCTTTGTACCCTTTCTACAACCTCGCCAAAGTGCTGCAGCGAGGCGACAGCCGCCGCCTCGGCGATTTGGGAAACCGCGAAGGGCGTCGCGGTGACGCGCAGGTGCTGGGTGAGGTCCGGCTGGGACACGCTGTAACCCACGCGCAGTCCGGCCAGGCCGTGCGCCTTGGAGAAGGTCCTCAGGACGACGACGTTCGGGTACTTGCGGTACATCTCGATGCCGTCGACGGCATCCTCGGCCCGGACGAACTCCTGGTAGGCCTCGTCGATGACCACCACGATGTCCGAGGGGACGGTCTTGAGGAACCGCTCGGTCTCCTCGGTCGTGAGAATGGGGCCGGTGGGGTTGTTCGGGGTGCACAGCAGGATCATCCGGGTGCGGGCCGTCACCGCGGCAGCCATCGCGTCCAGGTCGTGCCGGCCGTCGGCCGTCAGCGGGATCTGCACGCTCTCGGCGCCGGCCAGGCCCACGCTGATGGGATACGCCTCGAAGGAACGCCACGCGTAGATGACCTCGTCGGCCTTGCCGTCGTCGTTCTGGCCGGCAAAGGTGGCCAGCAGCTGGTTGAGCGCACCGAGGCTGCCGGCGCCGGTGACGATGTCCTCGGCGGGGACGTCCAGGAAGCCCGCGAGCGCACCGCGCAGCTTACTGCTCAACGGGTCCGGGTAGCGGTTGAAGTCGGTCTGCGCCGCGATGGCCTGCTGCACTGCAGGGATCGGAGCCAGCGGGTTCTCGTTGGAGGAAAGCTTGTAGCTCACGAGCCCCTCGACCGGGACCGGCGGTTTTCCGGCTGCGTAACGGGGAAGGAGGTCTACTACCGGCCGCGGGCGGATCCCTCCGGCCTGGTTGTCTGATGAAGTCATGCGTCTTAGCCTACTTCGCCCTCCTGCCGGTACGACCGGTGATGTGACAGCATGGGGCCATGCGCTCACTCTTCGTGCGGGTCATCGTCAATGCCCTGGCCCTCTGGATCGCCAGCTGGATCCTCCCCGGGCTGGATATTTCCACGTCCGCCACCACCGGGGCCGTGGCCAATAGCGGCGTCACGCAGGGCACGGACACGATCGGGATCATCCTGGCGTACCTGTTTATCGGGCTGATCTTCGGCCTCGTCAACGCCCTCGTCAAGCCGCTGGTCAGCCTGCTGTCGCTGCCACTGACCATCCTCACGCTGGGGCTGTTCACGATCGTCATCAACGCCGCGATGCTGTACCTCACCTCCTGGCTGAGCGCTTACACGCCGGTGCACTTCACCATCGACTCCTTCTTCTGGACCGCGGTCTTCGCCGCCATCATCATCACCGTGGTGTCCCTCGTCGCCGGGCGGCTCCCGGGCGGCCGGCGGCGCTAGCCGGCCCTCCGCGGACACTCCCGCCGGCACTCCCGGCCCAGTCCCTAGCCGGACATCCCCGCCGCAGCCGGTGCCGCAGCCGGGGCCGCAGCGGGTCGTGCGTCCGTCGCGACGCGGGCTGAGGGCAATACGCCGGTCGAGCGGTTGGGCCCCGGAGCCGTGACCACGCCCTGCGCCGGCTGCGGTTCGCGCCGCAGGGAAAATCGGGTCACCGTTGCGATGCCGCGGGCACCGACCACGGCGGCCAGTGCGGCGGTGGATGCCCGCAGCGAGGGATCCCGGCTCGCCGCGACCGCCTCCGCGCCGGCCGTGTAGTTTTCCAGCCGATGGCCGGGACCGAGACCGAAATCCTGCGGCGGCGGCATGACCAGGTCATTGGTCAAGGTCACGGTCACGCGGTCCCTGGTGTCCGCATTGGCCAGTCCGTCGGCTCCCGGCACCCAGTCGTGCTGGTGCTCCAGGTGCAGGCTGCCGATGCCCGGCTCAGGGGTGATGCCGCCCACCGGGGAACCGGCGGTCAGTACGAACTTCAGGTCGAATTCGGCCAGGAAGGCTTTGTCCCTGCTGAGGTTCATGGCGTGGATGCCGCCCTGGCTGTAGCCGACGACGGCGAGCTGCTCGCCCGCCTCCACACCGGCCTCGCGCAGTGCCTGCCTGATGGCCGCTGTGGTTGCCTGCGAATCGTAGCCGAGCCCCTCGGCGATGCCTGCCGTATCGAAGGGGTTGGTTCCCGCGGGCAGCCCGCCGAGCTGGGTTCCCGGGATGATGACCACCCAAGCGCGCCGGCTGCCGCCCTCGACCCGGATGACTTCAATGTCGCCGCTGTTCCGGCCCACCGCGTCCGCCCGCCGCAACAGGCCCGCCGGGGAGAGGTCCACGTCCGCGGCGGCTGTTTCGCTGCCGACCACTGTGACCGGCCGCGGTTTCAGGAACCCCAGTCCCGGCGCGGCCGCCAGGTCCCGGATTGCGCGCCGGACGTCAGTGGGCCCGCTGAGCGCGCCGACGGCCCCGGCCAGGGGAACGGGCAGGCCCAACAGGAGCGCCAGGCTGCGCGGAGCCATGGCCACGCCGTGTTCGACCTGGTCGCGGATCCCGGGAAGCGCGAAGAGACTTTGCGGGGAGCCGTACCCGGGGGCGGAGAGCCCCATCCGAAGCAGCAAGGCGTTCCGGGCTTCGGTGAATTCGTACTCCCGGTGGCTGGCCCGGACCTGGGCGGCGATGTGTTCCAATTCGGCCCTGACGCGGCTGACGTCACGGCCGGCCTCCCCCACCGCGATGATGGCGTCGCTGCCGCTGCGGTAAGAGTCGGGCTGGTAGTCGAACAGAGCGCGGCGGACGCCGTCGGCCTCCGCCTCCAGGGCGTAGAGCTGGCGCACCACCCCATCCAGGGCCGCCGCGCCCGCCAGCAGTTCCTCGAACTGGAAGCTGAGGCCGCCGATCCCGCCACGGATCCGGAGCATCCCGTCCGGGGGCGGCGCGGAGGGGCGGGGGACGTCTCCGGAGCCCGCCGGGGTCGCCTCCGCCATCAGTACCCCGGCCGTCCCGACGAAAGCGTCACGTTCTGGGCGTGCCGCAGGACCACCGCTGCCGCGTCCTGCAGCCCGTCCCGGCCCCGCCGCAATGCCGCGGCCTGAAGCGACAGCGTAGAGCGGTAGGCGCGGCCGGCCGGGGACTGCCAGCCGTGGAGTTCCAGCCGGCTCAGTGCGGCCAAGGCGGCACCGCCCTGGTCCGCACATGACGCGACTCTGGCAGCCAGCTGCTGGACCTCGTAGCTGCGTGAGGTGCACGCCGCCGCCTCCGCCGCTGTCAACGTGCCGCTCATGGTCCGGGCCCCTTTCATTTGCAGTTGAGTCCCGGGTTCGACGCTAGGGGCCGGCCGGCGGCGCCGGAAGCGGCCGGGACAGCTATGTGGAAAAGCAGGCGCCCGCGCAGGGGGCGGAACGGTCCCGTCCGCGGGGGGGAAATGTCATAAGCAACTGCCCGCTTAAGGCCCGGCGGCACTTCGTGAAAGAATCGGACCATGCCTGAAACTGCCGCCACAGCTGAGACCCGCACGCCGTCCGGACGCCTGGCCCTCGCCGCGTCCGACCACCAGATCGCGCTCGGCCCGCTCGACGGCCGCTACCAGTCGGCGGTCGCGCCGCTGGTGGACTACCTCTCCGAGGCCGCGCTCAACCGTGACCGGGTCGCCGTCGAGGTTGAGTGGTTGATCCACCTGACCAACAACAACGTCCTGCCGGGGGCCGGACCGCTGAGCGCGGGGCAGCAGGAGCAGCTGCGGGCCATCGTCACCGAGTTCGACGCCGCGTCGGTCGCCGAACTGGCCGAAATCGAGGCCGTCACCGTGCACGATGTCAAGGCCGTGGAGTACTACATCGGCCGCCGGCTGCCGGGCATCGGAATCGAGCACCTGACCGCCATGGTGCACTTCGGCTGCACCTCGGAAGACATCAACAACCTCTCTTACGCGCTCGGCGTCAAGGGCGCCGTGGAGGACGTCTGGCTGCCCGCGGCCCGCAAGCTGGTCGCGCAGATCAGCGCGATGGCCGAGGCCAACCGCGCGGTCCCGATGCTGTCCCGCACGCACGGCCAGCCCGCCACCCCCACCACGCTCGGCAAGGAACTGGCCGTGATCGCCCACCGGCTGACCCGCCAGTTGGACCGCATTGCCCGGACCGAGTACCTCGGCAAGATCAACGGCGCGACCGGCACCTACGCCGCCCACGTCGCCTCCGTGCCGGGGGCGGACTGGGAGCAGGTCGCCAAGAGCTTCGTAGAAGGCCTGGACCTGGGCTGGAACCCGCTGACCACGCAGATCGAAAGCCACGACTGGCAGGCCGAGCTGTACGCCGACGTCGCGCGCTTCAACCGGATCCTGCACAACGTGTGCACCGATATCTGGAGCTACATCTCGATCGGCTACTTCGCGCAGGTCCCGGTTGCCGGCGCCACCGGATCCTCCACGATGCCGCACAAGGTCAACCCGATCCGCTTCGAGAACGCCGAGGCCAACCTGGAAATCTCCTCGGGCCTGCTGGACGTACTGGGCTCCACGCTGGTCACCTCCCGCTGGCAGCGAGACCTCACCGACTCCTCCTCGCAGCGAAACATCGGCGTGGCCTTCGGCCACTCCCTGCTGGCCATCTCCAACGTGGCCAAGGGACTGGACCGCCTGGACGTGGCCGAGGACGTGCTCGCCAGGGACCTGGACACCAACTGGGAGGTCCTCGGCGAGGCGATCCAGATGGTCATGCGGGCCGAGGCGATCGCCGGCGTCGCGGGCATGGAAAACCCGTACGAGCGGCTCAAGGACCTGACCCGCGGCCAGCGGGTGGACGCCGCCCGGATGCGGGAATTCGTCCAGGGCCTGGGCCTGTCAGCCGATGCCGAAGCCCGCCTCCTGGCGCTGACCCCGGGCAAGTACACCGGCATCGCGGACAAGCTGGTCGACCACCTGGCCTAGCCGTGCTCGCCCCGAATTCACCTTCCGGCAGGCCGCCGTTTACGCGGCCGTCGAGGACTGGCCAGCTTCAGAAAGGAAGCTGGGGCTGTTACCGACCCGAGGAGACCCCTTGCCGAGCGACGCACCGTCGACAGCACGGACCGTTCTGACCGACCCCGGCCCAGCGGCCGGTCCCGACGCCGACCCCGGCCCAGGAGCCGGCGCGGCTGCTGACGCCGCGGCCGACCCGGCTGCCTTGAGCCTGATGAGCTTCAACATCCGCTGCGACATCGCGGCGACGTTGCCGGGCCAGGCCGACTACTGGCCGGAGCGCGTTCCGGCGTTGCAGGCCGTACTGGCCGAGGAGCTGCCCGAGGTGCTGGGCATCCAGGAGGGCCTGGAGCACCAGCTGGCCGTGATCGGCGAGGCCCTTCCGGACCATTACCGGATGATCGGCCACGGCCGCGAAGGTGGCCGCCGGGGCGAGCACTCCTGCATCTTTTACGACGCCCGCCGCCTGAAGCTGCGGACGTGGGACCAGTTCTGGCTCTCGGACACGCCCACGGTGGCCGGCTCGGCGACGTGGGGCAACCACGTCACCCGGATCGCCACCTGGGGCCGGTTCGAAGACAACCACACCGGACGTGAGCTGATGGTGGTCAACACCCACTTCGACCACGAGTCCGAGAACGCGCAGCTGCGCAGCGCCGAGGCCATCGTGGAGCACGCAACACGCTTCGAGCCGGGGCTGCCGACCGTGCTGATGGGCGACTTCAACGCCGACGCCGGTGCCTCCGGCGCGTACAGCACCCTGGTGGGGAGCGGCACCTTCCGGGACTCCTGGACCGCGGCCAAGCAGCGGCTGACTCCGGAGTACGGGACGTTCCCGAACTACAAGGACCCGGTCATCGGCGAAAGCCGCATCGACTGGATCGCCGTCACGCCGGAGATCCAGGTCGCGGAGGCCGCGGTCAACACCTTCCGGCTGGACGACCGGTACCCCAGCGACCACGCCCCGATCCAGGCCACGGTCCGGATCCCTTGACCGCCGGAATCACGGGCGGCAAGCCGGGCCGCGCCGGGTCCCGGCCCAGCCGGTAAAATCGCTGCCATGAGGCTTCTGCTGATCCGCCACGGCCAGACCCCGGGGAACGTCCTGGGACAGCTGGACACCGCCCATCCGGGCCCCGGACTGACCGAACTGGGCGAACGCCAGGCGGCCGCGCTGGCCCGCTCCCTGGCGAACGAAAAGATCGGACTGCTCTACGCGTCCACCCTGGTCCGCACCCAGCTCACGGCCGCACCGCTCGCCACCACCCGCGGGCTGGAGATTGAGGTGCTGGGAGGGCTGCGGGAAATCGAAGCCGGGGCGCTGGAGAAGCTCACCGACCGCGAATCCCACCTGCGCTACCTCGGCACAGTGTTCGCCTGGACGGCGGGCGAACTGGACCGGCGGATGCCCTCCGGCCCCAGCGGCCACGACTTCTTCGAACGCTACGACGACTCGATCGCGAGGATCGCCGCCGCTGCCTCCGCCGCCGGGGACGCCGCCGTCGCCGTCGTCAGCCACGGCGCCGCGATCCGGGTCTGGACCGGCCTGCGTGCCGCCAATGTCGAGGCGGAGTTCGCCGCGCGGCACGTGCTCGCCAACACCGGCATCGTGGCGCTGGAAGGCGATCCCGACGCCGGCTGGCGGCTGATCCACTGGGACGACAGCCCGGTGGGCGGACTGGCCCTGGCGGACCCGACGGCGGAGGACCCCACCGGCCGCCCCGCCGAACCGTCCGCTTAGACGTTTCCCTGCCGGACGGGCGTATCCGGACGCCGAATGTGCGCGGACTCGTCGAAATCGCGGAAACCGAGTTCTCGAAGCCCTTACGTGGCCGAAACACCACGGAAACCGCCGCTCCATAGCCTTGGTCTGCATAACCCTTCGGCGAATCGAGGCAGCGATGCAGACCAACCCGCGGCTCAACATCCGGCAGGTCCCCTGGTCCAACCCGGTGGGAGCCGACCTGCGGGCAGCCCAGCAGGCGGAACTGGACGCCCGCTTCGGCCACCGCGGGCACGAGTCCGGACCACCGCCGTCGGAAGTCGACACCGCGGTGTTCCTGGTGGCGCACGACAAGGCGTCGGGCCAGCCGGTGGGCTGCGGCGGGTTGCGCCTGCTGGACGAGCACACCGCCGAGATCAAGCGGCTCTACGTGCTGCCGTACACGCGAGGTTCGGGCGTGGCCAGTTCCATCCTGGCGGCGCTGGAGGGGCACGCCCATGCCCTCGGCGTCACCACCCTGACCGCTGAGGCGGGGTCGGCGCAGACCGACGGGCGGCAGTTCTACCAGAACTCGGGCTTTGTGGCCGTGCCCAACTTCGGCCCGTACATCGGCGTGGAGCATTCGTACTGCTACGCGAAGCCGATCGATTCGCACAGCGCCGCGCACACCGCCATGGCGTGAGGCCGCGCGTCGCTGCGTGCCGCCTGCGCTGTCAGTGCCTGCGTTGCCAGTGCCGCCGGGCCCGGACCGTCAGGTCCAGAAATCGTCGGACTTGGCCGTGTCCTCGAAGTACTCCCGGCCCTCGGCGATCTTGCCGTCGCGGACCACGAAAGTGATGACGGTGCCCATGTCCAGGGTCTTGCCGTTGCCCTCCCCGTGGGTTTGCTGGATCGCGACCGTGTGGCTTTCCCCGCCCACGATGTCCTGGACCTTGGCTTGGAAATTTCCCTGCGTGCGCGCTCCCAGTTCGCCGAAATACGCCAGGATGGCGTCGCGGCCCTGTTTCGTCCCCGATAGCACGCCGCTTCCGGCCACGTGCCAGACTGCGTCCTCCGCGAACAGCTCGCTGAGGGTCGCCATATCCCCTGCGTTGAAGGCCTCGTACCCCCGCCGGACCAGTTCAACATTCTCTGCGTTTCCCATGATCGGACACCTCTCCGTCGTCCTTGTCGGGTCATGCTGGGACGGTTAAAGGCTAGTCCTGGCCCGGGGTGCTGTCGATGGAAAGATGCGGGGCTGCCGGAGTCCCGGAGGACGTCCTAGTTCCCTGCCGGCCAGCCCGTGTAGGCCTCGGCAAGGTAAGCGCGGCCGTGCCGCGAGGACACCACCGAATTGAGTTCGCCGAGCTGGCGGGCGCGGGCGAAGTCGTCGGCTCCGGTCGGGGTGTGCAGCATGGAGGTCATCCAGTAGGAGAAGTGCTGCGCTTTCCAGACCCGGTCCAGGGCGCGGTCGCTGTACAGGTCAAGGAGCTTCGTGGAGCCGGTCTTGTAGAAGCTGTCCAGGCCTTCGAACAGCACCTTGACGTCGTGGATGGCCAGGTTCAGGCCCTTGGCTCCGGTGGGCGGGACGGTGTGGGCGGCGTCCCCGGCCAGGAACAGCTTGCCGTGCCGCATCGGGGCGTGCACGAAGCTGCGGAACTTCAGGACCGTCTTGTCGATGACCGGGCCCTCCTTGAGCTCGAAGCCGTTGCCGTTCACGCGGCTGCGGAACGCCTCCCAGATCCGCTCGTCGTCCCAGTTGTTGACGTCCTCCCCGGGGTCGCACTGGAAGTACATCCGCTGCACCGTCTCGGTCCGCTGGCTGATCAGGGCGA
Source organism: Arthrobacter sp. 10T419 (assembly GCF_056394105.1). NCBI lineage: Bacteria > Bacillati > Actinomycetota > Actinomycetes > Micrococcales > Micrococcaceae > Arthrobacter > Arthrobacter sp. 10T419. The sequence continues at coordinate 26,321 of NZ_JBFTHF010000011.1, read as the reverse complement.
AGCCGTTCTCCGAGTTGGCATAGATCAGCTCGTCGGAGCTGCGCGGCGCCTCGGCCAGGATGCCGAACCAGGCAAAGGGGTACTCGTGGAAGTACCACTTACGGTCAGCCTCGGGAATCTGGACACGGCAGTGGCTGCGCGAGCCGTCCGCGCCCGCAATGAAGTCGGCCTGAAGCTCGAACTCGGTGCCGTCCGCGTCCGTGAACCACACCTTCGGCGAACCCTCGATGTCATGGACGCTGGTGTCCGTGACGCTGTACCGGACGTCGCCGCCGTCGGCCTCCCGGCGCGCGGCGAGGTCCATGAAGACGTCGGTTTGCGGGTAGAGCCAGACCGACTCGCCAACCAGGTCCTGGAAGTCGATGCGGTGGCTTTCCCCGTTGAACCGCAGCTCGATCCCGTCGTGCCGGTCGCCGTCGCGCAGCACGCGATCGGAGACGTCGGTGTCCACGAGGAGGTTGACGGTGCCGTGCTCGAGGATGCCGGCACGGACGGTTTCCGAGATTTCGCGCCGGCTGCGCAGTTCGACCACGGTGGACTCGATGCCCTCTTTGGCCAGCAGGTGGGAGAGCATGAGCCCGGCGGGGCCCCCGCCCACGATGGCCACCTGGGTGGTGATGACTTTTCGGGCTGCCATGTTGTCCTCGCTTCGTTGCGGGGCCCGGAGCGGCGCGCCAAGCTGTCGGCCGCACGCCGCGGCTCCGGACCGGATCGGTCTTCTGGCTAACAGTGTGCGCCCGGAGCAGTGATCTGCGTTACAGGTCTTCCGTTGAACGGAATTCGGCCGCCGTGCGGGAGTCCCCGAGCCGGCGCCCGATGCCCCGCGCCGCGGTCTGCAGCGCCGGCACCAGCGCCTGCAGCCGCATCTCCCGCAGCGGAACCACGACGCCGAGGGCAGCGACGGTCCGCTTCCTCGCGTCCCGCACCGGGACGGCGATCCCCCAGGTGTCGGGGTCCACGACGCCGGCCAGCTGGGCGTAGCCTTCCTCGGCGGCCTCGGCCAGGAGCGAGCGGAGGTCCCCGGCGCGGAGCCTGCCTGCGGGGTCGTTGAACTGGCGCAGGTATGCCGCCTGCACCGAGGCCGGCTGGTGGGCCATCAACACCAGCCCGGCCGAGGACAGGTGCACCGGCATCCGCCCGGCGACTTTCGCCCGGTTGGCGACCGAGCCGCGGCGCGACAGACGCTCCACGAACAAGGCGTCCCAGCCGTCCAGGACAGCCAGGTTCACGTTCTGGTTGAGCACCTGCTGGATGTCCTCCATGAACGGCATCGCCGCCTGCCGCAGGGCCAGGGTCGGCGAATTGCGGTTGACCAGCTCCCACAGCCGCAGCCCCAGCCGGACCGACCCCCCGCTGCCGAGCTCCAGGAGCCCGTGCCCGGCCAGCTGCCGGACCAATCGGTGGGCGGTGGTCAGGGGCAGGCCGGCCCGGTCCGCGAGTTCGGAGAGCTGCAGGGCGGCAGAGCCCTCGGGGAAGGCCTCGATCAGGCGCACCACGCGGTCCACCACGGAGTCCCCCGACCCGGAATTGGCCACGCTTCCCGCTTCCCCGAACTGTTGACTGCCTGGGATCAGTCTTCCATTGAACGGTGGCCGGCGGCCACCCGGCGCCAGAGGGCCGGCGCCAGCACGACGGCGACGCCGACGGCGGCTCCGATGACCGTCTCCAGGAACCGGTCGCGCAGCAGGGTCCCCGCGGGCACGGGCGCCACCAGCAGGGTCGAGATCAGCGCCAGCGGGGTGACGAAGACCTGGGCCAGCATGTACTGGCGGGCGATGAACATCTCGGCGCCGAACTGGCAGGCGGCAATCACCAGCACGGTCTGCCAGGGGGCCGGCTGCAGCAGCAGGATGGCGGCCAGCAGCACCAGCCCGAGCGCGGTGCCGATGATGCGCTGAACGCCGCGGCTGACGCGGTGACGCGTGCTGTGCCCCACGAGCGGCACGACGGCGGCCACCATGGCCCAGTAGTTGTGGCCGAAGCCGAGCCATTCGCCGGCCAGGGTCGCGAGGGTGCCGGCCAGGCCGGCCGCCACGAGGTAGCCCACGGCTTCGAGCTTGGCAACGCGGCGCTCCGCTGTGGTCAGCCGGACCGGCCGGGGCCACGACCACGGCTTCCGGCGGCTCGGGGCGACCCGGGCGGACAAGCCGATCAGGAGCGAGAGCGCGACGGTCAGGACGGCCACCAGCATGCCCTGCCAGAGCGGTGGCTGGCTGGGGATGGAGGCGATGGCAGCGAAGGCGAAAATGTGGAAAAGCGATCCTGCCGGGCGGAGCCGCCACCAGGCGACGATCAGGGAGCAGCCGCCGGCCACCACTGTGGTCGCGAGGACCTGCAGCCAGACGGTGCCCGACGGCGTGAGCGCCAACGCCGCCCCGGCGCGGGCCGCCAAGGCGCCGAGCAGGATCACCGCGAGCATGAGGGTGCCGGCGCGCAACTGCAGCACGAAGCGGCGGCCGTGGGGCTCGTTCCGGCCGTAGATCCCGGCGAAGGCCCCAAAGGAGGCGAAGATGGCCAGATCCAGCCGGCCCAGCAGCACGAGGGTGATCAGCGGGACGAAGACGCCGACGGCGCAACGGACCGCGGCTTGGTGGTCCTTGTTGGCTGGAGCCATGGTGAACATCTCGCCGAACAATGTCGCGGGTTTCACAGGTGGAATGGGTCTTCCTTTGCAGTCGGTTGAGAACGACGGCGGCACTGGCATCCAGCTGAATCGTACGCCGGCAACCGCGGCCGGCAGGCTTCGAATTCCATTCAACGGAACGAGCGGGGATCGGCATGGTGGTAGCGTCTATCGGTTGAACCACCCACACGGCATCTTCCGGAGGACCCATGCTCAAAGGATTCAAGGACTTCATCCTGCGCGGCAACGTGATCGAACTGTCCATCGCCGTCGTCGTCGGTACGGCGTTCACCGCCCTGGTCACGGCGTTCACCACGAACATCGTGAACCCGATCATCGCGGCAGCCGGCGGCGTCGAAACCCAGGGGCTCGGTTTTTACGTCTGGCCCGGAAATGCGAAGACCTTCGTCAATATCGGTGCCGTCCTCACGGCATTCGTGACTTTCCTCATCACCGCGGCGGTGGTGTACTTCATCTTTGTGGCTCCGATGAACCGGATCAACAGGATGGTCAAGCACCGGCTGGCCGCCGCGGAGCCGGAGGAGAACCCGGTCCCGGCCGACACCGCACTGCTGGCGGAGATCCGCGACCTGCTGGCCGGGCTGGCCGGCACCGGCGGGACCGCCGGGCATCCCGACGCCGACGGCGGGACCGCCGGGCATCCCGACCGCGGCGAAGACACATCCGGGCTCCCCGGCGGTCGCACGGTCGAGCTCTCGGGGAAACACAGCCGCTAATTCGGGCGGCCGCACCGGCCGGCCGAACCCGCCGAGGCCTTGACCCAACGGCCTGGCACGGCCCGGATACTACCTGGCGGTAGCTCCGGGTCCCGGGCCCGGAACGGTTAGGCCGCCTTCGTCATCCGGATGGTCAGCGCCTCGTGCTCCACCGCGACCTTGAGGTGCTTGGCCTTGCCAATGTGGTCGCCGTCGAGCTGGAATTCCTGCTCATGGTCGAGGGTGATTTCCGCGGATTTGCCGGCGAAATACTCGACCGACTTGTTCTTGGCGTTCTTGCGGCCGAACATGCCGGCGAGCACGCTGAACCAGCCGAGCTTGCCTTTCGGGGCCAGAACCACGACGTCGAGAATGTTGTCATCGATTTTGGCGTCGGGGAATACTTCCACTCCTCCCGTGATCTGGCCGCAGTTTCCCACCATTACGCTGCGGATCCGGCGCCGGACCGGGTGCTGCCCGTCGATGCTGATCTGCGCCTTCACCGGCTTGCCGGGCAGGTGCCGGATGCCGGCCTCGACGTAGGCGAGCCAGCCCACCCGGTCCTTGAGTTCGTCCACGGTGTTCGCCATGATCGCCGCGTCGTAGCCAAGGCCGGCCATGACCAGGAATAGCTGTTCGTCCCGGGCGTGGTCCAGGCTTGCCTTCACCACGTCGACCTTGATGTCTGAGCCGTTCAGGATGTCGTAGCTGGCGGCCACGGGGTCAGTGATGTCGACGCCGATATTGCGGGCCAGCAGGTTGCCGGTGCCCATCGGGATCAGGCCCATCGGCGTGCCGGTGCCGGCGAGGACCTCGGCCACGCAGCGGACGGTTCCGTCACCTCCGGCGGCAATCACGACGTCGACCCCCGCTTCGAGCGCTTCACGCGCCTGGCCCAGTCCGGTGTCCTCGGCCGTGGTCTCGAGCCAGAGGGGCTCCTTCCAGCCCTGCGTCTCGCAGAGCCGGTAGAACGCAGCCTTGAAATCCTCGCCGGAGGACTTCATGGGGTTGATGATCACGGCGGCGCGCTTGGGCTGCACGGAACTGTCCCGGGCGGCATTGTCTTGGGCGGCATTGGTCTGGGGCATGGCGTCCTTCGGGCATGTGGCGGGATAGGCCCCGCAAGGAAATCTTATCGGGGTGGGGCGGCATAACTTGCGCGCCATGGCAGCGAATCATGGACGCGCTGTCCGGCGGGTCACTACACTGGCCATGTTTAGGAACTGAAGCGTGCCGGCCTGGCCGGATGCCGTCCCGGAACCGCCGGGGTGGCCGCGTTCCAGGCGCGGAAGGCGGCCACATGACCGAACCAGAGGAAAACTACTCAGCCGAAGCCGAAGCCTCGAGCAGGGATCCGCACGACTGGGGCCGGGCGATGGCGCTGGCCCTGACCCGGCTGGCGGAGCAACTTGCCCCGGAAGACAGCGAAGACATGCACGCCAGCCTCGTGGACCGGCCGCTGCACCTCAGAATCCGTGACGACGCGGCGGGGGTCACGATCACGGTGTCGACGACGGCGGAGTCCGCCGGCTGACGCCCGGGCGGAAATAAAGCCGCTCAAATCATCAATTCCCTCCCTTTGTGTGCCAGACTAAGCGGGATTTACCGGCATACAGTGGGCCGGGACACTCATCTCATTTGGGGGAATGATGACAGAGCGCGCAAATTCTGACGCCAGAAAAGAATCCGAATCCTTCGGCAGGGCCGAGCCGTCTTACAGTCAGCGCTGGCCGGACGGGGCCCCTTGGCCGGATTCCTCCGAACGCCGGCAGGCGCAGCTGCCACCGCTGCCCCTTCCCCGGATCCGGACGGAGTCCCTGGAACACTCGGTGCGGGGCGCAGTCTTTGCCCTGGCCGTGATCCCGGTCGGCGTCGGACTGTGGCTGATCCTGTGGAAGCTTGGCTGGATGGCCTCGATTGTGGCCTTCGTGACGGCGGCCGGCGCCGCCCGGCTGTATGTCGCCGGCAGCACCGTGGGCAGCGGCGGCGCCATGACGAGGCGCGGCGCCTGGGTTGTCGTGGCCGTGACAGTGGCGACGGTGCTGCTCTCGTTCCTCGGCACCATTTGGCTTGATCTGGCCGACTACCTTGGAGGCTCACCGCTGGCACTGCTGTTCGAACCGCAGGCCTGGGACCTGCTGGGCTACAATCTCGCCAACAACACGGACCTGGTCGAGGGCCTAAAGGGCGAGTTCCTGATGGCGTTGTTGTTCAGCGCCCTGGGCTGCTTCTTCACGCTGCGGCAACTGTTCGCCCAGTCCCGCCGAAGCTAGGACCAGTCAGCGTCCGGCAGCGTCAGCGTCCGGCGGAGAGGTCCGCGGAGATGAGTTCCGCGGTGGCGACGGCGGCCTCGCGCACCGAATCCAAGTACGCCTCCGGGTCCGGCTGCGCCGCAACGGCCTGCGCCTGCAGGGAGACGTTAATGGCGGCGACCACCTTGTCCGGCCCGTCGTAGATCGGCGCCGCCAGGGACATCAGCCCGAGCTCCAGTTCCTGGTTCAGCAGGCACCAGCCCTGGGCGCGGACGGTGGCCAGCTCCACCAGCAGCTCTTCGCGGGTGCCGATGGCGCGCGGGGTGAGCGGCCGGATCCGGGCCGCGTCCAGGTATTCCTGGAGCTCCGCGGGCGGCAGGGCGGCCAGCAGGACCCGGCCCATGGAGGTGGCGTAGGCCGGAAAGCGGGTTCCCACGGTAATGCCGACGGTCATGATCCGCCGCGTCGCCACCCGGGCAATGTAGGCGATGTCCGTCCCGTCCAGCACGGCGGCCGACGTCGACTCCCCGAGCTTCAGGGACAGCTCCTCCAGGTGCGGCTGGGCGATTTGCGGCAGCGACAGCCCGGAGAGGTAGGCGTAGCCGAGCTGCAGCACCTTGGCGGTCAGCGCGAACGCCTTGCCGTCGGTCCGGACGTAGCCGAGCTCGACGAGCGTGTGCAGGAAACGCCGCGCAGTGGCACGGGTGAGGTCGGTCCGGGCCGCGACCTCGGTCAGGGTCATCAGCGGGTGCTCCGCGTCGAAGGACCGGATCACCGCCAGTCCCCTCGCCAGCGACTGCACGTACTGGTCGCTGGCTGCGGGCGCCCCGTCGGCACGGGTGGCCTTTGCTGCCTCGGTCATTTCACGCCTCTCGATCACGCATCACTTTATACGCGCGAACGTACACTTGAGGCCCCGAAACGGCTCTCCGGCCGGGCACCAAGCGTTCGTTCGCACATGGGTGGTCAGGCTGAGGCGGCGGCGGCGAGCGGCACCGGCACGAGCGCTTGCAGTTCCTCGAGGGTGCAGCCGAAGGTCTCCCGGACCTGGACGCCGTCGGGGCCGGTCAGGAAGACGGCTTTGTCGGTGTAGACCCGCGTGACGCAGCCGATCCCGGTCAGCGGGTAGCTGCAGGACTCGACCAGCTTGGACACACCCTCGCGGGTCAGCAGCGTCATCATCACGAAGACGTCCTTGGCTCCGGTCGCCAAGTCCATGGCGCCGCCGACGGCGGGAATTGCGTCCGGTGCGCCGGTGTGCCAGTTGGCGAGGTCACCGGTTGCGGAGACCTGGAAGGCGCCCAGCACACAGATGTCCAGGTGGCCGCCGCGCATGATCGCAAAGGAGTCGGCGTGGTGGAAGTAGGAGGCGCCGGGCAGTTCGGTCACGGGGATCTTGCCCGCGTTGATGAGGTCGCCGTCGATCTGGTCGCCGGTGGCTTCCGGGCCCATGCCGAGCATGCCGTTCTCGGTGTGGAGCGTGATGTTCTGCTCCGGTTCGAGATAGTTGGACACCAGCGTGGGCTGGCCGATGCCGAGGTTCACAAAGGAGCCGGGGCTGATGTCCCGGGCCACCAGGCGGGCGAGGTCGTCGCGGCCCAGCGGCTTGTCGGACGTCTGGATACTCGTCGCGCTGCTCATCAGGCCACCTTCACGATGCTGTTGACGTAAATACCGGGGGTCACGATGACCTCCGGGTCCAGGCCGCCCGTCGGGACGATCTCGGAGACCTGGACGATGCTGTGTTTGGCCGCGGCGGCCATGATCGGGCCGAAGTTGCGGGCCGTCTTGCGGTAGACGAGGTTGCCCTTGCCGTCGGCCGTGAGCGCCTTGATGAGCGCGACGTCGGCGTGGATGGGGGTCTCGAACACTTGCCATTTTCCGTCCAGGAAGCGGGTTTCCTTGCCCTCGGCCAGCATGGTGCCGTAGCCCGTGGGGGTGAAGAAGCCGCCGATCCCGGCGCCGGCGGCGCGGATCCGTTCGGCCAGGTTGCCCTGCGGCACGAGTTCGAGTTCAATCTCCCCGGCCCGGAACTTGGCGTCGAAGTGCCAGGAGTCGGACTGACGCGGGAAGGAGCAGATCATCTTCTTCACCCGCCCCTCCTTGATCAGCAGTGCAAGGCCCTGGTCGCCCTGGCCGGCGTTGTTGTTGACCACTGTGAGGTCCGTGGCCCCGCAGTCCATCAGGGCGTCAATGAGTTCGAACGGCTGCCCGGCGTTGCCGAAACCGCCGATCATCACGGTGGAACCGTCCTGGATCCCGGCGACGGCCTCGCCGACGGTATCTACGAAGTTGAGCATTCCCTTAGGCCTTTCCTGTGTTGGTTCCGGCAACGGTCATGTTTTCGAGGACGACGGCGAGGCCCTGGCCGACGCCGATGCAGATCGCGGCGACGCCCCAGCGTTCGCCGGAGGCCTGCAGGGACCGGGCCAGGGTGCCGAGGATGCGTCCGCCGGAGGCGCCGAGCGGGTGGCCCATCGCGATCGCCCCGCCGTGCCGGTTCACGATTGCGGGGTCGATGCCCCAGGCGTTGATGCAGGCCAGGGACTGCGCGGCGAACGCCTCGTTGAGCTCGACGGCGCCGACCTGGTCCCAGCCGATCCCGGCCTTGGCGAGAGCCTTGTTCGCGGCCTCCACCGGGGCGTAGCCGAAGAACTGCGGATCGTTCGCATGCACGCCGCGCCCGGCGATCCGGGCCAGCGGCTCCAGGCCCAGGAGCCCGGCGGCGTCCTCGGACCCGAGCCACGCCGCGGAGGCGCCGTCCGAAAGCGGCGACGCGTTCCCGGCCGTCACCGTCCCGGCCTCACTCCGGAACACGGTCTTGAGCGAGGCGAGCTTCTCCGCCGAGGATCCGGGCCGGATGCCCTCGTCCCGGACCAGGTCCGTGCCCGGGACCGCGGTGACGAGCCGGTCGTAGAAACCCTCGTCCCAGGCCGCGGCGGCCAGGTTGTGCGAGGCCGCCGCGAACTCATCCTGCGCCTCGCGGGTGATCCCGTATTTCTCGGCCAGCCGTTCGGTCGCCTCGCCCAGCGAGATGGTCCAGTCCGGGCGCATGTCCTTGTTCACCAGCCGCCAGCCCAGCGTGGTGGAGACCAGGGACAGATCCCCGGCCGGGTAGGGCTTCTCGGTCTTCGGCAGCACCCACGGCGCCCGCGACATCGATTCGACCCCGCCGACCAGCATCAGCTCCGCGTCCCCGGTGTTGATCTGCCGGGACGCGATGATCGCCGCATCCAGCGAGGAACCGCACAGCCGGTTGACCGTGGTCCCCGGGACCGAGACCGGCAACCCGGCCAGCAGGGTGCCCATCCGGGCCACGTTGCGGTTCTCCTCGCCGGCGCCGTTCGCGTTGCCGAACACCACCTCGTCGATCCGCGCTGCGTCCAGGCCCGGGGCGCGCCTGACCGCCTCGCCGATCACGTGCGCGGCCAGATCATCCGGGCGCACGCCGGCAAGTCCGCCGCCGAACTTGCCGAACGGGGTCCGCACGGCGTCGTAAACAAAAGCCTGAATCATGATTTCCTCTGAATTCTCGGTGGGGCCCAAGTAGCTGGCAGTTGTTGTCGTTTTCAGCCCTCAAAACGACAACTATTGCGAGCTAGTTGGGTGGGGTGGCCTCGTCCATGGAGTGGAAGACCTGCTGCGCGGTCTTGAAGGCGGTGTTGGCGGAGGGAACGCCGCAGTAGATGGCGGTCTGCAGCAGGATTTCCTTGATCTCGTCCCTGCTCAGGCCGTTGGTGATGGCGGCACGGATGTGCATCGCGAGTTCTTCCCAGTGGCCGTGGGCCACCATCGCGGTGATGGTGACGGCGGAGCGCATCTGACGGCTGATCCCGGGCCGGGTCCAGATCCCGCCCCAGGCGATCCGGGTGATCATGTCCTGGAAGTCCTCGGTGAAGGAATCCTTGTTGGCGTTGGCCCGGTCCACGTGGGCCGCGCCGAGCACCTCGCGGCGGACCTTCATGCCGCCGTCGTAGATCTCCTGGCTGGTGGCATCCGGCTGCACGACGCCGTTCCGTTCCGGGCCGGCCTCCGGGCCGCCGGGCCGGGGGCCGGTCACTTTGCGGCTCCGCGGGATTCGGTCCAGCTGATCAGGCTGCGCAGCAGTTCGGCCACGTGCCCCGGCGCCTCGAAGGGTGCCAGGTGGGATACGCCCTCCAGCGTCGCGGCGCTGGCCGTGCCCCCGCCGGCGGTGATGCCGGCGGCGATCTCCTCGGCGAACGAGGGCGGGGCGACGGTGTCCTCGGCGCCGGCCAGGGCCTGGGTGGGGACCCGGATGCTGCCGAGTTCGTCCCGCACGTCGAAGCCGGCCAGGGCCTCGCAGCAGAAGGCGTAGCTGAACCGGTCCGCGTCCCGCAGGGTGTGCAGCAGTCGGCTGCTGAGCTCGGGCTGACGCTCCATGAAGCCCTGCGCGAACCAGCGCTGGGCGGAGCCCTCGATCATCACTCCGGTGCCCTGGTTGCGGACGGTTTCGGCCCGTTCCAGCCAGCCTTCCGGGGTGCCGATCTTCGCGCCGCTGCACTGCACGGACAGGCTCTTGAGCCGTTCGCCGTGCTTGATGCCCAGCTGCAGGCCAGTGGCCCCGCCGAGGGAGACTCCGGCGTAGTGGAACCGCGCGCCGGGCGCGATCGAGTCGACCAGTTCGATGACGGCGTCGGCCAGTTCGGCGACGGAAAAGGATTCGGCGGCGGCCGGGGAGACGCCGTGGCCGGGCAGGTCCCAGGCGACGACGTCGACGTCGTTGCCTAGCAGTGCGCCGGCCTGGCTCCAGAGCAGCGTGGAGGTGCCCAGCGACGGGCCCACCACGAGGAGGGGCTTATCGCCGAGCTCGCGCACGGGCGAGAGCAGTACGGCCTTGACGGTTGGTCTAGCCACGGTGGGCTCCGTTCTCTTCGGTCGCTTGGTTCGGTTCGATGGGTTGGGGCAGGGCCGCCGCGAAGTCGGGCCACGCCGCGAGGATGCGTCGTGAGATTTCGGCGGCCTGGCCGAGGTAGTTGGCCGGGTCCAGCAACTCCTCAAGCCGCTCGTCGGAGAGCAGTTCGGCCGGGACGGCCGCGCGGAGCAGCTTGCGGTAGGTGCTTGGCTGATCGGCCGCCGGCGCCTGCAGGGTCTGGTCCACCACGTCCTGGAGCCGTCGTGGGCCGTCCGCGCCCAGCAGCGGGCCGACGGCGGCAGTCACCGCCTCGGAGAGCAGCAGCGGGCCGGACAGGTCAAGGTTCCGCCGCATCGCCGACGGGAAGACCTGCAGGCCCTCGGCCAGTTCGCGGAGCTGTCCGGCGGCGCCCAGGGCCAGCCGGAGCAGGGAACGCAGCGCGGGCCACTCGCTGTGCCAGGCGCCGTCGGCACGTTCGTCGTTGAAATTGGCCGCCGCGAGGTGCAGCTGCGCCGCCAGCGCCGGTGCCTGCAGCGCGGCGCTGCGGACCAGCACGGACAGCACCGGGTTCTGCTTTTGTGGCATGGCCGAGGAGCCTCCCCGGCCCGCGGCCCGCGGTTCGGCGAGTTCGGCCACCTCCGGGCGGCTCAGGAAGAGCACGTCGGCGGCGATTTTGCCAGCGGCGTCCGTCACGGCTGCCAGGGCGTCGCCGAGCGCGGTGACCGCGAGCCGGTTGGTGTGCCAGGGCGCCGGGGCAGCGGCCAGTCCCAGCCGGGCGGCCAGGCGGTCGGCCAAGTCGAGCGGCGCGAGGGCCGAGCCTTCGGTCAGCACGGTGCCGGCCGCCAGGGTTCCGGCGGCTCCCCCGGTCTGCACCGGCAGCTCCAGTGCCTCGAGCCGGCGCGCGGCAGCGGCGAGCCCGTGGAACCACTGCGCGGCTTTGAGCCCGAAGCTGAACGGCAGCGAGTGCTGAGTCAGGCTCCGGCCCACGCACAGCGTCTGCTGGTGCCGCTCCGCGAGGGCGGCGAGGGCCGCCGTCGTGCGTTTGACGTCGGTGAGCAGTTCCCCAACGGTTCCGGCTGCCAGCAGCATCAGGGCGGAGTCGAGCACGTCCTGGCTGGTCAGCGAGGTGTGCACGGCGCGTCCGGCGCCGATGCCGGCCGTGTCGAGGGCCGTGACCTGCTTGCGGAGGTCGGCAAGCAGCGGTATCACCGGATTGGCGCCGCCCTGGGCTCGGACGGCGATTGAAGCGATGTCGTAGCGTCCGACGTCGGCGGCCTCCGCCACGAGGGCGGCGGACCCGGCCGGGGCCAGGGACGCTTCCTCGAGGACCGCGGCCCAGCCGGCTTCGACCCGGAGGATGGCGGCGAGCACCGCGCGGTCCCCGGTCAGCGCCGCCACCCGGGGCGACGCCGACACGGGGCTTAGCAGGCCGAAATCGCCGTCCCGGCCGGCAGCGGCGTCACCGTTGGGAATCGTCACTGCGAAGCGTCCTGAACGCCGGCATCCTCGACGCTACTGGCTTCAGCGCCGTCGCCTTCAAAATCGAGGAACACCGTCTCGCCCTCGCCCTGCAGCCGGATGTCCCAGCTGAGGCCGCCGTCGGGATCGCGCCGAGCGATCAGGGTGCGGCGGCGTTCCGGCTCCAGGGCGGACAGCAGCGGGTCCGCGGCGAGGGCCTCCTCGTTCTCCGGCAGGTAGACGCGGGTGAAGAGCCGGTTCATCAGGCCGCGGGCGAACACGACCACGGAGATGAACGGTGCGGCGCCGGGCGCAGTGGGGCCCGGGTTGACGGTGGTGAAGGTGAAGACGCCGGTGTTGCCGACGGCACTGCGGCCGAAGCCGGTGAAGGTGTAGCCGTCACGGACCAGGGAGCCGGTGCGCTGCGGGACCTGGCCCTCGGCGTCGGCCTGCCAGATCTCCAGGATGGCGTCCGGGACCGGATGGCCGGCGCCGTCGAACACGGTGCCCTGCAGGCGGATCGAGCCGGCGGACCCGGGGGCCAGCAGCTCCCGGTCCTTCGCGTAGGGCAGTGCGTAGCCGTAGAACGGGCCCACCGTCTGGCCGGGCGTGGGGGTCAACTTACTCATGGTCGTCTCCTTCTGCGCCCAGCGCCTCGTTCTCGGTCCAGGTCCGCTTCGAACCGGTCAGGACAATGTCCCAGTTGTAGGCCAGCGCCCACTCCGGCTTGGTCTGATCATGGTTGTAGCTGGCGACCAGGCGGTCCCGCGCGTCCTGGTCCACGATCGACTGGTAGATCGGGTCCAGGGCGAAGAGCGGGTCGCCGGGGAAGTACATCTGCGTGACGATCCGCTGCGTGAACTCCTGGCCGAAGAGGGAGAAGTGGATGTGGGCCGGCCGCCAGGCGTTCAGGTGGTTCTTCCACGGGTAGGCGCCGGGCTTGATCGTGGTGAAGCTGTAGGACCCGTCCGCGCCCGTGATGCAGCGGCCGACGCCGGTGAAGTTCGGGTCGAGCGGGGCCGGGTGCTGGTCGCGCTTGTGGATGTAGCGGCCGGAGGAGTTGGCCTGCCAGATTTCCACCAGCTGGCCCGCCACCGGCCGGCCGTCGCCGTCGAGCACGCGGCCGGAGACGATGATCCGCTCGCCCATCGGTTCGCCGTTGTGCTGGATGGTGAGGTCGGATTCGAGGGCGTGCACGTCCATGTGTCCGAAGGCCGGCGAGTACAGCTCAATGGTCTCGGGGTCCGCGTGCTGCAGGCTCTTGGTCGGGTGCCGGAGGATGCTGCTGCGGTACGGGGGGTAGTCCAGCCGCGGCTGGGTTTCCGCCGCGGCGCCGTTGAGGCGGGCCTGCGCGTAGGCGTCGCCCAGTGCCTTCATCTCGTCGCTGAGGATCTGCTGCGATTCCGCGGCAGTGTCCAGGGCCGGAACAGCCTGCGCGGCGGCCTGCGGTGTGGCCTCGGGCGCTGCGTCGGACACGTCTTCGGTGATCGGGTCCGCGTTGAAAATTTCGAGGTTGATTTCTTCAGGCACAGCAGCCTCCTTTCGTTGGGGTGGGTCGAACCTGGCCGGGAGCGGTCAGGCGGTGAGTTTGAGCTGGTGCAGATGGTCGTACTGGACGGCATGCCGGACCGGGGCGTTGGGGGCCCCGTAGCCGTCGTAGGAGCCGCGGCGTTCCACCATCTCGAAGAACACGCTGCCGACGGTCGCGGTGTAGAAGTGCAGGAATTCGCCGTCGGCGTCACGGTCGTAGAGCAGGTTCAGCTCGCGGAGGGTGGCGAGGAACCCCGGATCCAGGTCGAAACGCGCGTCCAGGTCCTCGTAGTAGTTCGCCGGGATGCGCAGGAAGTCCAGGCCGCGGCCGCGGGCGGCCCGGGCCGTGGCCACAAGGTCATCCACCGCGAACGCGATGTGTTCCTGGTAGGTCCGGCGCTGGATTCCGGTGGGTGCGCCGCCGGCTGCGTCCTGGCCGCCGTCCTGCTGGTGCAGCGGGGCCAGGTTCAGCACCAGCCGCACTCCGCGGTCCCGGGTGGTCATCACCTGGGAGCGGACCAGCCCGGTGGGACTGGCCACTTCGGCGTACGGCTGCGGCTCGAGGGCCAGAGCGCTGGTGTAGAAGAGCACGGCCTCGTCGAAGTGCTGCCACGGCTGGGCGAGGTTGACGTGGTCGATCACGGCCTGCGGCCCCGCAGCCCTGCCTGCGGCTGCGCCGGCAGCGCCGTCTCCAGTGCCGTTTCCAGTTCCGGCGGGCGTGCCGAACTCGTTGACCCAGGCGGCGGTCCCGTCCGGACTGCCCTGGCACAGGAAGATTTCGGTGGAGTCCGGGGCGGCGAAGCCCTGGAAGATTTCCTCGTTCGCCTGGCTCTTGCGCGGCACTGCGGGGGCCTTGAGCTGCTGCGCCCTGGCGGCGGCGATCACGGGTGAGTCGACGTCGAAGCCGACCGCGGCAATGGCGGTCTCCGCCGCGGCGGGGGCTTCCTCGTTGATGATCACGCGCGCGTGGCCCATGGTCCACAATTGCACATTCTTGGTCCGGTGCCGGCCGTTGAACGCGAAGCCGAGCTGGCCCAGCAGGGTCTCCAGGGTGGCGGTGTCGGCGGCCCGCACCTCGGCGAAGTTGAAGCCAGCCGGTTCGGCCACCTGCGGCAGCGTGGCCAGTTCCATCGGATGACGACGGCGGCCGGCGGTCCCGGCGGCCGTTTCGGCCGCCTCTGGCGCCGAGGGGTGCGCCTCCAGCCACTGTGCGCTTTGTTCCTCGAGCCAGATCAGCGAACGCATGGCATCCACCGCGGTGCGCTCGACGTCGGACTGCCGGAAGACGTCGTTGAACACCTCCAGCGAGACCGGGCCGGAGTAGCCGGCACGGACCACATGGCCCATGAACTTGGCGAGCTCGAACTGCCCCTCGCCCGGGAAGACCCGGTAGTGCCGGCTCCAGGACAGCACGTCCATGGACAGCTTCGGGGCGTCCGCCACCTGGACGAAGAAAATCTTCTCGGGGTTGAACCGCTCGATCGGGGCCGTGTCCCAGTCCCGGGACAGGATGTGGAACGAGTCGAGGCAGGTGCCCAGGTTCGGGTGGTCCACCAGTTCCACGAGGCGGTGGGCGTGCTCGTAGTCGTTGACGTATTTGCCCCATGCCAGGGCCTCGTAGGCGACCTTCACACCGTGCTCGCCGGCGAGCGAGGCGAGCCGGGACAGCTGCCCGGCGCGGAGCTCGTCGTCGTCGATGCTGGCGGTGGCCACGTTGGAGCAGACCAGGATGGTGTCCATGCCCAGCCGGGACATCAGCCGGAACTTGGCCTCCGCCCGGCGCAGGTTGGCGGCGAGCAGCTCCTCCGGCACGCTGTCGAAGTCGCGGAACGGCTGGTACAGGTCGAGGCCGAGGCCCAGGTCCGCGGCCATCGACCGGATCTCCTCCGGGTTCAGCGAGGACGTCACGAGGTCCTGCTCGAAGATCTCGATCCCGTCGAACCCGGCGACGGCGCAGGCGTGCATCTTCTCCTTCAGGGTGCCGGAGAGGCAGACGGTGGCGATTCCGGTGCGCATCAGGCGGCCACCTCCTCGGCAGCGACGAGCTCCAGGAAGTGGGCCCGCATCCGGTCCGCGTCCGCTTCGAGGCCGGTGAAGATCCGGAACGCGTCGGCTGCCTGGCCCACGGCCATCCGGCCGCCGTCGAGCACCTCGCAGCCCTTGGCGCGGGCTTCGCGGACCAGTTCGGTCTCGATCGGCCGGTAGACGATGTCCGCGACCCAGTGCCGTGGTTCCAGCAGGGACATGTCCAGCGGGACACCGGGGTGGGCGGCCATGCCCACCGGGGTGCAGTGCACCAGCCCGTCGGCGAGCGGCATGAGCCCGGGAAGCTCGGCCGTCGTCCGGGCCGTGACCTGGCTGTGCGGGAAAAACCCGGCCAGTTCGGCCGCCCGGTCCGCGCAACGGGCCGCGTCGGTGTCCACGAGGTCCAGCCGCCGGACCCCGGCAGTCAGCAGTGCGTAGGCGACAGCGGACCCGGCGCCGCCGGCGCCGAGCTGCACGACGCGGTCCAGCTTCGCCCCGGGCAGGCCGGAGGCGAGGGCGGAGGCAAAGCCGGAGAAATCGGTGTTGTGGCCGATGAAGCGGCCGTCGCGGATGGTCACGGTGTTGACGGCACCGAGGCGCCGGGCGTCCGGCGAGATCTCGTCGAGGTGTTCCAGCACCAACTGCTTGCACGGGTGGGTGATGTTCAATCCGTTGAAGCCGAGCCGCTGGGCGCCGGTCAGGAGTTCCCCGACGGCCTGGCCGGGGAGGCCCAGTTCGGTGAGGTCAATGGGGCGGTAAAGATACCGGAGGCCCTGCACATCGCCTTCGCGTTCATGCATGGGGGGCGTGAGGGACGGCGTCACGCCATCGCCTACGAGGCCCACGAGGAAGGACTCTGCTCGATTGCTCATCCGTCTAGCTCCTTTGACAACGGCACTCGGCGGCCGCAATGGGGGCGGCAGGCCGGGTGGTGGGGATTACATTACCGCAAGTGTTCACATATTGCACTGATGTTCTTATTACGAACATATATTTCTTCACTGCTGGGGCAGCCGGGCCGAGAGTTCGGCCGCGGCGGATTGGAGCAGCGGCACGAGGGCCACAAGGGCCTCCATGCTCATCCGGAAGACGGGCACAGCGGTGGCCAGCGAGGCGAAGGCATGGCCTTGGGAGTTGACGACCGGGACGGCGACGGCGCGCATGCCCAGCTCGTTTTCCTCGTCCATGGTGGCGTAGCCGCGCTTCCGGACCAGCTCGATTTCGGCCCGGAACGCATCCCGGTCCGTGATGGAGAGTTCCGTCAGGGGCTCCAGTTCGAGGTCCTGCACCAGACGGTCCCGGGTGGCATCGTCGGCAAACGCAACCAGCGCCTTGCCCACCGAGGTAGTGTGCAGCGCGCCGAGGTGGCCCGGATCGGAGGTGACGCGGAAGGTCTGCGGACCGTCGACCTTGTTGACGGTGAGGTGGTGGTTTCCGTCACGCACCGAAAGGATGGTGGCCTCGCCGGTCTCCTCGGTGACGCGCCGCAGGATGGGAAGGGCCGTGCCGGCGAAGCCATGGTGGTTGGATACCCGCTGGCCGAGCTGGAAGACGCGCAGGCCCAGATGATAGCGGCGGCCGTCCGGCTCGTAGTCCACAAAGCCGTCCCTGGTCAGCGAACCGAGCAGGCGGTACGTGGTGCTGAAGGGCAGTTCCGCCCGGCGCGAGAGCTCCGCGGCACTGGCTCCGCGGGGTTCATCGCCGAGCAGGACCAGCAGGCCCAGAGCCTTGCCCACCATATCGGTGCGCGAGTCCTCCTTGGCCGGGCGCGCAGGCTTCGCGGTCTCTTCATCGGGGGCCCCGGCAGCGAGGTCCGGCTCTGTGTCTTGATTCACACTCATGCATCGATGTTCTCACATAGTGAGAGCTATTGCTAGATAGTGATTATTTTTCTTGACAAGTGACCGCGCTCACAGCCATGCTTGCTACATCGCACAAGTAGCTCCCACCATGTGGCTACTAGTCCGGGTCTTTCCTCGGTCCACCGGCTGCCGCACACTGAAGCCACCGGCCGGCAGGACCCTCCCGATCCATCCGCGACAACGTCGTCACATCAAAGGAACACCATGAGCCAGACACTCCCGTCTACGACGCCGGGCACTGCCGCACCGGCCGGGACGCCTAAGAAGGCGGCCCTCGCCAGCTTCCTGGGCAGCGCCGTCGAGTACTACGACTTCTTCATTTTCGGGTCCGCCGCCGCCCTGATTTTTCCGAAGGTCTTCTTCCCGGACGCGGACGCCAACGCCGCCATCATGTCCTTCGCGACCTTCGGCTTCGCCTATGTGGCCCGTCCCGTCGGCGCCGTCATCCTGGGCCACTTCGGTGACCGGGTGGGCCGCCGGAAGGTCCTGATGTTCACGCTGCTGCTGATGGGCGCCTCCACCTTTGTGATCGGCTGCCTGCCGGACTTCAAGACCGTCGGCTGGTGGGCCCCCGTGCTGCTGGTGATCGCCCGGCTCTGCCAGGGCCTCTCCGCCGCCGGTGAGCAGGCCGGCGCCTCCTCCATGACCCTGGAGCACGCACCGGACAACCGCCGTTCATTCTTCACCTCCTGGACCCTGACCGGCACCCAGGGCGGCCAGATCCTTGCCGCCCTCGTCTTCATCCCCGTCCTTGCCCTGCCTGACGAGGTCAAGTACGGCATCGGCTGGCGCATCCCGTTCTGGCTCAGCGCCGTCGTCGTCGTGGTTGCTTTCTTCATCCGCCGCACCCTGCACGAGCCGCCGGCCTTCGAGGAGGCCCAGAAGAGCGCCCAGATTTCCAAGCTCCCGGTCGCCGACCTGCTGAAGCACCACTGGCGCGACGTGCTCCGCGTTGTCGCATGCGCCTTCATCGCCGCCGTCTCCACCGTGTTCGGTACCCTGGCCATCAGCTACGCGAAGAACGTCGCCAACGTGGACGGCACCGTCACGCTGTGGCTGGTCGTGGGCGCCAACCTCGTGGCACTCGGTACCCAGCCGCTCTTCGGCAAGCTGGCCGACCGGATCGGACGCAAGCCGGTCTTCATCTACGGCGCTCTCTCCAGCGCGCTGCTGACCCCGGTATTCCTGCTCAGCCTCGAATCCGGCAGCGTCCCGCTGATGTTCCTGGCCGCAATCGGCTTCTTCTCCTTCGGCTACGCGGCCTCCAACGCCGTCTGGCCGTCCTTCTACGCCGAAATGTTCAGCACCAGGGTCCGCTTCTCCGGCCTGGCGATCGGCACCCAGCTCGGCTTCCTGATGGCAGGCTTCGCCCCGGCAATCGTGGCGGCCATGGGCGGCATCAAGCCCGGTGGCTGGGTTCAGATCACCATCTTCACCGGGATCATCTGCGCCATCGCCGCCATCTCCGCGCTGACCGCCAAGGAAACCTTCAAGGTTCCCACCAAGGAGCTCGGCCTGCGCTAAGGCCCCCGACGGGCAAGGGCATCCGCGACGCTCCCGCCCAGTTCTTATTGGAAAAGCCCGGCGTGTTCGGTGAACACGCCGGGCTTTTCCGCGTGTCGGCGGTGTCGCGGGCAAAAGAACCGGGCGGGAGCGTCGTGTGGACCGCCCGACGGCGGGAGCTCATCCCTGGCCGGCGCCCAGCACGGCGGCTAGGTCGTAGCTGACCGGCTCCTCCAGCTGGGCGTAGGTGCAGGAGCCCGGCTCCCGGTCCGGCCGCCAGCGGACGAACTGGGTGGTGTGCCGGAAACGCGCGCCCTCCATGTGGTCATACTTCACCTCCACCACCCGCTCCGGGCGCAGTGGCGTGAAGCCCAGGTCCTTGCCCCCGCTCCACCGGCTGCCCTCGGCGTTGCGCGGCGTCCGGGCCCCCTCCTCCTGCCTGGCCCACGCCCACGGGTGGTCGGCAAAATCGGTGACGAGTGGCTGGAGTTCCTCGAACAGCTCCTTGCGGCGCTGCATCGGGAACGCACCCACCACACCCACGTTGGCGAGCACGCCGTCGTCGTCGTAGAGCCCCAGCAGCAGCGAACCGATCCGGTCCGGGCCGGAGGTGTGCACCCGGTAACCGGCGAGGACACAGTCAGCGGTGCGTTCGTGCTTGACCTTGAACATCGTGCGCTTGTCCGGCTGGTAGCTGGAGTCCAGCGCCTTGGCCACGATCCCGTCCAGGCCGGCGCCTTCGAACTGCCGGAACCACCTCGCCGCGGTGTCCCGGTCCGCGGTGGCGGCGGTCAAGTGCACCGGCGCGGAGCTGTCCGCGAGCACCCGCTCGAGGGCCGCCCGGCGCTCCCCGAAGGGCCGGCCGGTGAGATCCTCGTCGTCGAGGGCCAGCAGGTCGAAAGCAACGAAACTTGCGGGGGTCTGGGCGGCGAGCAGCCGGACGCGGCTCGCGGCCGGGTGGATCCGCTGCTGGAGGGCATCGAAGTCCAGGCGGTCCCCCGCGGCGCCGACCAGGACGATCTCGCCGTCGAGAACGCAGCGCGGCGGGAGGTTTGCCTTGAGTGACTCCACGAGCTCCGGGAAGTACCGGGTCAGGGGTTTGCCGTTGCGGCTGCCGATCTCCACCTCGTCGCCGTCGCGGAAGATGATGGAACGGAATCCGTCCCACTTGGGCTCAAAACTCATCGAACCCTCCGGCAGGGAGCTTACGGCTTTCGCCAGCATCGGCGCGATCGGGGGCATCAGCGGCAGTCGCATACGGCCCATTCTGTCCGGGCCGGCCGCCGGCGTCGACCCCCGGGCGGCCAGCCGGGGGCCAGCGGCCAGTCGGGGCTAGCGGCCGGCCTTCGTGCGGATTTCCACGACAGAGCCTGCGTGCGCCTGGGCCGGCGGCCCTGCCGCGGAAATCAGGACGGCCCGGAAAACTAACCCACCGCTTACCGGGCCGAAACGCAGCGGCAACAATGGCGCAGGACACTGGAAGTGCCGGCAAGAGCAGGCACCAGCTCCAGTCCAGGAGGCCCGCCATGTTGAAGGAAGCCAAAGCCCAGACCACCCGCATCCGCGCCCTCGACCAGCTGCATCGCGGCGACGAGATCGAGGCCCGCCTGCGCGTCGGCCCCAACTACGACGACGTCGTGATCCGCCGCGGCAGCGTGCAGGAAACGGCGCCGGGGATCGGCGTCGTCTGGATCCTGGACCGGCAATCGGGCATGCGCAAGGCGGTCAACGCCGACGAGTGCACCCTCTGGCGCGTGGCCTAACGAGCTAACCGCCGGCGACGGACTGGATGATCAGGACCTCCTGGCCGGGCGCCACTTCCGTGCCGAGGCCCTGCAGTCGCCGGATTTCATTCCCGTTGACGTATATATTCACGTAGCGGCGGACGGCTCCGGTTTCGTCCCGCAGCCGCCGGGACAGGGCGGGGAAGTCCCCGGCCACAGTATCCAGCACCCATTGGACCGTTACGGCCCCGTCCGCGGGCGCGGTCAGGATGGACTGCCCGCCGGCCAGCGGTTGCAGGACGCTGGGAAGCAGCACACTGATCTCAGGCACAGTTAGCCTCAAGCGGAAGCCGCGGCAACGCGCGCCGCAGGCGCCGGGGCGCCGACAACAGCCGCGGCCCGCACGCACAGCACGTCGGGCAGGTGCGAGGCGACCTCGGTGAAGTGTTCGCCTTCGTCGGCGCTGGCGTAGACGCTGCCGCCGCGGGTCCCGAAGTAGACTCCGGCGGGTTCGGCGGCGTCGACGCAGGCCGCGTCGCGGAGCACGGAATTGAACTCTGCCCCGGGCAGGCCGGCGTCCAGCCGCTTCCAGCTCGCGCCGGCGTCGTCGGTCCGGTGCACGGCAAGCTTTCCGCCGGGCGGGATCCGTTCGCCGTCGGCCTTCAGCGGGATGACCCAGGCTGTGCCCGCGCGGCGGGGGTGCGTCAGCATGACAAAGCCGAAGTCCGCCGGCAAGCCCTCGGCAATAGATTCCCAGTTCTCGGCGTCGTCATCGCTGCGGTAGACGCCGTGGTGGTTCTGCGCGTACAGGCGCCCGTCCACCGCGGCGTCGGCGGCAATCTTGTGGACGCACTGGCCGAATTCGGGGTTGGGATCGGGCATGAAGTAAGCCGAGATCCCCTTGTTCCGCGGCTCCCAGGACGTCCCGCCGTCGAGCGAGCGGTAGACTCCGCCGGTGCTCATGGCGACGTGCACCTTCTCCCCGTCCGGGTTGACGACGATCGAATGTGCCGCCGCCCCGCCGTAGCCGGCCCCCCATTCACTGCGGTGCGGGTGGTCCCAGAGGCCGCGGTTGAGCTCGAAGTGTTCGCCGCCGTCGGTGGATTTCCAGACCGAGATCGGCTCGCACCCGGCCCAGACGACGCCGGGGCGCGACTCCGCGTCGGGGTGGATCTGCCAGACGCGCTCCAGCGCGGCGTCGGTGTCCTCGGGAAAGCGGATGGCTCCGTTTTCCGGCTCGTTCCAGGTTTCGCCAAGGTCGTCGGAGTGGAAGACGGTGGGTCCCCAGTGTTCCGAGCGGACCCCGACGAGGATGCGGGTCCGGCCTTCGCGCGTGTCGATTCCGATGCTTGGGATCTCGCTCATCAGGAAATGCGGTCCGGAGAGGGACCAGTTTTGCCGGTCCGGGCTGCTGGCCAGCCAGAGCCCTTTCTTGGTGCCGATCGCCAGGACATAACTTTCTGCGGTAGCCATGCCCTACATGCAACCACCGCGGCCCGGCTGCCGCAATGGTTTTTCGGGGGTCAATCGACGAATTCAGACTGGGTTTCGACGAAGTCCCAGTCGGCGGCGCTCAGGACGCCGGTGGCCTTGTCCGGATGCGGGCCGCCGGCCTCGGCAATGCCCTGCAGCACCGGGAGCGGTAACTCCTCGGCCCGCAGGTTGCCGCGCAGCCATTCCTTGCTGGCAAGGTCCAGGTCCAGCCACCACATGAAGATTTCCACCGCTGCCGCCCTTCCCGTGTCCTCCAACCGTGGGCCCGGCGCCGGAGTGGATCAAGGGAGGAAGGCCCTAGCCGGGCCGGAAGAGCCGGGGCAAGAATTGGGTATGCCCGCAGAGCGCATGAGCCCAGCACCTCTGGTTGTCGGCGTCCTCCCGGGCCAGCCCCCGGAGGTGCTTGAAACGGCGGTGACACTGGCGAGAAGCCTTTCCGCCCCGCTGGTCTGTGCCTACGTGGACGAGGCCAGCTACCTCGTGGAGTGGGATCCGGCCCGGTCCGCGCACCGGCTCTCGCTCCACCCGGAGGCCGACAATGCGGAGATCCGGGCAGCCACCGAGCGGCTGCGGTCCGAGATCGCCGCCGTCTGCGATGTCCCGGGGGTGGAATGGAACCTGCGGACCCTGGCCGGGGATCCCGCCCGGGCGCTCGGCCGGCTGGCGGCGGACGCCGGTGCGGCCATGATCATCGTCGGTACTCCCGAACCCGGACTCGGGCACCGGCTCACTGCTGCACTCAACGGATCGGTGGCCGCCTGGCTCAGCCATCATCAGGACCGCCCGGTCCTCATCGTCCCGGTGCGATCCAGCGGGGCGGGCAGGCCCCGCCGCGGCTCCTGACCGGCCCGGGAAAATAAAGCGAAAGTAGTTATTCGAGGTGCTGGCGCATCGTCTCTACTGCCAAGTAAGGTTGTATTCGTAGGCGGGAAACCCCTACCCCATAGCTGCTCCGGAGTGCGTATCCCCCAATAACGCACTCCGGAGCTCTTTAATTTCCGGACAGAATTCCTTTTCCCGTCACGGTACCCCCGGAGGGTACTTGCCATATACCCCTGGGGGGTATAACTTGATGAGATGAACGAGTCCGACGCCTCCATCGTGGCGCCCCTGGAGGGCGCACCGCCCCAGCAGCACGGCTACACCGCCAACAAGGACGCCTACCTCAAGCGGCTCAAACGGATCGAGGGCCAGGTCCGCGGCATTGCCCGGATGGTCGATGAGGACAAGTACTGCATCGACATCCTGACCCAGGTCGCCGCCGTCACCAAGGCCCTGCACGCCGTCAGCCTCGGTCTGGTGGAAGAACACATCGGCCACTGCGTGGTCGGGGCGGCCGCGGAACCGGATCCGGAACTTCGCGCCGAAGCCATCGACTTCAAAGTGAAGGAGGCCACCGATGCCATCGGGCGCCTGCTGCGGTAGCGGCAACACCACTCACCACACCTCCCAAAACACGACCGGACTGGTAAACCAGTCCCCCACCAAGGAGCAAGCCATGAGCACCGTTTCCACCACCGTCGAGGTATCCGGGATGACCTGCGGGCACTGCGTGTCCTCCGTCTCCGAAGAACTTGAAGCGCTGGCGGGCGTCGAAAGCGTCGACGTCGACCTCAACGCGGGCGGGATCTCCACCGTCACCATCACCTCCGACAAGGCACTCTCGCCCGCCGAAATCGGCGAAGCGGTCGCCGAGGCGGGCTACCTGGTGGTCGCGAACGAGGCCTGAGCCCGGCGCCGGGCGGCCTCCCGGAAGCAGGACCTGAGCAGGACTTCACCGAGCACGACCGAGGAGAACATACCGTGAGCAACGCGCAACTGCTGGACCAGTCCGGAAGCCGGGTGATTGAACTCGACATCGAGGGCATGACCTGCGCCTCCTGCGTCGGCCGGGTCGAGCGCAAGTTGGGAAAGCTCGACGGCGTGCAGGCTTCGGTTAACCTCCCGCTGGAGTCCGCCCGGGTCACCGTCCCGGCCAACATCTCAGACGAGCAGATCGCTGCGACAGTGAACGCCGCCGGTTACAAGGCCACGGTGCGGACTCTGCCGGAGCCTGCCTCCCCGGCCGAGGAGACTGCCGCAGGACCTGCGGCGACGCTGAAGCCCCGGCTGGTTGTCGCGGCCGCCCTCACCGTCCCGGTCTTCGTGCTCTCGATGCTCCCGGCCGTCCAGTTCCCGAACTGGGGCTGGGTTGCCGCCGCGCTGGCGTTGCCGGTGGTCAGCTGGGCGGCGTGGCCGTTCCACCGGGCCGCGGCAGTGAACGCCCGGCATCTGTCGTCCACCATGGACACGCTGGTGTCGATCGGCGTATCGGCTGCCTATATCTTCTCGGCCTGGCAGCTCCTGGCCGATCCCCGCCTGACCGAGCACCCGGGCATGGAAAGCATGGGTTCGGCCGGCCTGTACTTCGAGGTCGCCTCGGTCGTCACGACCTTCCTGCTGCTCGGCCGCTATCTGGAGGCGAACGCCAAGCGCAAGGCCGGTGACGCGCTCAAGGCCCTGCTGGATCTGGGCGCCAAGGATGCCACCGTGCTCCGCGACGGCACCGAGTTCCCGGTGCCCGCGGACCGGCTCCGGGTCGGGGACGTCGTCGTGGTCCGCCCGGGCGAGAAGATCCCCACCGACGGCGTGGTCATCGAGGGCGCCTCCGCCGTTGACGCCTCCCTGGTGACGGGGGAATCGGTGCCGGTTGAAGTCGGTCCGGACAGCCCCGTCACGGGGGCCACCATCAACACCTCCGGCCGGATCCTGGTCCGCGCCACGCGGGTCGGCGCCGACACCACGCTGGCCCAGATGGGCCGGCTGGTCTCCCAGGCGCAGTCGGGGAAGGCCCCGATCGCCCGGCTCGCAGACCGCATCAGCGCCGTCTTCGTCCCCGTGGTCCTCGCCATCGCCGCGCTCACCTTCGGTGCGTGGCTGCTCTTGGCCGGGCCGGAGGTCAGCGACGCCGAGCTTCGCGCCGCCTTCACGGCGGCCGTCGCGGTGCTGGTGATCGCGTGCCCGTGCGCCCTGGGGCTCGCCACCCCGGTCGGCCTGCTCACTGGCACAGGCCGCGGCGCCCAGCTGGGCATCCTGATCAAGGGCCCGCAGGTGCTCGAGGACACCCGCACCGTGGACACCATCCTGCTGGACAAAACCGGCACCGTCACCACCGGGCACCTTGCCGTCGCCGGCACCAGCGCGTTCGCCCCGTTCAGCGAAAACGAGGTCCTGCGGCTCGCCGGCGCAGCGGAGGCCGCGTCCGAACACCCCGTCGCCCGGGCCATCGCGGCAGCGGCGCTCAGCGCGGAGCGTGGGCGCGGCGACGACGCGCGGCTGCCCGCCGTCGTCGGCTTCCATTCGGCCCCGGGCGGCGGTGTCCGCGGCAGCGTGGAAGGCCGCCTCGTTACGGTGGGCCGGTCCGGCTGGCTGCAGGGGAACGGCGTTGCGGTCTCCGGAGCGCAGCGCGAAGCCTTGTCCGCCGCCGAGCAGTCCGGGGCCACCGCCATTTGGGTGGCCGTGGACGGCGAACCGGCGGGCATCGTGAGCCTGCGCGACACGCTGAAGCCCGGCTCCGCTGCGGCAATCGCCCGGCTTCGGGAGCTGGGGCTGCGGCCCATCCTGCTGACCGGCGACAACGCCGCGGTGGCCGGCCAGGTGGCCGCCGCCGTCGGCATCCCGCCGGAGGACGTCTTCGCGGGGGTCCTGCCGGAGGGCAAGGTCGATGCCGTGCGGAGGCTGCAGGCCGGCGGCGCCACGGTGGCCATGGCCGGCGACGGCGTGAACGACGCCGCAGCGCTGGCCCAGGCGGATCTGGGCATCGCAATGGGCTCCGGCACCGACGTCGCCATCGAAGCCGCGGACCTGACCGTGATGGGCAACGATCTGGGGCAGGTCGCGCAGGCCATCGAGCTGTCCCGCCGGACCCTGGCCACGATCAAGACGAACCTGTTCTGGGCCTTCTTCTACAACGCCATCGGCATTCCGGTTGCTGCGCTGGGCCTGCTCAACCCAATGATCGCCGGCGCGGCGATGGCGGCCAGCTCCGTGCTGGTGGTGGCCAACTCGCTGCGGCTGCGCAGCTTCGGCAAGTAACCCGATGGGGAGTGCTGCCCATCGACAGTTTTTTGCGAGGCAGGGTAGGTTCGAGGCATTGGATCTTCCGGATCAGCCGGGGGCCGCTGGGGATGCCGAGAGTTTCGGGTCCGGTGAACTAAGGAGTTTTTTCGAATGGCTATTTGGGGTGCAGATGTTGCTCAGCTCAAGACTCTTGGGACGAAGC
>NZ_JBFTHF010000010.1:0-182236 GCF_056394105.1 Arthrobacter sp. 10T419 | reverse complement strand
TGGCAGGCCCGGCACAATCAACCAATTCAATAAAAAATTGGTATCAACAAACTTGGCACACTATTGAGTTCTCAAACAACAGACACACCCGGCACCACCCAAACCCAACGGTCCAGGATCGCTCCGGAGCAACTTTTCAAACTTACCCGCGTGCTTCACCCTAGTCAAATCAGCGGTCCGACTCAGTCTTGCCATAGGCTTCTTGGTCTTCTTAGCGGATCAACTCCGGGGAGCAGCGCGGAAATAAACTCTACCACCACTTGAGCCGGGTGACAAAGGGGCCCCCGGCGGTCTCTCCTGCGGCCCCGGATCGGCGGCCGGCGCAGGACACGGAAAGCCCGGAATCCCAAGGATTCCGGGCCCTCCGATCAAGATGGCCGTCACAGCCATGCCGTCACGTGGCTAGCTGATCGCCTTGAAGTAGGCGGCGCCCAGCGGAGGCAACGTCACGGTGAGCGTGGCGGGCTGGCCGTCGGTGCCGCCGTCGGCCGCTGTCAGGGTGCCCTCGTTCAGGACACCCGAGCCGCCGTAGGCAGCGGCGTCGGTGTTTAGGACTTCCTGCCACTGCCCCACGGCCGGGACGCCCAAGCGGAAGTCCTGGTGCGGGGAGCCGGAGAAGTTGAAGGCGCACACCAGCTCGTTGCCGGCGGCGTCCCGACGGATAAAGGTCAGCACGTTCCGGTCCGCGTCCCCGCCGTTGACCCACTGGAAGCCGTCGGGGTCATTGTCGCGTTCGTACAACGCCGGAGTGGAGCTGTACAGCTCGTTCAGGTCCTTGGTCAGGAGCTGCACGCCGCGGTGCGCGGGGATGTCGGCCAGCCACCAGTCCAGGCCGTACTGTTCTGACCATTCCGCTTCCTGGCCGAACTCGGTGCCCATGAAAATTAGCTGCTTGCCCGGGTGGGCCCACTGGTAGCCCAGGAAGGCCCGCAGGTTAGCGAGCTGCTGCCAGCGGTCGCCGGGCATCTTGCGCAGCATCGAGCCCTTGCCGTGCACAACCTCGTCGTGGCTGATCGGCAGCAGGAAATTTTCCGTGTAGGCGTAAACGAGGGAGAACGTGATGGTGCCGTGGTGCCACTTCCGGTTGAACGGGTCCTCGGCCATGTACTTGAGCGAGTCGTGCATCCAGCCCATGTTCCACTTGATGCCGAAGCCCAGGCCACCCTGGCTGGTGGGGGCGGTGACCCCCGGGAATGCCGTGGATTCCTCGGCGATCATGACCGCACCGGGGTGCGTCTTGTAAACCGTTGCGTTGACCTCCTGCAGGAAGGAGATCGCCTCGAGGTTCTCGCGGCCGCCAAAGCGGTTCGGCTGCCACTGACCCTCCTCACGGGAGTAATCCAGGTAGAGCATCGAGGCCACGGCGTCGACGCGGAGGCCGTCGATGTGGAACTCGTCCAGCCAGTAGAGGGCGTTGGCGACCAGGAAGTTGCGGACTTCGCTGCGGCCGAAGTCGAAGATCAGCGTGCCCCAGTCCGGGTGTTCGCCCAGGTTCGGATCGGAGTGCTCGTACAGCGGCCCACCATCGAATTGGGCCAGCGCCCAGGCATCCTTGGGGAAGTGCGCCGGCACCCAGTCCAACAGCACGCCGATGCCGGCCTGGTGCAGTTCGTCCACGAGGTGCCGGAACTCGTCCGGGTGCCCGAAGCGCGAGGTGGGTGCGAAGTAGGACGTGACCTGGTAGCCCCACGATCCGCCGAAGGGGTGTTCCGCGACGGGCATGAACTCCACGTGGGTGAAGCCGAGCCACTTCACGTACTCCACAAGTTCCTTGGCCAGCTGGCGGTAGTCGAGCCCGACCCGCCAGGACCCAAGGTGGACCTCATAGACGCTCATCGCGGCATTGTGTGGATCCCGGGCCGCGCGGGCCTTCATCCATTCCTCGTCCTTGAAGGCGTAGGAGGGCTCGACGACGCGGGACGCCGTCAGCGGAGGAACCTCCGTGCCGAAGGCAAGCGGATCGGCCTTCTCCACCCAGTGCCCGTGCTTGGTCTTGATCTCGAATTTGTAGCACGCCCCTGCTATAACGCCGGGGATGAACAGTTCCCACACCCCGGAGGAGCCGAGGGAGCGCATGGAGAATTCCCGGCCGTCCCAGCCGTTGAAGTCGCCCTTGACCCGCACGGCCTGGGCGTTCGGGGCCCACACCGCGAAGGACACGCCGTCGACGTCGCCCAGGACGGACTTGTAGTGCTGGACGTGTGCGCCCAGCACATCCCAGAGGCGCTCGTGCCGGCCTTCGCCGATCAGGTGCAGGTCGATCTCCCCCACCGTCGGCAGGTAGCGGTAAGGCTCGTCGGCCTGCTGCGGTGCCTGGCCTTCATAAGTGACCTCAAGCCGGTAGTCCGGAACGTGCCCTTCGTCCAGCGGGTCCAGCACGGCCACCCACACGCCGCCGGATTCGTGCGACATCGGGAAACTGCCGGCCGCAGTGACCACGGAGACGGCTTCCGCGAGGTGCTTCACGGTGCGGATGGTGACGTGGCCGTAGTCGTCGAGGTGCGCGCCAAGGACCGAATGCGGCGCGTGGTGCTCGCCGGCGGCGACGCGCGCAAGGGTCTCCGCGTCCACGGGAAGCGGGACTCCGGGTCGATCGGTACGTGCTGAACCTGTCATTTTGTTACCTTCCGCTGCGGCTTCGGCGGGAACGCCGGGGCCTGTACTGCCGAGGAGACGACGGGATGCATTCACCGGGATGGCGAGCCAGTCCGGCCTGTTCCGTAGTTCGTAAACAACTTCGTAGAGAGCCTTGTCCAGCCACAACGCCACGAACAGGGGCGAGTCGCGGTCGATCGTGCCGGGGGTGACTTCCGCATAACCGGCCAGGAAGGCCTCGGCGCAGTCGTCCACCCAGGCCGCGGGGACGACGGCGTCGTCGTACTCGCGGACGGCGGCGCCGGCGGCGTAGTCGAAGGACCGCAGCATGCCGACCACGTCGCGGAGCGGCACGTCCGGGAAGTTGCGTTCGGAGATCGGGCGCAGCGGCTCCCCTTCGAAGTCCAGGATCGCCCAGCGGGCCGGTTTCCCGGGTCCGCCGGGGACCTGCAGGATCTGGCCGAGGTGCAGGTCGCCGTGGATCCGCTGCAGCCGGCCGGCACTGCTGCCTTCGAGCCGCGTAAGGAGCGCCTCAAGTTCATCGTCGAAGGGCCCGACGGCGGCGCCGGCTTCCGCCCACGACTGCCGGACCCGCTGGGCGACGCCGGGCGCGATGTCCCCGCCCGGCACGGACTCCGCTGCGGTGCCGAGCGCCTCGGCGAGCCGGCGGTGCACGGTGGCCGTGGCGACGCCCAGGGCGCGGGCTTCGGCGGTGAAGTCGGTGCCGGTGCTGGCCGCGTCCACGGCCAGGCGCCAGGCGTCCAGGCCGCCGGCCAGGAATTCGTGCGCGACGGCGAGCTCGCCGCGGGCGGTCGAGGCACCCCCGGGGACGGTCCATTCGCCGGTGACCCAGCCGAGGGTGGCCGGGACCTCAACGGTGCGGCCGGCGGTCAGGGCCGCACCGATCTCGACTTCGGGATTCTGCCCCTCGGACAGCACCCGGAAGAATTTGAGGATCGCCGCGGAGGCGCCGTCGTCCACTATGACCGAACTGTTGGACTGCTCGCCGGAGAGCACCCGGACCTTGCCAGTGGCGAACGGCAGCCGGTAATCGGATTCCACCAGGTGCCCGGCGGCCGTGCCGTCGCTTGTGGCGGCGCGTTCGCGCATGAGTTCAAGCCAGGCTGCGATAAACGCCGGGTCGTGCACGCCGTCGTAGATCCAGCCGTGTGCCGCGCCCGTGCCGTCGGCGGGAATCTCCCCGAGCAGGGCGGCTCCCGCACCCGCCAGCGGCAGGGCGCGGGAGCTGAGCGGCACCTGCACGACGTCGGTGCGGTTGCCGTCCGCCGTCGGGTACGTCACCGCGAGCAGCAGAACTTCAAGCTCCGCGCCGATCTCCGGCGTCGCGGCCGCCGGGCCGGCGCCGAGGCGCACACGGCCCGCCGGCTCGAAGCTGAAGTGCGCGCTCTTGACGGGGAACCAGCGCTGGCGCGGCAGCCAGCTGCGGAGCAGGGCGTCCAGCGCGGGGGAAAGGGTGGGTCGGGTCATTTCAGCCTTCGATGGACAGGATAGGCATAGCCTGGGTGTGGGGCGATGCCGGGTTGGATGCGGCCGATCGGATCCGCAGCCAGAAGAAGTCGTGGCTGCCCAGGGTGAGGGTCAGCGTGCCGTCGTCGGAAATGGCGGGGAACGCCTGACCGCCGAAAACGTCGCGGAGCCCGCGGCCGGCATACTGCGGCACCCTTAGCGTGGTGGCCACCGGGTGCTGGGACAGGTTGAACGCGCACAGGATGGTCTCTGCCTCCTCGCCGGCGGCGTTGCCCGCCGGAAGGTCGCGCAGGTAGGAAAGGACGACGTCGTGGTCCGCCTCGACGTGCTGGAACGAGCCGAGCCCGAAGGCCGGGTGGTTCCTGCGGACGCTGAGGATCTGACGGGTCCAGCGCAGCAGCGAGCCGGAGTGGGCGGCCTCGGCTTCAACGTTGGCCATGCTGTAGTTGTAGACCAGCGACTGGATCACCGGGAGGTAGAGCTTGCCCGGGTCGGCGTTGGAGAACCCGGCGTTGCGGTCCGGGTTCCATTGCATCGGGGTGCGGACCGCGTCGCGGTCCTCGAGCCAGATGTTGTCGCCCATGCCGATTTCGTCGCCGTAGTACAGGAACGGGCTTCCCGGCAGCGAGAGCAGCAACGCGTTGATCAGTTCGATCTCGGAGCGGGAGTTGTCCAGCAGCGGGGCCAGCCGGCGGCGGATGCCGATGTTGGCGCGCATGCGGGGGTCCGGCGCGTACCAGCCGAGCATCGCGGCGCGCTCGTCGGCCGTGACCATTTCCAGAGTGAGCTCGTCATGGTTGCGAAGGAAGGTGCCCCATTGGGCGCCCTCGGGAATGTCCGGGGTGTCCTTCATCGTCTCGATGATGGGCGCGGCCTTCTGGTCCCGCAACGCGTAGTACAGCCGCGGCATGATCGGGAAGTGGAAGGCCATGTGGCATTCCGGTTCCTCTTCGGTGCCGAAGTATTCCACCACTTCGGCCGGTGGCTGGTTGGCTTCGGCGATGATCACACGGCCGGGGTAGCTTTCGTCGACCATCCGGCGCAGCTGGCGCAGGAACTCGTGGGTGGCCGGCAGGTTCTCGCAGTTGGTGCCCTCCTCCTCGAAGAGGTAGGGAATGGCGTCGGCGCGGAAGCCGTCAATGCCTTGGTCCAGCCAGAACCGCACGACGTCGAACAGGGCATCGATCACCTTGGGGTTCTCGAAGTTCAGGTCCGGCTGGTGGGAGAAGAATCGGTGCCAGAAGAACTGGCGGCGGATCGGATCGAAGGTCCAGTTGGATTCCTCGGTATCCACGAAGATGATGCGGGCGTCCTGGTACTTCTCGTCCGTGTCGCTCCACACGTAGAAATCTCCGAACGGGCCGTCCGGGTCCTTGCGCGACTCCTGGAACCACGGGTGCTGGTCCGAGGTGTGGTTCAGCGGCAGGTCGATGATGACCCGGACGCCGCGGGCGTGGGCCTCCGCGACGAGCCGCTTGAAGTCGCTGATGGTGCCGAATTCGTCCAGCACCGAGTTGTAGTCCGAGATGTCGTAGCCGCCGTCGCGCAGCGGAGACTGGAAGAAGGGCGGCAGCCAGAGGCAGTCGACGCCGAGCCACTGCAGGTAGTCCAGCTTCTCGATCAGGCCGTGGAAGTCGCCGGAGCCGTCGCCGTTGCCGTCGGCGAAACCACGCACCAGGACCTCGTAAAAGACCGCCTTCCGGTACCAGTGGGGGTCGTGCTGGAGTCCGGGAGCGTTCAGTTCGAAAGTCCCCTTCGGAGTGAAGTGCTGGTTGGGGTTGCTCGGGCTGAAACTCACGGGCGCTGCCTCCGGATGCTCAGGATGTGGGCTGGTTCGACATGTGCGTCAAGGCGTACGTAGTTGTACTCCCCCCATTCCCAGCTTTCGCCGGTCAGCAGGTCATCGACGACGAAGCGGCCGTTGTGCGTCAGGTCCTCAGGGTCCAGCTCCAGCGCCGCCAGGTCCAGCGTCACCGTGCTTTCCCGGATGCCATGCGGATCCACGTTGACCACGACGATCAAGGTGTCCTTGCTGCCGTCCGGGAGGGTCTTGTGCTTTGAGTAGACCACGGTGGCGTTGTCCGTGCTCTGGTGCACCGTGAGGTTCTGCAGGTCGCCGAGGGCCGGGTGGGTGTGCCGGATCTCGTTGAGCCGGGTGAGGTACGGGGCCAGGGTGCGGCCGG
This sequence comes from Arthrobacter sp. 10T419, assembly GCF_056394105.1. NCBI lineage: Bacteria > Bacillati > Actinomycetota > Actinomycetes > Micrococcales > Micrococcaceae > Arthrobacter > Arthrobacter sp. 10T419. Next base: position 175,970 of record NZ_JBFTHF010000010.1, on the reverse strand, counting down.
ACTCCGCCGCGGCGTCCCAGTCGCGGGCCTTGTACTCGAACTTCTCGTTGTCGATGTACTCCTCCGCGCCCKGCCGGGCGACGTGCTCGTACAGTTCGTAGCCGGCATAGACGCCCCAGATGGGGCTGGCGGTGGCGGCAAGCGTGGCACGGATCTTGAACGCCGCCGGTCCGCCGAACTGCAGGTACTCGGTGAGGATGTCCGGGGTGTTGACGAAGAAGTTCGGACGGAAGTAGGCCGGGGATTCGTGGCTGACCTCCTGGAAGTACTCCTCCAGCTCCTCCTTGGTGTTGCGCCAGGTGAAGTAGGTGTACGACTGCTGGAACCCGGCCCGTCCCAGCGCGTGCATCATCGCCGGCCGGGTGAAGGCCTCGGCGAGGAAGACGACCTCGGGGTTCTTCTTGTTGACCTTGGCGATCAGCCATTCCCAGAACCACACCGGCTTGGTGTGCGGGTTGTCCACGCGGAAGATCTTGACGCCGTGGCTGATCCAGAGCTGGACGATCCGCAGGATCTCGTTGGACAGGCCTGCCGGGTCGTTGTCAAAGTTCAGCGGGAAGATGTCCTGGTACTTCTTCGGCGGGTTTTCGGCGTAGGCGATGCTGCCGTCCACGCGGGTGGTGAACCATTCGGGATGGCTCTGCACCCAGGGGTGGTCCGGGGCGGCCTGCAGCGCGAGGTCCAACGCCACCTCCAGTCCCAGTTCGCCGGCGCGCGCCACGAAGGCGTCGAAGTCCTCAAAGGTGCCCAGGTCCGGGTGGATGGCGTCGTGGCCGCCTTCCTTGGCACCGATCGCCCACGGGGAGCCGGGGTCGTGCGGGCCGGCCAGCAGGGTGTTGTTCGGGCCCTTACGGTGCTGGGTACCGATCGGGTGGATCGGCGGCATATAGATGATGTCGAAACCCATCGCGGCGACGGCATCGAGCCGCTTCGCGGCGGTGCGGAACGTCCCGGAGGTCCACTCGCCGGTTTCGTGGTTGCGGACGGCGCCCTCGGAGCGGGGGAAGAATTCGTACCAGGCGCCTCGGCCGGCGAGCTCGCGCTCCACCAGCAGCGGATACGGCTCGGAGACGGTCACCAGTTCCCGGATCGGCTGGCGCGCAACCACATCGGCGACGTCGGCGCTGAAGCCGGCGGCGAGGCGCTCCTCCGGGGTCTTCGAACCATCGGACAGGCCGACGACGGCGATCCGCAGGGTCCGCCGATCGGCGGAGGGACGGGTGGCGTCCTCGGAGGCCTCGGTCAGCAGGGCGGCGCCCTCGGCCAGCATCAGCTCGACGTCGATGCCCGCTTCGATCTTGACTTCGGCGTTGTGGTGCCAGGTGCCGTAGCGGTCGTGCCAGGCCTCGATAACGAACGCCCACTTGCCGGTGCCGGACGGGGTGAGCAGGCCTTCCCAACGGTCGGTGCCCTTGCCCCGGTCCCCGCGCGGCGGGGCCAGACGGACGCGCTGCCGCTCCTTACCCCGCGGGTCCAGGAGCACGGCGCTGACGCCGAGCATGTCGTGGCCCTCGCGGAAGGCAGTGGCGCCGACCACGATGCTCTCTCCGACGACTGCCTTGGCTGGGAACTTTCCGTCTTCGACCGCGGGCTGCACGGCGGTGATTGGAAACCTGCCGAATTTAAGGCCCTCCGTGATCAGGGCCTTCGGCTTTTGCTTGGACACGGCACTGGTTCGCGAGTTAGTCGTCACAGCCTCGACGTTATCTACAAATCGCACAGAATGCTAAGGCTGCTCAGTTTTTTGGGTGAATCCCGAGGTCAATCCGACATTTACCGGAAAGAAACCCAAAGCTGTTCCGGGGCTCTGCGTTGTCCGTTAGTGTTTCGCTGGTGAAGGCTATCCGCAGATTTACCGTCCGAACTGTTCTTCCCGAATCGATCCGGCCCCTGGCGCGGCTCGCCACCAACCTGCGCTGGTCGTGGCACCTGCCGACCCGGGAGCTCTTCGAGCAGCTAAACCCGGCCATCTGGGCCGAGAGCGCCCACGATCCGGTGACCTTCCTGGGCCTCGTCAGCAGGGAAGAGCTGCAGCGCCTCGCCGCGGACCAGGACGTGGTGCGCCGTGTCCACGCGGCCGCCGAGGATCTGGACCGCTACCTGGAGCAGCCCCGCTGGTACCAGAGCCTGGGCGAGGACGCGCCCCGCTGCATCGCGTACTTCTCGCCCGAGTTCGGCATCACCGAGGTGCTGCCGCAGTATTCCGGCGGACTCGGCATTCTGGCCGGCGACCACCTGAAGGCGGCCTCGGACCTTGGCGTTCCCCTGATCGGTGTCGGCCTGCTCTACCAGGCCGGCTACTTCAAGCAGTCCCTGTCCCGCGACGCCTGGCAGCAGGAGACCTACCCCGTCCTCGACCCGGACGGACTGCCGCTGACCCTGCTCCGTGAGCCGGCCCCGGACGGTAACGGCCGGCCCATCCAGATCTCCCTGCCGCTCCCCCACGGCCGGCGCCTGCTGGCGCACGTGTGGCGTGCCGACGTCGGCCGCGTCCCGCTGTTGCTGCTGGATTCCAACGTGGCGGGCAACGACGACGCGGCGCGCGGCGTCACCGACCGCCTTTACGGCGGCGGCGGCGACCACCGGCTGCAACAGGAACTCCTGCTGGGGATGGGCGGGGTCAAGGCGCTGCGGGCCTACCAGCGGCTGACCGGCGCCCCCGCGCCGGAGGTGTTCCACACGAACGAAGGCCACGCCGGCTTCCTGGGAGTCGAACGCATCCAGGAACTGATGTCCGGGGAGCACCCGCTCAGCTGGGAAGAAGCCCTGACCGCGGGCCGCGCCTCCACCGTGTTCACCACGCACACCCCGGTCCCGGCCGGCATCGACCGCTTCGAGACCTCGCAGATCGAGCACTTTTTCACCGCGGGCCTGGCCCCCGATGTGCCGATCGCAAAGATCCTGGACCTGGGCCGCGAGGACTTTGCCGACGGCAACCCGTTCGTCTTCAACATGGCCGTGATGGGGCTGCGGCTGGCCCAGCGCGCCAACGGCGTCGCGAAGCTGCACGGCGTCGTCTCCCGCGGCATGTTCTCCGCGCTCTGGCCCGGGTTCGACCATGCCGAGGTGCCCATCACCTCGGTCACCAACGGCGTGCACGTGCCCACCTGGGTGGATCCCCGCGTATCCCAGCTGGCCCGTGAACAGTTCGGCGCCGACGCCGAGACGGAGGGCCGCTGGGACCTGGCCTACAACGTTAGCGACGAAGCCCTCTGGGCGCTGCGGCGCGAAATGCGGGTCTCGCTGGTCGAAGACGTCCGCCGCCGGCTCCGGGCCGCCTGGAAGAAGCGCGGCGCCGCCGACGCCGAGCTGTCCTGGACGGATTCGGTGCTGGACCCGGACATCCTCACTATCGGCTTCGCCCGCCGCGTGCCGACCTACAAACGCCTCACCCTGATGCTGCGCGATCCGGACCGGCTCAAGGCCCTGCTGCTGCATAAGACCCACCCGATCCAGCTGGTTATTGCCGGCAAGTCGCACCCGGCGGACGATGCCGGCAAGAAGATGATCCAGGATCTGGTTCGTTTCACCGACGACCCCGCGGTCCGGCACCGGATCGCGTTCCTGCCCAACTACGATATCGCCATGGCCAGGACCCTCTTCCCCGGCTGCGATGTGTGGCTGAACAACCCGCTCCGCCCACTCGAGGCATGCGGCACCTCGGGGATGAAGGCCGCCCTGAACGGCTCGCTCAACCTCTCCGTGCTGGATGGCTGGTGGGATGAAATGTACGACGGCGAGAACGGCTGGGCGATCCCGACGGCGAACAACGACGCGTCCCCGGAGGAACGCGACGACATTGAAGCCTCGGCCCTGTACGAGCTCCTCGAAAGCCAGGTGGCGCCGAAGTTCTACGGGCTCACCGTCTCCGACGAGGCGGGCGCCGCCGGCCCCTCCCAGTCCGTGGCGCAGAAGGTGCCCACGCACTGGGTCTCGATGATCAAGCACACCATGTCCCACCTCGGTCCGGCCGTGTCCGCGGACCGGATGCTGCAGGACTACGTCAACGTCCTCTACCGGCCGGCCGCGGTGGCCGGGCGGAAGGCGTCGGCGGACAACTTTGCCGCAGCGAAGGAGCTCGCCGCCTGGTCCTCGCAGCTCCGCGCCGCCTGGCCCCAGATCCAGGTTGAACATGTGGACTCGGTGGGCGTCTCCGAGGACCCGCAGATCGGCGACGACCTGCAGGTGAACGCCTACGTGGCACTCCACACCCTGCGGCCGGAGGATGTCGCGGTGGAGGTGGCCTTCGGCCGGGCCGAGGACAGCGATGAGCTGACCGATGTCACCGTGGCGGAGCTGCAGTCCGTGGAAGACCTGGGCAAGGGCCGGTACCTGTTCAGCGGGACCCTGGTGATCGACCGGTCCGGATCCTTCGGCTACACCGTCAGGGTGCTGCCCAAGCACGAGGGACTGGCGTCCAAGGCCGAGCTGGGCCTGATCGTGAACGCATAGCCGGTTAGCGGATTTGCTCGGTTGTTCTCGCGCTTTCGGATCAGCTCGCCTTCTAGGGCGCTGAGGGGTCTTGCGGGGGTTAAAGGCAGACGGCGATGACGGTCAGGTCCTTGCCGGCGTAGCGTTCGGCGTCTTGCAGGATTTCGCAGATGACGCCGAAGGTGCGGTCGCCGCGGAAGGCGGCCGGGACCTGCCAGATCAGGGTGACCGGCCGCTGCCCGTCGTCGCTGACAGCGTCGGCGAAGTCGTGCAGCGAGTCGTTGAGGGCGTCAAGGTTCACGCCGTAGTGCTCGGGGAAGTCCAGCGCCTCACCGAAGGTCCGCAGCACCGCCTTCTTGGAGTCCGCAGCGGGGATCACGAGCGCCCGGCGGCCGGCGTCGTGGACTTGCGCCTGCAATTCCTCAAGGGTCCAAGTGTCGGCGGAGAAAATCTTCATGGTTTCCCTACTTGCCTTCGGCAATAAATTTGAACGTTTCGTAATGGTCGGCGGTGTAGTACTTTTCGCCGGCCGCACCCGCCACGATCCGGCGCGCGCCCCGGTCCGACTCCCCGGGAGTCCGCACGGTGAATTCCCGGTAATACCCGGAGGCTTTCCGCGGGAGAATCCTTTCGAAGTTCCCGAACGGGACATTGTCGCGCGAATACGGGTAGGGACCGCCCCTGGCGATCAGGGCAAGGGTCTGCCGCGCCTCGGCCGGAAGGTCCGACGCCTTGATCTCCGGCAGCCGGGAGGGATTGGCGACGCCGGCCGCCGGGGCCCTGCCCGGCGTCGGGGTTTGGGAGACGGTCGCCTTGGGGGCGGGGCCGCTCCGGCCGGCGTCCGGCGGGACGGTGCCCGTCTGCGGAAGGCCGGCCAGCACGAAGGCCAGCACCACAAGTCCCAGCAGAACGGCGAGCAGGGCGGTGAGCCGCCGGACGTTCATTCGTGATTCCCCCATGCCTGGCGTGTGGACACCCTAGACGCGGTAGATATTGATGGTGTTGGCCTGGACCACGTCCCGCTCGCCGGAGGAGATCCGAACGCCCTGGCGGCGGTCGTGGAGTTCCGAGGTGGTCAGCCGGAGTTCATAGAGCCGGTGGCCGCCGCCGTCGTCCGCGGGGATGACGGGAAGGGTGACCTTGACGTCCTGGGCGCTGCCGTTGACCACCACGAGGCCGTCCACGCGCCCGTCGTCGGACCCCAGCAGGAGCTGGACGACCCGGTGGCCGGGATCCTGCCAGCGGTCGCCGGACATCGGTTCGCCGTGGACATCGAACCAGTGGAAATAGGACTGCTGGTCCCGTGCCGGGTAGTCGTGCGGCTGGCCGGCGAGGAACTCCTTGCGCAGCCGGATCACGCGTTTGGTGCTGCGCAGCATCGCGTGCGATTCCGGGGTGCTGGTCCAGTCGATCCAGGTGATGGGGTTGTCCTGGCAGTAGGCGTTGTTGTTTCCCTGCTGGCTGCGGCCGATCTCGTCGCCGGCGGTGATCATGGGCACGCCCTGGGAAATCATCAGCGAGGCCATCAGGTTACGGCTGGTCTGGGCACGCCGCGCGAGGACTTCCTCGTCCTCGGTGCGCCCCTCGAAGCCGTGGTTGTAGCTGCGGTTGTCGCCGTGGCCGTCGCGGTTCTGCTCGCCGTTCGCCTCGTTGTGCTTGCGGTCGTAGGAGACCAGATCGGCCAGGGTGAAGCCGTCATGCGCGGTGATGAGGTTGACCGAGGCCAGCCGGCTGCGGCCCGAGGCCGCGAACAGGCCCGCGGAACCGGACAGCGCATCGGCGAGCCGCGCCACCGAGCCGCCCTGCCCGCCGGCGTCGATCGCGGCGCGGTCCCCCAGCCAGAAGGTGCGGACGGCGTCGCGGAAATGGTCGTTCCAGTCCACCCAGCCCGCGGGGAACCGGCCTGTCTGCCAGCCGCCGTAACCGACGTCCCAGGGTTCGGCGATGAGCTTCGTTTCAGACAGCACCGGATCCGCGGCGATCGCGACCAGGAACGGGTGGCGCGGATCGAACTCGTTGTTGGCGTTGCGGCACAGCGTGACGGCGAGGTCGAACCGGAAGCCGTCGATGTGGAACTCGTTCACCCAGTACCGCAGGGAATCCAGGACCAGCTGCACCACCCGGGGCTCGCCAAAGTTCAGGGTGTTGCCGCAGCCGGTGGTGTCCACGTATTTGCCGTGGCCGTCGTGACGGTAGTACTCCAGCTCTCCCAGGCCGCGGAAACTCAACGTCGGCCCGTCCGGGCCGCCTTCCGCAGTGTGGTTGTAGACGACGTCGAGGATCACCTCGAGGCCGGCGGCGTGCAGCAGTTTGACCATGCCCTTGAACTCGTCCTGCACCGCGTGGGGCCCGGCGTCCTGGGCCGCCTGGGTGGCGTAGCCGGGATGCGGCGCGAAGAACGCGGCCGTGTTGTAGCCCCAGTAGTTGGGCAGTCCAAGGTTCTGGAGGTGCGGCTCGTCGATGTGGAAGTGGACGGGCAGGAGCTGCACGGCCGTGACGCCCAGCGAGATCAGGTGCTCGACCATGGCCGGGTGCGCCATTCCCGCGTACGTGCCCTGGAGGTTCTCCGGGATGTCCGGGTGCAGCATGGTCTGGCCGCGGACGTGGGCCTCGTAGATGATCGTGTTGCGCCAGGGGGTGCGCGGCCCGTGGTCCATGCCCCAGTCGAAGTCGCCGGCCATCCGGACGCTGGTGATGAAGTCTTCGCGTTCGTCTACGCCGCGGCCGTACGGGTCCAGCAGCAGCGGCTGCGCGCCGTCGGCGTCGAAGTCCAACGTCGGCACGGAGAGCGGCAGGGCCTCCGGCTCAGGCGAGGCGCGCAGGCCGTAGCGCGAGCCGGCCGGCAGTCCCTCGACGATGCCGTGGTGGACGCCGTCCGTGATGTTGGGCAGGGTCTTCAGCTGCCAGCTGCCCCCCGGGGCCTGGTAGGCGATGTCCAGGTTAGCCACCCCCGGCGCGTAGACGGCCACATTGGCGAAGGCACCCCGAGGGTCGTCCGTCGCCGCGGAACCCGTGCGCGGGACGCTGACACCGAGCGGAAACGGCCGCGAGGCGTCTACGGTGGTAGCTGGATCTACATAGGACTTGACCATCGCTTAAAGCTTAGCTGGGGATAACAAATGACCCTGGTTTTCGCCGCGGGACGTCAAAGACCGTTCACAAAGCGACCCGCATACTGGGAGTAGGCGCCGAACTGGAGGTAATTGTGCGAATAGCACTGGCTCAAATCATCACCGGCCGCGAAACGGAACGGAACCTGGACCTCGTGCGGGACTACGCCCGCCGGGCCAAGGACGGCGGGGCGGAACTGGTGGTCTTTCCCGAAGCGACGATGCGCGCCTTCGGCAACTCCCTGCTGGAGGTCGCCGAACCCCTGGACGGGCCGTGGGCCGCAGAGGTCCGCGGCATCGCGGCCGAGCTCGGCATCGTAATCGTGGCCGGCATGTTCACCCCCGGATCGTCTACCGCCGGCACCCGCAAGGTCCGCAACACACTCCTGGTCACCGGCCCGGGCGTAGACGCCAGCTACGACAAGATCCACCTTTACGACGCCTTCGGCTTCGCCGAGTCGGACACTGTGGACGGCGGCACCCAACCCGTCACCTTCGACGCCGGCGGCATCACCTTTGGCCTCGCCACCTGCTACGACGTGCGGTTCCCGGACCTGTTCACGGAGAACGCGGAGCGCGGGGCGCAGGTCAACATTGTTTGCGCCTCCTGGGGCGCCGGGCCGGGCAAGGTCGAGCAGTGGAAGCTGCTGTCCCGGGCCCGGGCCGCGGACTCAACGACGTTCGTCCTGGCGTGCGGCCAGGGCGACCCGGCCAGCGTTGGCACCGAGCCCGCCGGGTCCGCCCCCACCGGCGTCGGGCACTCCGCCGTCGTCTCGCCCTTCGGGGAGGTCCTCCAGGAGCTCGACGGCGCCCCCGGCCTGCTCTTCGCCGACCTGGACCCCGCCGTCGTCGAGGACGCCCGCGCCAAGCTCCCGGTCCTCGCCAACCGCCACAAGTTCTAGCAACGCGGGGTCACTTCTGGCCCATCCGGGGCACCCCGATGGGCCAGAAGTGACCCCGCGTTTTACTTACTTGGCGGCGCGCTGGCGGGAGATCTCGTAGAGCGAGATGCCGACGGCCATCGAGGCGTTGAGCGATTCCATGGCGGAGTCGATCGGGATGGAGACGATCTGGTCGCAGTTTTCGCGGACCAGGCGGCTCAAGCCCTTGCCTTCGGACCCGACGACGATGCAGACCGGCTCGGTGGCCAGGGCAAGGTCCGGCAGCGAGACGTCGCCGTCGCCGTCCAGGCCCAGCACGTAGATGCCCATGTTCTTGAAGGCCTTGAGCGTGCTGTTCAGGTTGGCGGCGCGGGCCACCGGGACGCGGACGGCGGCGCCGGCGCTGGTCTTCCAGGCCGAGGCGGTGACGCCGACGGAGCGGCGTTCCGGCACAATGACGCCGTGGCCGCTGAAGGCCGAGACCGAGCGGATGATCGCGCCCAGGTTGCGGGGGTCGGTGATGCCGTCGAGGGCGACGAAAAGCGGCGCGTTGGCGACGTGGCCCTTCTTCCAGCTCTCAAGGGTCTCTTCGGCCAGCTCGTAGGCGTCCTGGTATTCGTACGGCGGGATCTGCAGCACGAGGCCCTGGTGGATGGCGTCGTCCGTCATCCGGTCCAGTTCGGGCTTGCCGGTCTCCAGCAGCGGAATGCCGCGTTCGGCCGCGAGCTTGAGCGATTCCTTGACGCGGTCATCCATTTCGATCCGGATGGCGACGTGCAGGGCCTTGGCGGGGATGCCGGCGCGGAGGGCTTCGACGACGGAGTTGCGTCCGGTGACGACTTCCTCGGTGGCGCGTCCCTTCGGGCCCGAGCGGGCGCCGGGGTTGCGGGTGCCCGTGCCGCGCTTGGCTGCGGAGCGTTCCGCGAGCTGCTTGCTCTTGTGGGCCTTGTGGTAGGGACGGTCCTCCGCCTTGGGAGTGGGGCCCTTACCCTCGAGGGCTTTACGGCCGTGACCGCCGGTCCCGACGGTGGGGCCCTTCTTCATTTTGACCGAGCGGCGACCGTTGTTGGCCATGAGTTTCACCCTTTTAACTACGCGATTCGTTGATAAGTCTGAACTCCAGTCTACTGACTCGCGTTAAATCCTCGACCGGGGGCTCCTCCGGCGGCCCGCTTCGACCCGCCGGGCGGGGACGGGTTCAGCCCCGCTTGAGGCTCCAGCTGGCGCCGTCCGCGCCGTCCTCGACAACGACGCCGGCCGCCGCGAGGGTGTCCCGGATGGCGTCCGAGGCGGCCCAGTCCTTGCCGGCGCGGGCCTGGGCGCGGGCCGCGAGCTGGGCCTCGACCAGGACCCCGAGGGCAGTGTTGGCCTGCTCGTCGACTGCCGGGGCTGCCGTGTCGTTGAGACCAAGGACACGCAGCATGTCCGTGACACTGGCCAGTGCCTGCCGGGCGTCGTCCAGCTCGCCGGCGGTGAGCGCCGTGTTGCCAGCCCGGACGGTGTCGTGCAGGACGGCGAGGGCCTGCGGGACGTTGAGGTCATCATCCATCGCCGCGGCAAAGGCGTCCGGGACGACGCCGCAGCTGAAGGAGCCGAAACTGGCCGGCGCCCCGCCGTCGACGTCGCCAAGGGTCCGGACGGCGCGGCTGATGAAGCCGTCGATCCGCTCCATCGCGGCGGCCGCCTCGCTCAATGAGGTGGGCTGGTAGTCCAGCACCGAGCGGTACTGCGCCTGGCCGAGGTAGTACCGGACCACCCGCGGCGAGGCGAGTTCCAGCATGTCGGCCGGGCTGACCGTGTTGCCGATGGACTTGGACATCTTTTCGCCGGCGTAGGTGACCATGCCGTTGTGCATCCAGAAGTTCGCGAAGCCGTGGCCCGCGGCCTGGGACTGGGCCATCTCGTTTTCGTGGTGCGGGAAGCGCAGGTCCAGCCCGCCGCCGTGGATGTCGAACTCGGTGCCGAGGTACTTGGTGACCATTGCGGAGCACTCCAGATGCCAGCCCGGCCGTCCGGCGCCCCACGGCGAAGCCCAGGCCGCCGTCGCCGGCTCGCCTTCCTTGTGGCCCTTCCAGAGCGCGAAGTCGCGCGGATCCCGCTTCCCCCGGGGGTCGGCGTCGGGAGCTCCCTGCATGTCATCGAGCTTCTGCCGGGTCAATGACCCGTACTTTGCCCAGGAGCGCACATCGAAATACACGTCGCCGGAATCGTCGAGCGCCGGGTAGGCGTGTCCGCGGTCGATCAGCTGCTGGATCAGGGCGTGCATCTCGGGGATGTGGCCGGTGGCGCGCGGCTCGTAGGTGGGACGGGAGACGCCCAGGGTGTCGTAGGCCTTGAGGAATTCCTGCTCGTACCGGTAGGCCAAGGCCCACCATTCCTCCTCGCGGACAGCGCCCGGCTCGCCCTCGAATTCAGGGGCAAACGATTCGGCCGACTTCGCCAGGATCTTGTCGTCAATGTCGGTAACGTTGCGGACCACCGTGACCCGGAACCCGCGGTACTGCAGCCAGCGGGTGAGCTGGTCAAAGGCGATCGCGGAACGGATGTGCCCAACGTGCGGCATGCCCTGCACCGTGGCACCGCAGTAGTACAGGCTCACATTGCCGGGAACCAGGGGGACGAAGTCGCGGACTTCGGCGGAAGCAGTGTCGTAAAAGCGCAGGGTCACCGCTCCAGATTAGCCGATGCCCGGGAACCGGCCCGGCGGGCTACTTGCAGTGCACGCCAATCTGGTCCATCTGTTGCCGCAGCTGCGTCAGCTGCTCGGAGGTCTGCCTGCCGGTGGGGCTGGCTCCAACCTGCTTCATGATGTCGGCCATCTTCTGGATCGGTTCGGAGACTTCCGGGGCCACCTTGTCCGCGACCTCCTGGTAGTGCTGGCCGATCTGGGTGGCCTTTTCCTTGTCGCTCCCCTTGGGCACGAAGGTGTCGGTGGTGAGGAACTTGCAGCTTTCCTCAACGCTCATCCGGGGCGTGGTGGTAGCGGGCGGCGTCGCGGCGCCGGCGCACCCGGACAGCAGCGTTCCGGCTAGAAGGGCGACGACGGGAAGCAGCTTTTTCACGGGAGGTCTCCTGAGAGGTGCGGAGGGGTTGTCCCTTAAGCGTAGGCCCGATTGCCCCGCCCGGCCCGGCCGTCCTCAGACGGCCGGGTAGACCAGGGCAGTGGCTGTGGCGGCGATCCCTTCGCCGCGGCCGGTGAAGCCAAGGCCGTCGCTGGTAGTGGCCGACACACTCACAGGCGCGCCGGCGGCCTCACTGAGGACTCGCTGGGATTCCTCCCGCCGGGGACCGAACTTGGGCTTGTTCGCCACGAACTGCACGGCAATGTTGCCGATCTCAAAGCCGCCGGCGCGGACGATCCGGGCCGCCTCGGCCAGCAACGTCACGCCGGAGGCGCCAGCGTATTCGGGCCGGTCAGTACCGAAGTGCGTGCCGAGGTCCCCGATCCCGCAGGCGGAGAACAGCGCGTCCGCGGCGGCATGGGCCACGGGGTCTCCGTCGGAATGGCCGGCCAGGCCCCGTTCGCCCTCCCAGAGCAGGCCGCCGAGCCAGAGCGGCTGTGGCGCGTCCTCGGGGGCGTAGGCGTGGACGTCGATGCCGATCCCAGTCCGCGGGATCGGCACTCCGGGCTGCTGCGGCCGGTTCCCGTCCATCCTTAGCCCTCCACCCAGCGCGCGCCCAGGGGACCTTCGAGGAGGCCCTCGGCGAGGATCAGGTCCAGCGGCGTGGTGATCTTCAGCGACTGGCTGGCGCCCCGCACGGCGTACACGGGGACGCCGAGCAGTTCCACCAGCATCGCATCGTCCGTGACGGCAGCGGCTTGGGCCGCGTCGAATCCAGCGGCTGCTTCGTGAGCGCCCAGCAGGGTGGCCAGGTCGAAGCCCTGCGGCGTCTGGACAGCGCGCAGCATTTCCCGGGGGGCGGTGCCGGTGACCACTTCAGGGGCGACGTCGGTTTCGTCGCCGAAGGTTGGGTCCACCGTCTTGATGGTGTCGACGACCGGGATCACGGGGATGACGGCGACGGCGCCGGCGGTGAGGGCGGCGGCCACGCGGTGGAAGACGGCTTCCGGGGTGAGCGCCCGGGCGGCATCGTGGACGAGGACGGACTGCGTGCCCGGCGAGAGCGCGGACAGTGCGGCGCGCACGGACTCGGCGCGGCTGGCCCCGCCGTCGACAATGGTCACGTCGGGGAGCTGCACGGCTGCTCCAGGCGCGGCGGTGCGGCGGTGTTCGGCATGCAGTTCCGCGCTGAAGGTTTCGCACTGGGCCCGCAGTTCAGTGTCCCCCGGCGGGATCGCGACGCAGATCTGCCGGGCGATGCCGGCCGCGGCGACGCCCCGCAGGGCGTGCATGAGGATGCTGTCACCGCCCAGCGGCACCTTGGCCTTCGGCATGCCGTAGCCCAGGCGCTGGCCGGATCCGGCGGCGACGAGGATGACCGCTGTGACGTGAGCTGTCGATGCAGTGTTCATGCGGACAAGACTACGTCCCGGCGCCGCGCCCCAAGCCCAACTAGCTGGCAGTTGTTGTCGTTTTCAGGGCCCAAAAGGACAACAACTGCGAGTCAGTTGGGCCGGTTTTGGGCAAAAAGAAGCCCCGGCGGCCGTAACGCCACCGGGGTTCGATTCTTAGTTAGGAAGCCAGGACTTCATCGAGAACGCTTGCGGCCTTCTCTTCATCAGTCTTCTCAGCCAGTGCCAGTTCTGAGATCAGAATCTGGCGGGCCTTGGCCAGCATGCGCTTCTCCCCCGCGGAGAGACCCCGGTCGTGGTCACGGCGCCACAGGTCGCGGACGACCTCTGCCACCTTGATGACGTCACCGGAAGCAAGCTTCTCCAGGTTTGCCTTGTAACGACGCGACCAGTTGGTGGGCTCTTCAGTGAACTCGGCCCGCAGCACGTCGAATACGTGCTCCAAGCCTTCCTTGCCCACTACGTCCCGGACCCCAACAAGGTCAACGTTTTCTGCTGGAACTTCAATGGTCAGATCACCCTGAGCCACCTTGAGCTTGAGATACATCTTCTCTTCGCCCTTGACAGTGCGCATCTTGATTTCTTCAATTTTGGCTGCACCGTGGTGAGGGTAAACTACTGTCTCGCCGACCTCAAAAACCATGTGGACATTCCCCTTTCCCGCAGACCAGTTTATCACGATTAAGGCATACAACTGCCATGGATCGTGCCCCGAAACCGCGTAAATCCGCGGAAAATGGCCCGAATCGGCTCCTTAAAACCCTTGACGGATGCGGATAATAGTGCATTGGCCACCCGCTGCCAAGAGCCGCACGGTTCGACGCCGGACGGCCCCTGGGCGGGGCGGCTGCCGGTTCCACAGCCGGGCTGGCAGCCGGACCGGCAGCCGGACCGGCAGCCGGTCCCGCTCCCCTGCGGGCGCCTTTGTGTACTCCCCCGAATCCGCGTTTGCGCTCCATTGCGGATAGGCTATGGCTGAATAATGTTTCAAGACTCTCAAGGAGTGCGTGACGTGCGTTTCACTGCGATGACCCGGGGCCGGCGCGGCAAGCTGGCAATGGCAACGGCTGCACTTGGCATTGGCCTGCTGTCGGTGACCGGCTGCGGCTATATCAATGCCCAGCAGACCACTGAGCAGTACTCGGCGTCGGACGGGACCCGGACCGACCTCGGACCGCTCCAGCTCCGCAACATGATGATCATCTCCGACGGCGAGGACAAGCCGGGCCGCGTCATCGGTGCCGTGTACAACACCTCCGCCAATGATGTGAAGCTGACCATCAACGGTGCCGGCGGATCCCAGACCCAGGTTCCGGTTAAGAAGAACTCCTACGTCCTGCTCAACGATTCCGCCGACCCGGCGATCCTGAGCACCTCCGGCGGCAAGCCCGGCTCCCTGGTCGAGGTCACGATCCGCGAAGACGGCACCAACTTGGACGCCAAGTTCAAGATGCCCGTCCTGGACGCCACGATCACGGACTACAAGAAGTACCTGCCCACCGCCGAGCCCACCAGCTCCAGCACCGCCTCGGGTACGGCCACGCCGTCGCCGTCGTCGACTCCGTCGGAAACCCCCACGGAGACTCCGTCGGCCACTCCGACTCCGTAGCACTCCAGTACGCAAAAGGAGGGGCACCCGCACCGGGTGCCCCTCCTTTTGCGTTCCTGTGGCTTGCGTTCCGCAGCCCTGAGGGCGCCCGGGCGCCTGGCGCCTAGGGTTCGAACTTGTAGCCCAGCCCGCGGACCGTGATCAGGTACCGCGGGGCCGAGGGGTCCGGTTCGATCTTGCTGCGCAACCGCTTGATGTGCACGTCCAGGGTCTTGGTGTCGCCGACATAGTCAGAGCCCCAGACCCGGTCGATGAGCTGTCCGCGGGTGAGAACCCGGCCGGAGTTGCGCAGCAGCATCTCGAGCAGCTCGAATTCCTTGAGCGGCAGTGACACCTGTTCGCCATTCACGCTGACCACGTGCCGCTCGATGTCCATCCGCACCGGCCCGGCCTGGACGGTGCTGGAGACCAGTTCCTCGGGCTCGCCGTGGCGGCGCAGCACGGCCCGGACCCGGGCCACCAGCTCCCGGGAAGAATAGGGCTTCGTGACGTAGTCGTCGGCACCCAGTTCAAGGCCCACCACTTTGTCGATCTCAGCGTCTTTGGCTGTCAGCATGATCACCGGCACGGAGGATCGTTGGCGCAGCTGGCGGCAAACCTCGGTCCCGGACTGGCCGGGCAGCTGCAGGTCCAAGAGGACCAGGTCGGCGCCGTTGCGGTCGAACTCAGTGATGGCGTCGAGTCCGTTGTCCACGACCTCCACCTCGAATCCTTCCTTGCCCAGCAGGTAGGAGAGGGGGTCGCTGAACGATTCCTCGTCCTCGACAATAAGAATCCGGCTCAAGCGCTAGCTCCTTGTTCATGGACGCCGGCGGCGTCGCGTCGGTCGTGTCGTGCATTTGCCGCGGATCGGCGGGGATCCGCGGCGGGGTCGTCCTGTCCCTCCATCTCCGGGAGGCGGATGGTGAAGGTGGAACCCTGCCCGGGCTGGGACCAGAGCGTCACCTCCCCGCCGTGGTTGGCCATCACATGCTTGACGATGCTCAGGCCAAGGCCGGTGCCGCCGGTGTGGCGGGAGCGGGCGGAGTCCACGCGGTAGAAGCGTTCAAAGACGCGTTCCTGGTCCTCGGGGCTGAGTCCCTCGCCCTGGTCGGTCACGGAGACGGCTACCAGGCCGTCCCGGGCGCGCACGCCGACGCCCACCCGGGTGTTCTCCGGCGAGTATCGGATCGCGTTGTCGATCAGGTTGCGCAGCGCGGTCACGAGCAGGTCCTGGTCGCCGTAGACCATCGCGTCGGTCCGGCCGCCGACCACGATCTCGATGTTCTTGCTTTCGGCGGGAAGCTGGGACCGGTCCACGGCCTCGGCGACCACCTTGTTGATGTCCACGGGGTGGGCCTGCTGGGCCACGTTCGCCCCCTGCAGCCGGGAAAGTTCGATGATGTCCTGCACGAGGGCGGCCAGCCGGGTGGATTCCTTGTGCATGCGCTTGGCAAACCGGCGGACGGCTTCCTCGTCATCGGGCGAGGCTTCCAACGCTTCGGCCAGCAGCGAGATGGCGCCGACGGGGGTCTTCAGCTCGTGCGAGACGTTGGCGACGAAGTCGTTGCGGATCTCTTCGGTGCGGGTGATCTCGGTGCGGTCGTCCGCGAGCAGCAGGATATATTCCTCGCCGAGCATGGCTGCGCGGACCTGCACCACTATGGTTCCCTGGCCCAGCGGGCCGCGCGGCAGCTCCAGCTGTTTCTCCAGGATCACACCGTCGCGCCGGACCTTGCCGGTCATTTCGAGCAACTGCTGGTGCACCACGGTATGCCCCCGCACCAGGCCGTAGGCGTAGGCGGCCGGGCTGGCGCGCACAACGCCGTCGATCGCGTCCACCACCACGAAGGCGCGCCCCACGACGGCCAGCACCTCGGCGGCGCCCTCCGGGAGCGAGGGATCGCCGGTCTCGACGTCGCTGATTTTGCGCTGCTGCTCACTGATCCGGAAGGCGAGCACGCCAAATATACCGAGCGACAGGCCGACCAGGCCCGCGATCACACCGATGAGCATTGGATCCACGGCTCCAGCTTATGCGCTGCGGCCCGCCGGAAATCGAAAACTTGTGCGATTGCGGCGCTGGTTCAGCTAACGTTCACCTATTGAGGCGTAACAGTTCACCGGAGGCTGGAAGGGTGGCAGGTTGAACGCCGCTACGGTGAAACGAAACGGCCGGGCGCCGAGGTGCCCGGCAATGTTTCCGAGGAAAGGACGCACCCGTGCGTAAGGTTTTTCAGGAAGAGCTCGCCCAGGTCGGTGAGCAGCTCGTCGAAATTTCGAAGCTCGTCAGCGAGGCCTTTGAGAAGGCCACAACAGCCTTCGAGGGCGCCGACATCGACCTCGCCGAGGACGTCATCGCGGCCGACGCCCGGATCGATTTCCTGCAGAACAGCCTCGACGAGCGTGCCATCGACATCCTCGCCCTGCAAGGCCCGGTGGCCAGCGACCTGCGCATGATCGTGGGTTCGCTCCGGATGAGCGCCTCGCTGGAGCGGATGGGCGACCTCGCCCGGCACATCGCCCAGCTCGCCCGGCTCCGCTACCCGGCGAACGTGGTCCCGCAGCAGCTGCAGGAGACTTTCAAGAGCTTCGCCAAGCACGACCTGGAAATCGCGCAGAAGCTCACCGTGCTGCTGGAGACCCGCGACCTCGAGGTGGCCCGTGACATCCTCAAGGCCAACAGCGCCGTCAACGACCTGCACCTGAGCGTCTTCAAGGCGATCGCGCGCAGCGACTGGGCGGAATCCGCGGCCACCACCGTGGACGTCGCCCTGGCCAGCCGCTACTTCGAGCGCTTCGCGGACCACGGCGTTTCCGTCGCGCAGAAGGTCACCTACCTGGTCACCGGCGCGTGGCACCCGAACAGCATCGAGCACAGCTGACGGCCCAGCCGTCCCCAAAGCAGCAGGTACGACGGCGGCCGGTCACCTTGGAGGTGACCGGCCGCCGTCGTCGTATCCGGGGTGCGAAAGGCGTTACTTCTTGCCCTGGTTTGCCACTGCCTTGATGGATTCGGCGGCGGCCTCGGGGTCGAGGTAGGTGCCGCCCGGATTCAGCGGCTTGAAGTTCTCGTCCAGTTCGTAGACGAGCGGGATGCCGGTGGGGATGTTCAGCCCGGCGATGTCCTCGTCGCTGATGCCGTCAAGGTGCTTGACCAGCGCGCGCAGGGAGTTGCCGTGGGCGGTGACCAGCACGGTCTTGCCGGCCTTGAGGTCTTCCTTGATGTCCGATTCCCAGTAGGGCAGCAGCCGGACCAGGACGTCCTTGAGGCATTCGGTCCGCGGCACCGCGTCGCCGAGATCCTTGTAGCGCGGATCCCCCACCTGGGAGAACTCCGAGTCGTCCGCGAGAGGCGGCGGCGGGGTGTCGTAGGAACGGCGCCAGGTCATGAACTGCTCCTCGCCGTATTCGGCCAGGGTCTGGGCCTTGTCCTTGCCCTGCAGCGCGCCGTAGTGGCGCTCGTTGAGGCGCCAGTCGCGCTTGACGTCGATCCAGCCGCGGTCCGCCTTCTCCAGCGCGAGGTTTGCGGTGTTGATGGCCCGCTTCAGGCGCGAGGTGTAGAGGATGTCCGGGAGGATGTTGTTCTCCACCAGCAGCTCGCCGCCGCGTACCGCCTCGGCACGGCCCTGGTCGTTCAGGTCGACGTCCACCCAGCCGGTGAACAGGTTCTTGGCGTTCCATTCGCTGTGGCCGTGGCGCAGCAGAATCAGCTTGTAAGTCATGCTTTTCATCCTAGCCGAGCGGTCCCGGGCCGTGCCGAGCGTTACACCCACGGCTGCTACCGCGACGCGGGGTCAGCTACGGCCCATCCCCGGGCCCGGCATGGACCGTATCTGACCCCGCGTTGGACGATAGGGTTGGCGTGTGGTGCAGAAAGCTGAGCGGGTGGTGTCACCCGGGACCCGGGGCGGGACGGGTGGCGGCACCCGGTCTAGCCGGCCCGTGGGCAACGTGACCCGCGGAACCACCAACCCGAACCGGATGCGGCGGGTCGACCGCTGGCTCACCGGGCCGCAGGCCTGGCGCTTGCGCGGCGCGAAGGATCCGCTCGTCGTCGACCTCGGCTACGGCGCGTCCCCGGCCACCGCCGTCGAACTCTTTGAACGCCTCTCCGCCATCCGCGCCGACGTGCGCGTAGTCGGAATTGAGATTGAGCCGGAGCGGGTCCGGCAGGCCAAGGCGCTGGAGCGTCCCGGGCTCAGCTTCCAGCTGGGCGGCTTCGAACTCCCGGTTCCGGGCCGGCCGGTGCTGGTGCGGGCCTTCAATGTCCTGCGGCAGTACGAGGAGGCGGATGTGCCCGCCATCTGGCGGCTGGTGCAGGACCGGCTGGCCCCCGGCGGCCTGTTCATCGACGGCACCTGTGACGAGATCGGACGCCGGGTTACCTGGGTGGCGCTCGACGACGTGCGGCCGCTGAGCCTGGGGCTGTCCATGCGCTTCGGCGGCTTCGAGCTGCCCTCGGATATCGCCGAACGGCTGCCGAAAGCGCTTATCCACCGGAACGTGCCCGGCGAGAAAATCCATTCCTACCTGCAGGCGCTGGACAAGGCCTGGCTTGAGGCGGCGCCGCTGGCCTCGTTTGGGAACCGGCAGCGCTGGACGGCAATGTGCCGTGCACTGCGCGACGGCGGCTGGCCAGTGCAGGACGGCCCGGCGCGGTGGCGCCTGGGTGAGCTGACCGTGGACTGGGAAGCCGTGGCGCCTGACGGACTACAGCAGGCAGGTCACCAGGGGCCGTAGGGCCCCATGTTGCGGCTGCCGCCGCGGCCGGCATCCTTCACCGCGGGACGGACATCGGCGAGGTAGACGGATGCGGCCGTCACGGCCGCGAGGCCGAAGAGCCCCAGCGGGCCGAAGAACCCGCCGCCGCCGCCGACAATGGACAGCAGGCCGATGAAGAGGGCACCCCCGGTCAGGGCGAGCCAGAACGTCTTGGTCCGCTTGGACACCGCCTCGAAGGCGTTGGCCTTGTGCCGCAGGCAATCGAAGAACGCCCACACCTCAAGCCCCAGTGCCACGAGCGCCAGCAGGAAGTAGATCCCTCTATCGGCAATTTCAATCAGCGTTCTTCCGTCCATGCCCCCAGCCTAGCCGTCCAGTGTTGCCAAAGCCTGCTGCAAATCGGCCCACAGGTCCTCGACGTTTTCAATTCCGACACTCAGCCGGACCAGGTTCTCCGGTACGCTCTCCGGCTCCGCCGTGTGCCGGCGGCGGCGCTCGATCAGGGATTCCACCCCGCCCAGCGAGGTGGCCGGCAGCCATAACTGCAGGGCCCGGATCATCCGGTCGGCCGCCTCCGCGCCGCTGAACCCGCCGTCGGGGCCGTCCCCCGGGGCCATTTCGATGCACAGCACGGAACCGAAGCCCTTCATCTGCGCCTTGGCCCGTTCGTGGCCGGGGTCCGAGGGCAGGCCCGGGTACCGGATGCTGCCGACCTGCGGGTGCCGGCTCAGCCGCTCCGCGAGCACCGCCGCGGATGCCTGCGAGCGCTCAATCCGCAGGGCCAGGGTGCGCAGCCCCCGCAGCGCCAGCCATGCCTCGAACGGCCCGGCGATGCCGCCGTGGATGGTTCGGTGGTGCAGCAGCCTGGCGTGGAGCTCGGCGTCGGAGGTCACGAGGGCGCCCAGCACGACGTCGGAATGGCCGGAGAGGTACTTGGTGACCGAGTGCAGGACGACGTCGGAGCCGAGGCTGAGCGGCTGCTGCACGAGCGGGGTGGAGAAGGTGTTGTCGGTGACGACGAGGGCGCCGGCCGCGTGCGCTGCAGCGGTGAGCGCACGGATGTCCGCGACGCCGAGCATCGGGTTGGTGGGGCTCTCCAGCCACAGCATGCTGGCAGGCGTTCCGCCGGCGGGCGCCAGCTGTTCCAGCACGGCGTCGGTGTCCGCAATGTCCACGGTGCGCAGCTCCAGCGCACCCTTCTGCGCCAGTTCCGTCGCCATCACGAGCGAACCGGCGTAACTGTGGGACGGCATTACCAGCACCCCCTGCGCCGGAACCAGGGACAGCGCGGAACTTACGGCGGCGAGGCCGGAGGCGTACAGCAGGCCCGGCAGCGTGGCGCCTTCCAGCTGTGCCAGGGCCTGTTCGAAGGGGTCCCAGCTGGGGTTGGAATACCGGCCGTAGCCGCGGTCGCCGGGGCCCAAGGGACCGGTGCCGAAATAGGTCGAGGACAGCACGATCGGCGGGTTGACCGGGGCGTCGCGTTCGCGCGGAGGACGGCCTGCGGCCACCACCACGGTTTCGGCCGAGAGCGAGGCTGCCTGTTCTTCGGAGAGACTCATGGTGACAGGGTACTTCGGAGCCGCGCCGGGCCCGTAAGGCGTTACGCGCTGGCCGCCATGGTGTCGGTGATTGTCGGTAGGCTAGAGCAGTGACTACCCAGACTCCCGGACCCTTCCCCGGACTGTTCATTGCCTTTGAGGGCGGCGACGGTGCCGGCAAGTCCACCCAGGCCGCGGAGCTCGCCGGAGCACTCGAGTCCCGCGGGCTGACGGTGCTGCGGACGCGGGAACCGGGCGGCACGCCGATCGGCGAGAAGCTTCGGTCCCTGGTGCTGGATCATGGCCACGGGCACATCGACGCCCACACCGAGGCCCTGATCTTTGCAGCGTCCCGCGCCGCGCACGCCGCGCAGGTCATCCGTCCGGCGCTGGAGCGGGGCGAGGTGGTCCTCACCGACCGGTACATCGACTCCTCGGTCGCCTACCAGGGCGCGGGCCGGCACCTCGGCACGGATGCGGTGCGTGAGATCAATGACTGGGCCACCTCCGGCCTGCAGCCGGACCTGACGGTGTTGCTTGACGTCGACCCTGCCGACGGGCGCCGGCGCCGGACCGCCGGCGACGCCGCGGAGGACCGGCTCGAATCCGAGGCCGACGACTTCCACGCCAGGATCCGCGCCGCTTTCCTGGCGCTGGCGGCGGCCCGGCCGGAAAAATACCTGGTTCTCGCGGCGCACCTGCCCGTGTCGGAGCTGGCTGCCCGGATCCTCGAACGGGTCGAGACGCTGCTCTCGCTCCGTCAAAGCAGCTCGGCATGAGCGTCTGGGACGACCTCCAGGGCCAGCCGGCCGTCGTCGCCCAACTGCGCCAGGCCGCGGAGGGCGACGGTCTCACGCACGCCTGGCTGTTCACCGGCCCGCCGGGATCCGGCCGGTCCAACGCCGCGAAGGCCTTTGCCGCGGCACTGAACTGCGACCAGGAAGACATCACGAAGCGCGGCTGCGGCGAATGCCCTGCGTGCCAGACCATCGTTGGCGAGACGCACTCCGATGTCACGTTCGTGCGCACCGAGAAGGTCACCATCACGATCGACGAGGCCCGCGAACTGGTCTCGACCGCGGGCAACCGTCCCTCCTCCGCCCGCTGGCGCATCATCGTCGTCGAAGACGCGGACCGGATGGCGGAGCGCACCACCAACGTGCTGCTCAAGGCCATCGAGGAGCCCACCCCGCGCACCATCTGGATGCTGTGCGCGCCGTCTCCCGCGGATGTGCTCGTGACCATCCGTTCCCGTTGCCGCCCGGTGGCGCTGCGGCTCCCGCCGGCGGCCGACGTTGCGGCCCTCCTGGTCAAGCGCGACGGCGTAGAACCGGAGGTTGCCGAACGCGCCGCCCGCGCCGCGCAAAGCCACGTGGGAATCGCCCGCCGGCTGGCGAAGGACCCGGAGGCCCGCGAACGCCGGCTGGAGACCGTACGGTTCCCGCTGCACCTGCGGGGCATCACCGCGGCCGTGATGATGGCGGACAAGCTCGTCAAGATCGCCACGGAGGAAGCCAACAGCTCCAACGACGAGCGCGACGCCGCCGAAAAGGCGGCGCTGCTCGCCACGCTGGGGGCACCCGAAAGCGGGCCGCTCCCGCCGGCCATGCGCGGGCAGGTCAAGCAGCTCGAGGACGACCAGAAGCGGCGTGCCAAGCGCTCCGTCACCGACTCGCTTGACCGTACCCTGACCGACCTGCTGTCCTTTTACCGGGATGTGCTGATCATCCAGATGGGGAACGCCGTGGAACTGGTCAACGTTGAGCTGAGGAGCGAGCTGCAGGAATTCGCCGGGCGCTCAACGGCCGAGGTGACACTTGCCCGGATGGATGCCATCAACAAGGCCCGCAAACGGATCACGACGACCAATGTGGCCCCGCTGCTGGCCGTCGAGTCCATGGCCGCCAGCCTGATCTGACCCGTCAGCAACGCTCCACCCGCTTCGATCCGCCCAGTTCCACATCCCCAAGGAGAACCGCATGACGTCAGCACCACCACCCCCGGCAGGCAGCCGAACCTTGGGGCTCGGGGTGCGGGCTGCCGGCGCCTTGGCGCTGGGCCTGGTGCTGTCCCTGGTGCTGTCTTCCTGCACGCTTTTCGGCTCCGGCGACGGCGGCCCAAAGAGCTCCTCCGCAACGGCCGACCCTTCGATCGCCGCAGCCGCCCCGGCCGAGCTGCGGAGCTACTACTCCCAGCAGCTCAAATGGTCGGCCTGCGAGGGGGACTTCCAGTGCGCCAACGTCAAGGTTCCGCTGGACTACAGCAAGCCCGACGGCGACACGATCGAACTTGCCGTCATCAAACTGGCATCGAAGGGCGGCAACAAGAAGGGCAGCCTGCTGGTTAACCCGGGCGGTCCCGGCGGTTCCGGCTACGACTTCGTCAGGGACGCCGGCTCTACGAACATTTCCGAGAAGGTGCGCTCGAATTACGACGTCGTGGGCTTCGATCCGCGCGGGGTGAAGCGCTCCGCTCCGGTCACCTGCCTCACCGACCGGGAACGCGACGCCAACCGCGCCAAGATCTACAAGCTGGACACCGACGCAGGACTGGCCGAAGCCTTCGCGGACAACAAAGCCATCGCCGCCAAGTGTGCCGAGAAGACCGGGCCGGTCCTGGGCCACGTCGACACCGTCAGCGCCGCCAAGGACCTCGACGTCCTCCGCGGCGTCCTGAACGACACCAAGCTGAACTACCTGGGCTACTCGTACGGCACCTTCCTCGGCTCGACCTACGCCTCGCTTTTCCCGGACAACGTGGGCCGGATGGTCCTGGACGGCGCCCTGGACCCCTCCCTGAGCAATGAGGAGCTGACCGCAGGCCAGGCGAAGGCTTTCGAGAAGGCCATCCACGCCTATGCGACCAGTTGCCTCCAAAACAGCGGCTGCCCGTTGAGCGGAACCCCGGACGAGGCCGTCCGGCAGATCCAGGACCTCATCGCGGCCGTGGAAGCCAACCCGCAGCCGGCCAAGGACGGCCGGCTGGTCAACGCGTCCATGTTCGTCAGCGGCTTCATCCTGCCGTTCTACAACGACGACAACTGGCCCGTGCTGACCCAGGCCCTGGACAGCGCGATGAAAGGCGATCTGTCCCCGATGCTCCGGCTGTCCGACTTCGGCGCGGACCGCGAGCCGAACGGCACCTACTCGGCAAACTCTGCGTTCGCCTTCAATGCCATCAACTGCCTCGACTACTCGATGGAAACCGGCACGGCGGCGATGCGGACCGAGGAGAAGCGGCTCCGCCAACTCTCCCCCACTCTGGGCTACTACTTTGCGTACGGCGGCACGAGCTGCAAGGACTGGCCCTACAAGAGCCTCCGCACCCCGGCTCCGGCCCAGTACAAGGGCACGGCCGACATCCTGGTCGTGGGCACCACCGGCGACCCCGCCACACCGTACGAATGGGCCGTCGCCCTGCGCAAGCAACTGGGCACCGCCGCGCTGCTGACCTGGAAGGGCGAGGGCCACACCGCCTACGGCCGTTCCAACAGCTGCGTTGAGAAGGCCGTGGACGGGTACCTCGTGGACGGCAAGACACCGGCGGACAACACCGTCTGCTGACCGGTCCACGGCACCCTCGCGGCTCATTTTGACCCGGGCGCGGGGACTCCATTACAGTTGTCTCTTGCATGATCCGCCCGGTTCGCCGGGGTTTCACGCGGTTGCTTCCTTAGCTCAGTCGGTAGAGCGTCTCACTCGTAATGAGAAGGTCATCAGTTCGATTCTGATAGGAAGCTCGGAAGTTCGAAGCAAAGAACCCCTGGAAATCATTGATTTCCAGGGGTTCTTTGCTGTCCGCCCACGCGGTCCGGTCCGGCCCGGGATGCGGGTCCGGGTCCGGGTCCGGGGGGACTTCGACACGGGCACGCCGGGCACGTAGCGGCCGGCGTGCCCGCGTTTGGTCCAATAGTGCCCGGGGCTGCGGCCGCGGCATGCACGGCCCGGACCCCGGCTGCTCTTGTCATTCACGTCCCCGTCCGCGACCCTTGGGAAATGGACCGGCCTGAGCGCGAGGTGCCCGCCCCTCCCGGGCCGGACCCCGCCGCGACGCCGACCGGACCCGGGATGGCAGCACCGGGACCGGCACCGGCCGCGTCCCCCACTGCATCACGGGCAGGCGGCCGCCGGCCGTGGGGCACGGTGGTGGGCTTCGGGCTGGTCAGCCTGGCGACCGACGTCGTCTCCGACGGCGCCCGCCCGCTCGCCGGACCGCTGCTGGCGCAGCTCGGCGCCTCCGCGCTCATCGTAGGGCTTGTCACCGGCGGGGCCGAGGCAGCGGCGCAGGGCCTGCGCTTGGTCTTTGGGCCCTGGGCGGACCGCACCCGCCGGTACTGGACCTTCACGCTGGCGGGCTACGCCCTGACGGCGCTCTGCGTGCCGCTGCTGGCCGTCGCCCCGGCCGCGGGTGCCGCCGGGCTGGTCCTGGCGTCGGCGCTGATCATCGGGGACCGGGTGGGCAAGGCCGTGCGGAGCCCGGCAAAGACCGTGCTGCTCGCCTCAGTGGCCAAGCGGGTGGGGCGCGGCCGCGGCTTCGCCGTGCACAAGTCCCTGGATCTCACCGGCGCGCTCCTCGGTCCGCTGATCGTGGCGGCCGTGCTGGCGGCCACCGGCCTCATCTCGGCCGCTTTCGCGGTCCTGGCTGTTCCCGCTGTGGTGGCGCTCGCGCTGTTGCTCTGGTTGCGCCGCCGCGTCGCGGAGCCCGGCGGCACTCCGGCGCCGCCTGGAACGGCGGGCAAACCGCCGTCGTTGTTCACCGGCGTTTTCCTGCTGTTCGCGGTGTGCGCCTTCTTTTGGAGTGCGGGTCTGGTGGCTTTCGGCGTGATTTCCTACCATTTGACCGCTGCTGTGGCGGTTCCGGCGCCCGTGGTGCCGCTGCTCTACGCCGCGGCCATGGGCGCGGCGGCACTCGGCGCGCTGGGGAGCGGCTTCCTCTACGACCGCGCGGGCCCGGCCGTATTGCTGGCGCTGCCGGTGCTGATTGCGGCCGTGCCCGTACTGGCATTCTCCACCGGCGTGGCCCTGGTGGTGGCTGGCGTGGCCAGCTGGGGCGCCGCCACCGGAATCCAGGACTCGACGGTCAAGGCGCTCGTGGCGGACCTCGTGCCGGAGCCGCGGCAGGGATCGGCGTACGGGGTCTTCGCGGCTTTCGAGGGAGCCGGCGCGCTGGCCGGCGGCGCGCTCTATGGCGCCCTCTACGGGGCGTGGCCCGCGCTGATCGCAGCGGTCGCCGCGCTGCAGGCGGCTGCCCTGGTGCTGCTGCTCATGACAGTGCGAAGGGCGCGCCGGGCCTGAGGCCCGGGCGCGCCCCTCGGAATGGTCAGTGCACCGTCAGCGCACCGTCAGCGTGCCCACACGGACGCGGCGCCGGAGTGCCCGGTGATGATGCTCTGGTACAGGAAGAAGGCGCCGGCCAAGGCTCCTGCAACCAGCAAGACGGTCCGCAGGACCCGGTTTTCGCGCAGGCCGCCGAGGAAGGCGAAGCGCCGGCCGATCGGTTCGAAGCTCACGATAATCATCGCCGCGACGATCACGAAGAAGATGATCGACACCACCTTCAGCACGTCACCTTGTTCGGCATGTTCCCGGACCAATTCCGTCGATGGACGGGCCTTCTGCAGCTGCTCCCCCGCCTGCGCGGTGATGAGCGCGACCGGAACCAGCCCCAGCGAGAGAACACCCAGCGGCCAGGCCAGGTACCGCCGCCAGCGGGTTACGGCAGCGTAGGCGATGGCGGCGAGGCCGGCGATCGGGCCAAGCACAACGACGGCGTGGACCAGAAGGATGTGGGCCGGGAGGCCGCCTATTTCAATCACGTGGAATCTCCTACGGTGGACGTGTGCTGCGCGCCCCCGGCGTGGGGGCCGGAGCTTCTATGATTCTTGCATGGCAAAACGTGAGCTCGCGGACATTGCGGCGCAGCTCTACGGGATGCCGTTCGACGGCTTTGTCGCAGGCCGCAATGCCGCGGCCAAGGAACTGCTCTCCGCAACGCCCGCGACGCCGGAGCTACGCTACCGCGCGGCGGAGGTGCGCTCCCTGCCCAAACCCTCGGTGAGCGCCTGGGCCGTCAACATGCTCGCCTGGCGGCGGCCGGAAACACTCCGTGACCTGGCCGAGCTGGGACTCGCAATGCGCCGGGCCCAGGCCTCCCTCGACGCGGCAACGCTCCGCAGCCTCTCCCGCGAACGGCGGACCATGCTGGCCGGCGCGGTCGACGCAGCCCGCGCCGTGGCGGAGCAACAGGGGCGGAAAATCAGCGGCACCGTCGCGGCGGAAGTGGAACAGACCCTGCGTGCGGCCACGGCTGACGAGGGCGCCGCTGCCGCCGTCCGGAGCGGGCGGCTGCTCCGGACGCTCTCCGCCGACGGCGTCGACGTCGTTGACCTCGACGGCGCCGTCGCCGTCCCGGATGCGACCGGGGCAAGGCCGTCGGCCGCTCCCCCGGAGAACGCTGCGCCCCCGGCTCCGGGCACGCCTCCGGCAACCGGCCAGCCGCGCCTGCGGGCCGTCCGGCAGGAACGGCCGGCGCCCAGCCCCTCGGCCAGGGAGCGCGCCCAGGCCGCCCTCCGGCAAGCCACCGACGCCGCCCTTTCCAGCGCCGCCGAGGCAGAACGCGCATCCGGGGAACTAGAGGACGCGACGGACGCTGCGGCTGCACTGACGGAGGAGGCTGCCGGGCTCAGGGAACAGCTGGCGCGTGCCGAGGCCGGGCTGCGGCAGGCCCGAAAGCGGCTCGAACTGGCCTCGGCTGCCGCGCAGCAGGCAGCCCGGACGGCGGAGAAAGACCGCCGCCGGGAGGACCTGGCCCGGGAACGGGTGCTGCGGCTGGGCAACACGCCGGGCGGATGACCACTTACTGTCAGAGGGCGGTTGCAGACTTAATTCATGGAACAGGATCAGGATTTCGAACATCAGGAGTTCACGGCAGCCCGGCAGGCAGCAGCCCCGTCCGCAGCAGAGCATTGGGAAGTCACCTACCTGGACACCGAGTGCGGCCGGATCCGCACCGAAGCGTTCGACGACGCCGCTGGGGCTGAGCGCTTTGCCAGCCGGCGCATCCAGGACGAACACGGCTGGGCGGTCATCGACGCCGTGCTGCCGCGTCAGGGCCGGGCCGCAGCGTAGACGGGAGGGCAACCTCGGACCTCGTGCGAAGGTCCTGGCTCGTCAGGGAGCCCGGAAGTCCGTCCGGATGGCCTGTTGGCGGACGTCCCGAAGGAGTAACTTTCGGAGTGGAGGCTTCCTCTTCTGGTGTCAGCTACGTTGGGAGCTTCGCCTTGGACCCGAAAAGAGGCCAGCATGCAAGCACGGATGCGTGGTGCGGCGATCATGGCGGCGGCAGCCCTAGTCCTGGCGGCGGCCGGATGCGGGGCCAGCGGACTTTCGCAGGCTGATCAGCAGTCCGCTGACGCGATGGTCCTGACCCTGGCCACCGCTGGCGGTCCCGACGGTCATTCCGCAGCGCAAGTCCGGGAATTCGCCAGCCAGGTGAAGGAACTCTCCGGCGGGTCGATCCGGATCGAACTCGTGCTCAGGGCGGCCGCCGACGAAGCAGGCGCATGGGACCAGGCCGTGGCCCAATCCACCGAAGGCGGCGACTTCGACATGGCGCTGGTCCCCACCCGGACCTGGGAGTCGGAGGGTGTCCTGTCCTTCACGGCACTCTCGGCGCCTTTCCTCCGGGCCTCGGACCAGGTGGTGGCGAAGATTGTCGCGCCGGAGATCGCCGGCAGCATGATGGCAGGGCTGAGGCCGATCGGACTCACCGGGCTCGCCCTGCTGCCCGACCGACCGCGGATGCTCTTTTCCTTCGACGGACCCGTAACGGCACCGGCGGACCTGGCCGGAAAAGTTGTCCGCGCCCCCGGTTCCAGCACGGGATACGCGACCCTGAAGGCCTTGGGAGCCAGGCCGCAGTCACTGGCGGGGGAACTTTTCACCGACGCGCTGAACAAGGGCACGGTTAAGGCCGCCGAGTCATCCTTCACCCGGGCCGGAACCTTTCCCCGGCCCAGCACAACCACGGGGAATCTGCCGCTGTACGTAAAGGTCAACTCGCTGGCCATTAACACCAAGACCTATTCGCACCTGGCCGCAGACGACCGGCGGATCCTGATGGAGGCGGCCGCGAAGACCCGGGAAGCAGTAACGAGCTCCATGGTCCACACCGCCGACGAGGCGGCAGCCTACTGCCGAAGCGGCGGCACGATCGTCGCAGCCACGGACGAGCAGATCGCAGCATTCGAAGCTGCGGCGGCCCCGGTCTACGCCCAGCTTGAAAAGGATTCCGCCACGCGGGCACTTATCGCAAAGATCCGCGCCTTCGCCGACGCTCCGGACGGGGCCTTCGACGTCGCCCCCTGCAGTCCCGGCGCCTGACTGCGCGAAGACCACCTGTAGCCGATGCAAAGAAGACCGACGAAAAGAGCGGTCCAGGGCCAATAGCCCTGGACCGCTCACTTCTTACCTCCTGGGAGGAACCCCTAATTTACCGGGATGGCTAGGCGAAGTCGGAGACCGCCGGGTCTGCACCGATGCGGCCGGCGCCCTCTGCGGAGCGGTCCAGACCGTTGATGGCCTGCACGTCCGTCTCGTCGAGGGTGACGTCCAGGGCCGCGTAGTTCTCGCGGATCCGCGATTCGGTGACGGACTTGGGGATCACGACGTTGCCGATCGCGAGGTGCCAGGCGATGACCACCTGCGCCGGCGTGGCGTTGTGCTTGGCCGCGATCTGGGCGATGACCGGGCTTTCCAGCAGCTCGCCGCCCTGGCCCAGCGGCGACCATGCCTCGGTGAGAATGCCCTTGGATGCGTTGAATTCACGCAGCTCCGCCTGGTTGAAGAACGGGTGCAGCTCGATCTGGTGGATCGCCGGAACCACGCCGGTTTCGTCGATCAGGCGCTGCAGCCCCTCCTTGGTGAAGTTGGAGACTCCGATGGTCTTCACGCGGCCCTGCTTCTGCAGCTCGATGAGCGCCTTCCAGGTGTCAACGTACTTGTCCTGCTTGGGCTGCATCCAGTGGATAAGGTAGAGGTCCAGGGTCTCGAGGCCAAGGCGTTCCATGGATTCCTCGAACGCCTTCAGGGTGGACTCGTAGCCCTGGTCCGCGTTCCACAGCTTGGTGGTGATGAAGATTTCCTCCGGCTTCAGGCCCGAACGCTGGATCGCGCGGCCTACCCCGGCTTCATTTCCGTAGATCTTGGCGGTGTCGATGTGCCGGTAGCCGGCCTCGAACGCCTGGACGACGACCTTCTCGGCGATGTCGTCCTCAACTTGCCACACGCCGTAGCCGAGCTGCGGGATGGTGTTGCCGTCATTGAATGTCAGTTCGGGTGAAGAAGTCATTCGTCCATCCTGCCAAGCGGCTGCCCCTCAGGCCAGTGTTTTGACGCCGCTAAGCTAGGCGCTTAACCCGGAATATCCTTAGCACCCGGTGTTTCGACCCGGTCACCCGCCGCGATGTGGGCGCAACATCAGCCTTGCGTTGCTGCGTCCGCGAGCCGCCGTTCGGCGTCGTCGATGTGTTCCACGACGGACTCCGCGCGGCGGCGCACGGACGCCGCACCGACCGGGACCGGCCCGACGGCGAGGCGCAGCATCGCCGCTGCTTCCGCGGTCATGGCCAGCGAGTTGCCGGCCGTGGACAGGGAACGGTGCACGCCGGCCAGGGCTCCAGGGATGTCGAGGCCGTCGCTGGGCGAGCGGCGTTGAGCCTCCACGCAGATCTGCCGGACCCGCCCGGCCAGGGCGGACAGTTCGTTGGCGATCTCGACCAGCTCCGCGTAGAGGGCCTCATCCTCGACGCCTTCGAGGACCTGGTGGTACCGGTCCAGTCCCCGGACAAACCGGTCGTGGGCGCGCCGCCACAGGCCCTTGCCGAGTTCGGCGTCGTCCTTGCGTCCCTGCCGTGCCGCGCTAAAGAAACCCAACGGTGGCCTAGAGGTACTGGCCGGGACCGTGGTCCGGGTCGGCGGGTCGGACCGGCTGCGTGGGATCCGCGCCGGGCTGGGGCTCGGCGGCGCGTTGCGGTTCGCCGTTTTCCCCAATGATGACGCCGGGCGCGATCATGGTGCCGGGCGGCAGCTGGCGGAGTTGCAGCTGCGCGGCCGCGTGCTCCCGGGCGGCATGCTGGGCCGCGATCGCGGTCTGGATGCCGTGGAAGAGTCCCTCCAGCCAACCGACCAGCTGGGCCTGGGCGATGCGCAATTCCGCGTCGGAAGGGGTGCCGTCCTCGGGGAACGGCAGATGGATCCGCTCAAGTTCCTGCACCAGCTCGGGCGCGAGCCCGTCTTCCAGTTCCTTGATCGAGCGTTCGTGGATTTCTGCCAGCCGGATCCGCGCCGCGTCGTCCAGCGGGGCGGACTTCACCTCGTCGAGCAGCTGCTTCAACATGGTGCCGATCCGCATGACCTTGGCGGGTTCGTCCACCAGGTCCTGCAGGTGGCTGGCCCGGTTGCGCACGCCCGGCCCGCGGGAATCCGAGGGGCCCTGGGCCGGGCCCGTGGCCGCCGCTTCGGTGTCGGGTGCGTCCTGCGGCGGGGCGGACGTGGTGATGCCCTCCACCGGAGTGTCGTCGCCGGACTGAGTGTCGATCGGATCGCTCATGGCTTCATACTCTCACGCGCGGCAGCGAAGGGCAGGGGTGGATGACGACCCGTGCCGCACCCCGGCGAAGCGCCTACGCAGTGCGCGGTTATGCGCCTACGCAGTGCGCGGTTATGCGCCTGCGCAGTCCCCGGCGTCGTATCCCGTAAACGGCGGAAGGCGCCGTCGGGAACGGGTGTTCCCAACGGCGCCTTCCGGATTGCGACAGCGGTGTCAGCAGCAACGGCCTTGCGGGTTGCTGTCCTGGCGGTCCGTGTGGTCGCGCCAGAAGTCCCGTTCACACATCGGCGGACCGTCGTGGCCGGGGGCCTCCTGGTGCTCCAGATACTTCTTGTAGGCATCGGCACCGAGGACACCGCTGAAGTACTCAGCAAAGCCCCGGAATCCCGCTACGAGTGCATTCATGGCAGCAACCGTCAGTGCCGTGCGGCGTGTTCGAGCCGCTGGTCTGCGGGCAGCTTCTTCCACTCCGCGTCCAGCTCCCGCTCGGCCGCGGTCGGGAACAGCCCGGCCGGCGCGAACACGCGGGACGGCTGGGCCGGGTCCTCGTATTCGACGTTGGCGATGCCGGCGGAGGCATTGCGGAAGGCCTTTGCCGTCGCGATCAGGGCCGTGATGATGACGATGATGCTCAGCACCACGAAGATGATCGAAAGCCAGCCCTGGATCATCGTGTTGCGGACCACGGCTTCCATGGCGGCTTGCGTCTTGGCCGTGCCGAAGGAGGTCTTTCCGTCGGCCAGTGCCTTGGCGAACGCCGCGTTGTTGGCGAAGTACCCGACGGCGGGGACCGGCGAGAAAATCTTGTAGAAGCTCGCGGTGATGGTGACGACGGACGCGAAGGCCAGCGGCAGCGCCACGATCCAGAGGTACTTGAAGGTGCCGCGCTTGGCCACGATGGCGAGCACCACCGACAGCGCAATGGCCGCCAGCAGCTGGTTGGCGATGCCGAACAGCGGGAACAGCGTGTTGATGCCGCCCAGCGGGTCGGTAACGCCCATCAGCAGCACCAGGCCCCACGCGGCGACCATCACCGCAGTGGCGAGCCAGGCCCCCGGCCGCCAGGAGTGGTCCTTGAACTTCGGCACGAAGTTGCCGATCGAGTCCTGCAGCATGAACCGCGCGACGCGGGTGCCGGCGTCGACCGCCGTGAGGATGAAGAGCGCCTCGAACATGATGGCGAAGTGGTACCAGAAGGCCATCATCGCGGTGCCGCCGATGAACTGCTGCATGATGTGCGCCAGGCCCACGGCGAGCGTGGGAGCGCCGCCGGAGCGGGAGATGATGCTTTGCTCGCCGACGTCCTTGGCGGTCTGGGCGAGTACATCCGGGGTCATGTTGACTCCGGCCAGGCCCAGGCTGTTGACCCACTGCGCGGCC
The DNA here is from genome assembly GCF_056394105.1 of Arthrobacter sp. 10T419. NCBI lineage: Bacteria > Bacillati > Actinomycetota > Actinomycetes > Micrococcales > Micrococcaceae > Arthrobacter > Arthrobacter sp. 10T419. Next base: position 143,232 of record NZ_JBFTHF010000010.1, on the reverse strand, counting down.
GATTCGACGGTGCCGCCGGTCAGGGCGAGCGGCGCGTTCATGGCGAAGTAGATACCGCGGTCGATCGAGATCGCCGCCACGAGCGCCATGATGGCGACGAAGGATTCCATCAGCATGCCGCCGTAGCCGATCAGGCGGGTCTGGCGTTCCTTTTCGATGAGCTTCGGCGTCGTGCCGGAGGAAATCAGGGCGTGGAAGCCAGAGAGGGCGCCGCAGGCGATGGTCACGAACAGGAACGGGAACACGGCCCCGGAGAAGACCGGGCCGTTGTCGCGCGAGGCGAACTCACTGAACGCCGGGACCGTGATTTCGGGCCGCACCACGATGATGGCCAGGGCCAGCATCACGATCACGCCGATCTTCATGAATGTGGAGAGGTAGTCGCGCGGTGCCAGCAGCAGCCACACGGGCAGGATCGCGGCGATGAAGCCGTAGATGATCAGGCCCCAGGCGATGGTGACCTTGTCCAGGTGGAAGAACGCGGCACCCCACTCGGTGCCGGCCACGGCGCCGCCGCCGATGATGGCGGCCATCAGCAGCACGAAGCCGATGAGCGAGACTTCCATGACCTTGCCGGGGCGGAGGTAGCGCAGGTAGACGCCCATGAAGAGGGCGATCGGGATCGTCATGCCGACGGAGAACACACCCCAGGGGCTTTCGCCGAGGGCGTTGACGACGACGAGGGCCAGGATGGCCACGATGATCACCATGATCAGCAGGGTGGCGACGAGGGCGGCGGTGCCGCCGATTACGCCGAGTTCCTCGCGCGCCATCTGGCCGAGCGACCGTCCGCCGCGGCGCATGGAGAAGAAGAGCACCAGGTAGTCCTGGACGGCGCCGGCGAGGACGACGCCGATGATGATCCAGATGGTGCCGGGCAGGTAGCCCATCTGGGCCGCGATGACCGGGCCGACGAGCGGGCCGGCGCCTGCGATGGCGGCGAAGTGGTGGCCGAACAGCACGTTGCGGTCGGTCCGGACGTAGTCCTTGCCGTCCGCCTTGTATTCGGCAGGGGTGGCGCGGCGGTCGTTCGGCTTGGTGATGTACCGCTCGATGACCTTGGAATAGAAGCGGTAGCCGATCAGGTATGTGCAGACCGAGGCGAACACGAACCAGATCGCGTTGACCGTCTCACCGCGGACGATCGCGAGCATGAACCAGGCGACGCCGCCCAGCAGTGCGATCGCCGCCCAGAGCGCGATTTTCGCCGGTGTCCATTTGCGCTCTTCCGCTTCGCGGACGGATTCGTCGACGGCCGTGGCCGGAAGGCCCGGAACCGGCGTGATGCCGTCGTCGACTCGTGCGGTGTTTGGCCCGCCATCTGGCATTGTGCCCATGTCTCCTCCTTGAGAAACCCCATCTGACAGATCAGCAGTCAGATCTGCCCCATGGCACCCTATCAACGCGGCATCCGAATGGACATGGACCCGGGGCCGGGACGCCCGGCGGCTCGCCAAGCGGTGCAGAGTCCGCGGTGAACGGCGTCACAACGGGGGTGCTTGTCAGGCCGGCCCGGCCAGCTGCATGAGGCGGGCTTCGCAGAGGTCCAGCCAGCGGACCTCCGCCTCGGTCTGGAAGATCAGCGAGTCGAGGACCAGCAGCCTGGCCGTGTCCGCGGGGCGAGGATGCGCCACGGCCTCGCGCCGGGACTTGGTGTACTCCTGCAGCGCCCGGATGGAGACGGCGCGCTGTGCCTGGATGAGTCCGCCGACGTCGACGGCGGGCAGCGTCAGCGCGAGGGCGAGCTTGATGGCCAGTTCGTTGCGCGGCGGATTGGAACGGCCCACGGGAGCGTGGAACCAGTCCCGGACCTCGGCGAGGCCAGCCGGGGTAATGCTGTAGACGATGTGGCCTTCACCGTCTGCGCCGTCTTTTTGAACGAGTCCATCACGTTCGAGGCGGTCGAGGGTGGTGTAAACCTGCCCGATGTTGAGGGGCCAGGAGGAGCCGGTGCGATCCTCGAACTCGGTCCTGAGCTGATACCCGTAGCGCGGCCGGTCCTGCAGCAGCGCGAGAAGGCTGTGGCGGATAGACATGGTGCCCCCGACGGTAGCAGGACGACAGCATACACGCGCCCCAAGACGCGTGTATACCGCGTATGGAATTACATTATCGTCGTTTACCCGGGACAGCCACTTCGCATATGCCAATCCGCGTATGCTGTCCGTCACAGGGGGCTAGGTGACGAGCAGGACCTTGCCCACGTGCTCACCGGAGTAGAAGTACCGGTGGGCTGCCTGGACCTGGTCGAGGGGAAAGGTCTTCGCCACGAGCGGCCGGATCCGGCCGTCGGAGAGCAGCGGCCACACGGCGTCGCGGACCGCGTTCATGATGACCGTCTTTTCCTCCACCGGGCGGGGACGGAGCGAGGTGGCGATGATGGCCGCCCGTTTCCGCAGCAGCTGTCCGAGGTCCAGTTCGCCCTTCGTGCCGCCCTGCAGCCCGATGACGACGAGCCGGCCATATTCCGCCAGGGCGTCCACGTTCTGTCCGAGGTACTTGGCGCCCACGACGTCGAGAATGACGTCGGCGCCCTTCCCGCCGTTCTGGGCACGGAGGCTCTCGGGGAAGTGCTCCTCGGCGTAATTGATAGCAATGTCGGCACCGAGGAAGGCTTTCGCGGTGCCGACTTTCTCCGCGGTGCCCGCGGTGGTCGCCACCCGAGCGCCGAGGGCCTTCGCCAGCTGGATGGCCATGGTGCCGATGCCGCCGGTGGCCCCGTGGATGAGCACCGTTTCCCCGGCCTGCAGCTGGGCCGTCATGACAAGGTTCGAATAGACCGTGGCCGCGACTTCCGGCAGCGACGCGGCGGTGACCAGGTCCACGCCGTCGGGAATCCTCAGGACCTGCCCGGCCGGAACGGCCACCTGCTCGGCGTAGCCCCCGCCGGCCAGCAGCGCGACGACTTTGTCCCCGACGGAGAAGGGCTTGGTGACACCGGGGCCGAAGCCCGCGATTCGCCCGGAGACTTCGAGTCCGGGAATTTCCGAGGCGCCCGGGGGCGGCGGATAGAACCCCATGCGCTGCTGGACGTCCGCCCGGTTGAGCCCGGCAGCAACCACATCGATCAGCACCTCGCCCTGGCCGGGAACGGGTGCCGGGACCTCGTGGACCTCCAGGACCTCCGGACCGCCGGGCTCTGAGATGTAGACAGCCTTCATGGAGAACTCCCGATTCCTTACTGATTTCGTGCGGGCGGGGCGTCCGCGCACGCGGCGCGGGCAACTCCCGTTTCCAGAGTAGGTGGCCAAACCGGCGTCGTCTGCGAGCGCCGCCACTTTTGTGGCTGCCTACCGGCTATGAAACACTACTCTTCAGGGAAGGTTGTCCGAGCGGCCGATGGAGCTGGTCTTGAAAACCAGTGTGCGGTAACCCCGTACCAAGAGTTCGAATCTCTTACCTTCCGCGGGAGCGCAGATTTTGCGCGGTTCAGAGGCCGGTGGCGGCGATCGAAAGATTGCCACCACCGGCCTTACCTGTTCCGCCGACGGGCAATGGCGGCGGCAAATGTTGCAGTGGTCGCCAGCACCCTGGAAAGACCGCAGCGCGTGCAGGTGACAGCCAGGGCGAGGGTTTCGTCCCCGGCATCCAGAACGGCAGCGGAACCGGCGAGGAGGTGCCGGTCGCTGCGGCAGTCAGCGCACCAGGGACGGCGGCCACGGGGCTGGTTGGCGCTGACCGGCCGGTAGGTGCCCGAAGTGGCGGCCATCCGACTCACACCAGGCCGGGAAAGCTGGAGAGAATGTAATCCGCGGCGGCCGGGCCCTTCATGCGCAGCGGCGTATGCCCGGGACGGATCTTTTTCTCCTTCATGGCCGCCCAGAAGGCATCTTCGGGCCGGGGCGCACTCCGGGACAGGAAACACCAGCTGGTGTAGACCCCGTAAAGGCAATCCCGTCCGAGGACGGAACCGGATGCGGCGTCGGAGGTGGTGGCTTCTTGAAGGAACTGGTCATATTGCGAATCTGCCATGGTGGCTCGTTTCCGCCGGGTGCACAGGGCGCCGCCGAGGGCTACAGCAGCTGGTACTTGAACGCCATGCACGGGGCGCCAAGCGGGTCCGGATGCCGCAGTACGGCAAGATCCAGGATGTATCTACAATGTAGACAATAGGCGTAGACTTCACTGTAAGCAAGCTTGTTGATCAATTTCCAGGGACGGCCCCGTTGTGGGACCGGCCCCTCCCGACAGGATCGGATTCCATGTCCCCCGCAGAAAAGCCGGCGCCCGCCCCGGCTCCCAAGAGCCGCCTCAGCCGGGAGCTTGTGCTGTCCGCGGCCCTGACGCTGGTTGACTCCGAAGGACTGGACGCGCTCACCATGCGCCGGCTCGGGCAGGAACTCGGCCGGGACCCCATGAGCCTGTACCGCTACGCCGAAAACCGCGCCGCCCTGCTTGACGGCGTCTCCGAACTCGTCCTCAACGAACTCGAAATCGTCCCCGACGACCCGGACTGGCAGGCCCAGCTCCGGCGCATCGCGCACTGTCTGCGCGAGCTCGCGCTCCGGCACCCGAACGTTGTGCCGTTGCTCGTAACACGCCCCCTGTCCACGCCCCTGGGACTCCGGCCGCTGGGGACCCTGCGTCCGCTGGAACAGATTCTCGCGCTGCTGATCGACGCCGGCTTCGCGCCGGCCGACGCCCTGCACGTCTATCGCGCCTACTACGGCTACCTGTACGGCCACATCCTCAATGAACTGCAGGAATTCATCGTGGATCCCGAGGAAAATGAGGCTCTTCTCCGCCTGGGCCTGCACCGGCTGCCGCCGAAGGAATTTCCCCGACTCCGGGCCCTGGCGCCGGTCCTCGCCGATTACGACGGAATGGCCGAGCTGGACGAAGGCATCACCATCCTGCTGACGGGCCTTGCAGCCCGCCTGTCGCCCACGGCCTAACCGCTTTCGAAAGGTGCCACGCAATGTTCCTCCTTTTCGGCCTTAAGACTGTCCTCAACGACCTGCCCGGACGGTTGGCCACCTGCCAGCACTGCGGCCAGTTCGTTCACCACCACCTGCAGCAACGCGCCACCAAGTTCACGCTGTTTTTCATCCCCATCTTCACCACCTCCAAGACCTACCGGATCACGTGCTCGAACTGCGGCCAGATTTCGGCAATCAAGTCGCGACAGGCAAAATCTCTGGCCTGGTGAAAGACCGGGGCCGAGCAGATAGCCGGCCGGGTGAAGCATCCCGCACGGGTCCTGACCAGCGCTAAGATGGCGGCATGACACCGCAGGAGCTGGCCAACCTGGGCCACCTGCGCCGGGCCCGGGACCTGATTGACCGCGACTACGCCCGGCCGCTCGACGTGCCCACCATGGCCGCCGGCGCCCTCATGTCCCCCGCGCACTTTTCCCGCCAGTTCAAGGCGGCCTACGGCGAGACGCCCTATAACTACCTCATGACCCGGCGGATCGAACGCGCCATGGCGCTGCTGCGAGCCGGTGCCAGCGTGACCGACGCCTGCATGGAAGTCGGCTGCACCTCGCTGGGCTCCTTCAGTTCCCGGTTCACAGAGATCGTCGGGATGGCCCCCAGCGCGTACCGCGACCGGGAACACCGTGCGGTGAAGGCCATGCCGTCCTGCGTCGCCCGGCAGCACACGCGGCCGTCGCGGAAGCCGAGCAGGATTGAAGAAGCGCACCCGCTCCCGCCGTCGTAGCGTGTGAGTCATGAACATTTCACTGCAGTACGCACAAATCACCGTCAACGACGTCGACGAGTCGCTCGCCTTCTACCGCGACGTGCTGGGCCTGGAGGTGCGCAACGACGTCGGCTCGGACGGCCACCGCTGGGTSACCCTCGGCAGCGCCGCACAGCCTGATCTGGAGATCGTGCTCTCTCCCCCGCACGCCGGCCGTTCCAAGGACGACGGCGACGCGCTCCAGCAACTGCTCACCAAGGGCGTCCTGCCCGTGATCGTGTTCCGCACGGACGATCTCGATGCCACCTTCGAGGCTGTCCGCGGCGCCGGCGCGGAAGTCCTCCAGGAACCCATCGTGCAACCGTGGGGACCGCGGGATTGCGCCTTCCGCGACCCGTCCGGCAACATGGTCCGCTTCAACCAGGCCTGAACCGGCGCTCCGGGCGGAGCCTTTCCGCCGCCCCTAACGCCTGAGCCAGGGCCAACTAAATCCTTTGGAAAAATTGCCACAAGAAATACCGGCCAGCCGCTTCCCAAGCGCCTACTGGCCGGTATTCTTTTGAGTGCCCGGGCCAGGGGGACGGCCGGGCAGTCAAAAAAGCTCTACCAACACCGTCGCTGGGGCACCTTGTTGGGGTTCCGTGCCGGCTGTGAGGCGTTCCGCTGGGGGCCGTCTCGCCGAATGCACACTCAATCCACCCTGTGTTCATTCACCCCTGTTTTGCTGTGCCGGGATCTGCTTGACCAGGAGCAGACCGGCCGGTCCGCGGGCCACCTACCCGGACATCGCACCCAGCCCTTACCCGGGCACCCTAATGAGAGTTAGAGCGGATGAAAATCACACCTTGGAAAACAGCGCTGGGCACAGCACTGTCCGCGGGGCTCATCGCAGCGCCGCTGACCGCTTTGCCCGCCGCCGCACTGGAGGTCTCACCGGCAGCCGCCGGAACTTCGCCGGTCATCGTCAACGAGGCCTACCTCAGCGGCGGCAGCGCCGGAGCGGCCTACAAGAACAAGTTCGTGGAGCTGTACAACACCTCGGACGCCCCGGTCGCGCTGGACGGTTGGTCCATCCAGTACCGCTCCGCCACGGGCACCACCGCCCCGAGCACCACGGTGCCCCTGTCCGGCACCGTCGCCGCCAAGGGGTACTACCTGCTCAAGGGTGGCAGCAACGGCATCGCCGGACTTGATCTGCCCGCCGCGGACGTCACCGCCACCGGCTTCAACCCGGCCGGCGCCGGCGGAACGATCGTCCTGGCCAAGCAGGCCACCGCCCTGGCTACGCTGGCCACCGGCTCCGTCGTCGAACCCACGAACGTCGCCGACCTGCTCGGCTACGGCAGCTCCAACACCTTCGAAACCCAGGCGGCAACGGCGCCGTCGGGCAACACCGATGTCAAGAGCATGAACCGCAGCGGCGGTGCGGACAGCAACAACAACGCCGCTGACTTCACGCTTAACGTCGCCATCACGCCCAAGGCGGCCAACGGTGAGACCGCCCCGGTCGATCCGGGACCGGTCACTCCCCCGACGGCCAAGAGCATCGCGGAAATCCAGGGCACCGGCGCGGCCAGCCCGCTCGCCGGCACCCCCGTCACCGCCCGCGGAAAGGTCACGGCGACCTTCCCGACAGGCGGCTTCGCAGGCTTCTACATCCAGACGCCCGGAACCGGCGGCGATCTGACCCCGGCCAACCACACGGCGTCGGACGCCATCTTCGTCTACGCGCCGTCCGCCGTCGCCGGAGTGCAGATCGGCGATTACGTCGAGGTCACCGGCGACGTTGCCGAGTACTACGGCATGACCCAGCTCAACGTCGCCGGCGCCGCCGGAGTCACCAAGCTGACGGACGCCGCCCCCGAGGTCAAGGCCACCGGCTTCGCCCTTCCGGCCGACGAGGCGTTCCGCGAATCCCTCGAGGCCATGCTGCTGACGCCGCAGGGGCCGGTCACGGTTGCGGACAACTACTCGCTGAACCAGTACGGCGAAATCGGCCTGGCCGGCGGCACCACCCCGCTGGAGCAGCCCACCGCCGTCGCCCCCTACGGCTCCGCCGAATACACCGCCACCGTCGCGGCCAACGCCGCCCGCGGCATCAAGCTCGACGACGGCGCCAGCACCAACTTCCTCAAGGACGCCACCAACAAGGCACTGACGCTGCCGTACCTGACCACCGCGGATCACGTCCGGGTGGGCGCGCCGGTGACGTTCAAGACCAACGTGGTGCTCAGCTACGCCAACAGCGCCTGGAAGTTCCAGCCGCTGACCCAGCTGACCGCCGCCAACGCGGACACGGTCCAGCCGGCCGGCTTCGGCGCCACCCGCGCCGAGGCCCCGACGGCGGTGGGCGGCAACCTCAAGCTTGCCTCGTTCAACGTGCTCAACTACTTCCCCACCACCGGCGACCAGGTCGCCGGCTGCAAGTTCTACACGGACCGGGCGGGCAACCCCATCACCGTCAGCGGCGGCTGCAACGTCCGCGGCGCCGCGAACGCCGAAAACCTCAAGCGCCAGCAGGACAAGATTGTTGCCGCCATCTCCAAGTCCGGCGCCGACGTCGTCACCCTGATGGAGGTCGAGAACTCGGCCCAGTTCGGCAAGAACCGGGACKACGCCCTGGCCAAGCTGGTCGACGCCCTGAACGTCGCCACCCCCGGCATCTGGGACTACGTCCGCACCCCCGCCAACGCACCCCCACTGGCCGATGAGGACATGATCCGCACCGCCTTCATTTACAAGAAGGCCGCGGCGGAGCCGCTGGGCGAATCCATCATCCACAACGACACAGTTGCCTTCGCCAGTGCCCGCAAGCCGCTGGCCCAGGTCTTCAAGCCGGTCGGCGCGGCCGATGACAAGAAGTTCATCGCGATCGCCAACCACTTCAAGTCCAAGGGCTCGGCTGCAACGCCGGACGACACCGACAAGGGCCAGGGCGCCTCGAACCTCGCCCGCACCGCCCAGGCGCAGTCCCTGCTGGCCTTCTCCGACGAGCTGCAGAAGTCCAAGGGCACGAACAAGGTCTTCCTGATCGGCGACTTCAACTCCTACGCCAAGGAGGACCCGATCAACGTCCTCACGGCAGCCGGGTACGTCAACCAGGACGAAAAGGCCAAGAACGCCGACGGCAGCGCCAAGCACTCCTACCTCTTCGGCGGCCTGGTGGGCTCACTGGACCACATCCTCGCCTCGCCGGCGGCCAACGCCGTCGTCACCGGCGCGGACATCTGGAACATCAACTCGGTGGAGTCGGTGGCGCTGGAATACAGCCGCTACAACAACAACGTCACCGACTACTACGCTCCGAACCAGTTCCGCGCCAGCGACCACGATCCGGTCGTCGTCGGACTGGACCTGCCCACCACCCCGGCCAGCGTTGACCTGAACTTCCTGGGCATCAACGATTTCCATGGCCGCATCGATTCCAACACGGTGCTGTTCGCCGGAACGATCGAGAAGCTCCGGGCCGCCGCGGCCCCCGGCGCCACCGCGTTCCTCTCCGCCGGCGACAACATCGGCGCCTCGCTGTTTGCCTCGGCCGTCGCCAAGGACCAGCCGACCATCGATGTCCTTAACGCCCTGGACCTCCGCACCTCGGCCGTGGGCAACCACGAGTTCGACGGCGGCTGGGCCGACCTGCGCGACCGGGTCATCGCCGGCGGCGGCAACGCAAAGTTCCCGTACCTCGGCGCCAACGTCTACCAGAAGGGCACCACCGAGCCGGCGCTGCCCGAATACACCGTTCTGGACATGAACGGGATCAAGGTCGCCGTGATCGGCACGGTCACGCAGGAAGTGCCGTCCCTGGTCACCCCTGCCGGGATCGCGGACCTTAAGTTCGGCGATCCCGTCGATGCCATCAACCGGGTCGCCGCCAAGATCAAGGCGGACAAGCTCGCCGACGTGATCATCGTGGAGAACCACGACGGCGCCGGTTCCGGCACTCCCGAGGGCGCCACCCTGGAGCAGGAGGTCGCCGCGGGCGGCCCCTTCGCCAAGATGGTCCAGGAAGTCACCCCGGATGTCGCCGCGATCTTCAACGGCCACACCCACAAGCAGTACGCCTGGGACGCACCCGTGCTGGATTCTGCCGGGCAGCCCACGGGCAAGACCCGTCCGATCGTCCAGACCGGCAACTACGGCGAGTTCATCGGACAGATCCAGCTCACCATCGACACCAAGACCATGTCCGTCACCGGCTACAAGGCGGCCAACGTCAAGCGCGCCACGGACCCGGCGGCCGACCTGGTCGCCGCGTACCCGCGGGTGGCCGCGGTCAAGGCCATCGTGGACAAGGCCGTCGCCGACGCCGCCGTGATCGGCAACCAGCCGGTCGGCAAGGTCACCGCGGACATCACGACGGCGTTCGGCGGAACCCCCGCCGTGCGTGACGACCGCGCGAGCGAATCCACGCTGGGCAACCTCGTGGCGGACTCGCTCGTGGACGCGCTCAAGGCACCGGAGCTCGGCGCCGCAGAAATCGGCGTCGTCAACCCGGGCGGCCTGCGCAACGAGCTCTACTACGCCCCGGACGGCACCATCACCTACGCCGAGGCCAACGCGGTCTTGCCGTTCGTGAACAACCTTTGGACCACCACGCTCACGGGCGCGCAGTTCAAGACGTTGCTGGAGCAGCAGTGGCAGACCAACCCGGACGGCACGGTCCCCAGCCGCGCCTACCAGCAGCTGGGCCTGTCCAAGAACGTCAACTACACCTACGACGCAGCCCGCGCCGCGGGTGACCGGATCACCGCGATCCGGGTCAACGGTGCGCTGATCGATCCGGCGAAGTCCTACCGGATCGGCACGTTCAGCTTCCTGGCCACCGGCGGCGACAACTTCCGCATCTTCAAGTCCGGCACCGGCACCAAGGACTCAGGGCTGGTAGACCGCGACGCGTGGATCAAGTACCTGCAGACGCACACGCCCGTCTCGCCGGACTTCGCGCGCCGTTCCGTGGCCGTGGTGAACACCACCGCGGCCGAGGTCAAGAGCGGGGACCCGATCACCCTGGCGGTCTCCAAGCTGGACCTCACCTCGCTCGGCAGCCCGGCCAACACCTCGCTGCGGGCCGAGTTCGCCGACGCCGCGGGCACCGTGACCGCGCTCGGGACGGTGCCGGTTTCCGCCGGCGCGGCCACCGTGAGCGTGCTGGTGCCGGCCGGCGCTGTTGCGGGCACGGGCACCCTGGTGCTCACCGCCGTCGAGTCCGGCACTGTGGTGAAGGCGGACGTGCTGGTCGCGGCCAGCGTGCCGGTCCCGCCGCAGTGCACCGCGCCGGTCAAGCCGAAGCGGCCCGCGGACCTCGTGGTTCAGGCCAACTACGGCACGGCAATGGCCGCGTACCGGAAATGCCTGAAGGGCTAGTTCCGTAGCCCAGCCTCAGTGAGCATGCCCCTCCCCCGGCCGGAGCGGTGGACATATTGTGCAAGTGTCCACTGCCCGGCCCGGGGAGGGGACATGCTCATTTTTCGTTGGCCCTGAGGTCTGCCACTTCACTAACCCGGGCGGGGCTGCTGTGGCGGATGAGGCACTATCCCTCGGACTGGATCCGGACCCGGATGAACGCTCCGAAACCCGCGGCATCCACCCCGGCGCCGAGAACCAGGGCGCTACCGGCCGAGGATGTCCCGGGCAATCTCGTCAGCGTCGCGCAGCGTGCGCTGTCCGCTGCGGTAGACCGGCCCCTGCTGCTGCCGCGCCTCCGCGGCGATGGCGGTGCCCCATTGCGCGGCGGAGAGCTGCAGGCCCAGCACGTAGATCCCCTCCGTGACCGATCCGTTCGCACCGACGGGCCGGTAGGGATGCGGGAGCACCTCCAGCCCGGAACTCTGCACGGGCGTGCCTTCCACGCTCATCATGAGGCGCGGGCGCACCAGGCCGTCCGCGAGCAACTGCTCCAGCAGCGGCGACGCGTTGATCGCCACCCGGTTGGCAGGGGCCAGCGCCTCAATCAGCACCGCGGCCTGTACTGCCTCACCGCCGCTGCCGTCCCGCCCGGCCACCCATGGGGAGGCGGCCGTGAACGCCCTGGCCTTGCGGTCGACGCCGAACTTGGGGTCCGGTCCCACGAAGCTGACCACGCCGGCGCGGGCCAGGGCCGCAAGCTGCTCGGCACGGAGGGCCGGCGGGCCGCTCGCGAGCCCTTCCACGAAGGACTCAAACCAGCCGCGCAGGCCGGCGACCCAGGACTGTTCGGTGATGCCGCCGTCGGCCACGGCCGTCTTCAGCACTGCCCGGCCGTGATGCAGGGCGCCGATCGCCATCTTCACCGGATCGTCCTCACCGAGCGCGGAGCGCCTCGCGTCGTCGAGCAGATAGTCGACGACGGCGGCATCCAGTTCCGCCCGGGACGCGAAGCTGCGGCCCGCCAGCGGCGCGGCAAGTCCCAGCAGGTCCAGCCGGTAGGCAGGGCGGACGTGGGCGTCGATCACCGCGCCGGCGGCCTCTTCCCACTTCACGGTGGAGTGGGCGTGCGGCTGCAGCGCCTCCTCCAGTCCGGCCAGGAAGCCGGCCGGGTCCGCGCCCACGGCGTCCGGGTGCGTGCGCGCCAGGGTGGAGTAGTAGGCCCACACGACATCCCGGTGCAGCAGCGGCCACAGGTCGTGGTCGAAAGCGGGCAGGATCCCGGCGGCGGCGAACTTGGCGAGCGCATCCTCGGTGCAGTACCTCAGCGACACCGCTGCCGGGTAGTAGCCGGCCAGGGTCGCCTTCGCCCGGTACGGGGTTCCGCGGCGCGAGGCGGCGATGATGGACGGTTCCCGGCCGGACGGCAGGTACGTCAGCCCCGCCCCGTCCGGTGCGGGCAGGAATTTGCCGCCGCGGCCCTCGGTCAGCTGGCCCATCACGTCGAAGAAGTTCAGGCCCATGCCCCGCACCAGCACCGGCTGGACGGCGGGAATTCCGGACCAGTCAACGTCGGCCGGGGCGGCCGGCGGCAGGTACTTCAGCCCGAGTTCGTCCGCCGCCGCCTGGAGCTCACGCTGCTCCGGGTTGAGACGGGAGTCCAGGTGGCCGAGCGCCAGCACCACGGACCCGACGGTGAGTTCGGTACCGTCGGCGAGGGCGACGTCGAACCCCGCGTTCCCGGGGCCCGCGGCCGGCCGGACCGACGTCGCGGTGGTCTGATGGAAATCCACGGTGACCCCGGCGGGCAGCTTCTCCAGCAGCTCCTCGAGCGTGGACCTCAGGTAGCGGCCGTACAGCGCGCGGCTGGGGAAGCCGGCGGAACCCAGGCCGGACAACTCGGTGCGTTCATCGGCCGACAATGCGGGGTCCGGATCCTTCCGCTGCAGCTCCCGCCACTGGTCAAAGGTGCGCCCGGCCAGCGGCACCGCAAGCTCCGGATCCTCCGGGACCACCGTGGGATAGAAGGACTGGGTGTTCATCAGGTAGAGACGGGACTGTCCGGGCTGCCAGACGTGGCCGGGGCCCGCGGGATAAGGGTCGATCACGTCGATGTGCAGGCAGGCTTCAGGGGTGGTCGGGGCCCAGTTGGCGAGCAACCGCTCCAGCGCGCTGGTACCCCGGGGACCGGCGCCAATCAGTGCCGTCCGGATGCTCTGCGATTTACCCACGGCATCCAGCGTATCCGCATCCGCGCTGCCGCCTTGACTTGCCTGCCCGGCACCGGTGTTGCTTGGATGGGCCCATGACCACCACTTCAGCTGAGTACCCCACCGCGCCCGGCGAGCCCTCCGGCGCGCTTTCCGGGACCGCCCCCGAACCCGTCGATGAGAACATCTGGCTGGAGGAAATCTACGGCGAGGAACAACTGGCCTGGGTCCGGGAACAAAATGCCCGCACCGAGGAACTGCTGGAGGATGCCGAGTACGGCGAACTCGAAGACCGGATCCTGGAGGTGCTGGACTCCACCGATCGGATCGCCATGGTGGGCAAGCACGGCCAGTGGTACTACAACTTCTGGAAGGACCGCGAGAATCCCAAGGGCCTGTGGCGGCGCACGGACTGGGAGAGCTACCGGGCGGGTTCCCCCGCGTGGGAAACCCTGCTCGATGTCGACGCCCTGGCCGCAGCCGAAGGCGAGGAATGGGTCTTCCACGGCGCCAGCTTCCTCCGCCCCGCGGCCGGGCAGCCGCACCGGCTGGCCCTGCTGGCGCTCTCCCCCGACGGCGGCGACGCGAACCGCTACCGGGAGTTCGACGTCGAGACCCGCAGCTTTGTCGACCCGGCCGAGGGCGGCTTTGACCTCCCGACCGCGAAGGGCAACGCTTCGTGGCTGGACGCGGACACCCTGCTGGTCGCCAGCACGGCCGCGGGACTGCCGACAACCACCTCTTCCTACGCCCGGACCGGAGTGGTCCTGCGCCGCGGCGAGTCCCTGGCCTCGGCCGAGCGGCTGTTCGAAATTCCGGAAGATCACATGATGGCGCTCCTGGCGCACGACTCCACCCCCGGCTTCGAGCGGACTTTCGCGGTGGACTGGATCAGCTTCTTCGAAAAGCGCACCTCGGTACTGCGCGACGGCGTCTGGGTCGAGCTGGACGTGCCCGAGGACGTGAACCTTAGCTCGCACCGGGAATGGCTGCTTTTCCGTCCGCAGGGCGAATGGACCGTGGATGGAACGAGCTACCCGGCCGGGTCCCTGCTGGCAGCGCGCTTCGATGACTTCCTGGCCGGCAGCCGGGAATTGTCCGTGCTGTTCACCCCGGATGCGCACACCTCCCTGCAGTCCTGGAGCTGGACCCGGGACTTCCTGCTGTTGAACCTGCTCCGCGACGTCTCCTCCGAGATCCGGGTGCTCGATCCGCAACGGCCCGGGGCGGACGTCGCCTGGGCCTCCAGCGTGCTCGATGCCTGCCCGCCGCTGCATGACGTCAACGCCTACGCCGTGGACGATGAAGACGGCAGCGACGACGACGGCGACGGGAGTGGCGGGGCCGGGAACGACTTTTGGCTGGTCGCCACCGGATTTACGACGCCGAGCACGCTGACCCGCGGCACGCTCACGCGCGCCGGTGCGGACGGCGTCGTCAGCACGCACGAGGTGGTCCGGACCGCGCCGTCGTTCTTCGACGAGGACGCCTACGAGGTCCAGCAGCACTTCGCCGTGTCCAAGGACGGCACGCGTGTGCCCTACTTCCAGATCGCCGCGAAGGACCTGGTGCTGGACGGGCAGAACCCTACGCAGCTCTCCGGCTACGGCGGATTCGAGATTTCCCGCACCCCTGCCTACAGCGGCGCCGTCGGCCGGGCCTGGCTGGAGCGGCGCACGGAGGAATCAGCGGGCGCCGAGGGCGACGTGCCGCACAGCCGGGGCGGCGTTTACGTGGTGGCGAACATCCGCGGCGGCGGCGAGTACGGGCCGTCGTGGCACCGCGCCGCGTTGCAGGACAAGCGGCACCGCGCCTACGAGGACTTCGCCGCCGTGGCGCAGGACCTGATCGCGCGTGGCGTGACGTCCCGCCAGCGGCTGGGCTGCGTGGGCGGCTCCAATGGCGGCCTGCTGGTGGGGAACATGCTCACCCAGTACCCGGACCTGTTCGGTGCCGTCTCCTGCGGGGTGCCGCTGCTGGACATGCGCCGGTACAGCAAGCTCTCCGCGGGGTACTCCTGGATTGCCGAATACGGCGACCCCGATGTGCCCGAGCAGTGGGAGTTCATCCGGACCTTCTCGCCCTACCACCTGCTCCGCGACGGGGTGGAGTACCCGGAGACCTTCATCTGGACCGCCACCTCGGATGACCGTGTGGGTCCCGTGCAGGCCCGCAAGATGGCCGCCCGGATGCAGGCCATGGGCATCCCCAATGTCTGGTTCCACGAAGCGCTCGAGGGCGGCCACGCCGGTGCCTCGGACAACCGCCAGGCCGCGGCCCTGCAGAGCCGCAGCCAGCATTTCCTCTGGCGCGCCCTGGCGGGCCGGGCGGCCTAGGTGCAATTCCCACGGACGGGCAACGCGGGGTCACTTACGACCCATCCCGGGCGCTTGGACCGGCCGTAAGTGACCCCGCGTCGACCGTTTTGCACTGCATGGCCCCTTCTGCGTATCCTTGGTTGGCTAGTAATAGCAATTGGAGACGTGCCAGAGCGGCCGAATGGGCTTCACTGCTAATGAAGTGTGGGGCACAACTCCACCGGGGGTTCAAATCCCCCCGTCTCCGCGTTTGGCCCCGGTCCTGGACCGGGGCCTTTTGCGTTCCCGGGGCCCTTGGTCCCGCTCTGCGCCTCCACCCGGGCGAGCTTCGTCCGTGACGGGCCGGCCGGATGGCAGGATGGGCGCATGTCGACCAACCACGCGTTTGACGCGATCATCGTAGGCGGCGGCCACAACGGCCTGGCCGCGGCAGCGTACCTGGCCAAGGCCGGCCGGAAGGTCCTGCTGCTCGAAAGGCTCGACCAGCCCGGCGGCGCCGCGGTGTCCGCGCAGGCGTTCGACGGCGTCGGGGCACGGCTCTCACGTTATTCCTACCTCGTGAGCCTGCTGCCGCAGCAGATCATCGACGACCTTGGCCTGCGGATCACGCTGGCGCGGCGGAGGTACTCCTCGTACACCCCGGACCCGGCCAATCCCGGACGGGCGCTCCTGATCGACAACGAGGACGCCGAGTCCACGGCCGCCTCGTTCGGTGCGATCGGGGCGTCCGACGACGAGTTCCGCGCCTTCAACGAGTTTTACGCCAGCTGCGGGAAGCTCACCCGGGCGCTCTGGCCCACCATGACGGCCCCGTTGCCCACCCGGTCGGCAGCGAAGTCGCTCGCCCGCCGGGCCGGCGCCGCGGAGGCGTGGGAGGCCATGGTTGAGCAGCCGGTCGGGCACGCCATCGCCGAGGCACTCCGGAACGACCTGGTCCGCGGCGTGGTCCTGACCGACGCCCTGATCGGCACCTTTGCCCGCGCCGACGACGCCGACCTCCAGCAGAACATCTGTTTCCTGTACCACCTGATCGGCGGCGGGACCGGTGACTGGGACGTGCCCGTGGGCGGGATGGGCGCGGTGTCCGGGGAGCTGGAACGTGCGGCCAGGGACGCGGGCGCGACCATCCTCACCTCTGCGGAGGCCACCTCCGTCCGCCCGGGCGGCGTCGTCAGCTACCGGCACGACGGCGCACACCACACCGTCTCCGCCCCGTGGGTCCTGTCCAATGTGGCCCCCGTGGTCCTGGACCGCTTGCGCAACGCCGCGTCGGGCGGTCCGATTGCGGCCGCGCAGGGCGGGACTGCACCCGCCAAGCACGCCACGCAGAACCCGAACCATCTCCGCGAGGGCGCCCAGGTCAAGGTGAACCTGCTGCTCAAGCGGCTGCCCCGGCTGCTGGACGACGCCGTCAGTCCGGAAGCGGCTTTCGGCGGCACGTTCCACATCAACGAGACGTGGTCCCAGCTGGATGCGGCGTACGTCTCCGCCGCGGGAGGGGCTGTTCCGGATCCCCTGCCGTGCGAGATCTACTGCCATTCGTTGACCGATCCAAGCATCCTGTCCGCGGAGCTTCAGGCGGCCGGCGCGCATACCCTCACAGTGTTCGGCCTGCACGTCCCGGACCGGCTGGTCACCGCGCAGAACAACGACGCCCGGCGGGCGGAGTTGCAGGCCGCGGTGCTGCGTTCGCTTAACAGTGTCCTCGCCGAGCCGGTCGAGGAGCTGCTGCTGACAGGTCCGGACGGCCGGCCGTGCATCGAAACCAAGACCACCCTGGATATCGAACGCGCCGTCGGCATGCCGCGCGGCAACATCTTCCACGGCGGCCTCGACTGGCCATTCGTGGACGACGACGCACCCCTGGACACCCCGGCGCAGCGCTGGGGCGTCGCTACGGACGACCCGCAGCTCCTGCTTTGCGGTTCCGGGGCCCGCCGCGGCGGGGCCGTCAGCGCCATCGGCGGCCACAACGCCGCCATGGCCGTGCTGGAGTCCGGGCGGCCGCGCAGCAGCTGAGCGCGCGCAACGAAGCGCGCTGCTAAAAGCGCTGCGCGGGATGGCCTCGGCTCAGCCCGCCTGGCCGAGCACGAGCGGCAGCACTGCCCCGGCGCCTGCGAGCCGCAGGGCACGTCCGGCCACGGTGACGGTCCAGCGGCTGTCCACCAGATCGTCCACCAGCATGACGCTCTGGCCCTGGATGCCGTCCAGCGCCGCGGCCAGCTCGGGCCCCACCACGACCCGGTCCCAGACCCCGGCGAGACGGTAGGCGCTGTTTCCGCCGCGGCCGCCCGTGGGGCCGCCGTGGGCAAGCTGCAGCTGGCCCAGGTACGGGATGCGGCCGATCTCGGAGATACCGCGGGCCAGCGACTCCACCAATTCGGGCTTGCCCCGGGACGGGACGCTGACGATGGCGGCCGGACGGCCAGCGCCGCTCCAGCCGGGGTTGCGCGCGTCGCCGCTGCCCCATTCGCGTAGGACCTGCACGCAGGCCCGCAGCATGCCGGGGTCCACGGCCCGGTCGGGGGCACCCGCGGCGAAGGTCTCGCGCAGCGCGCCGCCCCAGCCTAGATCTGTCAGTCGCGCCAGCACCCGTCCATTGGCCAGGCTTTCCTCCGGCTTGATCTTGCCCTTTACGGTCACGCCGAGGCGGTCCATACCGCTGGGCCACTGCAGCCGCGGTTCCAGCACCATGCCGGCCCGGTTCAGTGTCGCGCCCGCCGTTTCGGTGGCGTCGGCGGCAATGTCGGCGGGGAACCACCGGCCGGCGCAGTTGTCGCAGCGGCCGCAGGCGGTGGCGGTCTCGTCGTCGAGCACCGAGGTGATGTACTCCATCCGGCAGCCGGCGGTGTCCTGGTAGATCACCATGGAGTCCTGCTCGTCAACGCGTGCCTCCGCAATCCGGCGGTACCGCTCGGCGTCGTAGGTCCACGGCTGGCCGGTGGAACGCCACCCGCCGCCCACGCGCTCGACGGCCCCGTCCACGGCCAGCACCTTCAGCAAAAGCTCCAGCGGCGTCCGGCGCAGGTCCACCCGGGCCTCAAGCGCCACGGTGGACACCGCGGTGCCGGCCTCGGCCAGCGCGGTCAGGACCGCGGAGGCCTTTTCTTCCGAGGGCATCGACGCGGTGGCGAAATACTGCCAGATGTCCCGGTCCTCGGAGCCGGGCAGGAGCAGCACGTCGGCGTTTGCCGCGCCGCGGCCGGCACGGCCGACCTGCTGGTAGTAGGCCACCGGGGACGACGGCGCCCCGAGGTGCACCACGAAGCCAAGGTCCGGCTTGTCGAAGCCCATGCCGAGGGCGGAGGTGGCCACCAGCGCCTTCACCTGGTTGTCCTTGAGCAGCTGCTCGGCGCGTTCCCGGTCCGCGGGGTCGGTCCGGCCGGTGTAGGCGAGCACTTCGTGGCCGGCCTCGGCCAAGAGCCGGGCGGTGTCCTCCGCGGCCGACACGGTGAGGGTGTAGATGATGCCGCTGCCGGGAAGGTCCTTCAGGTGGGTAAGCAGCCAGCCCAGCCGCTCCCGGGAGTCGGGCAGCCGCAGCACGCCCAGCCGCAGGGACTCACGGCCCAGGGCGCCGCGGATGGTCAGCACGCCCTCACCGAGCTGTTCCTCGATGTCGTGCACCACCCGCGAGTTGGCGGTGGCGGTGGTGGCCAGGACCGGGACGCTGTCCGGCAGCTGGGTGATCAGGTCGGCGATCCGCCGGTAGTCCGGCCGGAAGTCGTGGCCCCAGTCCGAGATGCAGTGCGCCTCATCGATCACCAGCAGCCCGGTCCGGCGGACCAGCTCAGGCAGCTGGTTCTCCCGGAACGACGGGTTGGTGAGCCGCTCCGGGGACACGAGGAGCACGTCCACCTCGTCGGCCGCGAGCTGTTCGCGGACGGTGTCCCAGTCGAGCTGGTTTGCCGAGTTGATGGCCACGGCCCGGACCCCGGCCCGCGCGGCGGCGGCGACCTGGTCCCGCATCAGCGCGAGCAGCGGGGACACGATCAGCGTCGGGCCCGCTCCGCGGCGGCGCAGCAGCAAGGACGCGACGAAGTACACGGCCGACTTGCCCCAGCCGGTGCGCTGCACGACAAGGGCGCGCCGGCCGCCGTCCACGAGGGCCTCGATAGCCTCGAACTGGCCGTCGTGGAACTCAGCATCCGGGTGCCCCACAAGTTCGCGCAGCACCGCCTGGGCCTGCTCACGCGTCCCGGTACCCCCGGCGGAGGGTGATTCGGGGGCGGAAAGGACTGCAGCGTTCTGGTTATTGGCCATTGCTTCAGTATCCCAGTCCCCTCCGACAGCCACGAAGCGGGCGGAGTCGTATGTGGACAATCCGTATCCACATACGCGGCCGGCGCGGACGGTCCGCGGCAGCTTCCACGTAAGATGGGAGCCGTGACTAGCGACCAGACGAAGACTTTTGACCTCTCGGCTTCCTTCAAGGCCTACGACGTGCGCGGAATTGTGGGCGAATCCATCACCGCGGAAATCGTCGAAGCCGTCGGGGCTGCCTTCGTGGACGTCCTGGACCTGGCCGGGCAGACAGTACTGGTCGGCGGCGACATGCGCCCCTCCTCCCCCGAGTTCAGCCGGGCCTTCGCCAACGGCGCGGCAACCCGCGGCGCCAACGTCCAGCTGCTCGACCTGATCTCCACGGACGAGCTGTACTACGCTTGCGGCGCCCTGAACGCTGCCGGCGCCACGTTCACCGCAAGCCACAACCCGGCCGAGTACAACGGCATCAAGATGGCCAAGGCCGGCGCCGTGCCGATCTCCTCCGAAACCGGTTTGAAGGAGATCCAGGCCCTGGCCGAGGAATACCTCAACGCCGGCACCATCCCCGCGAACGGCCCCCGCGGCCTGATCAGCGTGCGGGACGTCCTCAAGGACTACTCCGAGTACCTGCGCAGCCTCGTTGACCTCAGCGGATCCCGACCGCTCAAGGTCGTGGTGGACGCCGGCAACGGCATGGCCGGCATGACGACCCCCGCCGTGCTGGGTGACACGCTGCTGCCCAAGCTGCCGCTCGAGATCATCCCGCTCTACTTCGAGCTCGACGGATCTTTCCCGAACCACCCGGCCAACCCGCTGGAGCCGGAAAACCTGCGCGACCTGCAGGCCGCCGTCGTCGAGCACGGCGCGGACATCGGCCTGGCGTTCGACGGCGACGCCGACCGCTGCTTCGTGATCGACGAAAAGGGCGAGCCGGTCTCGCCGTCGGCCGTCACCGGCATGGTGGCGCGCCGCGAGATCGCCCGCGCCAAGGCCAACGGCGAGGAAACGCCGACGATTATCCACAACCTGCTGACCTCGCGGGCGGTGCCCGAACTGGTGGTCAACGACGGCGGCCGCGCGTTCCGCACCCGGGTGGGACACTCCTTCATCAAGGCCGTGATGGCGGCCGAAGGTGCGATCTTCGGGGGCGAGCACTCCGCCCACTTCTACTTCCGCGATTTCTGGAATGCGGACACCGGCATGCTGGCCGCCATGCACGTCCTGGCTGCCCTCGGCGAGCAGGACGGCCCGCTGTCGGAGCTCGGCCGCGAATATGAGCCCTACAAGTCCTCCGGCGAGATCAACTCGGAAATCGAGGACAAGGCCGCCGCCGTGGAGCGTGTCCGCGTGGACTTCTACGACGAAGACGTTGAGGTGGACTACCTAGACGGCAGCACCTTCATCGCTGCCGACGGAAGCTACTGGTTCAACCTGCGCCCGTCCAATACCGAGCCGTTCCTCCGCCTGAACGTCGAGGCCACGGACCAGGAAACCATGGAACGCGTCCGCGACCGGGTCCTGGCCCTGGTCCGGGGCTGATCGCCATGACCGATTCACCGGAGACCCAGGGGGCCGTCCTGCAGCCGGCGGATCCGGCTGAGGACTCCTGGCGCGGCTCGGTGCCGGATGCCAGCGCCA
This sequence comes from Arthrobacter sp. 10T419, assembly GCF_056394105.1. Taxonomy (NCBI): domain Bacteria; kingdom Bacillati; phylum Actinomycetota; class Actinomycetes; order Micrococcales; family Micrococcaceae; genus Arthrobacter; species Arthrobacter sp. 10T419. The sequence goes on along the minus strand of NZ_JBFTHF010000010.1, from coordinate 121,814 downwards.
CCGACCTGGAGAACCTGCTCGGCACCGGAGTGGGTGCGGCCCAGGAGCAGCTCGAGCGCAACGGCGGCTTCCTGCCCTTCGCCCTGGTGGTGGAGAACGACGGCGAAGTCCGCCTGGTGGCTGTCACCCCGGCGGACGCGGCCGGGGACAGCGACGCCGATTTCGACGCCGACGGCATGATCAACGACCTCACCGAGCTGCTCCGGCAGCACCGGGACGAGTTCCGCGCCGCCGCGATCGTCTGTGACATCACCCTGCTGGAAGAGGACTCGGACGCGATCCACGTGGCCGCCGAGCACCAGGACGGCTCCGTCTTCGCGGCGGTACTGCCCTACGGCGCGAACCCGGCGACGCACGAGCTGGAGTTTGGCGAGCTTTCCGCCGACACCAACGAACCCGCCGTCTGGGTGGACTAGACCAAGCCGGTGCCATGAAGATCAACGCCTTCGCGGACGTGAGCCTGCGCGCGATGATGGTGCTCGCGGCCGCAGCCGACGGCGAACTGCTCACCACCCAGAGCATCGCGGACGCCGTCGGCACGCCCTACAACCACGTCAGCAAGGCAATGGCAAAGCTGCGCGAACTCGGCCTGATCGACGTCGAACGCGGCCGCAATGGCGGGTCCCGGCTCAGCGGCGCCGGCCGGGCCGCCACCGTCGGGCAGCTGCTGCGCGCACTGGACACCCGGACCGACCCGGCGGACTGCGTGGCTGTCGCGGGCGCCTGCCCGCTCATCAACGAGTGCCGGCTGCGCAGCGCCCTGGGCCGCGCGCGTGAGGCGTTCTACCGTGAGCTTGATGACATTGTCGTCGCTTCGCTGCCGACCTCCCGGCAAATGAATCCGGTCTTCCAGGCCATCGGCCTGCGCCCGGGCCTGTAGCCAGCCTCTAACCAGGCGCGGCCCCGGCATCCGAGGCCGCGATCCTCCTCCGGAGTCCGCCCCGCCCGGGCGTCACCCGATTTGCAACCGTTTTCTACGCCGTGTAGAACTGAGGCATAAATACTTGTATTTGAAATGCAGGTATTTCAGAAACGGTCCGGTTGAAGACCCCGGGCCACTATCTCAGGAGTCAGCATGCTCTCGGACAAGTCCTTCCCCGTCATCGAGGCCACCCTGCCGCTGGTCGGTTCCCGGATCGGCGATATCACCCCCAAGTTCTACGCCCGGCTCTTCGGCGCCCACCCCGAGCTGCTGGACGGGCTGTTCAGCCGCTCCAACCAGCGCTCCGGCAACCAGCAGCAGGCCCTGGCCGGGAGCATCGCCGCTTTCGCCAGCCACCTCGTCAGCAACCCGGGCACCCTGCCGGAGACCGTGCTGTCGCGCATCGCGCACCGCCACGCCTCGCTCGGCATCACCGAGCCGCAGTACCAGGTGGTCTACGAGCACCTCTTCGCCGCCATCGCCGAGGAGCTGGCCGAGGTCATCACCCCGGAAATCGCCGAGGCCTGGACCGAGGTCTACTGGCTTATGGCCGACGCGCTGATCAAGCTCGAGAAGGGCCTCTACGCCAGCCAGGCCAACGGCAAGATGTGGTCCCCGTGGAAGGTCGCCGCGAAGACCCCCGCCGGCACCGGCTCGATGACGTTCACCCTGGAACCGGCCGACGACACCCCCATCACCCCGGCCCTCCCCGGCCAGTACGTCAGCGTCAAGGTCACCCTGCCGGAGGGCCTGCGCCAGGTCCGCCAGTACTCGCTCTCCGGCGACGCCGGCACCAGCCGCAGCTTCACCACCAAGCTCGACGACGGCGGCGAGGTCTCCCCCGTGCTGCACAACCACGTCGAGGTCGGGGACATCCTCGAGATCTCCAACCCCTACGGCGAAATCACGCTCAAGGAGAGCGAGGGCCCCGTGGTCCTGGCGTCGGCCGGCATCGGCTGCACGCCTTCGGCTTCGATCCTGCGCTCCCTTGCCGAGGCCGGTTCGGACCGACAGGTGCTGGTCCTGCACGCGGAAAGCACCCTGGACAGCTGGGCGCTGCGCTCCCAGATGACGGACGACGTCGAGCGCCTGGAAGCGGCCGAGCTGCAGCTCTGGCTCGAGCGGCCGGAGGCGGGGGCGAAGGAAGGCTTCATGTCGCTGCGCGACGTGGACCTGCCGGCCAACGCCTCGCTGTACCTGTGCGGTCCGCTGCCGTTCATGAAGAACATCCGCAACGAGGCCATCAATGCGGGCATCCCCGCCACCAAGATCCACTACGAGGTCTTCGGGCCGGACATCTGGCTCGCCAACTGAGTCCCTAGCAATCGATGAAAGAACGACGGCGGCCCCGCACCTTGCGCAAGGTGCGGGGCCGCCGTCGTGGATAACCGGGCCAGGAGCCCCGGCCCGGACCTCACCTCACCTCACGACGGCACACCGGTGATCGCGTGGCCGAACCGCAGGAGATTGCCGGGGTCGTAGCTGGACTTCACGGCCCTCATCCGTTCATAGACGGCGGGCGACCATGCCCTGGAACGGTCAGCCTCATCGCCGGGTTCGCCGTGGAAGTTGACCAGGGTAAAACCCGTCGAGTGCGGAGCCATCGCGGCCAGGACCGTGCGGATGGCTGCCGAGACGGCCTCGGCGACCGGGGGCATCTTGAACCCGAGCAGGAAGAGCAGGAATGCCGCGTCCCGCCCCGACACGGCGTTCGGCAGCGCCCCGGCACGGGCCAAGGCGCCACCCAGCGGCCGGATTTCGACCAGGAGGAGCGGACAGTCCGAGCCTTCGCCGGTGTGTTTCAGCAACTCCGCCAGGGTACTGTCGCCGAGATCCTTCAGCAGCGCTCCGCCGGCTGTGAAAGGGAGCGGATCCGCCGGATCCATGTGGATCTGGTCAACGTCCAGGTAGCTCATGGGGCCGGCCGTATCCATCAACGGGCTCGAAACGGCGCGCATCGGGGCCAGCAGCGCATCGCCGGCCTCCCGGTTCCCCAGAAAGGCGAAGCGGAGGTGCACCACAAACTGGCCCCGCAGCGGCGCGGGGACGAACTCCATGTCGGGAAGCCGCAGCAGCGAAATCGAGGGCGAGGCGTCCTCCGGCAGCGTAGGCAACCACTCCCGGAACGCCGCCAGGATGAGGCCGGCATCGGCACCCGGATAGATGATGCCGCCGCCATAGAACTCGCCCAGCGGAAAGAGGCTGAACTCGAGTTCGGTCACGATCCCGAAGTTGCCCTTGCCGCCGAGCATCATCGCGAACAGCTCGGCTTCGGCCTCGGCGTCAATCCGGCGCAACGCACCGTCCGCGGTGACCACTTCCATGCTCCGGACATGATCAGCGGCAAAGCCGTGGGCGCGGCCCAGCACTGGAAGCCCGCCGCCGACGGTGTATCCCACGACGCCGACGTCGGTACTCGAGCCGTGCAGTCCCACCAGCCCGAGCGGAACGCTCGCTTCCAGGACGCTGCGCCACTTCACTCCTGCCCCCACCCTCGCGGTGCGCTCCACCGGGTCGATGTGCAGCTCCTGCAACCGCCTGGTGTTAATCAGCAGGCCGCCCTCGACCACTGAGTCGGCGCCGTGCCCGGTGGACTGGACCGCCACCGGCAGCCGGCGTTCCGCCGCCCATTTGACCCCGGCCGCGACGTCCTTGGCGGTGCTGGCGCCCAGGACGACGTCGGGCCGGTGGACGGTAGCGGCGTTGAACGCGAACGTCTCGGCCGCGAATTCTGGGCTGTCCGGCAAAGCGACCGTTCCGCTGACAGCTTCGGACAGGGCCTGGATATCCTCGGTGACAAGCATGAGTGCTCCTGGGGTTTCGCCTGCCGGGGCAGGCGGAGGGCACGCCGCCGCGCGCCCGGGATGTTCCCCGCATCCCTGGCAGTCAGCGTCAGGCCCGGCTGATGAATGCGACGAGCCTACGGCCGCTCCCGACTACAGGCTAGGGGCCTTGGTCCCGGCAGCCGCCGGCCCCGCCATGACTCATCGGCTGCTCCGCAGCGGCCGTTCTGAGGCCTCAAAAGGGCATCCGCGGTGGGGCCACGCCGGGAGGGTTCCCCAGCCGAACTTGTGAGGCTAGGGAACCGGTGGGGAGCAATCGATGAGGGAACGACGGCGGCCCCGCACCTTATCCAAGGTGCGGGGCCGCCGTCGTTGGATCAACCGCCTGCTAGTGCGCGGACATCCGTTCCTTGAGCGAGTCGAGCTCGGCGCGCAGCGCGTCCGGCAGCGAGTCGCCAAACTTTGCGTACCACTCCTCGATGGAGGCCAGCTCGGCGTCCCATTCCTCGCGGTCCACGCGGACGGCGTCCTCGACGTGGGCGTGGGTCAGGTCCAGGCCGGTGAGGTCCAGCGAATGGCCGGTCGGAACGAAGCCGATCGGAGTCTCCACCGCGTCGGCCTTGCCCTCGATGCGCTCAATGGCCCACTTGAGGACACGGGCATTGTCGCCGAAGCCGGGCCACGCGAAACCGCCGTCAGCCGTGCGGCGGAACCAGTTCACCAGGAAAATGTGCGGCAGCCGCTCCGGGTTGGCCTTGCCGGAGACGCTGATCCAGTGCTTCAGGTAGTCGCCGGCGTCGTAGCCGATGAACGGCAGCATGGCCATCGGGTCGCGGCGAAGCACACCGACCTGTCCGGCCGCGGCGGCCGTGGTCTCCGAGGAGAGCGTCGAGCCCATGAAGATCCCGTTGGTCCAGCTGCGGGCCTGGGTCGCCAGCGGCACCGTGGTCTTGCGCCGGCCGCCGAAGAGGATCGCGGAGAGCTCCACACCCTCCGGGCTGTAGTACTCCTCGGCCAGCATGTCGACCTGGGAAATCGGGGTGCAGAAGCGGGAGTTCGGGTGCGCGGCAGGCTGGTCCGACGCCGGGGTCCAGTCGTTGCCCTGCCAGTCGGTCAGGTGCGCGGGGACCTCGTCGGTCATGCCTTCCCACCACACGCCGCCGTCGTCCGTGAGGGCAACGTTCGTGAAGATGCTGTGGCCCTTGGCGATGGCACGCATGGCGTTGGGGTTGGTGCCCCAGCCGGTGCCCGGGGCGACGCCGAACAGGCCGGCCTCGGGGTTGGTGGCGCGCAGTTCGCCTTCCTTGCCGATCCGCATCCAGGTGATGTCATCGCCGAGGGTTTCGACATCCCAGCCCTCGATCGTGGGGTCAAGCAGGGCGAGGTTGGTCTTGCCGCAGGCGGAGGGGAACGCCGCGGAGATGTAGTAGTTCTTCTTCTCCGGCGAAGTCAGCTTGAGGATGAGCATGTGCTCGGCCAGCCAGCCCTCGTCGCGGGCCATGACCGATGCGATGCGCAGGGCGTAGCACTTCTTGCCGAGCAGGGCGTTGCCGCCGTAACCGGAGCCGAAGGACCAGATGGAACGCTCCTCCGGGAAGTGCACGATCCACTTGTCCGGGTTGCACGGCCAGGCGACGTCAGCCTGCCCCGGGGCCAGGGGGGCGCCCAGGGAGTGCAGGGCCGGGACGAAGAAGGCGTTGGTGGCGGTGATCTTGTTCAGCACGTCGGTGCCGATCGTGGCCATGATGCGCATGGAGGCGACAACGTAGGCGCTGTCCGTGATCTCCACGCCGAACTTCGGGTCCTCGGCGTCGAGGTGGCCCATGACGAAGGGGATGACGTACATGGTGCGGCCGCGCATGGAGCCGCTGAACAGGCCGCGCAGCTTCTCCTTCATCTCCGCCGGAGCCATCCAGTTGTTGGTGAAGCCCGCATCGCGTTCGTTCTCGGAACAGATGAAGGTCTGCTCCTCGACGCGGGCGACGTCGGCGGGATCTGAGAATGCCGCGAAGGAATTCGGGAACAGCTTCTCATTCAGCCGGGTCAGGGTGCCGGCCGCCACGAGCTCGTCCGTGAGCCGGGTGTTCTCTTCTTCCGAGCCATCAACCCAGTGGATCCGGTCCGGCTGGGTCAGTTCAGCAACCTCTTCAACCCATGCCAGCAGTCCAGCATGTGTGGTGGGTGCTTTCTCAAGCAGCGGCAGTCGCGCCAGATCGCCCATTACGGTTCCCTTCCTCGGGTTCAGTGGTGTGTCCTAAATGCTAGGTCTCGCGGGTGATTCAGTTTCAGGCCCAAATACGGGTTGACGATGGAGCCGAGATCCAAAATCCCCGGAAAATCAAGGTTTAGTATCTCCGAGCGCTGATCTTTTTGTGATCAAGGTCACGTAGACCGGTCTAGTCGGGCAGATTACATGGCTCTCGATTTGGAACTCTGGGCCCCTCTCGCGTAAAGTAATTCGAGGTTCGGGGAGCGAGAAGTTCCCGAAGAGCCGAGAATGCGCCCATAGCTCAGCTGGATAGAGCGTCTGTCTACGGAACAGAAGGTCAGGGGTTCGAATCCCTTTGGGCGCACAGATAGAAAAGATCCGCACCGGTCCGCCGGTGCGGATCTTTTTTGCTTTCCCGGCTTGTTTCAGAAATCCGCGGCGGTTCCGGACAGAGGCAGGTCCGATCCGGGCCGCACCGGTCTCAAACGGTAGCGGAAAACGGGCCACGGCCCGGCGACTTACTCCCCCACGGCAGCCGCGATACGCCGGCGTATCCCGTCAAAGTGGCTGCCCAGCCGTTCCGCGGCGAGGACGGCGTCGCCCGCCGCCACAGCCTCGTAGATGACCCGGTGCAGCGCAGCCCCCGCGGCAGTGCCGACGTCGGCGGTGCCAACGTCGGCGGTGTCGGCTCCGGCAGGTTCGACCTCGCCGGCGGCCGGCCGGGCGTCGCCGCCCAGTTCCAGCTGGATCCGGCGGTAGACCGCCTGGAACGCGTCCACCAGGCCCAGCAGCAGCTCATTGCCCAGCGGCTCGAACAGTTTGCGATGGAAATCGGCGTCGGCTTCGACAAAGTGTTCCCCGGACCCGGCCAGCTCTTCCATCCGCAGCACCGCCGCCTCGAGTCCCGCCAGGTGGTCCGCCGTCATGCGCGCCATGGACACGCCGATCAGCCCCGACTCCAGCAGCCGCCGCGCCTCGATCAGCTCGAGCGCCTCCCGCCCCCGGTGCCGCAGCGACATCCGCGCCCGGAAGCTGAGCCCGCCAACCAGAGCCTCGAAGTTGCTCGCGGCCACGAACATGCCGAAGCCGTGCCGGATCTCGATCACGCCCAGGACCTGGAGCACCTTCAGCGTCTCCCGCAGCGTGTTCCGGCCGATCCCCAGCAGCGCCGCGAGTTCGTTTTCGGTGGGCAGCGGGTCGCCGGGTTCCAGCTCCCGCTCGAGGATCAGCTCGATGATGTCGGCCTGCAGGGCGCGCAGCCGGGCCTGCGCGCCCAACCGGCGCGGCGGCCCGGCGTCGCCCGCGTCCGAATTGGCTGCGCACACGGCTGGACTCCTCCCCAAAGGTGATCCTCAGGGTAGCGGACGTCCCACCTCCTGCCCAGTGTCCCGTCAAAGCCCCTCCCGGCGGGGTTAGGCTGTTGCCATGACGGCACACTTTGAGCGTGAATTCGATGTCATCGTGATCGGGGCAGGCGCGGTGGGCGAGAACGTGGCCGAGCGCGTGGTCCGGGGCGGATTGACGGCCGTCCTGGTGGAGGCGGAGCTGGTGGGCGGCGAGTGTTCGTACTGGGCCTGCATGCCATCGAAGGCGTTGCTCCGGCCCGGCACCGCACTCCATGGCGCCCAGACCGTGCCGGGCGCCGGGGAGGCGGTCACCAGGGTGCTCGACGCCGCGGCCGTGCTGAAGCGGCGGGACTACTTCACTTCCAACTGGCAGGACGACAGCCAGGTCAAATGGGTCGAGGACACCGGGATCGAGTTGCTCCGCGGCCACGGCTGGATCACCGGGGCCCGCCGGGCGGAGGTGGCCGGCGTGGACGGCAACAGCTACAAGCTCGTGGCGCGCCACGCCATCGTGCTGGCCACCGGGTCGCGCCCCACCATCCCGCCCATCGAAGGCCTCGAGGAAGTCGACTTCTGGACCACCCGGGAGGCCACCTCCGCGCACGAGATCCCGGCGCGGCTCGGTGTGCTCGGCGGCGGCGTGGCCGGCACGGAGCTCGCCCAGGCCTTCGCCCGGCTCGGGTCGACCGTGACGGTCGTGGCCCGCGGCGGGCTGCTGGGAGCTTTTCCGGCCCCGGCGGCCGAGCTGGTCCAGGCGGGGCTGCGCGCCGACGGCGTCGAACTCCACCTCCGCACCGGCACCCAAGGCGTCCATGAGAACGACGACGGGTCCCTGACCCTGGCGCTCGAGGGCGGCGGCAGCGTCACGGTGGACAAGCTCCTGGTAGCCACCGGCAGGCACCCCGCCGTGGAGGGCATCGGGTTGGAGAGCGTGGGCCTGTCCGCCGACGACGGGAAGGCCCCGCGGCTCGAGACGGACGCGAGCGGGCTCGTCCGGGGAGCCGACGGCAACGACAGTAGCCCGTGGCTCTACGCCGTCGGCGACGCCGCAGGCAAGGTCCTGCTCACCCACCAGGGCAAATACGGGGCGCGGGCCACCGGCGACGCGATTGCCGCCCGCGCCAAGGGCACGCTCACCGGCGAGCCGGCCCCGTGGAGCCGCTACGCCCACACCGCGGACGAGCACGCCGTCCCCAATGTGGTCTTCACCGACCCCGAGCTGGCAAATGTCGGGCGCAGCCTGGAACAGGCCGAGAGGGACGGCTACCGGGCCACCTCCGTGCAGCTCCCCATCCAGGTGGCCGGCTCCTCGCTGCATTCCGAGCATTACAAGGGCTGGGCCCAGCTGGTGGTCGATGAGGACCGCAAAGTGCTGCTGGGCGCCACCTTCGCCGGGCCGGATGTTGCCGAGCTGTTGCACGCGGCGACCATCGCCGTCGTCGGCGAAGTCCCGCTGGACCGGCTCTGGCACGCCGTCCCGTCCTATCCCACGATCAGCGAGGTGTGGCTGCGGCTGCTCGAGGAGTACGGCCTCTAAGCGCGAACAGACACTTGGGGCCCCGGAACCGTCGGTTCCGGGGCCCCAAGTGTCTGTTCGCCCACATCTATTTGAACTGACCGGTCAGTTTAGTTAGCCTTGGAGTAGATCATTTCTGCGAAAGGCTTTCCTTGCTCTGCGTTCAACAGCTTCACGTGAAGGGCCGGCGGGACTACCTGCTCCCGCCCACCTCGCTGCAGGCGGCCCGGGGTGAACTCCTGCTCGTCACCGGCCAACGCCAGGACCAGCGCACCGCCCTGGCTCTGACCTTGAGCGGCCGGATGAAGCCCTCGGCCGGCACCCTCGAGTGGGACGGCGGCGGCCGGATCAAGCAGCTGCGGCAGGCGAGCGCCGTCGTCGACGCCCCCGGGGTGAACGAGCCGGAGCAGCACCTGAGCGTGCGCGACCTGGTCACCGAGGACCTCGCCCTGATCCCCCGCCGCTACCGCGGCGCGCTGCTCAGCACGCCGTGGCTTAAGGTCAACCGCTTCGAGGACATCGCCGGGCGCTGGGCCGAGGAGCTGCCCGCCGACCGCCGTCTCGAGCTGCTCACGGCGCTGGCCCTGGCCAATCCGCACACCGACCTGCTGGTGGTCGATTCCCCGGACCGCCACAGCGGCGATCCGGCCGACTGGCTGCCGCGGCTTCAGGAGCTGGCGTACGACGGCGGCCGTCCGCTCGCCGTCGTCGCCACCATCGGCAGTGTCCCGCCGGACTGGACCGGTCCAGTCGCGGAGATCGGCAACGCCGTCCCCGCGCCGGAAACGGCGGATGTCCACCACGACCGCGAAACCGAGGATGCCCGATGACCGTGCTGCGGCTGGCCCGTTCCGAACTCAAGCGCATGACCGGCGGCCTGCTGCCGAAGCTGACCATCCTGGCGCTGACCCTGGTGCCGCTGCTCTACGGGGCGGTGTACCTCTACGCCAACTGGGATCCCTACGGCAAGCTGAACCAGATCGACGCCGCCCTGGTGGTGGAGGACACCGGCGCCAGCTCCGCCGACGGCACCCGGCTGGAGGCCGGCCGGAAGGTCGCCGACAGCCTCGTCGAGGGCCACGTCTTCAACTGGCAGACCGTCTCCAGCGCGGAGGCAGCGGACCAGGGCGTGAGCAGCGGCCAGTACGCGTTCGCGCTCAAGATCCCCCGGGACTTCTCCGCGAACCTGGTCTCGCCGGGAAGCTTCGACGCCGCCAATCAGGCCATGCTGAACGTCACCACCAACGACGCCAACAACTACCTGCTCGGCACGATTGTGGACAAGCTCACCACCGCCGTCCACTCGACCGTGGCGAAAGAAGTGGGCCAGGAGACCGCCAACCAGCTTCTCACCGGCTTCGGGACCATCCACTCCCAGATGCTCAAGGCCGCCGACGGCGCCCGGGACCTCGCCGGCGGGGTGTCTTCGCTGCACGACGGCGCGGCCAGCCTGCACCAGGGCACCTCCTCCCTCAGGAACGGGACCGGCGAACTGGTGGCCGGGCAGCGCAAACTCCTCGACGGGGCCAACACCCTGAACGCCGGGGCCGGGCAGCTCGCCGGCGGCCTGCGCGAGCTCAACAGCAAGACATCCACGCTGCCCGCGGATACGCAGCGGCTGGCCGACGGCGCCGCCCAGGTGGCCGCCGGAAACGCCGCCCTGAACACGAAGCTGCAGGGCATGGCGGGCCAGCTCGCGTCCGCGGAACAGTCCGCGGCGCAGGCACAGCGCAGCCGGGTCGTGGCCTCCAATGGCCGCCTGGTCGCCGCCGGCGTCATTACCCAGGCCCAGGCCGATGCCATCCTGGCCGACTACGACGCCAACACCGCGCCGGCGCCTTCCGGAGCGGCGGGCGCTTTCCAGGGCGCGGCGGCCCAGGTGCAGCAACTGGCGGACGGTTCCGCCGCAGTCAGCGCGGGTGCCGCGCAGCTGGCGGGGGCGGCCCCGGCCCTCAGCGACGCCGTCGGGAAGGCCTCCGCCGGGGCGGATCAGCTCGCCGGCGGCACCGCGGAACTCGCCGCCGGTCAGCAAAACGCCCTGGCCGGCGCGGAAAAGCTCGCCCAGGGCGCCCAGCAGCTCGACGACGGCGCAGCGCGGCTCGAGAGCGGTTCGGCGAAAGCGTCCGACGGCGCCGGGACCCTCGCAACCGAATTGGCCAAGGGCGCGGGCAAGGTACCCAACCCGAACGATGCAAAGAAGGACAGCCTCGCCAAGGTCATGGCGGACCCCGTGGCCGTCAGCAACGTCTCGCAGGCCAAGGCGGGTTCCTATGGGGCCGGACTGGCTCCGTTCTTCCTGACCCTGGCCCTGTGGATCGGTGTCTTCATGTTGATCCAGGCCATGCGGCCGGTCACCCAGCGCGCCCTGGCGTCCAACGCTCCGACGTGGAAGATCGCCGTCGGGGGCTGGCTGCCGTTCCTGGCGGTTGCCGCGGTCCAGGCCAGCCTGCTGACCCTCGTGGTGGATGTGGGGCTGGGCCTCGACCCCGCCCATCCCGTGCTGATGTGGGTCCTGATGCTGGCGGCTGCCATGGCCTTCAGTGCGATCATCCAGGGTGTGGTGGCGCTTCTCGGCTCGCCCGGCAAGCTGGTGGTGCTGATCCTGCTGGTCCTGCAGCTGGTCTCCTCCGGCGGCACCTTCCCCTGGCAGACCACACCGGAGCCGCTGCACGTGGTGCACCAGCTGCTGCCAATGGGCTATGTCGTCAATGGCATGCGGCACCTGATCTACGGAGCCGATCTGGCCAGCATCCTGCCCACCATGCTGGGCCTGGTTGGCTACACTTTGCTGGGACTGGCCATGTCCGCCGTCGCCGTCCGGAAACACAAGTTCTGGACCCTCAAGACCCTGAAGCCGGAGATCGCCGTATGAGCACCAAGCCCCGCGTGGACGTGGCGACCGCCGCCGACGCAGGGAAGAAGCTGCGGCCCGGACGCACCAACGCCACCAAGCAGAAGCTGTTCGAGGCGTCGATGGAGCTGATCGGCGAGCGCGGGGCCGCCGGCGTGACGGTCGACGAAATCGCCGCGGCCGCGGGGGTCTCCAAGGGCACGGTGTACTACAACTTTGGCAGCAAGTCGGATCTGATCGCCCAACTGCTGCGGCACGGTGTGGACATCCTGATGGCACGGCTGCTGAGCGTCAAGGACGGGTCCGCGGACCCGCTGGAGGCGATGGACGAGATGATCGGCCAGGCGATGGACTTCATGGCCGAATACCCCTCCTTCGCCCGGCTGTGGGTCAGCGAGAACTGGCGGACGCCCAGCGAGTGGCAGGACACCTTCACCGAGCTCCGCGGCCGGCTGCTCGGGGTGATTGGCGCCGCGATGGAGGCCGTGGCCGCCAAGTACCCGGTGGATCCCGCGCTGTCCCGCGGCAGCCTGGAGACGGCCATCTTCGGGGCATGCTTTGTCGTGGGGCTGGACCGGCAGACCTACAACCCCGAACGCACCCGGGCGCAAAGTGTCGCCGCAATCATGGCGATCATGCGTGGCTACGTTGTGAAGTAGTCACACTCGGGGATGATTAGTCACATGCACCACATGGGTAACAGCGGCAAGACTGCCATCGGAGCATCCCTTGCCGCTCTGGCCTTGCTGGCCCTCACCGGCGTCACCCTGCACGAAACGGTGGGGCTCTGGTTCCTCGCCGCCTCCGCCGTCGCCTATGTGGCGTCCGTGGCCGAGGTGCTGGTCCGACGCCGGTACAAGACACTGCTGGCAAGCGGCGTCGGCAGCATCCTCTTCATCGCGTTTGGCATCGCGTTCCTGCGCCAGTGGGGGCTGGCCTTCAACCCGGATCCGAACGCGTTGTCCACCAACGTTGATACCGAGCATCCGGACCTGTACTTCTACCTCTCGGCAGCCGCCGGAGCGCTCACGCTGGTCCTGTTGCTCGCCGGCACCGTCCTGCCCGGCCGCCGACCCGCACCCCGCGCCCCTTACGCCTCCCGGCGCCCGGCTTCGGCGTCCAGTGGGGCGGCGCCCCGCAGACCCGCTGCCCGCCCTGCCGCCCGCGCGTCGATGCCACGGTCCGCGACGCCGCGCGCCTCCGCGGCACGGCCCGCAACTCCGCGCTCCGCCGCTCCGCGGGCTTCGGCGCCACGTTCCGCCACGCCGGCCGCCAAGCGGCCGGCGTCACCGGCGGCGTCGTCGGGGTCCAAGCCGGCTGCCAAGGCGCCGGCGAAACCGGCGGTCAAGGCCCCGGCCCGCCCCGCCGCCAAAGCCCCCACCCGGCGCTGACCACCCCGCAGCACGGCGATCGCCACGCCGGCCAGGAGCAGCAGTCCGCCGGCAACTTCCGCCGCCGAGGGCACCTCGGCCAGCACCAGCCAGGCCGTTGTCATGCCGACCACCGGGACCAGCAGGGTGAAGGGAACGACGGCGGAGGACGGGTAGAGCCCCAGCAGGCGGTTCCAGATGCCATACCCTACGAGGGAACCGAACACGGCAGTGTAGAGCGCGCTGAGCATCGTCACCGGCTGCAGCTGCACCAGGGCATCCGACACCGCCGCCGGCCCGTCCACCAGCAGCGAGAGTCCGGTTAGCGGCAACGGCACCACCGCGCCGGACCACACCACCAGCCCGAGCCCGGAGGCGGCCTTCGCCTTCCGCGCCACGATATTGCCCCCGGCCCAGGACAGGGCCGCGGCCAGCACGATCAGCAGGGGCAGCAGCGGGGCCACGAGGCTGCGGCCTACGGCCACCACGGCGAGCCCGGCAATCCCCAGCACGACGCCGGCGAGTTGCCTCCGGGTTGGCCGTTCGGCCAGGATTCCCGCCGCCAGCAGGACCGTCAGCAGGACCTGGGCCTGAAGCACGAGCGAGGCCAGGCCCGCGGGCATGCCGAGGGCCATGGCTAGGTAGAGCAGGCCGAACTGGCCTGCGCTCATCAGCAGCCCGACGCCGATGATGGCGTTCCAGCTGACGTCCGGCTTGCGGATGAAGAAGATGCAGGGAAACACCACGAGAGCGAAGCGCATGGCCACGAACAGCAGCGGCGGCATCTGCGCGCCGTCGGGGTGCAGGCCAAGGTCAATGGCAACGAAGTTGACGCCCCACAAGACGGCGACGAGCAGGGCAAGCCCGGAATGTCGAGGGGTCATCGCACCCGCGGCCGTCGCCGTTGCCGCGCCTCAGAGATTGCGCGGCCGTTCGCCGTGCGGGTCCTCGGTGTCGCGGCGCTCCGCCACCGTTTCCTCGCGGAACCCTGCGGCGTCGCCGGTTCCTGCCGTGCGATCGCGCTCGCCCCGGTCCCGGCGCAGTTCCTCGTGCGGGTGAAGTTCCTCGTGCGGTTGGGCATCGTGGGTGCGTGTCTCCTGGGACTGGGCATCGCCGCGTTCGGTCGTTACTACATCCGGGTCGACGTCGTCGGCCCGGCGGAGCTGTTCCTCGGCACCGGCACGGACGGTGTCTGCCTCCTGCTGTGTGCCGCGGGCCTGCATGCGGAGGCGCTCGGCTTCGACTTCGGCGGCCTTTGCGTCGGCTTCCGCCCGCGCCGCTTTGGCCTCATGGTCCCTCGCAGCCAGCTGGTCGGCCTCCGCTTTTTCGCGCATCTCGGCGGCCCGGTTCCGGTCAGCCTCCGTCTTGCGCTTGCGGCTGAGATACATTGCCACGGCGATGATCGCGAGCACCACTACGATGCCGACGATGATCCCTACGAGCTGTCCTGAATCCACGTTGATCCACCTTTTCCCTCGGTCGCTAAGAAAACACCGGCAGTAAAAGCAATAACAGCATCAGTAAACAACACAATGAGAGTGCTGACCATCGGCTGGCCGGCGCACTGGCCTGCTACTTCGCGCGGGGCACCTTGAAGTGGGTCAGCCGTGCGTCCTGGCCGTCCAGCTCTGCCCAGGACTTCTCAGTCTCGAAGACCGTCAGGCCGCTGGTGGGATAGCGCGTGGCCGCGTCCATGTAGGCGTCATGGTTGGAGTCCCGGGAGGCCAGATGCATGGCCAGGTCCTGCACGCCGGGCATGTGCGAGATCACCATGAGCGTCGTGACGGTGTCCGGGACATGGTTAATAACCGCCAACATGCGCAGGGCCGAGGCGCCGTAAAGGCCGTCCTCGAGTTTCGGCGTCGGGGCCTTGTCCCCCAGTTCGCTGCACACCCAGGTGCAGGTCTGCCGCGTCCGCAGGGCGCTGGAGCAGAGGATGAAGTCGGGGACCACGCCGTGTTTAAGGAGCCACTTCCCGGCCAGCGGCGCTTCCCGGTGCCCGCGCTCTTCGAGCGGCCGCTCGTGGTCGGCGACGCCGCCCGGCCAGTCCGCCTTGGCGTGCCGCATGAGCACCAGACGTTTGATGTGATGCGCGCTCATGGCTCAATCCTAGTGCGGCCGGCTTGGCCACGAGCGCGCTCCACAGCGGGCGACCTGTCAGTCGTCCAGGACGAAGGTCACTTCCAGCACCACATGCCAGGCCACGACGGCGCCGTCGCTGATTTCAACTTTCTGCTCCTTGACCCATGCCCCGGTGACATTCCGCAAGGTCTTGTTGGCCCGGTCGACGCCTTCCTTGATGGCGGCGTCAAACGAGGTTTTGGAGTTGGAACTCAGGGTAGTAATACGTGCAACGGACATGTTTCCTCCCAATAGTCGGATCGACGGGACCGAGACTACGCCGAAGCCCCCAAACGCAACAGAGTCCAAACCCCGCGGAGGCACATACTCCGTCGATCCGTGCTCCGGAATGTCAGTTCGTGTTGCGAGGGCGCTGCAGCGCAGCGGCGCATCCCGACAGCGCGGACGGCGGCGTTTTGCGTAGTGCCGCATCGCCGACCGAGGAACGAGGGAGGTGTCTAAGGCACGGCAAAATGCCGTCGGGCGCGCGTGACTATCGTGCCGCGAAAGCGGAAGCGCCCGCCCCAAAGGAGGGGCGGGCGCTTTGCGTGAAGCTAAGGCTAGATGGAGTATTCCGGAGCGGCCCAGACTACGACTTCGGGGTGCTCGTAGAACCGGTAGCCCTGGCCGCGCACCGTCCGCACGGTATTGGCCAGGCGGCCAAGCTTGGAGCGCAGCCGGCGGATGTGCACGTCGATGGTCCGCTCGTTGGGGACCTCTTCGGCATTGCGCCACAGGCCCTCAAGGAGTTCGTCGCGGCCCACGGTGCGGGTGCCGTTCTCCACGAGGTAGTTGAGCAGCTCGAATTCCTTGAACGTGAGGTTCAGCGATTCGCCGTCGAGCGCCACTTCGCGGCGGGCGAGGTCGATCAGCACGCCGGACGGGCGCGGGTCCTGGGGCTGCTGCAGCCGGGCGTTCTCGGCGCGCTGGCGGGCACCGGCGGTGGGATCGCCGAAGGTGGACCGGACGACGTCGAGGGCGGACCCCGGCGCGGACGCCGGGGCGACGGCGACGGCGGCATAGCTTTCGGCGCCGGCCACAAGCGACTGGGCGTAGGCGCGGATTTCCTGGGCCAGCTTGGCAATCGAGGTGCCGGCAGCGGCTGCAGTCTCCTCGTCAATACCCATGTAGAGCACGAAGCCGCGGGCCACGTTGTCGTTGGGCACGGGGCGGACCGGGCTGCCGTTGCCGGAGGCGATCACCGGGGTCGGTGCGGTGGCCGGGGCCGGCTCGGCGGCGGGGACGGCGCGGAGCTGGCCGTAGGAGCTGGGGTTGTAGCCCTGCGCGGCATAGCCGGGGGCGGGGAAGCTGTTGCCGGATCCGGCGGGGAAGCTCGGACGGCCGCCGAAGCCCTGGCGGAGGCCGTTCTGGCCGGCCTTGTTGGCGTTACGGACGGAGATGTGGACGTATCCGGATGCAACTGACATGGAATGCTTACCTCAATGTGAATGGCCGTCATCGCGGCTCGAATGCTAATTTCCCCGCAATGAGAACTGGGGAGGGGCGCCCGACGCTGGGCTGGGGGCGAATGCCTAGAAACGTTCTGGGGTGTAGAAGTTAGGCGTGCATTCGACAACAGGGCATCTCAGTACCAGCTGGTGCGCTGATCCAGGAAGCTGCGGCTGCAGGTGCTGTTGAGTTCTTGTTCACAATTGAAGTGTGCAACGTAACAATAAGAACTAGCAAGTAACAATGGACTCCAAAGTCCGCATCGTGAGACGAAAATGGCGATTGTAGTGTAAATCACAATTTTGATAAGCAGGCGAATCAATATGTGTTTTGCCGAACGAACGGCTTTTTGGCGCTCCTTGCCGAAGATTCTTCGCCAGCGTGGCCCTCAGGCCGGAAAACGTTCACTGTACACATCAATGGCGGAATCCCTCCGGAAGAGTTCCGCCGCCGCCAGTAGTCCACGGAGTGGGCACGCTGCCGGGCCGCGTGGCCCGGCAGCGTGCCCGGTGCGGAAGTTTGCGGAAGTCAGTCGGTCTGGCCGGTGGCGGTGGCCGCCACAATCTGGACCGACGAGGCCGTGTAACCGGATCCGTTCTTCGCGGCGACGACCCGCACGGTCCCGCCGGCGACAATGTCCGCAACGCTCATCTGGGAGCCTGTGCCGCCGGCCTGCTGGCGCCGCTGTTCCATGTTGCTCACCACCAGGTTGCTGCCGAGGGCATAGCTGCGGGCGAACCCGTCACTGCTCTTGACCGTGACGGAGGACGCGCTGACCTGGCTCACTGTTCCCAGCTGCTCGGCCATGGCGGTGTACTCGCTTCCGTTCAGCACAACGTATTCGGCGTGCACAGCTGCGGACAGCCCGCCGGCCAGGCCGCCCATGCCCGCTGCGAAGTCGTCGTGACCGCCCTGCCCGGACATTCCGCCTCCCGCGAACCCTCCTTGCGGGGCGTCCGGCATCCCCGGGACGGAGCCTTGGCTGGCGCTGCCGGGCCCGCCGGCTGCCCCGACCCCGGTCCCGCTGGCCTCCGCCGAACTTGAGCTGAGGGCATACACGCCGACGCCGGCGCCGGCTGCCAGCACAACAGCCGCGCCCGCGACGGCGAGTCCCCGCTTGAGGGTCCGCGGCTTCCCCGCCGAGGTCTGCCGGGCTGCGGCCGACGGCGCACCCCAGCCCGGGGCGGCCGGCGCACCCCAGCCGGGGGCCCCACCGTCAGCGGGCTGTCCGGCTTCCGCCGGCGAGGCCGCCGGCTGCCCGGCGGCAGGCTGCGCGGCGGCATAGGGCGTGGTGACGGGCGCGGGCGCCGCCGGGGTGGGGGCGTCGGAGACGGGTTCGGGGATCGGGCGGGAACCGGATTCGGGCTGCTGACCGCTCATGGTGTTTCTCCTGTCGGGGTGCGGATTTGTGTCCACCCCAGCGTGGTAAGCGGTCCTGTGCCGGGGCTGTGCGGGCCAACAGCCGCGCCTGTGACCTTTCAGCGGGACCGGGCGTCCGGTCGGCAGCCGTACCGAACCAGGCCTCCCGCTCCCGGGGCGGCTTCCAGCTCGGTAGTCTGAGATTCACAGGTGCCGCACAGGGTCCCCAAAGCCGCGCCTCAACGGCAGATCGGAGAGTCGTCCCATGGCCACTTCGCACTCCACGACCAATAACCTGCCCCAGCTCACGCATCCCGACGGCTCGCCCATCCGCGCGCTGGTGGTGGACGATGAGCCCAGCCTGTCGGAGCTCATGAGCATGGGGCTCCGGATGGCTGGCTGGTCCGTGGCTGTGGCGGCGGATGGCCCCGGAGCGGTCAAGCTTGCCAAGGATTTCCGCCCCGACGTGCTCGTGCTGGACGTGATGCTCCCCGGGTTCGACGGCGTCGAACTGCTCAGCCGGATCCGCGCGTTCGCGCCGGAAGTTCCCGCGCTGTTCCTCACGGCCAAAGACGCCGTCCAGGACCGCATTACCGGGCTGGCGGCCGGCGGCGATGACTACGTCACGAAGCCCTTCAGTATGGAAGAGGTGCTGCTCCGGCTCCACCGACTGGTCCAGCGCTCCGGGGTGGCCGCCATGGACACCGCCGAACTCGTGGTGGGTGACCTGGTGCTCAACGTCGACACCCGGGACGTTACCCGGGCCGGTGAGGATATCCATCTGACCGCCACCCAGTTCGAGCTGCTGCGCTACCTCATGGAAAACCCCAAACGGGTCATCAGCAAGGCCCAGATCCTGGACCGGGTCTGGGACTACGATTTCGGCGGCCAGGCGAACATCGTGGAACTCTACATTTCCTACCTCCGCAAGAAGATCGACGCCAACCGCGCACCGATGATCCACACGGTGCGCGGCGCCGGCTACGTGCTGAAACCGGCGGACTGATCCGTGCCCGCTCTTTCCGGCGTGACACCCGTACCCGGGCGCGACTGGCGCAACCCGGCCACGTGGCATTTGCGTACCCGGCTGGTCCTCGTCGCGATGGCGCTGCTCGTGGCCATCTGCGGCGCCGTGGGAGTCTTCAGCTACGCCTCCATGGACGCTTTCCTCACCCGGCAGCTCGACACCCAGCTGGAGCAGGCATCCCACCGGTCGAGCGAGTTCGGCAGGCCCTCCCCGGACGATGCGGGAAGGCGCCCCGACCCGCTCGAAGCCCGGGGTCAGGGCATCGGGACGCTCAACGCCCGGCTGCTGGCCGGCACGGTGGCCAGCGCAGGCTTCCTGGCCGGGGACGCCACCAGAAAGAGCCTGTCCTCCGATGACAACGCCGTCCTCCTGGCCCTGACCCCGAACGGCGTGCCCGTGGACCGGACCCTCTCGGCCGGCGACTACCGACTGACGGCTGTGCGCGCACCCTATGGCGACGTGATCGTCACCGGCCTCCCACTGGACGAAAAGCAGAACACGCTGGCCTCGCTCGTCTGGACCCTGGGGGTGGTATCGGCGGGCGGCCTCGTGCTGATCGGCCTCGCCGGCACCGCTCTCATCCGGCGGACCATGAAGCCGCTGGAACAGCTCTCCGAGGTGGCCACCAAGGTCTCGCGTTTGCCGCTGGACGCCGGCGAGGTGGCCCTGGGCGTGCGGGTCCCGGCGTCGGCTGCCCATCCGGGAACCGAGGTGGGCAGCGTGGGCTACGCGCTGAACCAGATGCTGGACAACGTCTCCAACGCCCTCGAGGCGCGGCAGGAGAGCGAGATGAAGGTGCGGCAGTTTGTCGCCGATGCCTCGCACGAGCTCCGCACCCCGCTCACCGCGATCCGCGGCTACACGGAGCTGATGCGGATGACCGAGCATTTCACGCCCGACGGCGAGAAGTCACTAGCCCGCGTCCAAAGCCAGTCCGAGCGGATGACCACCCTGGTGGAGGACCTGCTGCTGCTGGCGCGGCTGGACGAGGGGCAGCCGCTCAAGGTCACCGACGTCGACCTCACCCAGCTGGCCGTCGAAACGGTGAGCGACGAGAAAGTCATGGCACCCGACCGCCTCTGGCAGCTGGAGCTCCCGGACGAACCCGTGGTGGTGCGCGGGGACGCGACCCAGCTTCACCAGGTCCTCGCCAACCTCCTGTCCAATGCCCGCAAACACACGGCCCCCGGGACGAAGGTGGTCACGGGCGTCACGCGTTCGGCTGACGGCAGCGCCGTGGTCACCGTGACGGACAACGGCAGCGGCATCGCTCCCGAATTCCTCGGCCGGGTCTTCGCCCGGTTCGCCCGGGCCGACGCCGCGCGCAC
Source organism: Arthrobacter sp. 10T419 (assembly GCF_056394105.1). NCBI lineage: Bacteria > Bacillati > Actinomycetota > Actinomycetes > Micrococcales > Micrococcaceae > Arthrobacter > Arthrobacter sp. 10T419. Next base: position 101,533 of record NZ_JBFTHF010000010.1, on the reverse strand, counting down.
CAACCCGGCCGCCGGTCCCGCGGCCCGTCCGGTGCGAAGCCGTGAGGGCACGTCGGCGGTCGCGACAGCGGCCGCGGCTTCCGAGGGCACCAGCGGCCTGGGCTTGTCGATTGTGCAGTCAATTGTGGAGGCGCACGGCGGGACCGTCGAGGTCACGTCCCGGCCGGGCCGGACAGAGTTCGCCGTCCGGCTGCCCGCGGCGCCTCCGCTGGCGTAGCGGGCCGCCGCTCTGGTCCGGACGCCGGCACGGCGGCGCCGGTCCTCACTTCCACAGCCCCCGCACAGCTTGACCCTAAAGCCCTCATATGGGGCGCCGGGAAAGTTGAGCCATGACGTTCACAGACCAGGCCCCAGGACCACAGCCCCACTCCACGGCGACGCCGCCCGGCCCGGCCGCGCCGCCCGGGCCGGCCGCGCCGCCCGGGCCGGGCCCGTTGACCCCGGCGTTCACCGGCCCCGGGAGCCTGCGTTCAGCCATCGACACCCGCACCACCACACCGGTGCTGGATATCACCATTCCGGTGTTCAACGAGGAACGTGACCTCGAAGCGTGCCTACGCCGGCTGCACGCCTACCTTGTCGGCTGCTTCCCGCATTCCTTTCGGATCACGGTGGCGGACAACGCCAGCACCGACGGAACACTCCAGACGGCGGAACGCGTCGCCCGTGAGCTCCGGGAGATCAACGTCGTCCACATGGCCGAAAAAGGCCGCGGGAATGCGCTGCGCAAGGTGTGGCTTGCCTCGCCGTCGCAGCTCCTGGCGTACATGGACGTGGACCTGTCCACCGACCTGGCGGCGCTCGGCCCCCTGCTGGCCCCGCTCATTTCGGGGCACTCGGACCTCGCGATCGGGACCCGGCTGACCCACAACTCGCGTGTGGTCCGCGGACCCAAACGGGAATTCATCTCGCGCAGCTACAACCTGCTGCTGCAGTCGTGCCTGGGCGCCCACTTCAGCGACGCCCAGTGCGGCTTCAAGGCCATCCGGGCGGACGTGGCCCGGCAGCTTCTCCCGCACACGCTGGACAACGCCTGGTTCTTCGACACCGAGCTGCTGGTACTCGCCGAGAGGTGCGGCCTGCGCGTCCACGAAGTCCCGGTCGATTGGACCGACGACCCGGACTCCAGCGTGGACATCGTCCAGACGGCCATCGCGGACCTGCGCGGCATGGCCCGGCTGAGCCGGGACCTGCTCTCGGGCCGGATCCCGGTTCCCGAACTCCGCTCCGCCCTGGCCCGCGGACCGCTGCCGGCTTCGTCCCGGGCCCAGGAACAAAGCCCCGGCGGAAGCCTCTTCGGCCAGCTCGTGCGCTTCGGCAGCATCGGGGTGGCTTCGACCCTCGCGTACTTGCTGATCTTCGTGCTCTGCCGGGGAATCATGGACCCGCAGCTGGCCAACTTCCTCGCCTTGCTCACTACCGCGGTGGCCAACACCGCGGCGAACCGGCGCTTCACCTTCGGCATCCAAGGCAGCAGCCAGGCGGCCCGCCACCATTTCGAGGGGCTGCTGGTATTCGGGATCGGGCTGGCCCTGACCTCCGGTGCGCTCGCCTTCGTCCACGGCACGTCCGGCGGAACCCCTGACCGCTGGCTGGAACTGGTCACAGTGACCGCCGCCAACCTGGCCGCCACCGCCATCAAATTCCTGCTGTTCCGGCACGTGGTCTTCCGCCGTCGGGGCGCCCCATTCCTCCGGCCCCCGGCGCCGTACCCTATGCTCCGGCGTCCGCCGCCAACGACTCAGCCCTCCCCCACACAGAAACGGCCAAGTAAATGACCGCAACCCTCGACCCCGCCACCGGCGGCCCGGCCGGCAGCACGCCCGCATCGGCGCCCGCACCCTCGACGACGGCGACCCGCCCGGCAGTTCCTCGACCGGCCGCCGCGCAGGACCGCCGGGCACGCCTGCTGTTCGGACCACAGCGGCGGTGGGTGCGGCCCTCGGCGGCCCTGCTGCTGGTCTTCACCGCAGTGTTGTACCTGTGGAACCTGGAAGCCACCGGCTACGCCAATTCCTTCTACGCCGCAGCGATCCAGGCCGGCACCAAGGACTGGACCGCGCTGCTGTTCGGCTCCCTCGACGCGGGCAACGCCATCACGGTGGACAAGCCACCGGCCGCGCTCTGGATCCCGGCCCTCGCCGGGCGGATCTTCGGTTTCTCGGCACTGAGCATGCTCATTCCCCAGGCGCTCATGGGGGTGGCCGCCGTCGGACTTCTGTACCTGACCGTCAAACGCGTGTCCGGTTCCGCGGCGGGCCTGCTGGCCGGCGGTGCCCTGGCGCTGACCCCAGTGGCAGCCCTGATGTTCCGCTTCAACAACCCCGACGCCATGCTCACCCTGTGCCTGGTGCTGGCCGCCTACCTCACCACCCGCGCCATCGAAAAGGCCAGCTGGAAATGGCTCGCCGCAGCCGGCGCGGTAATCGGCCTGGCGTTCCTGACCAAGATGCTGCAGGGCTTCCTGATAGTGCCCGGGCTGGCCCTGGCCTACCTGTGGGCGGCACCCACCACCCTCGGCCGCCGGCTCCTGCACCTCCTCGCCGCCGCGGCGGGGATCGCCGTCGTGGCCGGCAGCTACCTGGCGCTGTTCCAGCTCACTCCCGCCTCGGCCCGGCCGTACATGGCGGGGTCGGAGACCAACAGCTTCCTGGAACTCACCTTCGGCTACAACGGCCTGGGCCGGATCACCGGGTCCGGCGGCGGGATGCCCGGTGGAAATGCTTTCGGAAATGCCGGCGGCCCGGGCGGAAACGGCAACGTGGGCTTCGGCGGCGCGGCCGGGATCACCCGGATGTTCGGGACCAGTTTCGGCGGCGAAGTGTCCTGGCTGTTGCCGGCGGCCCTGGTTCTGCTGGTGGCAGGTTTGTGGTTCACCCGGCGCGAGGCCCGGACCTCCGCCACCCGTGCCGCGCTCCTGCTCTGGGGCGGCTGGCTGCTGATCACGGCAGGCATCTTCAGCTTCATGAGCGGCACCGTGCATCCGTACTATGCCGTGGCACTGGCCCCCGCCGTCGCGGCCCTGGTGGGCATCGGCTCGGCGGAACTGTGGCGCGGCCGGACCCACTGGCCCGCTCGGATGGTCCTGGCCGTGACGGTGTTGGCTGCCTCGGTCTGGTCCGCCGTGCTCCTGGGCCGCGACCCGGCATGGCTGCCCGGGCTCCGGGTGACCGCCGTCGTCCTGGGCGTGCTGGCCGCCGCGGCGCTGCTGCTCCGGGTGGACAGCCTGGCGGCGCTCCCGGCCCGGCTCCGCAAAGCCGCTGCGGCCGGCGTCGTGGTCCTTTCGCTTCTGGCCGGCGGGCTCGGGACCACCGCCTGGACGCTGGCGACGGCGGCCCAGCCGCATTCGGGGTCAATCCCCACCTCCGGGCCCACCGCGTCCGCGATGGGCGGCGGCTTCGGGGCGGCCGGCAGGCCGGACGGCGGGATCGCCGGTTCCAGCGGCGCGGCCGCCGGCGGTCCCGGCGGACCCGGCACGGATACGGCGTCGGCTGAGCTGACAGCGTTGCTGAAGTCCTCCGGCGCCAAATGGTCCGGGATTGTCTCCGGCGCCACCCAGGCCGCCAGCCTGGAACTCGCCACCGGCACCAATGTGATCGCGCTGGGCGGCTGGAACGGCGGCGACCCGTACCCCACGCTCGCGCAGTTCCAAGCGATGGTGGACCGCGGCGAGATCGGCTACTTCATCTCCGGCGGCACGGGCGGCCCGGGCGGGGGCCGCGGCGGCAACTCCGAGGTCGCCAGCTGGGTCGCGGCCAACTACCAGGCCCAGACCGTGGGGAACGCCACCGTGTACACGCTGGCGAAGTAGGCTCCTCTCCCCCGCTTGCCTCCGTCTCCGGCGCGCCGTTTCGACGGTTCCGTGCCCGCTCGATGCTTACCGGCGTCGAGCGGGCACGGAACCGTCGAAACGGGCACCCACGCGGCGGCCGTGAAGGCAAGACGCCGCTCCGCAGCAGGGGCCAGCCGTTACCTAAATGTGACATCTGATTGAAAGTCCGGTACCGTTTTAGGGTGCGGCCATCGATCTGGCCGCGTGTCCGGGCTGACGCCAAACTCTGCCGCTACCCGGATTCCCATGGACCAGGCAGAGACGGGGAACCCAGAGTTCCCGGGCATTCTGCATCCATGCACCCTTGGGGTTAAGCCGCCACGTCGAGATTCCGTGCGGCCGGATTTCGCATCCGAACCCGACAGCTAACTCCGTAGGCGTTGAGAGGCGAACATGACTGAAATCAAGGCACCCACGCGCCCAGAAGGCGCTAAACGCACGTCCGACGCCGAGCGCGCGCGCCACCGCGCCGAGCCGGCGAAGCACACTTCGAGCCCGTCCCGGCCCCGTGCCCGGACCAATGGCAAGCGCGCCGCCGTCGTAGCCACCGCTTTCGCCGTCCTGCTGGGGGCAGGGGCCGCGGGCCAGGCCTCCGGCACTGCCGCGCATACGGCCGAAGCGTCGAAAGACACTGCCGCGTCCCTGCAGACCCTGGACTTCGAACGCGTCGGCAGCAACACGCCCACCTCGCCCGCCCCGATGAGCGTGGAGGCCCAGGCCTCCAAAATCAAGCCCGCCAAGGCCCCGGCGGCCAAGGCGCCGGCTCCGGCTGCCAAGGCGCCTGCTCCCGCGAAGCCGGTCGCCATTGACGACCCCGCCGGTGCGCAGGCCTACGCCGCCTCTCAGCTGCCCGCCCACGGCTGGGCCCCGAGCGAGATGCAGTGCCTGATGAAGTTGTGGACCAGGGAGTCCGACTGGAAGACCACGGCTACCAACGCCAGCAGCGGCGCTTACGGCGTGGTCCAGTCGCTGCCCGCCGAAAAGATGGCCAGCGCCGGCGCCGATTACCGGACCAACTACCGGACCCAGATCAACTGGGGACTGCAGTACGTGCAGGACCGCTACGGTTCACCGTGCGGCGCCCTGAACTTCCACTACGCGAACAACTGGTACTAAGCGCGGCCGAGGCTGCAAGCCATGAGTGAGGCCCCGGATCTTGGGATCCGGGGCCTCACGTGCGCCTGCCGCGTGCGCCTGCCGCCGCGCCGCCTTCGGAATACGGGCCGCGCTACGGAACCGCGCCGCCGCGCTAGCCGTTCGGACGGTTGGGGATGTACTGCACCCCCCATTTGTTACCGTCGGGATCGGCGAAGTAGACGAAATGCCCCCAGTCCTGGACATCGATGTCGCTGACGTCCACACCGTTGTCCTTGAGTTGCTGGTGCGCCGCCTGGATGTCGCTGACGACCAGCTGCAGGCCGGGGGCGGTGCCGGGCGGGGCGTCGTTGAGGCCCTCGCCGATCGCGATCGAGCACCCGGAACCCGGCGGGGTCAGCTGGACGAAACGGATGCCTGGCGTGGGCCGTTCGTCGTAGTCGGCGTTGAAGCCGACCTTGTTCACATAGAAGTCCTTGGCCCGGTCCACATCCGACACGGGGACAAACACGAGTTCAAGTTTCCAGTCCATGGGCACAGGCTAGTCCCGGACGCCTTACGCCGGAACCCTTGACCGCGGGGACGTTTCAACCGCCCTACCCGCGAGGGGCAGCGGTGCACGCCGGCGGCTAGACCGCGATGCCGTACAGGCGGTCTCCGGCGTCGCCCAGCCCGGGCACAATGTACGACTTTTCATTGAGCTTCTCGTCGATGGAGGCCAGCACGATGGTCACGTTGGCGTCCGAGAGCTCTTCTTCCAGCTTGGCCAGGCCCTCCGGGGCGGCCAGCAGGCAGATGCAGGTGACGTCCGAGGCGCCGCGCTTGAAGAGGAACTTGATCGCCTCGCGCAGGGTGCCGCCGGTGGCGAGCATCGGGTCCAGGACGAAGATCTGCCGGTCTGTCAGGTTCTCCGGGAGGCGCTCGGCGTAGGTGATGATGTCAAGGGTCTCTTCGTCCCGGGCCATGCCCAGGAAGCCTACCTCGGCGGTGGGCACCAGCTTGGTCATGCCCTCCAGCATGCCGAGACCGGCGCGCAGGATCGGAACCACCAGCGGGGTGGGCTTGGTGAAAGCCGTGCCGACGGTGGTGCTGACCGGCGTCTCGATGGTCACCGGCTCGGTGCGGACGTCCCGGGTTGCCTCATAGGCCAGGAGCGTGACGAGCTCCTCGGTGAGCTGGCGGAAGACCGGGGACGGGGTGTTCTTGTCCCGCAGAACGGTGAGTTTATGGGCGACCAGCGGGTGGTCGACAACGAGAGTGCGCATGGGTCAAAACTACCACCCGGACCTTCAGGACCGTCCCGCGGGGTCCGGGGTATCGGCGTCGGCGGTCCGCTCCGCGGTGCTGCCCTTGCGGCCGCGGGCGGGGGCGCCGTCGCGCAGGTGCGCATCGTTGTCGAACGTCGGCGCGGGGCCGGTGTGTTCCCGGTGCCGCAGCACATGGAACAGCCTGTGGGCCAGGATCACGATCCCCACCCAGCCCAGCCCCAGGGCCCAGCCGAAGATCACATCGGTCATCCAGTGATGGCCCAGGAAGACGCGGCTCATGCCCATCGCAAGGATGAAGATTGCACCCGCGGTGATCAAACCGACGCGGGCTATGGTGCGTCTGACTTGCAGGCAGGCGAGGTAGACCACGAGCCCGATTACCACGGTGGTGTTCAGCGTGTGGCCGCTGGGGAACGACGGCGACGTCTCGTAAGGCGGCACCGCGTCCGCGAAGTCGGGGCGGGCCCGGCCGATCAGTTTCTTGCCCACCGTCGTAGCGGTGATCGACACCGCGGCGGCTCCGCCGATCAGGATGAGCGGCCGCCAGGTCCGCGAGACCCAGATCAGCCATGCCGTCAGGATGCTGGCCAGGATCGGCATGCCGATTCCACCGCCAATATTGGTGAACCCGGTGACGAACGCGTCCAGGCCGGGACTGCGCAGCTGTTGCATGAACCCCAGCGTGGGCTTGTCGAGGCTTGCCAGGCCGGCGTCGTCCACGACGTTGTCGTAGACTTCCGCGCTCGTCAGCGCCAGGGCGACGACGACGACGCCGCCGATCAGCATGGTGATCCACAGTGCGGCATAGGGCACCACCCACTTTCCCCAGCGCCGCATCAGCCAGCTCTCAGTCTTGGTGCTCAATGCCCTCTCCCGACTTCCCGGTGCACCCGCTTAAGTGCACAGCTTGCTTAGGGTCGAAACTATCATTGAGCCATGACTACCCCCGAGCCACGCCATGCGGAATGGATGGGCCTGGCCCTTGCCGAGGCGCGCCGGGCGCTGGCCACCGAGGACGTGCCGATCGGCGCCGTCGTGATCGGACCGGACGGCTCGGTGCTCGGTGCCGGGCGCAACGAGCGGGAGGCACTCGGGGACCCGACGGCGCACGCCGAGATGGTGGCGATCCGGGAGGCCGCGGCCCGGCTGCGCGAGCGGCGGGCGCTGGAGGGCGCAGCCGACGACGGCTGGCGGCTGGAAGACTGCACCCTGGTGGTGACGTTGGAGCCGTGCGCCATGTGCGCCGGCGCCGTGGTGCTGGCGCGGATTCCGCGGGTGGTCTTCGGCGCGTGGGACGAGAAGGCCGGGGCCGCCGGCTCCGTGTTCGACATTCTCCGCGAGCGCCGGTTGAACCATTGGGTGGAGGTGTACGCCGGGGTCCGGGAGCAGGAGTGCGGCGGGTTGCTGCGGGATTTCTTCGCCGGCCACCGCGGCGCCTGACGCTGCCGCTCCGGCGGCTGCCCCCAACAGCGAGCCGGCCCCCATAACGCGGCGGTGAGCTACCGCTCGGCGGTGGCCGTCGTGGACGCCCGCAGCGCGTCGATCCGCTTCTGCCGGGAGGCGGGCGAGTCCAGGCTGAAGGCGCGGAAATCGCCCAGGTCCTCCTTGATCCAGGCCTCCACCTCGGCGATCCGCCGGGTCACGGCCGGCGTGGGCGTGCCGAACACCCAGGCGGCGATCTTCTCCCGGCCCGGGTCGTACTGCCACAAACCGATGATCCTGCCGCGGTCGAAGATGGGATGGTCCGGCAGGTCGGCCTGCAGCGCTAGCGGACCCAGCGCCTTTTTATCCTGGTCCTCCCCGGCCAGCAGCTCCCCCGCGTTCCGGCGCAGCAGCACCAGCGAATCAGTTCCGGCGAGCAGTTGGATCTGTTCCTCGGCCGGTTCTTCGAAGGCGGCGAGTCGTTCGACGTCGTCGGGCAGCATCCAGAGCGGGTCTCCGCCGGCGGCGGCGGGGACCTCGACGGCGTCGACGGCGGCGAGCGCCGCCTTGCTCTGCGCGACCGTGAAGCCGGTGAACCACTGCGACTGTTTGAAGGTGGCTCCTCCGGTCCAGCCAAGGTACCGCCGGATCAGCTCGGCGCGGACTTCATCGTCACTGAGCGTGCTCGGCGGCAGCCCCCAGGGCTCGTAGGCGTAGCGCTGCTGGTCCAGCCGGCCATTGGCAGGGACCCGGCGGATCCGCCCGTCCGCTTGCAGGATGCCCAGCGCCGTGGGCAGCGTGGTGGTGACGCCCTTTTTCTTGCCCTCCTCGCCGAGGTTGCGGACCGAATCGCCGAGTTCATCCTTGAGCTGCCGCGGGTCCAGCGGCACCCCGGCCTCGGCAAGGGCGTGCAGCACTTGCTCCTCAAGCAGGGCAATTTCGCCGCGGTCCACGCCGAGCCGGCCGACGACCTTGAAGCCGGCCTCGGCGGCGTCCCGTCCCAGCCGCAGCGCCCAGCCGAAGTCGTCCGCGCCCAGCACGTAGGTGCAGCCGCGCGCCGTCGGGAGTTCCAGGATCCGGTGCGCCAGGACGTCCCGGTCCACTTGAGAGCGCCGGATGCCGGCCCGGGCGAAGAGCGTGAGGTACGGGTTGGCCCCGCCAACGGACCGTGCCCAGCCGGCCCGGGCGAACACCTGTTCCGCAGTGCACCCCGCCAGCGAGCCGTCCAGGCCCTGCCGGTGCCACGACCAGGCGCGGAGCCGCTCGGGCGTGAGGCTTTCCGCGGGCGGCAGTTGCACGGTCATGGGCTCGGTAGTCATGGGGTCATTCTCCACCCGCTTGGCCCAAGTAGCTCGCAATAGTTGTCGTTATGAGCCCTCAAAACGACAACTAGCGCGGGTTAGTTAGGTGGGCCGGCCGCGGCCAGGACGGCCAGCACGGCCCGCGCCGTGGCGTCCCAGCCGGGAAGGTGCTCCCGTGCGGCCCGGGCGGCGGCCCGCCATTCGGCGCGGAGGGCCGGTTCGGTGAGCCAGCGGCGCAGCGGGGCTGCCAGCGGTGCCGGATCTTCGCCGAGTGCGACGGCGGCGCCCGGCAGGGCCGGCGCTCCCGCTGCGGGAGTGCCTGCTGCTCCGGGAGTGCCGGCCGCGAGCGCCTCCACGGCGCCGGTTCCCTCCCGGACGATCACCGGCACGCCGCGGGCCAGGGATTCGGTGACCACCAGCCCATAGGTCTCGGCCCGGGAAATGAGCAGGCTGAGGTCAGCGGCCTCCCATTCGGCGGCCAGGTCGGCTCCGCGCAGCTCGCCGGGTAGCCGGACGCGGTCCGTCAGGCCGAGGCGCTCCGATTCCTGCCGGAGCAGGGCGGCGTAGGCGGGATCCGCGGTGTCCGAACCGGCAAGGGATGCTGTCCAGGCCAGGTCCATGAGCTCCGAGAGGGCGCGCAGCAGCAGCAGCTGGTCCTTGTTGGGCAGCAGCGCGGCCAGTGCGAGGAGGTGGGGCGGCTCGGAACCGGCCGCGGACGGTGCCGCCTCGGTGCCGGGAAGCGCGACGCTGATTCGAGCCAAGCCGCCCAGGCCGTGCCGTTCCTGCAGGCCCGCCGCGGCGGAGGTGCTGGTGCAGATAACGCCGGCCGCGGCCTGCAGCGCGCGGTGTTCCAGTTCCGGATGCGTCCCCAGCGGCATGTGCAGCAGGATCCAGGCCGGCGCCCCGGCAGCCGCCGCGGCTTCGAGCTCGTCCGGCGCCCCGCAGGCCACCAGACCGTCCACGAGCGTGACATGGCCGGCGTCGGACTCGGCAAGCAGGCGGCCGAACCGCTGCCGGTCCGCTGGGCTGCCGACCGGCCAGTCGCCGTCGACCTCGCAGGACAACGCCGCGACCCCGAGGTCTGCGAGGGCGCGGAGCAGCGCGGCGTTGTAGGCGTTGCCGCCGGAGTTGTGGCGCACGTTGCCGGGCACCAGGAGGCGGAGGCCGGGGGCATCCACGGGGCTGCTAGCCGGCGTCGAACTCGAGCGAGTAGCTGGCCCAGGCGTCGGGAGTTTCGCGCAGGGTGACCTCGATGCCGGCAAGGGCCTTCCCGTCCTGGCCGCCGCGGATCTGGCCGGCCACGGCGTCGGCGATGTACTGGGCCAGGGCTTCGGTGGTGCTGAGTTTGCCGGTGAAGTCCGGGTGCTCGTCGAGGTTCTTGTAGTTCAGGCCCGCCAGGACGGCGTCCAGCACGTCGCCGGCCTCGCCGATGTCCAGCACGATCGCGTCGTTGTTCAGCGTCCGACGGCGGAAAGTCACTTCCGTGACAAAAGTGGCCCCGTGCAGGCCCTGGGCGGGGCCGAAGGCAGGGCGCGGCAGGCTGTGGGCGATCATGAAATTGCGGCGGACGGTCAGGCTGAACACGGATTACCTCGTGGTTTCTGTTGCGGGGGCGGGGTATTCGATGACGTGGCAGAGCGCGTCCAGGCTGCCGTCGGAGACGCGCTGGACGACGTCGGGCAGCTCGCTGAAGTCGGACGTGCCGGTGAGGAAGGTGTCGAAGACTGGGTCGGCCAGCAGCGAGACGGCGAGCTGGAGCCGGTCGGCGGTGGTGCGCCGGTGGCGGCGGGCGCGGGCCACCACGCCCACCTGGCTGGCGCGGATGGAGAGCCGCCGGGCGTGGAAGTCCTCCCCCAGCGGCAGGGTGACCAGGCGGTCCGCGTACCAGGACATCTCGATGATCTCGCCTTCGTCGCCCACCAGCTGCAGAGCGCGTTGCAGTCCGGCCTGCGCGGCGGAGCAGTGGATCACGATGTCGCAGTCCGGCAGTGCGTCGTCGGGGTGGCAGAAGTCGACGCCGAGGGTGTCGGCGAAGGCGCGCTTAGCGGGGTCGACGTCGATCAACTGCAGTCGGCCCAGCGGGAAGGACCCGAGGAGCTTGGCGACCATTCCGCCGACCAGTCCGGCGCCGATCACGGCCACGCGGTCGCCGAGGCGGGGACCGGCCTCCCAGAGGGCGTTGACCGCGGTTTCCACGGTGCCGGTGAGGACGGCGCGGCGGGCGGGAACGTCGTCCGGGACCTGGGTGAGCGACTCGACTGGGACGATGTAGCGGTCCTGGTGCGGGTAGAGGCAGAAGACCGTCTTGCCCTGCCACTCGGCCGGGCCCTCCTCGACGACGCCTACGGAAAGGTAGCCGAACTTCACCGGCGACGGGAAGCTGCCTTCCTGGTGCGGTGCGGCCATTTCCTCGGCGATGCATTCCGGCACGCGGGCGTTGTGCACCACCATCTCGGTGCCCTTGCTGATGCCGGAGTAGAGCGAGCGCACGAGCGCTTCGCCGGGTCCGGGTGCCGGCAATTGCTCGCGCCGGAGTTCGCCCTGCTCCGGGCCGACGGTCCAATATGCGGTTGCGGTGGTTGTTGCCTGGTTGACCTTGTTCGAGTTGCTCATCTTGCTTACGAATCTAGTGCCGGGGAGGGACAGGGGGAAGCTTCGGGGCCGCGGGCGGGGCGCGGCGAGGCGTTTTGCGAGACCATCTGGGCGCCGTTTTGGGGTTGGGCGCCTTGCTCCGGTACCCTAGTCAGGTTGGTGACGTGTCCGAGCGGCCGAAGGTGCAACACTCGAAATGTTGTTTGGTGTAAAAGCCAACGTGGGTTCAAATCCCACCGTCACCGCCACGTAGCGAGGCCCCTCCTTCCCTTGGTTTACAAGGGAAGGAGGGGCCTTTTGCTTTCCCGCGACTGGCTCATTGGCAATGATTAGGCCAAAACTTGATTCCGCAGGCCCGGGCCGCACGCCGACTTTGCGCTTCAGCTCCGCCTCAAAAGCCGATCACCGGGCCGCCGTCGCTTCGGCGCTACCCGGGCCTTAGTTCCTGGCAAAGGACCCTTGACCCTATTGCGGCGTCGGTGACGGGGGGACACTCAAATCCGGGAATGCTCCGGTCTCTGCCTCGTGCTCATCGCAGTTCATTCCCAGTTGCGGAAAAGGGGACTGCCCAATGAAGGTTTGGCGACCGATCGTCGTAGCCCTACTGGTCATTGTCGGCTTCAGCGCTCCGGCGCCGAGCTGGGCCGCGGCACAACCGGATGTGATCCAGAAAGTCATCAACCCCATGCCGCCGGCACCATTTGCATCCCAGATGTCATCTGCCGAGCGTTCCGAGATCCTGCATCTGTACTATCACGGGCCAAGAGTGCGACTTACCTTCGACGACTGCGCCACCCAGGTTCGTCTCACCGGACTCCTGAACTGGCTGCGTCACTATAACGTCCAAGCCATATTCTTCTTCACCGGCCAATGCATGCTCGCCCACCCGACCTATCGCACGCAGATATCCAGGGCCGGTCAACTGCTGGGCAATCACAGCTTTGACCACCGCGACTACTCACGCATGACCGCCAACCAGATCTATACCGAGGTCCGCCGGCACGGCAGCGTCATACCCACCACGTCACCCAAGCTCTGTCGGCCACCTTACGGTGCCGGCGCGTTCAGCCTCAGGGTTTACAACGCCCTGGCCCGTGCAGGATGCCGCCCCGCCTATTGGACCGTTGACACGCGCGATTGGGACGGCTCATCAGCCGGCACCATCATCCGCCGCGTGCAATTCGGCGACCGCACCACCCCGCGGGTTCGTGCGGGCGGCGTCATCCTGATGCACGGAACCGGACCCCATACGCTCCAGGCCCTGACCGGCGTTCGCAACGCCCTCATCTACTGGAGACTCGCCACGTTCCATATCCACTAGATGGCCGCCCGGCAGGCAATCAATATTGCCTGCGACTTTCCGGCGAAGCTCGCGGCCGAGCAGCGCCAACACCAGGATCAGCCGTGGCGTACTTGCTCGGTGTGGCAGGTGCGTGGATCTGCCCACGGCTGAAGTAGACGTGAGGCTTGTTAAGTTTCCGGGCAGCAAGACGCCCCGGGCAGGATTGCTCGGGATCCGCCTCTACGTGCGCGACCTACCGCGGATGAAGTGGAAGATCAGGACCACGACGGCGATCACCAGAAGCAGGTGAATGAACCCGCCGCCAATGTTCCCGATCAAGCCCAGAAGCCAGAGAACAGCAATAATGATGGCTATCCAAAGCAACATGAGAATCTCCCTTGAATTGATTGCGGATGAAATGCTGATTCTGCGCTCATCTTCGTACCTCCCGCGGCCCAAGGCAAGGGATAACCTCACCCCCGCAGTAGGGCCTTTCCTCGCACCGCGAATCCGCCGCAAAGTTCGCCGTAGACGCCGGCCTAGACCATCCAGAAGCGATCATTTGGGGTGCCGCTCATGACACGAATCGTGCGGTTCGACCACGTTGGCGTCACCGTTCCGGACCTCGACAAACGTGACTGACGGAGGCACCGGCGTCGAGTTGTCCAGCCTCGTCCGGCCAGACCCGTCCCGGGGGCCGCCCCCTGCCATGGCAAACGACTGGAAGATCCTGCCACGTAGGCTTAGGAGTCACGAACACCTCCCGCCTCCCCCGCGCACATCCGCTGTGCCCCTGCTCCCGAATGAAGGAAGCCCTTGTGAAGAAGTTCCTCCCGCTTTCCGTGATGCTGGGCGCTGCCTGCCTGTCCGTCTCGGGATGTTCGACCGCCGCCCCTGCTCCGAGCGCGACCGCCCCGGCCGCGAGCGCCACCTCATCCGCCGCAGCCGCGGCTCCGTCCGCGGGCTGGGAACTGAACCCCAAGGGCGGAGCCGAACGGATCAAAGCGGCAGGCCTGGCGGTCCTCAACGAGGAGGGCGCAGCCGAGCACTTCCACGCCCATCTGGACGTTTTTGTTGACGGCAAGCCCGTTCCTGTCCCGGCGGACATCGGCTTCAGCTTCACCGCGGCCGGCCAACCCAACGGCATCTCGGCGCTGCACACACATGACGAGACCGGCATCATCCACGTTGAGGCGCCGGTCGCCGGGGCTACCTACACGCTTGGCCAGCTCTTGACCGAATGGGGTGTCCTGGACGGCACCGGCAAGCCCGGGACCGCGCATTCACCCATCTCGGATTGGTCCGTCGCTGTGAACGGCGCCAAGCAGGCGGGGCCGGCCCAAGCTGTCGTCCTGAAAGCCCACGATGAAGTCGTCCTGTTCCACGGGACGGCCCCGGAGCCGATGCCCGCAACGTTTAAGTTCCCGACCGGCCTCTAACCCGGTCCCGCTGGCAGGCATCTGGCCGCTGCCAACCCGGGATCGGGCGCCAGCGAATCAGCCCCCGAGGACCGGGTGCAGATGCTCACTCTCAATGGCGACGCGGGCCTGGACGGCCGCCGCCTTGAGGGACTCCGCCACGGACGCGCCCTGCAGGCTCGCGGCCAGGAAGCCGGCCATGAACGCATCGCCGGCACCGTTGGTGTCCACCACATCCGCGGGAACGGCAGCAACCTCATGCCGCGTCCCGTCCGCTTCCAGCGCTACCGCACCCGCTGCCCCGCGGGTGCACACAGCCAGGCGGGGGCCCCGGGCGAGGCAGGAGCGCATCAGCTCCCAGGGATCGTCGGTCCGGTCGTCGTTCATAAAGACGGTATCGGCCGCCCGCAGGAATGGCTGATGGAACGCGGACGATCCGTCGAAGTCATGAAGGTCCACCCACAGCGGTGTTTGCCGGACCTCGTCGCGCTCGAGCAACAACAAGCCAAGTTCGCTCAGGTCAATCACGGCAACATCCGCTGCAGCCACTATTGCCGCGGCAGCGTCGAGGTCGTCGTCCGCCGGCGGGGAGGGCACCGAAACGTAGAGCGATACCCGGCCGCCGCCGTCGGTCATGAGGTTGACGTGACGCTCGGTGCGGTCCGACGCAATCGCTTCGATGGTGACGCCGGCCGTGGCGAGGGCGTCGCGCACCCGGCCGCCGGCCTCGTCCGCGCCCAAGGGCGAACACAGGCGCACCTGGACGCCGAGATCCGCCAGGTGCAAGGCTTTGCCCGCCGAGGTGCCTCCCACCGTGTGCCAGGCGCGGCGGGCGAACTGCATGTGCGGAACAGGGTCCGGAAGGTGGTCGAGGAGGATGAGGTGGTTCCACGAGGCGGGGCCACAGACAGCGACCAGCGGAGAAGCGGGCATGTCCTCAGCCTATCCGGCCGGCCTTCACTGTCACCCAGGACCGGGACCGCGTGCGTGATCCCTGCCCAATGGCACTGCCGGCCCGGGTGCGGCGCTGTCAGGATGAGGAATCACAACACCGCCCGGCATCGGGCCTGGCATTCGGAAGGAAGGCATATGGCCGGAAACGAGAGCTACAGGATCGTGGTTGGCGTGGACGGTTCCGAGCAGTCCCGGGCGGCAATGGACTGGGCTGTCGAGGAAGCCAAGGCTCGCGGCGGTGAAGTGCTGGCCCTCACGGCCTGGCACTTCCCTTATGTCACCGACGCCCTCGGCCAGGCCTGGGACTACGAGGTGTTCCAGACCGACGCCCAGTCAATTCTCGATGAGGAACTTGCCCGGGTCCGGGGCCAGGGCGTTCAGATCAACGGACGCATTGTTCAGGGCAGCGCCGCCGCGGTGCTCGTGGACGCTTCGCGGGACGCCGACGTCGTTGCCGTTGGCTCACGCGGCCACGGCGGATTCACGGGGCTGTTGCTTGGTTCCGTGTCCACCCAGGCGGTCCACCATGCCCACTGCCCCGTTCTGGTCTTCCGCGAGTCCACAGCGGACCAGCCCGGCCCAGGGGCGGACAACTCGCACTAGGTCACGCCCGCCGCTGCTCCTAGCCCGCGGGGCTGACAACGTCCTCCAGCACCGACCGGTCGAAGAAGCGGATCTCGCCGGTTTCCGGAAAGAACACGGGAACCACAGAAGTACTCGGGTCCTTCGAGGTCTCGTAGATTTCGGGCGCGCCCCCGTGCCTGCGCGCAATGGTGCCGACCAGGTCCGTACCGCGGACCCTGACAGTCCGATATTTGTAGCTCATGCAGCCTCCTTTGGCGATGTGGGTCACAGCCTACTCCCCGCAGTCCGGCCGGCACCCCGGCGGCGGGCGTGCGTCGTGGAAGACCGCACGGGCCCCGCTGGTGCACAATGCGTTCATGACCAATGACGCTCCCCGCCCGGTCTACTTCCTTTCGGACAGTACGGGCATCACCGCTGAAACGCTCGGCAACACCCTGCTGACGCAGTTCCCCGCAAACGAATATGACCGCATCACGGTCCCCTTCATCACCACCGTCGACCAGGCGCGCGCCGTCGTCAGGGTCATCGACAACCTCGCGGCCACGGGCCAGCAGCCGATCGTCTTCTCCACCGCCGTCGGCAGCGACATCCGGCAGACGCTGGGCACCTGCAAGGGGATCATCGTGGATCTGATCGGGACCCACGTCGGGCAGTTGGAGCAGGCCTTGGGGACGCAAGCCAGCGGGGAACCCGGCCGGGCCCACGGCCTGGGCAACGCAGCCCGCTACCAGTCCCGGATGGCCGCCGTCGAATACGCCATGGAGCACGACGACGGGCAGAGCCTGCGCGCGCTTGAGAAGGCGCAGGTCATTCTGGTGGCCCCGTCCCGCTGCGGTAAGACGCCCACCACCATGTACCTGGCGCTGCAGCACGGCATCTTCGCCGCGAACTTCCCGCTGGTGGACGAGGACTTTGAACGCGAGGGACTCCCCAAGCCGCTGCGGCCTTTCGTTTCCAAGTGTTTCGGCCTCACCACCAATCCCCTGCGCCTGAGCCAGGTCCGCACCGAACGCCGCCGCGGCTCGCCCTACGCGTCACTGCGGCAGTGCGGCTTCGAACTGCGCAGCGCCGAACGGCTGTACGTGTCCCACGGGATCCCGTACCTCAATTCGGCCAGCGTGTCCGTGGAGGAAATGGCAGCCACCATCCTCCAGAAGATGAACCTCAAGCACTGAGGCCACGCTTCACAACTGTTGCGTGGACCACATCGTGTGGAATCACCGGCGTCGACCTGTCACTGTGGACAGGACTTGCGCCCATCAAACGGCGGCCGCCCACGCAGGCGGCATTAAGGCATCATCTGCAAAGGAGCAGCAACCATGACGACGGACATCCTGTGGTTCTCAGAACTCGGACTCAAGGACCTGGACAGGGTAGGCGGCAAGAACGCCTCCCTCGGCGAGATGGTGCAGAACCTGACCTCTGCCGGCGTCCAGGTTCCTGACGGCTTCGCCACGACAGCGGACGCCTACCGCGGCTTCCTGGCCGACTCCGGCCTGGACCAGAAGATTGCCGACCGGCTCGTGGGCCTGGATACCGACGACGTGACGGCCCTGGCGGCAGCGGGTCAGGAAATCCGCACCCTGATGCGCGAGACGCCCTTCCTGCCGCACTTCGAAGCGCAGATCCGCGACTCCTACCAGAAACTGGTGGACAAGCACGGCGGCTCCCAGGACCTTTCGTGGGCTGTCCGCTCCAGCGCCACGGCCGAGGACCTTCCTGACGCCTCCTTCGCCGGGCAGCAGGAAACCTTCCTGAACGTTCGCGGCATCGAGAACATCCTGGCCGCCATCAAGGACGTTTTCGCCTCCCTCTACAACGACCGGGCCATCGCCTACCGCGTGCACCACAAGTTCGAGCACGCCGAGGTGGCACTCTCCGCAGGCGTCCAGCGCATGGTCCGCTCCGACGTCGGCGCATCCGGCGTCATGTTCACCATGGACACCGAATCCGGCTTCAAGGACGCCGTCTTCGTCACCTCCTCCTACGGCCTCGGCGAGGCCGTAGTCCAGGGCGCCGTCAACCCGGACGAGTTCTACGTCTACAAGCCCGCCCTGGCGGCAGGCCGCCCGGCCATCCTCAAGCGCGGACTCGGCGAAAAAGCGCTCCAGATGACGTACACCAGCAACCGCGAAATCGGCCACACCATCGACTTCGTCCCGGTCGAGGCGTCCCTGCGGAACCGCTTCAGCCTGACCGACGACGACGTCGAGCAGCTCGCCCGGCACGCCGTCGCCATCGAAAACCATTACGGACGCCCGATGGACATCGAATGGGGCAAGGACGGGCTCGACGGCGGCCTGTACATCCTGCAGGCGCGCCCGGAAACCGTGCAGTCCCGCAGGGCCTCCGGCAGCCTGAGCCGCTTCCGCCTGAACGACTCCGGCCGGGTCCTGGTGGAGGGCCGCGCCATCGGCCAGCGGATCGGCGCCGGCAGCGTCCGGATCCTCACCGCGATCGACCAGATGGCCGCGTTCAAGACCGGCGACGTCCTGGTCGCGGACATGACCGACCCGGACTGGGAACCGATCATGAAGCGCGCCTCCGCGATCGTGACCAACCGTGGCGGACGCACCTGCCACGCGGCCATCATCGCCCGGGAGCTGGGGATTCCCGCCGTCGTCGGCACCGGGGACGCCACCGACATCCTCTCCGACGGCCTCGACGTGACGGTCTCCTGCGCCGACGGCGAGACCGGCCTGATCTACGAAGGGATCCTGGACTTCAGCGTCGAGGAAACCGAAATCACCCAGCTGCCCGAGGCGCCGGTGAAGGTCATGATGAACGTCGGCACCCCCGAGCAGGCCTTTACGTTCGCCCAGCTCCCCAACCACGGCGTGGGCTTGGCCCGGCTGGAATTCATCATCAACCGACAGATCGGCATCCACCCCAAGGCGCTGCTGAACATGGACGATCAGCCCGCGGACGTGCTCGCCGAGATCCGGGAACGCATTGCCGCCTATGACAGTCCGCGCGATTACTACATCAAGCGCCTGGCCGAAGGGGTGGCAACCATCGCCGCTGCCTTCGCGCCGGAGCCGGTGATTGTGCGGATGTCCGACTTCAAGTCCAACGAGTACGCCAACCTGCTCGGCGGGCCCGCTTATGAGCCGCACGAAGAGAACCCGATGATCGGCTTCCGTGGCGCTTCGCGGTACCTGGAACCATCCTTCCGGGACTGCTTCGACCTGGAGTGCGAGGCCCTGTCCTTCGTGCGGAACGAGATGGGCCTGACCAACGTCAAGCTGATGATCCCGTTCGTGCGCACACTGGACGAAGCCAGCGGCGTCATCGACCTGCTCGCGGAAAACGGGCTGCGCCGCGGCGAAAACGGCCTCGAGGTCATCATGATGTGCGAACTTCCGTCCAACGCGCTGCTCGCAGACGAGTTCCTGGACTACTTCGACGGCTTCTCCATCGGCTCCAATGACATGACGCAGCTGACGCTGGGCCTGGACCGGGATTCCTCGATCGTCGCCGGCAGCTTCGACGAGCGCAACCCTGCCGTCAAGAAGCTCCTGAGCATGGCCATCAAGGCGTGCAAGGCGCGCGGAAAATACGTGGGCATCTGCGGGCAGGGCCCGAGCGACCACCCGGACTTCGCCGAATGGCTGGTCGAGGAGGGCATCGACTCCGTGTCGCTGAACCCCGACACCGTGGTGGAAACCTGGATCCGGCTCGCCGGGGCCGCAGAAGCGTCGGCCGCCGCCGTCGGCAACTGAGTCCCGCCGCACCCGCCGGAAGTCATGACAACGACACCCCGGTCCCCGGACCGGGGTGTCCGCTTCGTAGCAGACAGTCCTTTTTCGTAGCCCTGTAGAAATCGCCGCTAGAATCAAGGGACAACCCGCTGCCGACAGGACGCCCGCGGGAGCAACCATGACCGCCGCCGGTGAAGGGAGTGTTCCATGCGCACCGCCGCCAGAGCACCCTTCCACGCGTTGCGCTCGGCCATCGTCGCCACGACGATCGTGACGCTCGCCGCCGCAGCGCACGTTGTCGCCGGAGGCCAGCTTCCCGCCCCCGCCATCCTGTTCGCTTTCCTGGCCCTCACCGGACTGGTTTCCACCACGGCCACCAGGCTGAAGCTCAACCTGCCCGCGATGACCGGCCTGCTCGGCGCGGGGCAGGTGGTGCTGCATGAGGCTTTCGCCGCGTTCAGCACGCCGGCCGGCTGGACAGGGTCAGGGCCAGCGTCCGGCACCGCAATCGGCGGAATTGCCGCGCCGGCGCACCACGCGGGCCTGGCCACGATTCCGGTCCCGGCGGACCACCTCCGGCTCCACGAGCTGGACTCCGCCTTGGCCCTGTCCATGCTCGCCGGCCACGCCCTGGCAACCGTTGCCTGCGCCCTGATCCTGGCCAAGGGCGAGGATGCGCTCTGGTCCCTCGCGGCGTGGCTCCGCCCGCTCGTCCAGCTCCCGGTGGCGGTCTTGCCGCAGCCGGCCCTCACGCGCGTGCTGCCGCGCCGGTCCGTCGGCGCCGTCCCGCTGCCGTGGCGCAACCTCCGGCGCGATTGCCGCCGCGGGCCGCCCGCCGTCGTCGTCTTTTCCTCCTAACTTTCCTTCCGGCTGCGGCCGTTCCTGCCCCGCAAAGTCTCCGTGCCCCCGGCACGGCGGGCAGCTGCCCCGCGCCTCCCCCGTTTCCGCGCGCCGCATGGAGTGCCGCACTGAGTGCCGCGCGCACGCCTGAAAGGCACCTGTTTTGACCACCACACAGCGACACACCGCCCTCCGCCGCACCCTCTCCGGCACCGCCGCCGCCGGAGCCACCGCCGCCCTGATGCTCGCCGGCATCAGCGGCGCCTCGGCCCACGTCGGCGTCTCCCCGGACAAGACCACCGCTAACTCCTATGCCCTGCTGACCTTCGCCATCCCGCACGGCTGCGCGGAATCCGCCACCACCAAGGTGGCCATCACCCTGCCGCCGGAGCTCGACGACGCCCAGCCCACCGTGAACCCCAACTGGACGGCGGCCAAGGTCACCGAAAAGCTGGGGGCGCCGAAGAAGCTGGCCGACGGCTCCTCGATCACCAAGCGCACCAGCCAGATCGTCTACACCGCCAAGGCGCCGCTGAGCCCGGAGCTCCGCGACGCGCTGGTGCTGTCGGTGAAGCTGCCGGATGCTGCCGGAAAGACCCTCTATTTCCCGACCCTGCAGAGCTGCGAAGTCGGCCGGGTGGACTGGTCGCAGGTCCCGGCACCGGGCCAGGACGCCCATGCGCTGAAGTCCCCGGCGCCGTCGCTGACGGTGACGGCGCCGGCAGCCGCCATGGAGGCGGACGGGCATGGCGCACACGGCGCCGAGCTGGCGGGGTCCTCCCCCGCGGCCCGCGCGTCCGCGACAAACGACGACGGCGGCCAGGCCAGAAGCTGGGCGGGCCTCGTCGCAGGCGTCGGTGGCCTGGTCCTGGGCGGCATCGCCCTGCTCCGCAGCCGCAAGCCAGCACCCGCGAAGTAACGCACCCCCGGTTGATGCCCGGAAATCACAATCCGGGCATCAATCCGGGCCCTTCGTCGTGGCGTCGTTGACTAAGGCAACCGTGGAACATCAAAGTTGTGCCATGAGGCCTCAGCAGATGAAGAACAAACTGGTAATTACTTCCGTGACGGCGGCCGCCGCGGTTGCGCTGCTGCTCAGCGGCTGCGGCCAAAGCCAGCCCCAAAGCCAGTCCCAGGGCGCCACGACCGCCTCGTCGCCGTCGGCCTCCGCCAGCGAGACGGCTTCCGCCAGCCCTGCCACGACGGCGTCCGGCGGAACTGCTACGGCATCGCCCGCAACTGCCACCACATCCACCGCGACCGGTCCTGCCCTCTGCAAGGCCGCCAACCTCAAGGGGTCCCTCGACGCGCGGGGCGGGGGCGCGGCCGGAAGCGTCTATATGCAGCTGATCCTGAAGAACTCCGGCGCTGAGCCGTGCCTGTTGAAGGGCTTCGCCGGAGTATCGCTCACCGCCGGCGCCAGCGGCGCCCCCATCGGTGCCGCGGCGACACGCGACGACTCGGCGCCCGTTGCCGACGTGCTGCTCGCCCCGGGCAAGTCCGGAAAAGCCACCCTGCGCTACACGCAGGCCGGCAACTACCCCAGCTGCACCCACACCCCGGCTGCCGGCTTCCGGGTGTACCCGCCGGAAGACACGGCGTCGCTGTTCATCGCCGCACCCAAGGACGCCTGCCGCGAGTCGGCGATCAAGCTCCTGACCGTCTCGGCCTTCACCGCGATGTAGCGTCCGCCCCAGGGCACCGCCGGACCCCATCAACGGACCCCACCGCCAAATCGCGCCGCAAAATAGTGTCGGTGCCTTAAGGCATGATGGAGGAATGAAGGGGCAGGAGCTCGCCGGCGGCACACTTGCGGCCGAGGCCATGGACCGGTTCAGCCGGCCGACCCGGGAGTGGTTCCTGGGCGCTTTCTCCGCGCCCACGCCGGCGCAGAACGGCGCCTGGAATGCCATTTCCTCAGGAGCGCACGCCCTGGTGGTGGCGCCGACCGGCTCCGGCAAGACCCTCGCGGCGTTCCTCTGGGCACTGGACCGGCTGCTGGTCTCCGCACCGCCGGCCCCCGAGGAACTTCCCGGACTGCCCGGGCTGGATGCCGCGGCCACCAAGGGGCGGCGGAAGGCTCCGAAGCGGAAAACCCGTGTGCTGTATATTTCCCCGCTCAAGGCGCTGGGCGTCGACGTCGAACGCAACCTGCGCGCGCCGCTGATCGGCATTACCCAGACCGCCAAGCGCCTCGGCCTGCCCGCGCCGCTGATCACGGTGGGGGTCCGCTCCGGGGACACGACGGCGGCGGACCGACGCTCGCTGCTCAGCCACCCGCCGGACATCCTGATCACCACCCCCGAGTCACTCTTCCTGATGCTCACCTCCAAGGCGCGCGAGACCCTTGACGAGGTGGACACCATCATCGTGGATGAGGTCCACGCCGTGGCCGGCACCAAGCGCGGCGCGCACCTGGCCGTCTCGCTGGAACGCCTCGACGCGCTGCTGCCCAAACCGGCCCAGCGGATCGGGCTCTCCGCGACGGTGGAACCGAAGGAACTCGTGGCGCAGTTCCTGGCGGGCTCCGCACCGGTCGAGATCGTCGCGCCGCCGTCCAAGAAGACCTGGGACCTGACCGTCTCCGTCCCGGTCGAGGACATGTCCGATCTCCAGGGCGCCGCCGGGGCCTTCGACTCGGGGCCGGCGTCCGGGCTGCAGCCGCACGCGTCGATCTGGCCGCACGTCGAGGAGAAGATCGTGGACCTGGTGCTGGCCAACCAGTCCACCATCGTGTTCGCGAACTCCCGCCGGCTCGCGGAACGGCTCACCGCCCGGCTCAACGAGATCTACGCCGAGCGCCAGCTGATGGCCGAAGGCGGCGGCTGGGACGAGGCAGCCGGCGGTGCGGCGGGGCCGGACGGTTCGCTGCCCGCCTCGACCGCGACGCCGGCGCACATGATGGCCCAGGCCGGCAGCACCGCGGGCGCCGACCCGGTCCTGGCCCGGGCACACCACGGGTCCGTGTCGAAGGACCAGCGCGCCATGATTGAAGACGACCTGAAATCCGGCCGGCTGCGCTGCGTCGTGGCCACCTCCTCGCTGGAACTCGGCATCGACATGGGCGCGGTGGACCTCGTGGTGCAGGTCGAGTCGCCGCCCTCGGTGGCCAGCGGGCTGCAGCGGGTGGGCCGGGCCGGCCACCAGGTCGGCGAGATCTCCCAGGGAGTGCTCTTCCCCAAGCACCGGGCGGACCTTGTCCACACGGCCATCACCGTGGAACGCATGCTGGACGGCAAGATCGAACGGCTCTACGTCCCGGCCAACCCGCTGGACATCCTCGCCCAGCAGACCGTTGCCGCGACCGCGCTCGGCGCGATCGACGTCGAGGAGTGGTTCGCCACCGTCCGCCGCTCCGCACCTTTCGCCTCGCTCCCGCGCTCCGCGTTCGAGGCCACCCTGGACCTGCTGGCCGGACGCTATCCGTCCGACGAATTCGCCGAACTGCGGCCCAGGATTGTCTGGGACCGCAACGCCGGCACCATCGAAGGACGCCCCGGCTCGCAGCGGCTGGCCGTGACCTCCGGCGGCACCATCCCGGACCGCGGCATGTTCGGGGTGTACATCATCGGCACGGAGGTGGAGGGCACCGGCTCCCCCGGCGGCACCGGCGACGGCAAGGCCGCGGGCCAGGCATCCACGGCCAAGGGCGGCCGCCGGGTGGGTGAACTCGACGAGGAGATGGTCTACGAATCCCGCGTCGGCGACATCTTTGCCCTCGGCGCCACCAGTTGGAAGATCGAAGACATCACGCACGACCGCGTCCTTGTCTCCCCCGCCTTCGGCCAGCCGGGCAAGTTGCCGTTCTGGCGGGGCGACTCGCTCGGCCGGCCGGTGGACCTGGGCCGGGCCCTTGGCGCGTTCATGCGCGAACTTTCGGCGTCCGACGTCGGCCCGGCCACCGAGCGCTGCAAGGCCACCGGCCTGGACGACTTCGCCGCCAACAACCTGATCCAGTACCTCGCCGAGCAGAAGCTCGCCACCGAGGTGGTCCCCAGCGACACGACCCTCGTGGTCGAGCGCTTCCACGACGAGCTCGGCGACTGGCGGGTGGTGCTGCACAGCCCCTTCGGCATGCCGGTGCACGCGCCGTGGGCCCTCGCCGTGGGCCAGCGGCTGCAACAGCGCTACGGGATGGACGGCTCCGCGATGGCCGCCGACGACGGCATCGTGCTGCGGGTGCCGATGATGGAGGACGAACCGCCCGGCGCCGAACTGTTCCTCTTCGAGCCCGAGGAGCTGGAACAGATTGTCACCGCAGAGGTCGGCGGCAGCGCTCTGTTTGCCTCCCGTTTCCGGGAGTGCGCCGCCCGCGCCCTGTTGCTGCCCCGGCAGACCCCCGGAAAGCGGCAGCCGCTCTGGCAGCAGCGGCAACGCTCGGCCCAGCTGCTGGACGTCGCCCGGAAGTACCCGACCTTCCCGATCGTGCTCGAAACCGTGCGCGAATGCCTGCAGGACGTCTACGACCTTCCGGCCCTGAAGGACATTGCCGCCTCGATCGAGCGGCGCGAACTGCGGATCCTGCAGACCACCACGCAGCAGCCCTCGCCGTTCGCGAAGTCCCTGCTCTTCGGCTACGTGGCGCAGTTCCTCTACGAGGGCGATTCGCCGCTGGCCGAGCGCCGGGCCGCCGCCCTGGCGCTGGATTCCACCCTGCTCAACGAACTGCTGGGCCGGGTGGAGCTGCGCGAACTGCTCGACGCGAAGGTCATCGAGGCCACCGAGCTTGAACTCCAGCGCCTCGCGCCGGACCGCCGAATGCGCGGGCTGGAGGGCGTGGCCGACCTGCTCCGGCTGCTGGGCCCGCTCACCCCCGACGAAGTCGCCGCCCGGCTGGAGGCCGAGATCCAGCCCGCCGCAACCAAGGCCGCGTCCGGAACGGAGCTTGCCGACGCTGCAGCAGGAGAGGGCGCCGTCGACGGCGTGCCCGATGCGGGGCCGGAGCCCGCCAAAATCGCGGCGGGCAGCCCCGAGGCCGCGGCGCACCTGGCCGCGCTACAGCGGGCCAACCGTACGATCAAGGTCAACATCGGCGGCGCCGAGCGGTTCGCCGCTGTCGAGGACGCCGCCAGGCTACGCGATGCCCTCGGCGTTCCATTGCCGATGGGCGTGCCGCTGGCGTTCATCGAACCCGTCGCGGACCCGTTGGGCGACCTCGTTTCGCGGTACGCCCGGACTCACGGGCCCTTTACCGCCGCCGAGGCCGCCGCCCGGCTGGGACTCGGCGTCGCCGTCGTCGGCACGGCGCTCAAGCGGCTGGCCGCGGATGGGCGCGCCGTCGAGGGCGAGTTCCGGCCCCACGTCACGGCACCGGAAAGCGGGTCAGCCGGGGAGACGGCTGACGCGCCTGCACCGACGGCTCCGCCTGCACCGACGGCTCCGGCGACCGTTATGCCTTCGGCAAGCGCCAGCGAATGGTGCGACGCCGAGGTGCTCCGCAAGCTCCGCCGCCGCTCCCTGGCCGCGCTGCGCGCCGAGGTCGAGCCCGTGGATATGTCCGCCTACGGGCGGTTCCTCCCGGCCTGGCAAAACGTACGGACACCCGGCACCCGGGGGCAGTCGGCGCTGCGCGGGCTGGACGGCATCATCACCGCCATCGACCAGCTCTCCGGCGTGCCGATTCCGGCTTCCGCCTGGGAACCGCTGGTCCTGGCCAGCCGCGTCTCCAACTACCAGCCGGCCATGCTCGACGAGCTCATGGCCGCCGGCGAGGTCCTCTGGTCCGGAGCCGGCTCACTGCCCGGCAACGACGGCTGGGTAAGCCTGCACCTGGCCGATTCCGCCGAACTGACCCTGAACCCGGCCCTGGACTTCGAACCCGGCGACGCGCAGCAGCGGCTCCTGGACCACCTGCGGAACAACGGCGGCGGTTACTTCTTCCGGCAGCTAACCGACATTGCCGGCGGGATGGATTCGGTACTCAGCGACCAGGACGTCGTGTCCGCACTCTGGGATTTGGCCTGGGCGGGCCGGATCACCGGCGATACGTTCGCTCCGGTCCGGGCGCTGATCGCGGGCGGGCACACCGCGCACCGGCAGGTCGGGCGCGCCCCGCGGGCCCGTGCGCCCAGGCTCAGCCGGCTGGGACGCGCCCACGGGACCGGCCTGCTCGGATCGCCGGGCCTTACCGGCGGCCGTTACGGCTCCGTCAGCGGCGCCGCCCCGACGCCTCCCCTGGCTGCGGGGCGCTGGTCCGCACTCCCGGCCCCCGAACTCGACGCCACCATCCACGCCCGCGCCACCGCCGAACTCCTGCTCGACCGGTACGGCGTGGTCACCCGCGGATCGGTCATGGCGGAGAACATCCTGGGCGGCTTCGGCCTGATGTACAAGGTGCTGGCCCGGCTCGAGGAAGCCGGGCGCTGCCGCCGCGGCTACTTCATCGAGCACCTCGGCGCAGCCCAGTTCGCCGTGCCGGCCACCGTGGACCGGCTGCGCTCCTACGTCGAGGACGCCCAGCTGAACAAGACCGAGCCGGTCGCCCTGGCACTCGCCGCCACGGACCCCGCGAACCCGTACGGGGCCGCGCTGCCGTGGCCGGCCGTGAATGAGGAGGCAGGCACCGGCCACCGGCCGGGCCGGAAGGCAGGTGCCCTGGTGGTGCTGGTCGACGGAGCCCTGGTCCTCTACGTAGAACGCGGCGGGAAGACCCTGCTGGCGTTCAGCACCAACGCCGAAGTCCTGGCCGCCGCCGGCGCAGCCCTCGTGGGAGTCGTGACCCGGGGCGCCGTCGACAAGCTCATCATGGAAAAGGTCAACGGCCACGGCATCCTGGACACCCCCGTTGCCGCCGCCCTGGCCCAAGCCGGCGCCTACTCCACCCCGAAGGGACTGAGGATCCGTGCCTGAGGGCGATTCCGTATTCCGCGCCGCGGCGCAGCTGCACGCCGCGCTGGCCGGCAAGGAGTTGCTGGCGTCCGATTTCCGGGTGCCGCGCTTCGCCACGCTGAAGCTGGGCGGCTGGACCGTCCAGGAGGTCGTCCCCCGCGGCAAGCACCTGCTGATGCGCGTGACGGGACCGGCCCCGAAGGACCGGCTCACTATCCACTCACACTTGAAGATGGAGGGGAACTGGCAGGTCTATCCCCCCGGCGGGCGCTGGCGCAAGCCCGGTTTCACCGCCCGCTGTGTGCTCCGCACGGCGTCGGCGGACGCCGTCGGATTTTCGCTCGGGCTGCTGGAGGTCATCCCGACGGCGGAGGAGGCCAGCGTCGTGGGCCACCTCGGACCGGATCTGCTCGGCCCGGACTGGGACATGGCGGAAGCCGAACGCCGCCTGCTCGCGGCACCCGAGGTGCCGATCGGCGTCGCGCTCCTGGACCAGCGCAATCTGGCCGGCATCGGCAACATCTACCGCTGCGAGGCGTGTTTCCTGTCCGGCGTCCACCCGGCGTCGCCGGTCTCGGCGGTCCCGGACCTGGCGGCGATGATCACCGACGCGAAGGTCCTGCTGACAGCCAACCTCGGCCCGGGCCGCCGCGTCACGGTGCTCAACGCTCGCGGCGTTCCGGTCGGTCGGACGGCGGGGCGGCCGGGCTACTGGGTGTACCGGCGGGAGCACCAGCCCTGCCTCAAATGCGGCACCCCCATCCGGCGCGGCGTCCTGGCCAAGGCCACCGGCACCGAGGAACGGGACATCTACTTCTGCCCCAGCTGCCAGCCCCTGCTCGGAGCCTGACGCGGCCGGCCGGGTGCGCGGCCGCCAGGCTCCGTCCGTGGATCTAGGTGGCCGGTGTCGAAGCCCCGGCCACGGCCGCTTCCGCTTCGGGCTGGTCGTCCGCAGCGGGCAGGACCTCTCCGGGGGACTTCAGCTCGGCGGACTTCAACTCCGGGACGGTGAATCGCGGCAGCAGGAGCTGGACCACGGGCCCGATGGCCAGCGCATAGAGCACGGTCCCCACGCCGACCGAACCGCCCAGCAGCCAACCGGCGCCCAGCACCACCACCTCGATACCGGTCCGCGCGCCCCGCACCGGCCAGCCGGTGCGCCGTGCAAGTCCGGTCATCAGGCCGTCCCGCGCTCCGGGCCCCAGGCGGGCACCGATGTACAGGGCGGAGGCCACGCCGTTGAGCAGCACGGCCCCGATCAGGAGCGCGACCTGGCCACCCAGGTGCGAGAACTTGGGGATCAGCGCCAGCCCGAGGTCGGCGAAGACCCCCACCAGCACGGCGTTGCTGACGGTGCCGACCCCGGGCCACTGCCGGAGCGGGATCCAGAGCAGCAGGACCAGGAAACTGACGATGATCACCACGGTGCCAAGACTCAGCCCGGTCCTGCCGGCGAGTCCCTGGTGGAAGACGTCCCACGGCGCCGTGCCCAGGCTGGCGCGGATGACCATGGCGAGCGAAACGCCGTACAGGGCTAGGCCGATCAGGAGCTGGAGGAGTCTGCGCGTCATCATGGCCACCATCCTGCCGGAAAACTGGCCTTGTAATCCATAGCCAGTTTGGAATACTGGCTTTATGTCCGGCTCCCTGAATCCGAGTTCCCTCACCCGCCTGCTGGGTAAGTGGAACGTCGGCGCCTCGCCCGCCTACCGCGAGCTGGCCGACGTCGTCCGCCTGCTCATCCTCGACGGCCGGATCCCGCTCGATGTGGCACTGCCCAGCGAGCGGTCGCTGGCAGCCACCCTCGGCATCAGCCGCACCACCGTGACCGCGGCCTACGCCCTGCTGCGCGAGCAGGGCTTCCTCAGCAGCGGCCAGGGCAGCCGGAGCCGGAGCTGCATCCCGAGCCACGGCCCGGCCCATCCCGGCGGGAACGACGGCGGCCTGCGGCTCAGCGGCGCCCCCGGGCTGGCGGTTCCCGACGGGATCCTCGACCTGGCCTACGCCTCGCTGCCAGCCAGCGGCGAAGTGGTGCACCGGGCGTTTGCCGCCGCACTGACGGAACTGCCGGCGCTGCTGCCCGGCTTCGGGTACGACGCGCTCGGCGTGGGTCCGCTCCGGGAGGCGATTGCGGCCCGCTACACGGCGGCCGGGGTGCCCACCACCGCCGGGCAGATCCTGGTCACCTCCGGCGCGCAGCACGCCCTGAACATCGTGCTCCGGACCCTCGCCGGGCGGTCCGGGAAGGTGCTCGTGGAACATCCGAGCTACCCGAATGCCCTCGACGCGATCCGGGCCGCGGGCTGCCGCCCGGTGACGGTGGCCATGCCCGCGGCCCACGGCGGCGCCCACACGGAGCACGCCCGCGCCGGGGGCCAGCCAGGCTGGGACCTGGAGGCGATGGAATCGGCGCTGCTGCAGCAGCGGCCGTCGATGGCCTACGTGGTGCCGGACTTCCACAACCCCACCGGCCGGCTCATGCCCGACGCCCAGCGGCGCCGCCTGGTAGCGGCCGCCGCGGCGTCGGGCACCGTGCTGGTGGCAGACGAGACGCTGCGGGAGCTGAACCTCGACGGCGCCAGCTCCACTCCGATGGCCGCGTTCGGGCCGGCGGTGGTGTCCCTGGGATCGCTCAGCAAGTCGCACTGGGCGGGGCTGCGCACCGGCTGGATCCGTGCCAGCGAGCCCCTGATCCAGCGCTTCGCCGCGGCGCGGACCACACTGGACCTGGGCGGTCCGGTGGTGGAGCAGCTCGCCGCGGCGCACCTGGTCAATGACCTGGCCGAGCCGCTGCCCGCCCGGCTCGCCGCGCTGCGCGGAAACCGGGATTGCCTGCTGGACCTGATCCGCGGGCATCTTCCGGAATGGGAGCCGGAGCGGCCCGTTGGCGGATTGTCGGTCTGGTGCCGTCTTCCCGCGCCCGTCAGTACCGCCCTGGCGGTGCTCGCCCCGGACTTCGGCATCCGCCTCGCGGCGGGACCCAGGTTCGGCGTCGGCGGCGCCTTCGAGTACTACCTGCGGCTGCCGTTCACCCTGCCGCCGGAGCAGCTGGAGTCCGCGGTGCTGGCCCTGCGCGCGGCCCAGGACCGGCTGGACCGCTCCCCGCAGCTGCGCCGGAACCTCCCCGCCCAGCCCGCCGCGGCCATCGCCTGACCCGGCCCCCGGCCCGTTTCGACGGTTCCCTGCCGATCCGGCGCTTGGAAACATCGAGCGGGCACGGAACCGTCGAAACGGCGAGTGGGGCTTGGTTGCGAAGACCTAGGCATAGACCTTCGCCAGGAATCCGGCCCAGGCGTTCGACGTCGCCCCGGTGTCCCCGCTGCCGCTAAAGTCGTGCACGGTCATGCCCACCGGCGCCCCGAAGTTGTTGCGGCCGAAGAAGCGGTACATCGCGTCGGCGGTCCGCAGGCCGAGGAAGTTTTCGTTGGCAAAGTCCACTTCGCCGGCCAGGTGCCCGACGCCGTCGACGTCCAGCTCCACCCCGTCGCCGGGGGCCGACCCGGCGACGCCGACGGCCTTCTTGAGCCGGTCGAAGCCGTCCGGGACCTGGGACGCGGCCGGCGCCTGGATGTCCGTGAAGACGACGGGCCGGCCGTTGAAGTGCTGCAGGTACTGGCCCAGAGTGTGGAGGTAGAAGGCCGTGTGTTTGCTGGCGCCGTCGTACTGCTCATCCCAGTTGTCTGCAAAAATGCCGCTGTGGACGTAGTGGAGCCGCGCCCGGCCGCCGTCTAGCGGTTCCAGTACGTGCTCCAGCTGGTTGAACCAGCCGTCCGGGCCGTCCATCCGGGTGACCAGATGCGAGGGGTACTCGTCCACGGTACGCACCGCGGGCCACTGGTCCGTGGGGAACATCCAGGCGGGGGTGTCCTTGGTGACGGCCTCCCATACCTGTTCGGGCGTGCCGGGCAGTTCGGTGTCGTAGACGATCTCGAATTCGCGCTTGTCAGTCATTGTCCTGCTCCTTGGCTTGGGTGGTTGTGTCTTTCGGGGTTGCGTGGGTTGTTGTGCGTGCCGTCGCCTTCAGCGAGGGATGGAGTGCGACGACGAGCCGGTGCCTGCGTCCGGCCGGTCGGGCTGCCGGGGACTCTGGCGAGCCGTCCGCCGGGACGCCGCTGCCGCCGTCGTGATACTTGTCCACGAGCCGGGTCACCGCGACGCCGAGCTCTTCGGCGAAGGCCGCCCGGTCGGCCGCGGACCGGAAAGTGACCTCGCCGTCGATCGCGAAGGTGGCGAGTTTTTGCCTGGCCGCGGTGGCCCCGGCGATCAGCTGGCCCATTTCCTGGACCATGCGGGCCGCGAGCGCCAGCAGCCAGAACGCAGAGAAGCGGTCCGAGAACCGGTGCGGGTCCGGGGCCACGGAGGCAAGCGCCGCCGGCGAAATCAGGTACGACGCCGCCGTCGCCCGCAGGATGCGTTCGGTGACGTTGCCGCGCCTGCGCTCCTCGATGAGTTCGACCAGCCCATGCCGCTCGAGGGCTTTCAGGTGGTAATTCACTTTCTGC
Source organism: Arthrobacter sp. 10T419 (assembly GCF_056394105.1). Taxonomy (NCBI): domain Bacteria; kingdom Bacillati; phylum Actinomycetota; class Actinomycetes; order Micrococcales; family Micrococcaceae; genus Arthrobacter; species Arthrobacter sp. 10T419. The sequence goes on along the minus strand of NZ_JBFTHF010000010.1, from coordinate 69,913 downwards.
CGCGGCAGGCCCACCTTCGCGGCCAGCTGTGTTGCCGATCCTGGCTCGGCCAGCTCGCGCAGGATGCGGGTCCGGATCGGATCCAAGGATGCCTCCGCCGCGGCCGGGTCTTCGATCACTTCGATGTCCAACATGCTCCAAGTCTCGTTGCCGACAGTTTTATTTGTCAAGAACTTTTTTGTCGTCGGCCCCGTTTCGACGGTTCCCTGCCGATGCGGCGCTTGGAAACATCGAGCGGGCACGGAACCGTCGAAACGGCGGGCGGGGCTTAGGGCGGACGGGGCTTAGGTGGTAACGGAGCGGGGCGGCGGGGCGGGCAAAGTAGAATGGACCGGTGATGCAATCCCCCCTGCCCGTGCGTGACGGCGTGAACGCGACCCGCCTGCGGCTGCCGGACGAGGGGCCGTGGGACACCGCCATGGACTACATGATGCACCGCTGGGGGCACATCGACCCGCAGGGCATCGAGGACCGTTTCGACGCCGGCGAAATCGTGGGCGAGGCCGGCGTACCGCTGGACCGCACCACCCCGCTGCAGCGCCACACCTTCATCTGGTACTACCGTTCGCTGCCGCCCGAGACCCGCATCCCGGTGGAACTGAACATCCTGCACCAGGACGAGCACCTCCTGGTCGTGGACAAGCCGCACTTCCTGCCCACCACCCCGGGCGGCACCTACATCCAGGAGTCGGCCCTGGTGCGCCTGCGGAACCAGCTGCGGCTGCCGGACCTGATCCCGATGCACCGACTGGACCGCATGACGGCCGGCATCCTGCTGCTCTCCACCAACCCCGAGACCCGCGGGAAATACCAGGTGCTCTTCGAGAAGCGCCAGGTTCAGAAGGAATACGAGTGCGTGTCCGCCGCGGAGCCCGCCCCGGGGCACCCCGCCGTCGACTTCCCGGTAGTCGTGCGCAACAGGATGACCAAGTCCCGCAGCTACCTGCTCGCCGAGGTCATCGAGGGCGTGCCCAACGCCGAGACCCGTATCGAGCGGTTGCGCACCTTTGACGCACCCGACGCCGCCGCCCCGCGCCGTGCGCTCTACCGGCTGAAGCCGCACTCGGGGAAGACGCACCAACTCCGCGTGCACATGGCGTCGCTGGGACTCGGGATTGTGAACGACGCGTTCTATCCCGAGCTGCTGGACAAGGCGCCGGACGACTACGCCAAACCGCTCCAGCTCCTGGCCCGCGGCATCCGCTTCGTGGACCCCATCTCGGGCAGCCCGGTGGAGTACCGCAGCCGGCTCGAACTTTCCGAAGCCCACTAGCGCCAACCACTGATCCCCGCCGGATATGCGGTAACTTGTGCCCATGGACCTGGCCAATGCGGACACCTGGGGAGCCGCGATCTATTTCTGGATCATCCCCGTGGTCCTCGGCGACGCCATCTTCCCGCCGGTCCCCTCCGAGATGGTGGTCATCACCGCCGGAGCCCTGTCTGCCGACGGCCGGGCCAACGTTTTCCTGGTGGCAATTCTCGCCGCCCTGGCCTCCTGGCTGGGGGACATCATGGTCTTCCAGCTCTTCAAGCGCCGCCTCAGCCACGTGCTGGACCGGTGGAGCTGGGGCCGCAGGTTCCACAGCGGCGTGCACCTGGCCATCGCTCGGGCCGGACGATCGTCGACCTACGGGGCCATCATCGGCATCCGCTTCATCCCGGGCGGCCGACTTGCCACCACGGCCGCGGCGGGGATCGCCAACGTGTCCACCCGCGGTTTCAGTTTCTGCGCGGCGCTGGGCGGCAGCCTGTGGGCGGTCTGGTCGGTGGGCCTGGGGTACATCACAGGTTCGGCCACCAAGCTGCCGTTCTGGGCGAGCTCGCTGATCGGAGTGGGCCTTGGGCTGGTGATCGGCGCCGTCGTCGGGGTGGTCGTCACCCGCCGCCGCGGCAACCGCTCCCCCGTGGTGCAACCCGGCTCCCCCGAGGCGGACCCCGACGCGGAGCTGGACTTCTAGACCGGCACTTCCGCTCCCGCCACGGTCCGCGCTGCTGGGCCACGCGCTGCTGGGTCCGCGCTGCTGGGCCCCGCGCGGCTACACCGGCGCCCAGCGTCCCCTGTTGCGCCGCAGCACGGTCAGGTTCCCGGTCACCGCAACGCGTTCGACGGCGTCGCGCATCATGGCGGCCGACTCCAGCGCCTGGCTGTTCTCCGCGGCGTAGGCCGTGGCGTCCACCAGGAAGCGGAGGTTCAGCTGCGGGACCCCGCCGGCGAGTTCCAGCTGGTTGGACTCCACGTGGTGCCGCGTTCCCAGCGCCTCCACGGCAGCCGCCATCACGGCTTCCGGCGGGGTGCCCGGCTTGAGTCCGGTGATTTTGAGTCTGGTCTGGAACGACGGCATGGAACAACCCTAGCCGGAGCCGGGGCGCGGACTACCCGGTGTTGCGCAGGCCCGCCGCGACGCCGTTGACGGTGATCAGCATGGCCCGCTGGAGGCGTTCGTCGATCTCGGCGTTGGGCATGCCCTCCCCTGCCGCGGCCTCGGCGCGGACGCGGCGCAGCAGCTCCACCTGCAGGTAACTGATCGGGTCCAGATACTGGTCCCGGATCTCGAGCGAGCGCTTGAGCGTGGGCTGAGCGTCGAGCAGCAGGTCCTCCCCCGTCAGGTTCTGGATTTCGGCCACGGTCAGCTCGTATTCGGCGCGGATGGCGTGGAACAGGTGGTGCAGCTCGGCCGGCACCAGGGTCGAGACGTAGTAGCCGGCAATGTCCATGTCCGTCTTGGCGAGCGTCATTTCGACGTTGGAGAGCACCGAGCGGAAGAAGTGCCAGCCGTCCATCATCTCCACGAGCTGGGCCGAGTTGCCTGCCTCGCGCGCAGCCTTAAGTCCTGAGCCGACGCCAAACCAGCCCGGCACGATCTGCCGCGACTGGGTCCAGCCGAATACCCACGGAATGGCCCGCAGCCCCTCGAGGCCCGCACCGGAATCGGGGCGCTTGGACGGGCGGGAGCCGATGTTCAGCGAGCCCAGCTGCTCCACCGGGGTGGAGGCCATGAAGTAGGCCGGCAGGTCCGGATCGTCGATCAGGGTCCGGTAGCGGGCGAATGCCGCATCGGAGATGGTCTCCATGACGTGGCCGTAACGCTCGCGCTGGTCCTCCGAGGTGCGCGGGGTGCGGTGCAGCGCCGATCCCTGCAGCACCGCGGCGAGGGAGAGCTCCAGGTTCTCGCGCGCGAGCTCGGGCAGCGAGTACTTGTCCGAGATGACCTCGCCCTGCTCGGTGAACTTGATCTCGCCTTCGAGCACGCCGTTGGGCTGGGCCATGATCGCGTCGTAGGTCGGGCCGCCGCCGCGGCCCACCGAGCCGCCGCGGCCATGGAAGAGCCGCACCCGGACGCCGTGCTTGGCCGCGACGTCGCGCAGCTTGCGCTGTGTCTTGTGGATTTCCCACTGGCTCGTCATCACGCCGGATTCCTTATTGGAGTCCGAGTAGCCGAGCATAATTTCCTGCACGTCGCCGCGCAGCCGGACCAGCTCGCGGTAGGACGCATCCGAGAGCAGCGCGTCCACGATCTCGGCCGAGGCGCGCAGCTCCTCGACGGTTTCCAGCAGCGGGGCGAAGCCGATCTTGGCATAGGGCGCCTCGCCGAAAAGGTTCACCAGCCCGGCCTCGCGGGCCAGCACGGCCGCGGCCAGGACGTCATCCGCGCCGCGGGTCATGGAAATGATGTACGTCTCGATCACGTCCGGGCCGTAGGTGCGCAGGGCGCGGCGGATCTCACGGAAGACGTCGTACGTGCCGTCCGCGACGCCGTCGAGCTTAATCGGGTGGCCGGAGAGCGGGCGGCGGGAGGCAAGCTCGGAGCCGAGCACTTCGAGCCGTTCGGCGCGGCTCAGTTCGGCGTAGCGCACGCCGGGGCCGCCGAGGCGGTCCATCAGCTGCCCGACGGCGTCGTGGTGGTGGTCGGCGTGTTCGCGGATGTCCAGCGTCGCGAGGTGCAGCCCGAAGGAGGCGATCGCGCGCCGGACGCGGGCCAGCGCACCGTCGGCGGCAAGGCCGGCGTGGTGGTTCCGCAGCGAGACCTCGAGCAGGCCCAGTTCGGCCAGGAGCTCGGCGGTGGCGGCGTAGTCGCGGCCGGGCTCGTGGGCCGAGCCGGCGGCGACCCGGCGGCCGGTGTTGAGCAGCTTGGCTTTGATGCAGGTGAGCTTGAGCCGGTACGGTTCCTGCGCGTTGAGCTCCAGGACGCGGCGGTCCAGTCCGGGCAGGTTGCCCAGGTCGACGTCGATCGAGTCCAGCAGCGCCTGGTCCGCCCCCGCCAGCGCGGTCGAGTTGGACAGGATGGAGATGAGCCCGTCGATCAGGCCGATGCTGATCCGGACGGCGTGCTGGTTCTGGATCTGCAGGATTTCGCGGGTGACGCCGGCGGTGACGTTGGGGTTGCCGTCCCGGTCACCGCCGATCCAGGAGCCGAAGCGGATCGGCGCCTTCGTGACGGGCAGGGTGACGCCGTGCTCGCCGAGGAGTTCGGACAGGTCCGAGAGCATCTCCGGCATGGCGTCGCCGAGGATCCCGGTGAGGTAGTAGATCGCGTTCCGGGCCTCATCCACAGGGGTGGGCCGGACCTGGCGGAGCTCGTCGGTCTGCCACATCTGGTCGATCACCTCGGCCAGCTGGCGGTCCTGGCGGCGGCGGGCCGAGGTGCCCTCCCGGGTGGATTCGGCCAGCACGTCGGAAAGCCGGCGGATCTTGTCCAGCACCGAACGGCGGGATGCTTCGGTGGGGTGCGCGGTGAAGATGGGCCGGACGTCGAGTTCATCCACTACATCCTGCAGCACGGCGGATCCGGCCTGTTCGGCGATTTCCTCGACGGCCTTGGCCAGCCAGCCGTCCCTTTCCTGCCGGCTCCGCAGCCCGCGGACCCGGTGGACCTGCTCGGCGGCGTTGGCCAGGTGGAAGTAGAACGCGAAGGCCCGGACCAGGTCGGTTGCCTGCTCAAGCGGCAGCGACCCGAGCAGTTCGCGGACCTGGGCGACGACGTCGTACGAGCTCCACGGCCCGGTGGCATCGGCGCCGCCCCGGGCGGCCTCCTTCGATTCCTTGGTCAGCAGCCGCACCTGCTCGACGAGGTCGAGGAGCTCGGGGCCGTGCTGGCGGACCAAGGATTCGCCGAGGAGGGTGGACACCCGGCGGACGTCGGCGCGCAGTTCGGAGGCGAGGTCCGTACCGGAAGTCAATGCAGTGTCAGCCATGGAAACAATCTTTCGAGGGTTCGACTTGGCTCGTACACTGCGCTGGATACTGTGAGCCGGGTTACTTGTACCCATGGGATGTTACCCGGCTCACGCTCACGCGGGGAATCCGTCTCAGATAGTGTCGGGACCCTTGACGACGGCCGCTGCACCCAACTAACTCGCAGTTGTTGCCGTTTTCAGCGCTCAAAACGGCAACAACTGCGAGCCAGCTCGGCTGGACCCGGCGGGGCCCGGCGGTTTTAGCGGGCGATCTTGAAGTTGAAGTCCGCGTTTCCGAAGGCACCCCAGAGCCGCAGCCAGATCGGCAGGAGCATTTCCGTCCCGCGGGCCGTCGTGATGTCGCCCAGGTCGATGATGTCGCGGTGGCCCAGGTCCGCCAGCAGCCCCGCCACCACCGTCTTGGCGTCCGCGTCGTTGCCGGAGACGAACACCGAGTGGTCACCGCCGGCCACGCTGGCCGGGTCAACCATGATCCCGGCGTTCATCGTGTTGAGCGTCTTGACTACCCGCGCGTCCGGGAAGGCGCGCTGGATCTGCTCGCCGAGGCTGTCGGTGTTCACCGGGTTCAGCGACGGCGGGAAGCCCTGGGAGAAGTCGAGCGGGTTGGCGATGTCGACGATGACCTTGCCGGCCAGGTTGGCGGCGCCGGCGGCGGCCAGCGCATCGAGGGAACCGGTGCCGTTGGTGGCGTTGACAACGATCTCGCTGCCGGCGGCGGCCTCGGCGAAGGTGGTCAGGGAAATTTCGCCGTGCTCCGCGTGCCACTGTGCAAACGGGACGCCGCCCATCGGTCCCGCCTCGGTCCGGGCCAGCGTGGCCTGCGGATCGCGGGTTCCGATGACGACGTCGTGGCCGAGCTTTGCCAGGGCGCCTGCGACGGCGGGGCCGACCGTGCCGGTGCCGAATACTGCAATTTTCATGGGGACCTCATTCGGTAGGACATTTTCGGATCATTGAGGGTAGACAAGTCCGTCTACCGTTGGGCGAGACGCTACCAGACAGAACTGTCTACGGCAAGCGTCCCGTCGGCGCACTGTGACCTGGGAGCGGCCTCGGCCGGCTCCGCCGGCCGCCCCGTCAGACGGCCCCGGACCGCGCCCGGACAGACTGGTCTGTGTACCATGAAGTTATGACGCCGACAGCAGCCACCGCACCAACCGCCGTCGGGCCGCGCAGTGTCCGGACGCCGGCAGGGCAGGCCAAGGACAAGATCCTGGCGACGGCCTTCCGGCTCTTCTACGCGCAGGGACTCCGGGCGGCCGGCATCGACACGATCATCGCCGAATCCGGCGTCGCGAAGGCCACCTTCTACAAGTACTTCCCGGCCAAGGATGACCTGATCCTGGCCTATCTGGAACAGGTTGACGGGGTCTGGACCGGGCAGCTGCACGCCGCCGCCGAAGCCGCCGGGCCGGACGCCGCGGATCAACTCGTGGGCCTGTTCGACGCGCTCTCCACCGCCTGCCGCCGGGACGGCTACCGCGGCTGCGCCTTCATCAACGCCGCGGCCGAGTCGGCCTCCGGCACCCGGGTGCATGAACGGACGGTCGCCCACAAACAGCACATCCTGGCGTGGATTCGGGACCTGGCGGAGCAGGCCGGCGCCCAGGATCCGGACGGACTGGCCCGCAGCCTGACCCTCGTCCTCGACGGCGGCCTGGCCAGCGGTGTGCTCGACGCCGACCCCGCCGCTGCCGCCGCCGCCCGCACCACCGCGGCCCAACTGGTTGCGGCCGCCCTGACCAACCCGCCCACCCCCAACTGACAGACAGTTGTTGCCGTTTTGAGCCCTCAGAACGACAACAACTGCGAGCTAGTTGGGCTGATACCCGCAGAGGTGCCCTTTGACCGCCGCCCCGTCCCCCACTGACGCACAACTCGCCCGCTGGCAGCGCTTCCGCAAGAACCGCAACGAGGCCCTCGCCAGTGACTACGGCTGGCTCACCCTGACCTCCTTCCAGTGGCTGCCGGAGAGCCCGGCCGCCGTCGAACTCGTCCCCGGCCTCTGGTCCACGGACGGCACGACGGCGTTCCTTACCGCAGCCGCGGCCGACGGGCTGACCCTGGTGGAGACCGGCGAGCCCGTGGACGGGACCATCAGCGCGGCGCTTAGCAATGAAGAGTCGCTGCTGTGGGTCCAGTTCGGCGGAACGGACGGCCGGCAGGTCAGGGTGGAGCTCGCCATGCGGGCCAACAGATACGCGCTGCGCACCCGGGATTCGAAGTCGCCGGTGTTCACCGGGTTCGACGGCGTACCCACCTTTGATTACCGGCCGGACCTGGTCATCGAGGCGCGGTTTACGCCCTATCCCGAGCCGGTGGACGTGCCCATCGGGACCGCCAACCCGCTGGTGGACGGCGTGCACCGTTCCGTCGGCGAGCTCGTGTTCCGGCTCCCCGGCCAGGAGCATGAATGCCACCTGCAGGCCGAGGAGGAGAAACTCGGCGCCCTCACCGTCACGTTCCACGACGAGACCAATGGAGACACGACGGACGAATGGCGCAAGGTCTCCACGGCGCGGCCGCGGCCGGACAACACCGTGGTACTGGACTTCAACCGGGCCATCAACTACCCCAGCGCCTTCACCCCGTACGGCACCTGCCCCATGCCGGTGAAGAACAACAGCCTGGACTACCGGATCGAAGCCGGCGAAAAGCAGCCCTTCGCCTAGCAGCAGGGCCCGGCTGGCTAGACGATCGCGGACACCCCGGTCACGGCGCGGCCCACGATCAGGGTGTTGATCTCGTACGAGCCCTCATAGGTATAGATCGCCTCGGCGTCGGCGAAGATCTTCGCCATCCGGTAGTCGGTGACGATCCCGTTGCCGCCCAGCAGGGACCGGCCCATCGCCACGGTTTCCCGCATCCTGGCGCTCACATAGGACTTCGCCAGCGCCACCTGTGGCATGTCGGCCGCGCCCGCATCCTGCAGCTGGGCAATCCGGACCATCATGCCCATGCTGGCCACCGCGTTCCCGAGCATGGTCACCAGCTGCTGCTGGACCAGCTGGAACTTGGCCAGCGGCCGCCCGAACTGGCGGCGTTCGACGGCGTACTGCCGGGCGACGTCGAACGCGGCAAGCTGTTGCCCCACGCCCTGCCAGGCGACCATGATCCGCGAACCGCGCAGCAGCTCGTTGGTGTCCTCGAAACTGTTGATCCCGGCGAACCGGTCGGCCTCGGCCACCTGCACGTCGGTGAACACGATGTCGGCGTTCTGCACGGTCCGCAGCGCGATCTTGTTTTCGATCCTGCTCCGGCGCACGCCGGGCAGCGTGGCGTCGACAATGAAGCCGCGGATGCCGCCGTCGGCCTCGTCGCGGGCCCAGACCAGCATGTAGTCGCAGAACGTCCCGTTGCCGATCCAGCGCTTGGCACCGTTGAGCACCCAGTGGTCGCCGGTGTCCCCGCCGGACACGCGCCGCGCTGTGGTCTCCATCCCGCCGGCCACGTCGGAGCCGTGGTCCGGCTCGGTCAGTGCGAAGGCCCCGGTGGTGCGCAGGTCGGCCGCGTCCTTCAGCAGCCGGGCCTTCTGCTCCTCGGAACCAAAACCGTAGAGCGACTCCACGAACAGGTCATGGTGGACCAGGAAGAAGGTCGCCAGCGAGGTGTCCACCCGGGTCATCTCGGCGATGACCAGGCCGGCGAACAGGTTGCTGTAGCCGCGCTGGGCCGGTGCGCTGAGCTCCAGCGCCGCCAGCTTGGGCAGGATATGCGCCGGGAACTCGGCGTCGTTCCACCACTGGGTGGCGAACGGCGCCACCTCGCGGGCCAGGAAGGCCCGGAGTTCGGCCAGTTTCGCCTGTTCGGCAGCGCTCAGCATCGACTCAAAGTCAAAGAAATCGGCAGTCGGCAGCCCGGACACTGCCGGGTCCGCGGGAGCTGAAGTGCCCACGTCGAGGGTCACTTCGGTCCCATCCGGATGGCGCCGTCGAGCCGGATGGTCTCGCCGTTAAGCATGGCGTTGTCCACGATATGCGCGGCGAGGTTCGCGTACTCGGCGGGCCGGCCCAGCCGGGACGGGTGCGGCACCTGCGCACCCAGCGAGTCCTGCGCCTCCTGCGGCAGCCCGGCCATCATGGGGGTTTCGAAGATGCCGGGCGCGATCGTGACGACGCGGATCAGCGAGCGCGCCAGTTCGCGGGCGATCGGCAGCGTCATGGCGGCGACGGCGCCCTTGGAAGCCGAGTAGGCGGGCTGGCCGATCTGGCCGTCGAACGCAGCGACGGAGGCGGTGTTGATGATGACGCCGCGCTCCTCGCCGCCCAACTCGGTGGCAACCGGCTCGGTGGCGGCCATCGCCGCGGCGGCCAGGCGGATGACGTTGAAGGTGCCGATGAGGTTGATCTGGATGACCCGGCTGAAGGTCTCCAGCGGCAGCACACCGTCCCGGCCCAGCACCTTGCCCGGCGTGGCGATGCCGGCGCAGTTCACCACGATCCGCAGCGGCCCAAGGGCGACGGCGGCGTCGACGGCGGCCTGCACCTGCTCCTCGCTGGTGACGTCCGCCGGGACAAAGACGGCACGGTTCGCCGGTACCGGCGCACCGCCGCCCGCAGCGCCGCCGTCGGCAGACGCGTTGAGCTCGGCGGCTAAGGCGTCCCCGGCCGAGGAAGGCAGGTCCACCAGCACCACGGACGCGCCGGCATCGAACAGCCGCCGGGCCGTCGCGGCCCCCAGACCGGAAGCCCCGCCCGTGATCAGTGCGACAGTACCCAAGACGTCCATGCATCCTCCTTGATGTGGAACCGGAACCCGGCCGTGAGCTGTGCGCAACCCACCGGCACCAGGGAACATTAGTTAGTTCAGGTTAACTGGAATGCAAACATTGCGCACCTCCGCCCTGAGATTCCGCGCCGGAGCCGCCGCCGCCACTAGGCTTGAACCATGACCGCAGCACCTGCCCATTCCCCCGCCCCGAACTGGTCTTTCCGCGCCGATGAGGCCGCGCGTTCGGTGACCCGGCTGTTCGGGCAGCGCCTCTTCTTCCTGCCCGGCACCCACATCGCCGCGATTTCCCGCCCCTCCGGCAGGCTCAAGAACCTGGCCCGGCCGTGGCACTACTGGTGGCAGGCACACTATGTGGACTGCCTCGTGGATACCGGCTGCCGCGAACTCGGCGTCGAGGGCCACACCCCGGCCAAGTTCGACGGCGACAACCTGCCCAGCGCCGGCAAGCTGGCTTCCCGGCTGGTCACCGGCATCCGGCTGCGCAATTTCCTGACCGTCGTCAACAGCTACTACGACGACATGGCTTGGCTGGCCCTCGCCACCCTGCGGCTGGAGAAGCTCGCCGAAGACACCCGCAAGACCTCCGGCAGGCGCCGCAACGCCAAGGTCCTCAAGAGCCTCACCCTCCAGTTCGACTCGGCCTCGACCGACGACCTGGGCGGGGGCACGTTCTGGAGCAAGAAGCGCGACTTCAAAAACACCCCGGCCACGGCCCCGATCGCCTTGTACTACGCCCGGACCGGTCAGTCGGCCAAGGCACAGGCCCTGCTCGACTGGCTCGACGCCAAGCTCTACGACCCGGAACAGGGCATGTACCGGGACGGCCTCCGGATCGCCCCCGGCGGGGAGCTGGTGCTGGAAAGCGCCATCTACACCTACAACCAGGGCCCGGTCCTGGGTGCGCTGCTGGAGGTGGGCGGTGAGGCGAACCTGGAACGGGCGGCAGCGCTGGTCGCCGCGGTGGGGCGCAGCCTCACGGTCCAGGCCCCGCTGCTGGGGCGCAAGGCCACGGTGCTCCGGTCCGAGGGAACCGGCGACGGCGGCCTCTTCACCGGTGTCCTCATCCGCTACTTGGCCCTTGCGGCCGTCGACGAACGGCTGTCCGCCGAGACCCGGGCCGAGGCGGCCCTGCTGGTGACGGATACCGCGGAGGCGTTCTGGGAGGGCCGCCGCCTGGTGGCGGCGCAGGAGCCGCTGGCACGCAACGGGGCACGGCTGGTCTTCTCGGCCCGCCCCGAGCTGCCGGCGCGCCGGAGCTACCCGGCGGGGTCCGCCGTCGAACTGTCCACGCAGCTGCAGGCCTGGATGGTCATGGAGGCAGCGGCGTCGATCGCCGGGAGGCTGCCCGCCGTCGGGAAGCCCTCCGCCGAGGAAGCCGGCGCCACCGAGTCCGCGGCCGAAGACGCTGGCGCTCCGGCCGTTGCCACCCCAGAGGCCGGCGCCACCCACGCGGGCGACGCCGCGCAGAGCGCCACAGCGGCCCAGGAAGCCTCCACAGGGAATTAGGTCACGCAATAGTTTCGTAATTGGTGTGATCCTCCTCACTTAAGGCGCTCTCGGCTTGGTTGCTTAGGTTTGGCTAACCTACAGTTTTTCGTAGTGAGCATGCCCTAACTTCCCGCTCACGGAGGTTAGGCACCTACGACCTTTTCCTTGCAGAAAGTAGCCTCATGAAGATCCGCAACAATGCGCTGGCAGGCATCGCCCTCGCCGCCACCGCCGCCCTCAGCCTCGCAGCCTGTGGCTCCGGCGCATCGACCTCCGGCAGCACCACCGGAGCCGACGGCAAGCCGGCCGGCGAGATTACGGTCTACAACGCCCAGCACGAATCCCTGACCAAGGAATGGGTTGACGCCTTCACCGCGGAAACGGGCATCAAGGTCACCCTGCGCCAGGGCGACGACACCGAAATGTCCAACCAGATCATCCAGGAAGGCGCGGCCTCCCGCGCCGATGTGTTCCTCACCGAGAACTCCCCCGCCATGGCCCAGGTGGAAAACGCCGGGCTGTTCGCGGACGTGGACAAGGCCACCGTCGACCAGGTTCCGGCCGAGTTCCGGCCCTCGACGAACAAGTGGACCGGCATCGCCGCCCGCTCCACCGTGCTGGTCTATGACAAGGCCAAGCTGAGCCAGGACAAGCTGCCCAAGTCCATGCTGGACCTGGCCAAGCCCGAGTGGAAGGGCAAGTGGGCGGCATCGCCGTCCGGCGCCGACTTCCAGGCGATCGTCTCCGCCCTGCTCGAACTCAAGGGCGAGGCCGCCACTGAGGAATGGCTCAAGGGCATGAAGGAGAACTACAAGGCGTACAAGGGCAACAGCACTGCCATGAAGGCCGTCAACGCCGGCGAGGTGGACGCCGCCCTGATCTACCACTACTACTACTACGGCGACCAGGCCAAGACCGGCGAGAACTCCAAGAACGTCACGCCGCACTACTTCAAGAACCAGGACCCCGGCGCGTTCGTGTCCGTCTCCGGCGGCGGCGTGCTCAAGTCCTCGAAGAATGCGGCGGCCGCCCAGGCCTTCCTGAAGTTCATCACCGGCAAGAAGGGCCAGGAAGTGCTGCAAAAGGGCACGTCCTTTGAGTACGCCGTCGGCTCGGACGTCCCGTCCAACGACAAACTGGTTCCGCTCAAGGAACTGCAGGCACCCAAGGTCGATCCGGCCAAGCTGAACTCCGCCAAGGTCACCGACCTGATGACCAAGGCAGGCCTGCTCTAAGCAGTGACAAAAACGCTAACGGCTCCCGGAACCACCGGAAGCACGCCGACGGCGGGCAGGGGCAAACGCCCCCGCCCGCCTTTCGGCGTTTCCGTGGTGGCCATCCTGGCGGTCCTGATCGCCCTGTTTTCGCTGATCCCGCTCGGCTACGTGGCGGTCATGACAGTCTCCACCGGCTGGGACACAGCCGTCGGCCTGATCTTCCGCGCCCGGGTAGGCGAGCTCCTGCTCAACACCGTGCTGCTCACGCTGATCACCGTGCCGCTCTGCCTGATCCTGGGCGTGGGCGGCGCGTGGCTGGTGGAACGCACCAACCTCAAGGGACACAAGTGGTGGGCCGTGCTGCTCGCGGCGCCGCTCGCGGTTCCGGCCTTCGTCAACAGCTACGCCTGGGTCTCTGCCGTGCCATCGATGGGCGGGCTCTGGTCCGGCGTGCTGATCGCCACCCTGTCCTACTTCCCGCTGGTCTACATCCCCGCCGCCGCGACGCTCAGCCGCCTGGACCCCGCCATCGAGCAGTCCGCCGCCTCCCTGGGCCTTGGGGCGTGGCGCGCCTTCTTCCGTGTGGTGCTGCCGCAGCTGCGGATCGCGATGACCGGCGGCGCGCTGCTGGTCTCACTGCACCTGCTGGCCGAGTACGGCGCCTTCGCGATGATCCGTTTCGACACCTTCACCACCGCGATCATGGTCCAGTACCAGTCCACCTTCAACGGGACGGCCGGGAACATGCTGGCCAGTGTGCTGGTGTTCCTCTGCCTGATCCTGCTCCTCGTGGAGGTCCGCAGCCGCGGCACCGCCCGCTACGCCCGGGTGGGCTCCGGCGCCCAGGCCCGCGCACTGCGCCTGCCGCTGCACGCCTACCAGCTGCCCGCGCAGCTGTCCCTGCTGGCCCTGACCGCGCTGGCTTTCGGGCTTCCGCTGACGTTCGTGCTGCGCTGGATCTTCGCCGGCGGGCCGGACATCTGGGCCGCCGATGAGTTCCTGCCCGCGCTGCTGCAGACCCTCGGCTACGGCCTGGCCGGCGCCCTGGCCACCACCGTGGTCGCGTTCCCGATGGCGTACCTCGCCGTGCGGCATCCCGGCTGGTTCAGCAAGGCCCTGGAGCTCTCCAACTACGTCACCAGCTCCATGCCCGGGATCGTCGTCGGCCTGGCCTTCGTCACCGTGAGCATCCGGCTGGCACCGGACCTTTACCAGACCACGGCACTGCTGATCTCCGCCTACGTCCTGCTGTTCGTGCCCCGGGCGCTGGTGAACATCCGCTCCGGGCTTTCGCAGGCCCCCAAGGAGCTCGACGAAGCGGCCCAGGCCCTCGGCAAGCCTCCGCTGCTGGCTTTCCTCCGGGTTACCCTGCGGCTCACGGCTCCGGCCGCGGCCGGCGGCGCTGCCCTGGTGTTCCTTGGGATCGTGAACGAACTGACGGCCACCCTGCTGCTCTCCCCCAACGGGACGCGCACCCTGGCCACGGAGTTCTGGAGCAAGAGCAGCGAAATCGACTACGCCGGTGCCGCCCCCTACGCCCTGCTGATGATCCTGATCTCGGCGCCGATGACCTACCTTCTTTTCCAGCAGTCCAAGAAAGCAGCGGGACAGTGACCGAACAAAACCCCTCCCGGCTTCCGGAACCCCGGATCGCACCCTCCGTGGCGCCCAGCACCAACAGCCACCTGGAAGTCGAGGCCGTCACCAAGAACTTCGGTTCCCAGGCCGTCCTCAAGGGCGTCAACCTTTCCGTCGCGAAGGGCGGCACGACGGCGATCGTGGGCCCCTCCGGCTCGGGCAAGACCACCTTGCTGCGGTTGATCGCCGGCTTTGAGCACCCCGACACCGGCAGCATCTCACTCGATGGCCGCAAGGTAGCCGGCGACGGCCTCTGGGTGCCCGCGCACAAGCGGCACGTCGGCTACGTGGCCCAGGACGGCGCCCTCTTCCCGCACCTGACCGTGGGCCAGAACATCTCCTTCGGACTGGATGCCGGCAAGCTCCCCGGCGGCCACCGCGGAGTCAAGGCCCGCGTCGCGGAGCTGCTCGAGATGGTCGCTCTGGACCCGGCCATGGCCAAGCGGCGGCCGCACCAGCTCTCCGGCGGTCAGCAGCAGCGCGTCGCGCTGGCCCGCGCCCTGGCCCGCGAGCCCGAGCTGATGCTGCTGGACGAACCGTTCTCCGCGCTCGACGCCGGGCTGCGCGTCGCCACCCGCCGCGCCGTCGGCAAGGTGCTCCACGACGCCGGCGTGACCACCATCCTGGTCACCCACGACCAGGCCGAGGCGCTCTCCTTCGCCGACCAGGTCGCCGTGATGCGCGGCGGCAAGCTCGCCCAGATCGGCAACCCGTTTGTGGTCTACACCCGCCCGGCGGACCGGGCCACCGCGGAGTTCCTGGGCGACGCCGTGATCCTCGACGCCTGGATGGAGGGTTCCCTGGCCACCTGTTCGCTGGGCGGCATTCCGGTCCGCCGGCCGCCGGCACAGGGACGGGTGCAGCTCATGCTCCGGCCCGAGCAGATCCGGATCGCGGAGGACGGCCCCATCCGCGGCACCGTGGTGGACACGGACTACTTCGGCCCGGAGACCACGGTACGACTCAAGCTGGCCGTTCCTCCGGTCCTGGCCGAGGGCGCCGTTGCCGACCACCGCTACCCCGGCGGCGGCGAGATCATCACCATCCGGCACTGGAACGCGTCGATCGCCCGGCCCGGCACCGAACTGTGCCTGAGGGTGGTGGGTGAGGCCGTGGCCTTCCCGATGGAGGACACCACGAAGGACTGAGTCCCGCCGGCCGGGCGGCGTGCCCGCATACGGGTGGACCTGCAGACGGGCGGACCTGCAGGCGGGCGGCGCCGCGGGCGGGCCTAGGTCCGCCTCGGCCTTCCGGCATAGGCTGGGGCGCATGACTGTTCAGCCAGCACTCCACCGTCAGCACTGTTCCGTGGCCGCCCCCACCCAGTTGTGGCTCGACGCCGACGGCCGGCTGGCCGGCGATGTATCCGGCGACAGCGCCGCAGGTACAGCCACCGCCACGGCCGCCGTGACCGGCGCCGGCGACTGGTTCACCGGGCTCTTGCATGGCGACACTCGGATGCTGTGTCGGGCCGAGGTGACCGTCAACGGCTTCGCCCCGGAACCGGCCACGGTCGAGGCCTCCCCCGGCGGGGTGCTCCGCGTCCGCGGACTCGTGCGCGGCATCGAGGGCCCCACCGAGGATCCCGCCGTCGAACTTGTGCAGACCTGGACCGTCACGCCCGGCGCTGTCCGCGTCTCGCTGCGGCTGAGCACCTCGCTGGAGGCCCTGGACGCGGAGGTTGAGGTGCGGCTGGCTGCGGACTTTACCGACATGGCCGCCATCCGGCTCGGGCGCTACCGCGAACCCTTGCAGCCCGCGGCGGCGGATGATTCCTCGCTGCGCTGGAGCGAGGGCGGCAAGACCCTGACCGTTTCCGCGCCCGGCAGGGTGGCCCGCGGCGAACGGCTGATCTGGCGCGGGACCGCCGGCCGCGGCAGGCCGCTGGAAGCCGAGTGGCAGGCCGTGCTGGCCGACACCGAGGACATCGTGGTGGCCGCGCCGCCGCCCGCCCGCCGGGTCCGGACCGAGCCGGAGGGGGACCTCGGCCTGCTCCTGGACAATGCCCTCGACGAGCTCGACGGGCTCCGGCTGGCCACCCGGAAAGCCCCTGAGGCGCCGTTCCTCGCCGCCGGGGCGCCCTGGTACTTCACCCTGTTCGGCCGGGACTCGCTCTGGGCGGCCCGGCTGCTGCTGCCGTTCGACGCCGCCCTTGCCGCCGGGACCCTGCGCGCCCTTGCCGCTTACCAGGGCACCAAAACGGACCCTGCAGCGGCCGAGGAGCCGGGCAAGATCCTGCACGAACTGCGGGCCAAGGAACTGGTGCTGGAAAGCCAGGCCCTGCGGCTGCCGCCGGTGTACTTCGGCGCCGTGGACTCCACCCCGTTGTGGCTGTGCCTGCTCGGCGAGCTGGGCCGCGCCGGCACCGACGACGCCGCGGTCCGCGCCCTGCTGCCGAACGCCGCCCGCGCCGCGCAGTGGCTGCTGGCCGCCGGGATGGCCGGTGCAGACTCCGGCAACGGCGGCTTCCTCAGCTACCAGGACACCTCCGGCCACGGGCTGAGCAACCAGGGCTGGAAGGACTCCCGGGACGCCATGCAGTTCCGCGACGGCCGCCAGGCCGACGGCCCGATCGCACTCTCCGAGGTGCAGGGCTACGCCTACCAGGCAGCCGTGGGGACGGCAGAACTGTTCGACTCGTACGGCGAACCCGGGGCCCAGGAGCTGCACGACTTCGCCGAGGCGCTGAAACACAACTTCCGCGAGCGCTTTTGGGTTCAGGACGACGGCGGCCGGTTCCCCGCCATGGCGCTCGACGGCCACGGCGAACCGCTGGACATCCCGGGCTCCAACATGGGCCACCTGCTGGGCACCGGGATCCTGGACGCCGCGGAGGCGCGGCTCGTGGCGGACCGGCTGCTCAGCCCGGAGCTGTTCTCCGGCTACGGCCTGCACACCCTGTCCCGGCGCGCGGCGGGATTCTGGCCCTTCAGCTACCACTGCGGCTCGGTCTGGAGCCACGACACCGCCATCGCGATCAGGGGCCTGCTCAGCGAGGGATTCACCGCCGAGGCACGGGTGCTGGCCGAGGGCCTGCTGAGCGCCGCGGGGTCGTTCGGGCACCGGCTCCCGGAGCTCTTCGCCGGCGTCACCGCGGCCGAGTCGGGGCGCGCGGTGCCGTATCCGGCCTCCTGCCACCCGCAGGCGTGGTCCTCAGCCTCCGCGGTGGTGCTCGCCCAGGCGCTCGGCGTAGCGTTCTAGGGCCTCTGCTCCGCCCGGGCCGGCAGACCCGGCTCGGCCTGAAGTGCCGGGTAGGCCGGAAGTGCCGGCGCGGCCGGCGCCTGGTCCGGGTCCGCCATCCGGGGGTCCGCCGTCCGGGCGCCGCGCAGGCCATCGACCAGGACCACGACGCCGGTGACGGCCACCGCCAGGCCCAGCGAGGCGACCACGTCCGTCAGCCAGTGGTAGCCGAGGTAGAGCCGGCTGAACGCGACCAGCAACGTGCCGAGGGCGGCCCCCGAGAAGGCCAGCACCGCCGTCGAACGCCGCGCCGTGCGGGCGCCGGCGCTGCCCAGCAGCAGGTACACCAGCACCAGCAGGAAGACCCCGGTACCAAAGGTGTGCCCGGAGGGGAAGGACAGGGCATCGTCGGGGCCCATAAGGAAGTCCGTAGCCGAGGGCCTGCCGCGCGCGACCTCGTGTTTGATCAGGGTGGACACGCCGAAGGCGGCCGCCATGGCTCCGAGGAGCAACGCCGGCCGCCAGATTTCGCGCTTCCAGACCGCCCAGCCGAGCGCGAGCAGGCCCCCGATGACCGTCATCCAGCTTGGCGAGGTGACCGTGCTGACGGCAGCCAGGATTCCTGTGGCGAGGGGCGACCGGTCCTCCACCAGGGCGTCATGGACTCCGCCGTCGAGCAACGCGAGCCCCGAGTCCGTCTGGACTGCGGCCAGCATGAGCCAGAACACGGCCTCGCCGGCCACCAACAGGCCTGCGGCGGCAAAGAACAGCGTGCGCTGCGAACGCTGGGTGGGGGCGGCGCCGCGCGAGGGCCCGCTTTGGGTGGTAGGCATTGGGCTATTTTCCCACCCCAGGCTGTCGGGCTCCCGGACGGTTACCGGGAAGTCGCTGAAGGTCCGGGATTCGGCCGCCGGCTTTGCGGGTACGGCGTTTCAAAGCGTGCGAGCATGTCCACGAAGCCGGCGATCTTCCGCTCCCGGGTGGCGGCCTGCTTGACCGAGTTGGTCCGGTAGATCAGCGCGAACCGGTTCACCGACGTCAGGACCTCAAACATCGCCTGCGCCCGGGGGTCCGCCGCGATCGCCGCGGCAAGGTCCTCCGGCACCTCGGCTGCGGCCTGGCCCGCATAGGCCGCCTCCCAGCGTCCGTCGGCCTTGGCGCTGTCGACGGCGGCGCGCCCGGCGGGCGCCATCCGGCCGGCCGCCTCGAGGCGCCCGACGCGCTCCACGTTCCGCGCGGACCAGACGCTTTTCGGCCCACGCCGGGTCATCCGCTGGAAGGACGTCTCGGCATCCCGGCGCCTGCCCTGCCCGTCGATCCAGCCAAAGCACAGCGCCTCCTGCAGGGCGGCCTCGTAGTCCAGTTCGGTAACCGAGCCGCCCTTCTTGTGCAGCACCAGCCACACCCCGGGGCTCTCCGCGTGGTGCTGTTCCAGCCACGCGCGCCACTCGGCGGCGTCTTTCACCAGCAGTTCCCTTAGCTCAGCAGCCATGGCACCATTGTGCTCCCGGCCCCGAACCATCAGGGAGATACCAATGCTGCGTGTCCGCCCCATCCATTTCACCTCCCGGCTCGATCAGTGGGAGCGGCTGCTGACCGACCTGGGCATGGTCAAGACCGCCGACGAGCCCACCTGGCGGGAGTTCGACGCCGGCGCGGGACGCCTGGCACTGCACTTCGCCGAGGCGGGGTCCGCGGAGGACGGCACCACCTCCTTCGGCGTCGAGGTCGGCGACCTGGCGGAATTTGCCCGCCGGACCAACGAAGCCGGTGCCGCGACCGGTGCCGCCGGCGGCACCACGGCGGAGCTCATCGACGCCGACCACGGTTCCTCGTGCCGGGTCTCTTCGCCGGATGGGTTCAGCTTCCTGGCAGATCCCGCCGTGCGCGCGTCCGACGGCACCTGGTCCACGTCTGCGGAGGCGGAGCCGGGTCTCGCCGTCGTCGGCGTCTGGTTCGCGCAGGATCCGCGGGCGGCGACCCAGACCCTGCGCGACATCGGCGCCCGCCCCCGCCCGGTGCCGGGCGCACCCGGTGTCGGCTACGCCGACCCCGACATCGTCGAAACGGAGGCGTTCACGGCGAAAAACGGCGGCGTCCTGATGGTCGGCGCCGCTGCCGGAACCGCGGCGGGCGCCGGGAGCGCCGGGCTGGCCTTCGAATACGACGGCGACCTCGACGCTCTGCGCGAGCGGCTCGCCGAGGCGGGGCATGACGTTGCGGCGGTCGAGGAGGCCGCCCTGCCGCTGCTGCACGTGGGCAACCCCGATGCGGACGGCAGTGCCGCCCACCCCCACGCCCTGTGGATCGCCGCGGCCCCCGCGTCCGAATAGACAGGGTGACCACGCCCGGGGAACGCGGATGGGGTAGAACTTAACCATGAACGTTCGCACCCCCGACCCCAATCCCGGCTGGCTTTCCGACGAGGATCTCTTCGAGGCCCGCGGCCGGCTTCCCATGGTCTACGTCGAGGCCGTTCCGGTCCGGCTTGACCCGCTCGGGTTCGTGAACGAGGTCGGCACCCTGCTGCAGGCCGACGAGGACGGCACCATGATCCGGTCCCTGGTTTCCGGCCGGGTGCTGTACCGCGAGACCATCCGGGCGGCCCTGTTGCGCCACATGGAAAAGGACCTTGGCCCGCTCGCCTTCCCGCAACTGCCGATCAGCCCGGTCCCCTTCACGGTGGCCGAATACTTCCCGTCCCCGTCCCACACCGGCTTCACCGACGACCGGCAGCACGCCGTCGCCCTGGCCTACATCATCCCCGTCACCGGCGAATGCTCTCCGCGGCAGGACGCCCTGGAACTGACCTGGATGACCCCGGAGGAAGTGATGAGCTCGGACGTGCAGCTGGAGTTCAGCGGCGGCCGCGGCGCCCTGATCCGCCAGGCACTGGCGTTCGCGGGCGTCGGCCACTAGGGAGTCCGCCCGGAGCAGCTGGACCGCCCCCGGGACGACCGGGCCGCCCCGGCGTCCCCGACTTCGCGCGCCGGTCTTTGTAGACTGTTGAGCGGACCGAAAGAGAAGTTAAGGACTCCAGATGACCCACCCCACAGCCTCACTGAACTACAGCGAACGGCAGGCGGGATCTCTGCAGACCGGGGATCTGCTGCTCCTGCCCGACGCCACGCGCACCGCCGAAATCCAGCGTGTGGACGTCGACAACGACGATTTCGGTTCCCCCGCCATCGTCCGCGCCACCCTCACCGGGGGCGGAGTGCTGCGGATCGCCGCCGGCTCCGTGGTCCGGGTCCGGGACGCCCCGACCGAGGCCGCGGAGCTGTCCCCTGTGGACGACGCCGGCCGCCAGGACGACGATGCTCCGGAGACCGCTTCCGGCGAACCCGCCGCTCCCTCCGCGGACGACGCCGGCCCGGAACTGCAGGTGGTCCCGCCCCGTCCCGCGGAGGACGGCAGCCCGGCGTCGCCGTCCGCCGTCGTCGTCCCGCCGCCGCCGGTGGTTCCGCCGGCCGTCAGTGGACCGAGCGAGGCGGACCTGGCCTTGATCCCGATCGCGGAGGGAACTCCGGAGTCCGTCGTGGAGGCCGCGGCCGAGGCGCACCCCGATGCGCTGGGCGTGTTGTTGCTTAGCGACCGGCTCACCAAGGGCATCAACACCAAGTCCGGCAGCTGCCTCAAGGACCTCAGCGATCTGGCGCATGAACTGTTCGTCGTGCTCAAGGACGCCGACAACGCCCTCGCCGTCGCGGACCTGCTCAACGTGTTGCCCTTCGACGGGAACCCGGGCCGCTGGGCGTCGGTGGAAGCGTCTCTGGCGCTGGCCAGCTACATTTGCCGCCAGCGCGGGGAAGACGAACGCGCGGCCGTCTATGAGAAGTTCCTGCGGGCGCCGGACGCCATGGAGACGGACCCGTTTAAGTCGCGGATCAACGCCAAGGTGCGCCAGCGCTCACTCAACGAGCCAAACCTGTACGACAAGGAAATCTTCCGCGCCATCGACAACTCCAACCCGGATGCGGAGCGGGAGTGGCGGCTGCTGCGGCTTGAGGCGCTCCTCTTCCTGCGCGCGCACGGCGGCTCGCAGACCATCGGAGGCCCGGAAATAGAACGCCGGATCAGTAACGAACTCGAGTCCGTCCGCGGCTGAGCGCGCCGGCGGAACGCGGCCCGCCCGGGACGCCGATCGGTGGGCGTTTGGCCCTACCCGGGTAGGGCCGGGCGGGGTAAATTCAGCCCCATGACGAACAATCTCAGCGTGGTGATCAACTCTGACGCGCCGCAGGTCTGGACGATGCTGCGCGAACCCGCGAAGGTGGCCCAGTGGCACGGCTGGGAGGCCGACGACCAGGCCGCCGAGATCAACGCGATCTACTTCAGCCCCAACGTGGTCGAGAGCGCGGACCACACGTCGCTCGTCGTCGACGGCGGCGACATCTTCACCCTCAAACCGGTCCCCGCCGGCACGGAGGTCAGCGTGACGCGCGCGGCGATCGACCACAATTCGGAGTGGGCGGCCTGGGACGAGGACATCACCCAGGGCTGGCTGACCTTTTTGCACCAGCTCCGTTTCGCCCTCGAGCGCCACCCGCACGGCAAACGGCGGACGTTCTTCTTCTCGGTGCCCGGGACGGGTGGCTCCGCGATCGACAAGCTGGGCCTGGCCGATGTGCCCGCGCCGGGCGAGCCGTACTCGCTGACTCTGGCCACCGGGGAGGAGATTTCCGGGAAGGTCTGGTTCCGGAGCAACCACCAGGTGGGCCTGACCGTGCACGGGTACGCCGAACACGGCGACGGCCTCGTGATCGTGGCGGACCAGCCCGCCATCCCCGAGGTCCGGCCCGACGGCGGCTCCCTGGTGATCGTCTCCACCTACGAGCTCGGCGCCCACCAGCTGGAGGCCATCCGGAACTACTGGGACAGTTGGCGCGCTGAGAACTACCCCACATCGGACCCGCTGCACTAAGGGTTCCGCGGTGTTAGCTGGCACACTTGAACGGTGCCAGCGAATCCTGAACCCGCCCCCTCCGCCCCGCTGCCTGCCCGGCAATCCGAGTTTTCATTCCGGGTGGGCAAGCGCTTGAGCGAAACGTGCGCGCCGTCGGGCGCGCAGGTGGCGGCGAACGGCGGGGAATTCCTGGGCCGCACCGGCACCATCGCCACCCCGCACGGGGAGATCCAGACGCCGGCGTTCATCGCCGTCGGAACCAAGGCCACGGTGAAGTCCGTGCTGCCCGAGGCCGTCGCCGATCTCGGCGCGCAGGCCGTGCTGGCCAACGCCTACCACCTGTACCTGCAGCCCGGCGCGGACGTCCTGGACGAGGCCGGCGGGCTGGGCGCCTTCATGAACTGGCGCGGACCCACGTTCACGGACTCGGGCGGCTTCCAGGTGATGAGCCTGGGGTCCGGGTTCAAGAAGGTCATCGACATGAAGTCGGTGGACCACTCCGGCCCGGACGACGCCGTCGCGCCCGGCAAGGAACGCCTGGCCCACGTGGACGAGGAGGGCGTCTGGTTCAAGAGCCACCTCAACGGCGACCGGCACCGGTTCAGCCCCGAGATCTCGATGAACGTCCAGCACCAGATCGGCGCGGACATCATGTTCGCCTTCGACGAGCTGACCACGCTGCAGAACTCCCGCGGCTACCAAGAGGAGTCCCTGGAGCGCACCCGCCGCTGGGCCGAACGCTGCATCACCGAGCACTTCCGGCTCACCTCCGAGCGTTCCGGGAAACCGTACCAGGCGCTGTTCGGCGTGATCCAGGGCGCCCAGTACGAGGACCTGCGCCGCAAGGCCTGCCGGGACCTCGGCGCCATGAACTTCGACGGCTTCGGCATCGGCGGGGCGCTGGAGAAGGAAAACCTGGGCACGATCGTGCGCTGGTGCAACGAGGAACTGCCGGAGAACAAGCCGCGGCACCTGCTGGGCATCTCGGAGCCGGACGACATTTTCACCGCGATCGAAAACGGCGCGGACACCTTCGACTGCGTCTCCCCCACCCGGGTGGCCCGGAACTCGGCGTTCTACCACCCCACCGGCCGATACAACCTCTCCGGCGCCATGTACAAACGCGATTTTGGTCCGCTGCAGGAAGGCTGCGACTGCTACGCCTGCCTGAACTACTCGCGGGCCTATATCCATCACCTGTTCAAGGCCAAGGAGATGGTCTCGGCCACCCTGATCTCGATCCACAACGAGCGCTTCGTGGTGAAAATGGTCGACGACGCCCGCCTCGCCATCGAGGCCGGCACCTTCTTCGAATTCAAGGCCGAGACCCTGGGCCGGTATTACTCCTAGGCTCCCGCTCCGGCCGCGCCCCCGTCTCTCCTTCGGCCGTTTCGACGGTTCCCCGCGCGTCCGACGCGGGTAAACGTCGAACGCGCAGGGAACCGTCTAAATGGCGTCGGATAGGCTGGCCGGATGTTTATCGAGATTCCCGCCGCAGACGGTACAGCCGAGGCCCTGGTGGCCCGCCCCTCCACCGGTGAGGGCCCGTTCCCGGGCGTCATTCTGTACATGGACGCTTTCGGCCTGCGCCCCCGCATCCAGGACATGGCGCAGCGCATCGCCGACTGGGGCTACGTTGTCCTGGCTCCGAACGTCTTCTACCGCGAAGGAACGGTTGCCGAGCTGGCCCCGGACCTGGACATGACCACGCCGGAGGGACGCGAGGCGGCAGGCGCAGCCGCCTTCCCGCGGGTCGGCCGCCTCACCACGGACAAAGCCCTGCCGGACATCGACGCGTGGCTGGCGGCCTTGGGCGGCCTGGACGGCGTCGCTCCCGGCCCGGTCGGCGTCACCGGCTACTGCATGGGCGCGCGGCTTGCTGTCCGCTCCGCCACCGCGCACCCGGACGCTGTGGCTGCCTGCGGCGGCTTCCACGGCGGCGGCCTGGCGACCGACGAGCCCGACAGCCCCCACCTGGGACTCGGCAACGCCCGTGCCCGGTTCGTCTTCGGCCACGCCGATCGTGATCGGAGCATGGACCAGGACGCCGTTGCCCGTCTCGGTGCGGCCATGGACGCGGCGGGCCTGAAGGCTGCCAACGAGGTCTACGCGGGGGCACCCCACGGCTATTCGATGGCGGACACCTCTGCTTTCCACCCGGAGGCCACCGAACGGCATTTCCACGAGCTTCGCGAGCTCCTCGACGGGACGCTCAAGGCCTGACGGACCGCCCGGCCTTCGCCGTTTCGACGGTCCTGGCCGTTTCGTCGGTCCTGGCCGTTTCGATGGTTCCCTGCGTGTTCGATGTAACCAAGCAGCCTTACCGCAGGGAACCGTCGAAACGGCATTGTCCACATACCCCCACGGCGCTCTGGAGCGAGCCGGGCGGTTGGCCAAAGCTGGTCCCATGCCCACCAAACTTCCCGATGACGGGACCCTCTGGCGCACGGACCAGCTTTTGGCATCCGGACGAAATTCCCGGGCCATTGCCAGGCACGTCCGGGACGGAACCCTCGTCCGGCTGCGCCGTGGCTGCTACGCCCGCGGCGAGTGGTGGCGGGGCCTTGATGCCCCGGCCCGACGTCGGCAGCTGATTTCTGCGCATGCGCTCGGAACGCTGACGACGTCGGCGGGAGGCTTCGTGTACAGCCACATCTCAGGTGCCAGCCTCCATGAACTCCAGCTGTGGAGGGTCGATGACCGCGTGCACCTGACGCAGAACGGCTGCCCCTCGGGGATTTCGCACGGGCGCGACGTCGTCGCCCACACCAGGCGGGTGACAAGCCGCGAGATGTGCTTCGTGGACGGGTTGCCGTGCACGTCCCTGGAACGCACGGTCGTGGATTGCTGCCTGATGTTCACTGTGCCGCAGGCTGTGATCCTGATCGATCATGCGGCCCGCCTGGGGGCGGATCTAGGCATGATCCGCGCCCAGTGTGGTGCCCTAGCCGGGCGTAACGGAGTGTTGGCGCTGCGCCGGGCCCTCGAGTTGGCCGATCCTCGCTCCGAATCAGCCGGAGAGAGCCTGACGAGGGAACTGCTGCACCGGATCGGGATTGCGCCGCCCGAGCTGCAGTACAGCGTTCTGACGCCGCTCGGGGAATACCGGCTGGACCTAGCCTGGCCCGAGCGCAAGGTTGCCATCGAGTTCGACGGCAAGAGCAAGTACTTCGACTACCGGCCCACCGGAGAGGTCCTATTCGCGGAGCGGCAGCGCGAGAAGGCGCTGACCGAGCAGGGCTGGACGTTCCTCCGAATCGAGTGGAAGCACCTGTTCAACGAGGTGGAGTTCAAATACCGGGTCCTGCGGGCGCTGAACCGCGGCGCCGGGGCTGATTCCGCGCCGTTTCGACGGTCCGCTGCCGGCTAGACGCTTCTCAGCGTCGAGTGGGCTCGCGACCGTCGAAACGGCGGATGTTGCTGTCGGGGCTAGACAGTCCCGTAGCTGGGTTCGCGCTTCTTCACCCAGCCAATGGCGAGCGTGGTCAGCGGCACGAAGGCGAACTCCACGAGGGTCTTGTAGAGGAATCCAACGAGGACGTAGTGCACGAACATCGCTGCGTCGGTAATTCCAATCACGGAGGCAGCGATGCTGCAGAAGATCAGCGTGTCCACGAACTCGCCGGCCACGGAGGACCCCATGATGCGGGCCCACAGGGACTTCTCCCCCGTCCGGGCCTTCAACCTTACCAGGATCCAGGAATTGATCGTCTGGCCGGCGAAAAAGGCCAGCAGGGAGGCGAGCACGATCTGCGGGACCGGGCCCAGGGCGCCTTCCAGCGCGGACTGCTTGGCGGCCCCATACTCGTCATCGAAGCCGGGCAGCGCGATGATGACCCAGTAGCAGAGGGACGCGAAAGCTGACAGCGCGAAGCTGGTGATGATCGCCTTGCGCGCCACCTTGAAGCCGTAGACCTCGCTGATGACATCGCCCAGGATGTAGGCCAGCGGGAAGAGGAAGAACCCGCCGTCGGTGATGATCGGGCCGATCGCCACGCCCTTGGAGGCGCCGATGTTGGACAGGATCAGCACCACGGCCATGACGGCCAGCATGATGCCGAAGTATGGGGAACCGATCGAGGCGAACTTCGGCGGGGCGGCAGCCGGAAAGGTCTTGGCGGAAGTCATGGGCGTTCCATTCGTAGTGGTTCGCTCGGCGGCCCGGTTCGCGTGAACGGGCGGGTCGGCCGGCTGTATTAGCACTGGGGGTTCCTGCGGCACGGGGCCCGGACCCGCCTCCATTCTCGCACCTGCCCGCCGCACCCCCGGCGCCCGCCCCCGCAGTCGCAGCGCCGGGGTTAACGACGACGGCGGGCCGCCGGGTCCGGACCGAAGTCCAGAAGCCGGCAGCCCGCCGTCGTCCGCGGTGCGCCGTTTCGACGGTTCCCTGCGGACAAGACGCTGCGTAGCATCGAATCGGCAGGGAACCGTCGAAACGGCGCCAGCCCCGGCGCCTGGAGAACGGCGCCAGGGTAGCGTTCGGAACCCTAACGGCGCGAGGCGTCCACGAGATCCTTGCCGTCGTCCTCACGGGCAGCCGCGGGCTCCCAGGCGTGGCCCTGTTCGTGGTCCAGGTGCGTGGACTTCTTGTTCTTCAGCGCGAAGATGTAGACCAGCAGCGAGATGGCGATGGCCACCGTGACGTAGGTGAAGAACAGTTCTTCCTGGCCGGCCTTCTGCAGTGCCGCGCCGATCAGCGGGACGGTGCCGCCGAAGAGCGAGTTGGCGATCGCGTAGCCCAGCCCCACGCCGAGGGCGCGGATGGACGCGGGGAACAGCTCGGCCTTCACCAGGGCGTTGATGGACGTGTACCCGCCCACGATCAGCAGGCCGCCCATCATCAGCAGGAACGCCGTGAGCGGATCCTTGGTGCCGGCCAGGGCGGAAAGCAGCGGCCACGTGAAGAGGACGCCGGTGATGCCGAACCAGAGCAGGAGCGGCTTGCGGCCCACCTTGTCCGAGATGATGCCGTAGACCGGCTGGAGCAGCATGAAGATGAACAGCGCCCAGAAGTTGATCACCGAGGTGTCGGTCTTGGCGATGCCCGAGGTGTCATTCATGAACTTCAGGATGAAGTTCGTGTACGTGTAGAACGCCACCGTGCCGCCGAGCGTGATGCCGATGCAGATCATCAGCGGCTTCCAGTAGCTGGTGAACAGCAGCTTCATGGTGCCCGGCTGCGCCTGACCGGCCACCGCGGGGGCCTTTGCGGCCTCGATCTGTTCGGCCGAGACGGTCTCCTCCATGGAACGCCGGAGCCAGAGCACCACGAGGGCCGCGACGCCGCCGATCGCGAACGGGATCCGCCAGCCCCACTCGCCCAAGTCGCCCTTGGGCATAACGTTCTGCAGGATGACCAGGACCAGCAGGGCCAGCATCTGGCCGCCGATCAGCGTGACGTACTGGAAGCTGGAGAAGAAGCCGCGGCGTTTGGTGGTTGCAGCCTCGGACATGTAGGTGGCGCTGGTGCCATACTCGCCGCCCACCGAGAAACCCTGGATCACGCGGATGAGGACCAGCAGGATCATTGCCCACAGGCCGATTTGCTGCTGGGTGGGGAGCACCGCAATGGCGAAGGAACCGGCGGACATCATCGTCACGCTCAGCGTCAGCGCGGCCTTGCGGCCCTTGCGGTCCGCATAGCGGCCGAAGAACCAGGCGCCGATCGGGCGCATCAGGAACGACGTCGAAAAGACCGCCATCGCCTCAAGGCCGGCCTGGAGCTCGTCCTTGGAATTGAAGAAGTGCGACTGGAAGTAAGCCGCGAAGACTGTGTAGACGTAGAGGTCGTACCACTCGACGAGGTTGCCGGCCGAGCCTTTGAGGATATTGCCGACGGCTTTTCGGGTCTGGGCCGCTTCGGACAGTTGGGTGCTCATCAATGAACCTTCCTGGATCCGGCGTCGCAAGAGAGCAACACCGTCCGCCACCTTAGTTCCCGTGATCCAGAACACTCGGGTTTTGTTCATATTGGTCATACGCACAATGCGGCCCGTTTTCCCCGAGTGGCAGGATGGGTCCATGACTTCTTACGCCGTGGACAACGTGACCTCCGACGCCAGCGCCTACCCCGCCGTCGCCCTGACCATCGCCGGCTCCGAGGCCACCGGCGGCGCCGGCGCGCAGGCGGACCTGAAGACCTTCCAGGAGCTCGGCGTCTTCGGCATCGCGAACCTGACCTGCATCGTCTCCTTCGACCCGAAAGACAATTGGAACCACCGCTTCGTCGCGGTGGACCAGCAGGTCATCGCCGACCAGCTGGAGGCGACGACGGCGGCGTACGGCGCCGCGTCCGGCGCGCCGTCCGTGCTGGACACGGTGAAGATCGGCATGCTGGGCAGCCCGGCGACGATTTCCACGGTGGCGTCGGCGCTGGCCGACTCTGCGTTCCGGAACGTGGTGCTGGACCCGGTGCTGATATGCAAGGGCCAGGAGCCGGGCCACGCCCTGGACACCGACCAGGCGCTCAAGGCACAGATCCTGCCGCTGGCCACCTTCGTCACACCGAACCACTTTGAGGCCGAGTCGCTCTCCGGGCTGGAGATCACCGACGTCGACTCGCTCAAGGCCGCGGCCGTCCGCATCCACGAACTCAGCGGCGCCGCGGTGCTCGCCAAGGGCGGCGTGCGCCTGGCCGGGCCCGACGCCGTCGACGTCTACTACGACGGCGAGACGCTGGAGGTTCTCTCCGCCCCGAAGGTGGGCGAGGTCGCCGTTTCCGGCGCCGGCTGTTCGCTGGCCGCCGCCGTGACCGCGGAGCTTGCCAAGGGCGCGACGCCGCTGGAGGCCGCCCGCACGGCAAAGGACTTTGTCACTGCGGGGATCCGGAACCGGGTGGCCTCGGGCGCGCCGTTCGACGCACTCTGGCAGGGCGGCCCGCGCTAGCCGACGACGCTCCCTCAGGTCCGGCGGCTACCGAACAGCCGCTCCCTCACTGGTTGAGGAGTCGGTCGATATTGACCGGCAGAATCTGAGCGAGCGCCTCATGATTGGCTGGGGTCGGACACCCGGCCCATGAACAGCGGCAGCCCGGTCTCGACGTGGACGATTTCGTAGACGAACGGCCTGTCAAAACGGATCGTGTGCGTGAAGGCGGCGCCGCTCACCGCCTCCGCGTTGACCTGGGACACGGCGGCGGCAATCGTGCCCTTTTCCGCCACGGTGATGTTAGCGGACTGGCCGGCCTGCGTGATCTTGAGGCCACGCTGGATCGAGTTGAAGTCCGTCTCGGTTTGGAGCGTCTCCCGCAGGCCGAGGCTGGCGAAGACCTCGCGCAACTCGAAAATGCTCTTCTGGTCCCACTGCGGGAGGGAAAGCTGGGTGGGCGACGGGGCGGCCGCGTCAAGGGCCCGCGCAGCCTCGGCAAGGTATGGCACCCCGGTGCCGGGAGCTCCCGAATCCGGCAGTACCAGGCGCATCACGAAGCCCTCGGCATAGCGAAGATCGACGGCCTGCCAGCCGTTTCCCTGGGCAAAGGGGAGATCCTGGACGCCGGACATGGTGGGTACCGATACCTGCCGGCCGGCCGCCGTCGTGAATGGACGGTCTGCGGTGTCCGCCGGGTCGAAGGGCACCTTCCAGGCAGACGCGAAGTACACCGAGTTGAGCACGCTGAAGGTGTTGTATTTGCTGTACTCCGCAGGCGCTTTCTTGATCCGGCCTCCGGTGTTCTTGTTCACCCAGGCGTCGATTGCCGGCTTAGTGGTGTCCTCATCCTGAAAGTCCACCGGGTACACGCCGGTGCCGTAGTACCGGGCCAGGGAGCGCAGGTACCCCTCTCCGGTGGGCACGCCCTTGTCCACGAACAGGCCGTTGGCGGTGTGCAGGACCGGCCGGCGCGGCGGGTTCTTTTCGTCCACCGAGCCGGGGTCGCCGTCGAAGGCTTCCAGGGAAGAGAGCAGCGAATCTAGGGCTTCGTCGCGGTGCTGGGCGGGGAGGCCCAGCACATTGTCCATCTCGGCGGCCGTTGCCCCGGTCGCACCTGTCCGCAGCATGGCCAGGGCAATCAGCAGGCTGCCCGGGGACGAGACCACGTTGCCGTTTCCGGCCTCCCCGCCGTCCGCGAGGAGCGCTGCGCCCAGTTTCCGCGCCGACGCCCGGAGCTGAGCCAGCTCGGCCGGGTAGGCGGAGCGGTCCGCCGCAACGCGTTCGACGCCGTCGGCCTTCAACAGCGGCGGCGGCGCGGCCGAACAGGCCGAGGCGACCAGCGCCACGGCGGCCGCGGCAGCAATAAGGCGTGCCGGAATCTTCTGTTTCATCGCGCCCCCAAGGCCCGTACTACCGCGTGGAGCGGCGGAGGTCCGCCTACGGCCAGTCAACCAGCGGGGGCCGCCCCGCGCTAGCCCTTGGCCATTTCGACGGTTCCCCGCCCACTCGATGCGTCCCAGCGTCGAACCTGCACGGAACCGTCGAAATGGAGGCGCGCCGCGCGCGGCGGGCCGGGCGCCGCGCGGGTGCGCGACGGCCCGTCAGCGGCGCGGGATGTTGCGCAGGTTGCTTCGGGCCATGCTCACGGCCTCGCCGGCTCCCCGGTTCAGCACCACCTTGGACATCGCCGTGGCGAAGCCCAGGATCTGCGCGCCCTTGATCTTCGGCGGGATCGAGAGTGCCTTGGGATCGGTGATCAGCTCCACGAGCGAGGGTCCGGGGTGCGCGAACGCCTCCCGGTAGGCGGCCTCGATCCGGGACGGATCCGTGACGCGGACGGCGTGGAACCCCAGGGCGCGGGCGACCTCCGCATAGTTGGCGTCCGGGACGTCGACGCCGAAATCGGGCAGCCCGTCCACCAGCATCTCCAGCTTGACCATGCCCAGGGTGGAGTTGTTGAAGACCACCACGTTGACCGGAAGCCGGTGCGCCGCGACGGTGATCAGCTCCCCCAGCAACATCGAGAGCCCGCCGTCGCCGGAGACCGAAATCACCTGGCGTCCGGGGTAGGCGAGCTGGGCCCCGATGGCGTGCGGCAGCGCGTTGGCCATGGAGCCGTGCAGGTACGAGCCGATCAGCCGCCGGGTGCCCAGCGGGTTGATGTACCGCGCGGTCCAGACATTGCACATGCCCGTGTCTGCCGTGAAGACCGCATCCTCCGCCGCCACCTGGTCCAGCAGCGAGGCCGCGTACTCCGGGTGGATCGGCTCGGTCTTCTCGACCCTGCGGGTGTACGCCCCGACGGCCTTGTTCATCAGCCGGTCGTGCTTCTTGAGCATCGCGTCAAGGAAGCGGCGGCTCTTTTTCGGCTTCAGCAACGGCATCAGCGCAGTCAGCGTCGGAAGCACGTCGCCGTGCACGGCGACGTCGACGTCGGTCCGCCGGCCCAGGTTCTGCGCGGCCCGGTCCACCTGCGCCGTCCGAGTCCCGGGCAGGAACTGGTCGTAGGGGAAGTCGGTGCCGAGCAGGATCAGCAGGTCCGCGTCCTCGATCCCCTCGGCCGCGGCGCCGTAGCCGAGCAGCCCGGTCATGCCGATGTCGTAGGGGTTGTCGTACTGCATGAAGTCCTTGCCGCGCAGCGAGTGACCGATCGGCGCGGCGAGGAGTTCGGCGAGCGCGATCACCTCGTCGTGCGCGCCGTCGACGCCGGCCCCGGCGAAGATGGCGACCTTACCGGCGTCGTTGATGGCGTCCGCCAGTTCCCGCACGCTGGCGGGGTCCGGCACCATTGTGGCCGGCCGGAAGGCTGCCGGCGCCGGGGTTTCGGCGGTCGCCTCCAGCCCGGCAATGTCGCCAGGCAGGGTCACGACGGCGACGCCGCGGAGCGCGACGGCGTGCTGGATGGCGCTGTGCATCACCCGCGGCGCCTGCTCGGCCGTGCTGACGAGCTCGGAGTAGACCGAGCACTCGTTGAAGAGCCGGTCCGGGTGGGTTTCCTGGAAGAAGCTGCTGCCGATCTGTTTGCTTGGGATGTGCGAGGCGATGGCGAGCACCGGGGCGCCGGAGCGGTTGGCGTCGTACAGGCCGTTGATCAGGTGCAGGTTGCCCGGGCCGCAGGACCCCGCGCAGACCGCGAGCTTGCCGGTCAGCTGGGCTTCCGCCGCGGCGGCGAACGCCGCGGCTTCCTCGTGCCGGACGTGGATCCAGTCGATCCCGCCCTTCGCCGCTCCGCCGGTCTTCCGGACGGCGTCGACGATCGGATTGAGGCTGTCGCCAACAATCCCGTAAATCCGCTGCACGCCGGCAGCCTGGAGTTGTTCGACAAGCTGGGTGGCAAGTTCCTTGGCCATGGGTGCACGCTCCCGCGAGATGGATCGATGAGCTGACACTGGCCAATATAGTCTGCGCGCCTGTCAGCCACGCCCAGAAAACGCTCCCACAGGTTCGGCAACCAAACCACCGAACGCTCCCCCAGCCCGACGGACCTGAGGGAGCGTGCCGGGTCCCGTCGAACTCAGTTCCCGGAGTGCGCCTGCAGGAAGGAGTAGACCTCGGTCTCGTCCACGCCGGGGAAGGCGCCGGGCGGCATCGCGGCAAGCAGGTGCGAGTGGGCGCGGGCCGAGGGCCAGGCGTTGCCGGCCCACTCGGAGGCGAGGGCGGCCGGCGGACGCTTGCAGCAGCTCTCGTCCGGGCAAGTCGACTTGGAGCGCTCCGTGGTGTCGCGGCCGCGGAACCACTTGACCTGCGCGTAGGGCACCCCCACCGAGAGCGAGAACTCCCCGTTGGCGGAACGCTCCGTCCGGGCCGTGCACCAGTAGGTCCCGGCCGGGGTGTCGGTGTACTGGTTGTAGGCGCTGAACTTGTCCGGCACGTCGAACACCACCCGGGAGGTCCAGTTCTTGCACGAGGGCTGGCCCTCGATGGCGCCGGTGTGGTCCTGCGGGAACGTCACGCCGTCGTTCTCGTATGCCTTGTAGATGATGCCGCTCTTGTGCGTCTTCTGGAAGTGCGTGCGCAGGTCCAGGTGCTGCGTGGCGAGGTTGGTGAAGCGGTGCGCCGCGGTCTCGTAGGACACGGCGAACGCGTCCCTAATGTCCTCCACCGCGATTTCCTTGGCCGCCTTGGCCTTCTGCAGGAACTCCACGGTGGCCTGCTCCGGCAGCAGCAGCGCGGCGGCGAAGTAGTTGGTGGCGACGCGCTGCATCAGGAAGTCGCCGTAGTTGGTGGGCGTCTGGTGGCCCAGCACGTAGTGGCCCAGGGCCTGCAGCAGCACCGAACGGGGGTCGTGGTCGCTCCGGGCGTTCTGCGTGAGGTAAATTCGGCGGTTCTTGAGGTCCGTCACCGAGCGGGTGGAATGCGGCAGGTCGCCCACATGGTGCAGGCTGAAGCCAAGGTGCCCGGCGATGTCGGCGATGACATGGTGGGACAGCGGGCCGGACGTGTGGCCCACCGACGCCAGCACCTTCTGCGCCTCCGCCTCGTATTCCGGGAAGTAATTGTTCCGCTCCCGCATCATGGCCCGCAGTTCACCGTTGGCGCGCCGGGCCTCTTCCGGCGTCGCGACCTGCTCGTTGAGGCGGCGTTCCAGCTCATGCTGCAGCCCCACCATGGACTCCAGCACGTCCATCGGCAGCCTTGAACTGATGCGGATCTTGGGCAGCTTCAGGGACTCGTAAATGGGGCTGCGCTGGTAACGCTCCAGCTCAATCTCCAGGGCCGCACGCCGGTTCGGCGGTTCCGCGCCGAGCAGCTCGTCGATGCTGACGCCAAGCGCAGCAGCAAGCTGCTGGAGCAGGCCGAGTTTGGGCTCACGCTTGCCGTTCTCGATCAGGCTCAGCTGGCTGGGGGCCGTTCCGACCGTGGCGCTGAGGTCATCGAGCGTGAGCCCGGCCGCCTTGCGCAGGTGCCGGACCCTTCGGCCCATGCTGATGACATCCACCTCTGGTTCGGCGGGGTGGGATGGCGGTACTGCCTGACGGTTCCAGCCGCTTGGATGCATTTCTTGAGAATACGGGAAGAAGTGCATTTCTTTCCATAGATTTCCCCTAGAAACCCCCTTGAAAGTAAAGAAAAGTAGATCTCACAGAAAGATTCACTACCTCGGAACAACCCGCCAAGACTTGCAGAGACGCAGACTGGCGGGCCGGGACCCCTCAAGGAGACAAAGATGACTGCAGCATTTGAGCCCACCCAGCAGCCGGCCGGCCAGGACACAACAGAGCAGGCCGCCGCCCTGGAGCTCGAGTGGGCTGCCAACCCGCGCTGGGAAGGTGTCACTCGGGATTACTCGGCGTCCGACGTCGTCCGCCTCCGCGGCCGCGTCTCCGAAGAACACACGCTGGCCCGCCGCGGCTCCGAGAAGCTGTGGAAGCAGCTCACGGAGGAGCACAAGGCGGGCAAGTACACCAACGCCCTCGGCGCCCTGACCGGCAACCAGGCCGTGCAGCAGGTCAAGGCCGGCCTCCGCGCCATCTACCTCTCCGGCTGGCAGGTTGCCGCTGACGCCAACAATTCCGGCCACACCTACCCGGACCAGTCCCTGTACCCGGCCAACTCCGTTCCCACGGTGGTCCGCCGCATCAACAACGCCCTGCTCCGCGCTGACCAGATCGAGTTCTCCGAAGGCATCCAGACTGTCGAGGACTGGATGGTGCCGATCGTGGCCGACGCCGAAGCCGGCTTCGGCGGACCGCTGAACGCGTACGAACTGATGAAGTCGATGATCCAGGCCGGCGCTTCGGGCGTGCACTGGGAAGACCAGCTCGCCTCGGAGAAGAAGTGCGGCCACCTTGGCGGCAAGGTCCTGATCCCCACCCAGCAGCACGTCCGGACGCTGAACGCCGCCCGTCTCGCCGCCGACGTCGCCGGCACACCGTCGGTCGTCATCGCCCGCACCGACGCCGAGGCAGCCACCCTGATCACCTCCGACGTCGACGAGCGCGACCAGGAATTCATCACGGGCGAACGGACCGCCGAGGGCTTCTACAAGGTCCGCAACGGTATCGAACCCTGCATCGCCCGGGCCAAGGCCTACGCCCCGTACTCCGACCTCATCTGGATGGAAACCGGCACCCCGGACCTGGAGCTGGCCCGCAAGTTCGCTGAATCGGTCAAGGCCGATTTCCCGGACCAGATGCTTTCGTACAACTGCTCGCCGTCGTTCAACTGGCGCAAGCACCTCGACGACGCCACGATTGCGAAGTTCCAGCGTGAACTCGGCGCCATGGGCTTCACCTTCCAGTTCATCACCCTGGCCGGCTTCCACGCCCTGAACTACTCGATGTTCGACCTCGCCCACGGTTACGCCCGGGAAGGCATGAGCGCCTACGTCGAGCTGCAGGAAAAGGAATTCGCCTCCGAAGCCCGCGGCTACACCGCCACTAAGCACCAGCGCGAAGTCGGCACCGGCTACTTCGACGACATCGCCACCGCGCTCAACCCGAACGCATCCACTTTGGCCCTCGTGGGATCCACAGAAGAAGGCCAGTTCCACTAACTCACGACGGCGGCCTTGCATCCGGCCTTCGGTCCGGCATTGCTCTGCCTGCTATTCCCCGCGTCCGGGTCCGACCTCGCTGAGCGAGGACGGGCCCGGACACAGGGCCCCTTTTACGCAGGCTGCCGCAATCCCGGCACCTTTGGCCTCGCGCTTGAGTCACCATTCGCCGTCGACCTTGCTTCTTCTCTAAGGAGAGATTGAAATGAACAGCTTCACTGACAACTTCACTATCAACGGGGTTACGTTGACCGCACAGCCGATTTGCCGGCAGGGCGAGGTTCTGACTCCGGACGCGCTGGCTTTTGTTGCCAAGCTGCACCGGGCGACGGCGGAGCGCCGGCAGGAGCTGTTGCGGGCCCGGCAGGAACGCCGCCAGCAGATCAGCAAGGGGGAGGACCCGCGTTTCCTCCCCGAGACCGAGTCCATCCGCAACGACCCGGAATGGCGCGTCGCTCCCCCGGCACCGGGACTGACCGACCGCCGGGTCGAGATCACCGGCCCGGTGGACAAGAAGATGACCATCAACGCGCTGAACTCCGGCGCCAAGGTGTGGCTCGCTGACATGGAGGACTCCTCCACCCCGACGTGGCGCAACGTCATCCAGGGCCAGCTGAACCTCACCGACGCGCTGGAGCACCGGATCGACTTCACCTCCCCGGAAGGCAAGGAGTACAAGCTCCGCGCTGCCGAGGAACTGCCCACGATCGTGGTCCGGCCCCGCGGCTGGCACCTGCCGGAGAAGCACATGCTCATCGACGGCGCCCCGGTGGCCGGCGGCATTGTGGACTTCGGCCTGTACTTCTTCCACAACGCCCGCCGCCTGATCGCCCAGGGCAAGGGGCCGTACTTCTACCTGCCGAAGATCGAGAACCACCTCGAGGCGCGGCTGTGGAACGACATCTTCGTCCTGGCCCAGGACCTGCTGGGGATCCCGCAGGGCACCATCCGCGCCACGGTGCTGATCGAGACCATCACGGCCGCGTTCGAGATGGAGGAGATCCTCTACGAACTGCGCGAGCACGCCGCGGGCCTGAACGCCGGCCGCTGGGACTACATCTTCTCGCTGATCAAGAACTTCCGCACCCGCGGACCGCGCTTTGTCCTGCCGGACCGCGGCCAGGTCACCATGACGCAGCCGTTCATGCGGGCCTACACCGAACAACTGGTGCGGGCCTGCCACAAGCGCGGCGCCATGGCGATTGGCGGCATGGCCGCGGCCGTCCCCAACCGCAAGGACGAGGAAGCCAACGCCATCGCGTTCGAGAAGGTGCGCGCCGACAAGACCCGCGAGGCGGCCGACGGCTTCGACGGCTCCTGGGTGGCGCACCCGGACCTGGTGCCGGTGTGCCGCGAGGTGTTCGACGGCGTCCTCGGCGACCGTCCGAACCAGCTGGACCGCCTCCGCGAGGATGTCACGCCGGATGACCGCGCACTGATCGACATCTCCTCCACCACGGGGACGATCACCGAGCAGGGCGTGCGGAACAACATCGAGGTGGGCATCCGCTACATCGAGTCCTGGCTGCGCGGCAACGGCGCGGTGGCCATCCACAACCTGATGGAGGACGCCGCCACCGCGGAAATCTCCCGCTCGCAGCTGTGGCAGTGGATCTTCTCCCGGGCCATCACGGACGCGGGCGACGTTATCACCCGCGAGTGGGTGGAGGACATGCTGGATGAGGAGTTCGCCAAGCTGGAACGCTTCGAGGGCGACCGCTTCGCCGATGCCAGGGACATCTTCGAGGAGGTCACGCTCGGCAACGAGTTCCCCGCCTTCCTGACGTTGCCGGCCTACGACCGCTTCCTGCACGAAGCCCGCGACAGCGCCGACACCGCAGCCAACTGCGAGGACCTCGTGGCCGTCTAGCCGCCCGGCCCGGTGCGGGCGCCGCCTACGGCGTCCGCACCCGGGCCCCGCAAGAATTCCGTCCGCCGGGCTGCCACGCCCTTCGCAACAGGCACCCCGAAATCCGGGGCGGCAGCCCGGCAACGGAAGACCCTCCCCGCCCCGACAACGGCGTCGAACGGACACGTGAGGCCCATGTTTTCCACAAAACATGGGCCTCACGTGTCCGTTCACGCGGGGTGGCCGGCCGGGTTCAGTGAGGTCAGTGCGCCTTCGGGATGTGGCGCAGGGACAGCGCGCAGCCCAGGATGAACAGGGCCACCGAGCCCAGGATCATCAGCAGGGGCCCGGTCCACGAGCCCGAGATGCCGTGCACGAAGCCCAGCAGGGTGGGAGCCGCGGCGCCGAAACAGTAGCCGGAGCCCTGGACGACGGCGGACATCCGGCCCGCCGAGGCCTGGTCGCGGGCCAGCCGGATGATGGCGATGAAGATCAGGGTGATGCCGCCGCCCTGGGCCACGCCGCCGAAGGAGGACCAGAGCCACCACAGCTCGGGCGCCAGCAGGAGCCCCAGCGGCACCGTCAGCCACAGCGCCCCCAGGGTAAGTCCGACCGTCGTCGTGCTGGCAAAACGCGCCACGAACGGGACGCCTAGGCCGCCCGCGATCGCCAGGATCTGGAAGAGCGAGGATCCGGCGCCGGCCGCCGACGGCGCCAGCCCCAGTTCGTCGGCAAGGAGGCTGGGCAGCCAGGCGGTGACCCCATAGTAGGAAAACGCCTGGCCGGCGAATCCCGCGGTCAGCGCCACGGTGATCCAGCGGGACGCGGGCCGCCCCGCCGTTCGGGTCGGATCCGCCCCCGGGATCGCTTCGGGCCGGAGCGAATTGCTGCCGGCGGCCAGCACCCACACCGCGCCGGCCGCAACCGCGAAGAGGGCGCACGCCGCGATGGCCGGACGCCAGCCGAGCAGTTCCGCCAACGGCGCCGTAATCATGGACGTGACGAAGGAGCCGATATTCAGCGCGGCGGTGTAGGTGCCCATGGCCGCTGCCTGCTTGGCCGGGCTGAAGTCGCGCCGGATGATCAGCGGGACCACAATGTTGCCGATCGTGATGGCGATGCCAAGAATCACGGTCCCCAGCATCACGAGGGCACCCCCGCCCGCGGAGCGGACCACGACGCCGAGCAGCACGCCCAGCAGGGTCAGCGTGATCGCGAACTCCGGCCCCAGCTTCCGGCCCGTCAGCGATGCCAGCGGCGCGGCCAGCGCGAAGCAGAGCACCGGGATGCCCGTCAGGAAGCCGATTTCGACCGGCGAAAAGCCCAGGTCGCGCTGCATGTTCCCCACCACCGGCGCGACCGCCACGAACGGCCCGCGCATGTTGAGGGCGATGAGTCCGATCGCAATCATCAGGAGCCCGCCGCGCGGGATCTTCGCCAGGGCACTCACCCGGCGGTCCGCGGACTGGCATCCGGGCAGAAATATGTTTTCATCAGTCCCATTGCTATCACGCGCGGCTGCGGCCCGCCCGGCACCCGCCGGAACATGACGGAGCCAGCTTCACGAAGGTCAAGCAGCGCGGTCCGCGGACTAGGGTTTTTCGCATGACGCACCTCATCCGGAAGGCAACGGCCGACGACGCCGGCCCGCTGGCCGAACTCGCCGCCATCACCTTTCCGCTCGCCTGCCCGCCGGAATCCCGGCCCGAGGACATCGCCGCGCACCTGGCCAACACGCTCAGCGAAGCCAATTTCCGCGACTACCTGGCCGATCCGGACGTCACCGTGCTCGTGCTCGACGCGGACGGGGCGCTCCGCGGCTACAGCCTGCTCCTGGACCGCGCCACGCAGGATCCGGACGTGGCTGCCGTCCTCGGGGCCGGGCCGAGCACGGAACTGAGCAAGTGCTACGTCCACCCGGAGCACCACGGCCTCGGCGCGGCGGCCGAACTGATGCAGGCCAGCATCGTCGCGGCGTCGGCCTCGGGCGCCCGCGGCCTCTGGCTCGGCGTGAACAGCCAGAACGCCCGTGCCATCAGGTTCTACGAGAAGTCCGGCTTCCGGAAGGTCGGCACCAAGTCGTTCAGGCTGGGGAGCACGGTGGAGCACGACTTCGTCATGGAACGCCCGCTCGCGCCCTGACGACGCCCCTCCGCCCCCCTCCGAGTCCCCTGACCGCGGGAACGGACTTTGGAAGCTGGCGGGCCGACGGGAATGAGCGCGGGCCCGGCGGGGTTGTCGCCAGCATGAAGATTGAGATCTGGTCCGACGTGGCCTGCCCCTGGTGCTATATCGGCAAGCGCCGTTTTGAGACCGCGCTCGCGGCGTTCCCGCACCGCGATGGCGTGGAGGTGCAATGGCGCAGCTTCCAGCTGGACCCGTCCCTGCCGGAGCACTACGACGGCACCGAACTGGACTACCTGAGCACCCGCAAAGGCATGGCCCCGGACCAGGTCGCCGGCATGTTCGAGCACGTGGCATCCCTGGCCAGCGCCGAGGGACTCGACTACCGCTTTGACGCCGTCGTGGTGGCCAACAGCTTCACGGCCCACCGGCTGATCCACCTCGCCGCCGCGCACGGTCAGCAGGATGCCGCCAAGGAACGGCTGCTCAGCGACCACTTCGAGCACGGCCGCGACATCGGCAGCCGAGAATACCTCACCTCCTTGGGCCTCGACCTCGGGATCGACGCCGGCGAACTGGACGAGCTGTTCAGTTCGGACAAGTACGCCGACGACGTCCGGCAGGACTTCGCCGAGGCCCGGGCCCTGGGCATCAGCGGTGTGCCGTTCTTAGTCATCGACCGCAAATACGGCATCTCCGGGGCCCAGCCCGCGGAAACCTTCACTGCAGCCCTGGAGCAGGCGTGGCAGGAAAGCCACCCGCTCGTTATGGTCGACGCCGGCACGTCCGGTTCGGACGGCGTCGCATGCGGCCCGGACGGGTGCCCTGTCTGAGTCCCCGTCCGAGGCCTAGGCGGGCTGAGCCAGGCCTGCGGTGACCCCGAGCCGCGAGGCCGGGGCACAGCGGACGATCTCCAGCGCCTCGACGTCGAGCAGTTTCCGGGCGCCGGTCCGGGCGTCCAGGATCCAGAACAGCTCCATCAGCGGGATTGTCTGGGTGACCCGCCCGCGGTGGAACAACTTGCCGTTGTGCCACGCCTCGATCTCGTCCCCGGCGGCCAGTTCCCCGCACGTCCGGATCGCACCTTCCCTACCCATAGCCAACTCCTCCCCAGCGGAGCCCCTCCGTCGGGGCTCCATTGGCACCAGCATGCACGGGTGAGGTTTCGGCGGCGTTTCCGGTGCATGTTTTTCTCGCGTCACGGACCGGTTTGGCTCCGGCTGCCGCCGAACGCCGCCGACGGGTGCGGGGCAGCTTCGGGGGCGGCTTCGGTGGCCCCGAGCGCACGCACGCCGAAGCTTCGCCTCTTTTTACTGACAGATCGCGCTAAAGTGTCCATATGCCCAGGATTTCGGCCGCGAGCAACGCCGCCCAACGAGCCGAGACCCAGCGCCGGATCCTGACCGCGTTCGGCGAACTGCTGTTCACGCACGGGCTGCCCGGCCTGACCATGACCGACGTCGCCCGCCACGCCCGGATCGGCCGCACCGCCGTGTACAACTACTACGCGGACATCGAAGAGCTGCTCATTGCCTACGCACTGGACGAGACGGAACGGTTCCTCGTCGAGCTGCGTGATTCCCTGGCCTCGCTGGAGAACCCCGTGGAGCGGCTGGCGCTCTACGTGCGGGCCCAGGTGGCGGACCTGAGCCGCCGCCACCTGCCGCCGGGCCCCGCCATGGGGGCTGTCCTGTCCCCTGCCTCCTTCGCCAAACTGGCGGACCACGTCGGTGAACTCAGCCTCCTGCTGCAGGACATCCTGCGCGACGGCATGGCCCAGGGCTATCTCCCCGAAGCGGACATCACCCAGCTTGCCCAGCTCATCCACGGCACCCTCTCCTCCAGTGCGGCCCGCGGGGACGGGGCCGGCGCAGACCCGGAAGGGGAGGCGCGGATCGCCCGGACGGTGCGCTTCATCCAGCTGGGTGCCGGCGCCAGGTTCGACGACGCCGGCCGCCCCCTGCTCGTGAGCGCATAGCCGAGCCCGCCCGCTTCCTCCTGGAAGCCTTCCTCCCGGACGCCTTCCTCCCGGACGCCTTCCTCCCGGAGACTCAGGGCTTGGGGCTGGCCGGGACGATGGTCGGCACCACGGGCAGGCTGGGATCTTCGACTACCCGGCGGGTCTCCCGGGGGCAGCTGAGCTTGCCCGGCGTCTGGTCCACGAGCCCCGGCTTGGCCAATTGCTTGAAGTCGCCGGTCAGGATGACGTCCACGCTGGCGTCGCTGCGGCCGTCCTGGACGTAGTCCGAGCCGGGCAGGTTGCGCTGGACGCTGAACGCCGCGGACTGGCCGGCAGCCCCGGACACCACCAGTGCCACACCGCGGTAGCCGGACTCGGTGTTGCCGACCGCCCCCACCACGAACTTGCGCGCCGCAAACTCGTTGGCCACCGTCCGGGCCAAACCCGGGCGGCTGGTGGAGTTGTAGACGTTCAGTTTGATCTTCCCGGGCGGCGTGTAGTCGTACGTCGCGTCCGGGCACAGCGGCGCAGCAGCCTGGCTGCGCTCCGCCGTCGGGAGCTTGATCTGGCCGTTCATGATGGCCAAGGCCACCACAATGGCTGCGGCAAGCAGCCCGAGCAGGAGCAACAGGACCGCGCCGTGCAGGATGCGCCGCCGCTTCCGGACCCGGTTGTACAGCTCGTCCTGCTCCGCGAACGTGGCCCGCAGATCGGCGCCGGTGATGACGTGGTGCCCGTGCAGGACCGAGAGATCCTTCGGCTTCCTAGCCATTTATCACCAGCACGCGGGCGTGGATCGCGGTGCGCTGGTGCAGGGCGGTGCGGACGGCCCGGTGCAGGCCGTCCTCGAGATAGAGCACGCCGCGGAATTCCACCACATGAGGGAAGAGGTCCCCGAAGAAGGTTGAGTCCTCGGCCAGCAGCGCTTCCAGGTCCAGGGTGCGCTTGGTGGTCACGAGCTCGTCCAGCCGGACCGGGCGCGGCGGCAACGCCGCCCAGTCCTTGGGCGTATTGAAACCATGGTCAGGGTACGGGCGTCCCTCGCCCACAGCTTTGAAGATCACCATGCAAGCCTAAGGAAGATCACCGGTCAGGGGAATCAAAGTCGCCACGGCGCCGGAGGTTGTGGCCAAACAGTGACCATTTGTCATCGATATGTCCGGTGCTGTCACTGCCGGGCACAGAAAGGTCATTCCGGCTTTAGCCCGTCCGGAGCCCCGGCGTCACGAGTCCGCCGGCGGAGGCGAAGTTCCGGCCCGGCTGAGAGAATGGAGGCATGACTGTAACCGAGACCTCCGCCCTGGTGCCTTCGGCCCCGCCGCTGGCCCTGCTGCTCGACGTCGACGGTCCCGTGGCCAGTCCGCTCACCCGCACCGTCCAGCCGGGAATCATCGCGGACCTGCTGGCCCTCGCGGCCGCCGGGATTCCGGTCATTTTCAACACCGGCCGTTCGGATGCCTTCATCCGTGAGCAGGTTATGGGGCCGATGATCGCTGCCGGAATGCCGGAGGGGCTCACCATCCACGCCATTTGCGAGAAGGGCGCCGTCTGGTTCAGCTACACCGCCGCCGGGGCCGGCGCCGTGCACGTGGACCGGGAACTCGCCATCCCGCAGGCGTTCGGGGACGATGTGCGGCGGCTTGTCGCGGAGGATTACTCCGCCCACATGTTCTACGACGAGACCAAACGGGCCATGGTCTCCGTGGAACAGCACGTCGCCGTCGCCAACTCCGACTACCGCGAGGAACAGGCGCTGTTCGACGCCGACGCCATGGCCCTGATGGGCCGCCACGGCCTGGGGGTGGTGCGGCTGGACCACCACGCCCCGAACAGCGATGACCAGATCGACTACCGGGTCGACCCCACCATCATCTCCACCGACATCGAATCCGTCCGGCTGGGCAAGGACCTCGGCGCGAGCCGGGCTGTGGAGCTGCTGGCCGCCCAGGGCATCACCCCGCAGGCCTGGCGGACGGTGGGCGACTCGCGCACCGACTACGCCATGGCCGACTGGCTGCACCACAACGACCACCCGGTGAAGCACGTGGACGTCCGTCCCGCCGACGGCGTGCCGGTCAAGCCGTACGGAATCCTGACCGCGGCCGACTTGGGGCTCGGCGACGAGGTCATCCACGACGACGCCGGCGCGGCCTTCCTGCGTCACTGGCGCGCCGCCATGGCCGGCTGAGCGCCCCGCATCGGGCCGTTTTTGCGCCCCGGGTTATTATGCAAGTAGAGATCCACGCACCTTCAACCACTCGGAGAATCGACATTACAGACGCATTGATCCAGGACGAGATTTACTACGGCAGCCAGGCGAGCGAAGACAACCACGCCCACGCGGAGATCACCTCGCCGGCCGCCGTCGCCAGACTCCGGACGCGCTCCGACGTGGTGCGCCGGCACGGCAGGTATGCGCTGATCAATGAAAACCGCACGCCGTACCAGGCCATGGTGGAAGACCTGCTGTTCGTGCGCTCCGTGCTTGCCGGGGCAAAGCTGGACTACCTGCTGGTCCGCGGCAACAACGACCGCCCCGTGATCGCCGTGGACTGGAAGAACCGTCGGGAACTCCGCGCCGCCCTCGTGGAGGCCTGCCGGGACGAACCGTTCTACTCGATGACCGTGGACGCCAAGAAGAAGTCCTCCGTGCTGGTGGCCGACGGTGAGCTTGCACTCAACCGCCAGGCCCGGATCTTCCGGCTGTACCGGCCCCGGGTGGAACCGGACGGCGGCCTCGAGTTCGGCGCCTCGGCCGGCGTCCAGCTGGAGCTCTGGAGCTTTGAGGGCGACCAGCTGATCCTGCCGATCGAAAACTCACTGACCCGGCGGACCCTGCTGGCCCAGGACGCCGTCCGCGGCACCGTCGAACGCTACGGCCACACCTGGCCCAC
Source organism: Arthrobacter sp. 10T419 (assembly GCF_056394105.1). Classification (NCBI taxonomy): domain Bacteria; kingdom Bacillati; phylum Actinomycetota; class Actinomycetes; order Micrococcales; family Micrococcaceae; genus Arthrobacter; species Arthrobacter sp. 10T419. The sequence continues at coordinate 25,364 of NZ_JBFTHF010000010.1, read as the reverse complement.
CATCGAGAACATGTTCGCCGACCACGCCAGCGACATCAGCTTCGACGTCGATCTGGTGTTCTCCTGGGTGGACGGCAGCTCGCCCGAGTACATCGCCGCGCGCCGGGCGAGGATGGCAGGCGTCGTTGTGGGAGAGGGAGACGACCACGAGGCCCGCTTCCGCCAGATCAATGAGCTGAAGTATGCCCTGCGCTCGGTCTACATGTTCGCGCCGTGGATCCGGCGGATCTTCATCGCGACGGACTCCCCCGCCCCGGAGTGGCTCGCGGACCACCCGAGCGTGACGATCGTCCGCAGCGAGGAGTTCTTCGCCGACCCCTCCGTGCTGCCGACGCACAACTCGCAGGCGGTCGAGAGCCAGCTCCACCACATCGAGGGCCTCTCCGAGCACTTCCTGTATTCCAATGACGACATGTTCTTCGGCCGGGCAGTGCGGCCGGACATGTTCTTCACCCCGGGCGGGATCACCAAGTTCATTGAGGCGGAGACGCGGATCGGGCTGGGAGACAACGACGCCGAGCGCAGCGGTTTCGAGAACGCGGCGCGGGTGAACCGCAAGCTGCTCTGGGACCGGTTCGGGCGGATCACCACCCGCCACCTGGAACACACCGCCGCGCCGCTCCGGCGCAGCGTCGTGGCGCAGATGGAACAGGAGTTCCCGGCCGAATTCGCGAAGACGGCGGCCAGCCGGTTCCGGGCCGCGGACAACATCTCCGTGACGAATTCGTTCTACCACTACTACGCGCTGCTGACCGGCCGGGCCGTGACCCAGACTGCGGCCAAGGTGCGGTACGTGGACACGACGGCCCGCGCCGGCCTGAACTACCTGCCGAAGCTGCTCTCGAAGCGCAACATGGATTTCTTCTGCCTCAACGACGGAAGTTTCCCGGAGGTGGCTGCCGAGGAGCGCGCCGAACTGGTGACGGACTTCCTGGAGAAGTACTTCCCGATCAAGGCGCCCTGGGAGAAGTAAAAACGGGAACTAGCCGCGGGGAAGCTGCCGGCGAAAGCAGCTGCCGGCTAGTTCCGCGTGGTGATCCGGCGGTGGCCCGGGGTTTGTGCCGGATCCTCAAGCCTGGCCTGGCGCGGAATCCGGATCCCCGCGGCGGCAATGCGCCGCTGGGCCTCTTCGGCCGTAACGAATTCGCCCACCGCAGGCATCGTGTCGCCCACTTGCACCACCGAATGCACGATCGTGTGCTCGTAGACGTGGACCAGGTTGAACGACTGCCCGCTATCCCGGCCCCGGCTTCCGCCCACCGGGACGTTCAGGTCCTGGGTGTAACAGGTGGCGGACGCGACCGAGACGGGGATGCCGGCAAACGTGGCGGTCGTCGAATAGTGCAGGTGGCCGCCCAGGATGGTTCGCACGTCGGAGTTCCGCAGCACCCCGGCAAGCGCTGCCTGGCCGCGCAGTTCAACCAGTACGGCAAGATCCAGCACAGAGGGCACCGGCGGGTGGTGCAGGGCCAGGATGGTGCCGTCGGGTGCCGGGGTGGCGAGCTCGGCGGCGAGCCACTCCAGCTGCGCAGCGCTCAGTTCGCCGTGGTGGAACCCGGGGACGGAGGTGTCCAGCGTGATGACCCGGAGGCCGTTGATGAAGTAGCTGTGGTCCACAGGTGCGTCGTCGGCCGGCTGGTCCAGGAGCCTGGTCCGGAAGTTGGTCCGGTCGTCGTGATTGCCCATCGCCCAGATGACTTTGGCGCCCATGGCCCGGCAGGCAGGTTCCACGATGCCGCGCAGCTTGGAGTAGGCCTCCGCCTCGCCGCGGTCGGCCAGATCGCCGGTGAAGATCACGGCTTCGGGGCGCGCGCCGGAGGCACGGACTTGCTCGAAGAGTTGTCTGAGCCGGGAATCTGCGTCCACCGCGCCGTGCAGGGGATCCGTACCGCCCAGCAAATGCGGATCGCTCAGGTGGAGTAGGAAATGACGTGGCCGGGGGTGCTCGGCCTCGATGAGCTCCATTGCAACCTTCCTGGTTGGGTGGCGGCAGATGCCTCCAGCGTCCCTCTCAGTTAGATCTATCCAACCAGACATTCGGCCGGCAATGTGCAAACTCCAGTAGGCATGTTTGAAAAAGGGTGTAAATCGAGTATTCCGGCGGACACATACCTGCTTACGTATATGCAGGCTGTGTCCGCCGGAAAGTGGATTACTCGGTTGCTTCGCGGCTAGCTCAGGTAGCCGTTCGGGTTGAGTACGTACTTTGTGGCGGCACCGGCGTCGAACTCGGCGTAGCCCTTCGGTGCGTCCTCGAGCGAAATCGCCTTGGCGTTGACGTTCTTCGCGATGTGGACCTTGTCGTGCAGGATCGCCATCATGAGCCCGCGGTTGTACTTCATCACGGGGCACTGCCCGGTGGTGAAGCTCAGCGACTTGGCCCAGCCGGTGCCCAGGCTCAGGGAAAGGGCCCCCTTCTTGGCTGCCTCGTCAATGCCACCCGGATCCCCCGTGACGTAGAGTCCGGGAATGCCGAGGGCACCGCCGGCCGCCGTGAGTTCCATCAGCGAATTGAGCACCGTCGCCGGGGCCTCCTTGGCGTCGTGGCCGTGCCCCTTGGCTTCGAAGCCGACGGCGTCGACGCCGCAGTCGACCTCAGGGACTCCCAGGATCTGCTCGATCTGTTCGGCAGGTCCGCCTTGGGACAGGTCGACGGTCTCACAGCCGAAGCTGCGCGCCTGCTTGAGCCGGTCCTCGTTCATGTCACCGACAATCACGACGGCGGCGCCCAGCAGCTGCGCGCTCGTGGCCGCCGCGAGGCCCACGGGGCCGGCCCCGGCGATGTAGACGGTGGAGCCCACACCAACGCCGGCAGTGACGGCGCCGTGGAAGCCGGTCGGGAAGATGTCCGAGAGCATGGTCAGGTCCATGATCTTCTCCAGCGCCTGGTCCCGGTCGGGGAACTTCAACAAGTTCCAGTCCGCGTACGGGACCAGTACGTAGTTCGCCTGGCCGCCGACCCAGCCACCCATGTCCACGTAGCCGTACGCGGCGCCCGGACGGGCGGGGTTGACGTTCAGGCAGATGCCGGTCTTGCGTTCCTTGCAGTTCCGGCACCGGCCACAGGCGATGTTGAAGGGTACGGAACAGATGTCCCCCACCTTGATGAACTCGACGTCCGGGCCGACTTCCACGACTTCGCCAGTGATTTCGTGGCCCAGCACCAGGTCTGCCGGGGCGGTGGTGCGCCCGCGGACCATGTGCTGGTCCGAGCCGCAGATGTTCGTGGCAACGGTTTTAAGGATTACGCCATGGCGCACCGGGCGGCCCACGTTGGCGGGGTTGACCCCCGGGCCGTCCTTGAGTTCGAAGGTGGGGTAGTCAATGTCGATAAGTTCGACTTTTCCTGGCCCTTTGTAGGCAACGGCTTTGTTTCCTGTCATCACTTTCCTCCTGGTTTCACGGACCCCAATGTTGAGTGCCCAGTTGTGACTCACGAAGCATTCTGATGCGCCCTCCACGGGGCTACGTCGGCTGCACGGCCGACGGGCAGAGGTGTCTGCGCCGCAGGTATGCCCGGAATGTCGGAGGGTTTCGCCAGTCTAGGCCTGAAGCATGCTGAGGGATAGGGCCCCTTGTGCCCTTGCATTCCCCCGCCGCCCAAAGCTGGCTGGCAGGGACCAGCGGTGGTCCGACGGCGGCTCAGCCGAGCGCCTGCCGCACTGCCTCGATGACCTCGGCTGAGTCGGGCTCCACGGTGGGCGCAAAGCGGGCCACGATCTCGCCGTCGCGATTTACCAGGAACTTCTCGAAGTTCCACTTCACCAGGCCCGGCAGCAGGCCGTTCTTGAACTTGGTCAGCTGCGCATAGAGCGGATGCTGGTTCTTGCCGCGGACGTTGGCCTTGGTCGTCAGCGGGAACGTCACACCGAAATTGCGTTCGCAGAACTCGGCGATTTCCGCGTCGGCGCCCGGCTCCTGCCCGGCGAACTGGTTGCACGGGACGCCGAGGACGCTGAAGCCCTCTTCGCGGAACTTGTTGTGGAGCGCCTCCAAGCCTGCGTACTGGGGGGTGAAACCACACTGGGATGCCACGTTCACCACCAGCACCACCTGGCCGCGGAACCGGCCAAAGTCCGTTTCGGTGCCGTCGTTGAGGGTCAGCGGGATGGAGTGCAGGGATGTCATGGCTTGGTTTCCTCGCGGGCTTGGGGGCAGGAACAGTTCACGACGGTAATTCGCTGCCACGGCGCGTGGGTATGGGTACGGGCCGCGCCGGACTGCCGTGGCTACGGAGTTGGGGAGATCGCGGTTTCCAGGGCGCCCGTCGGCTCGGTGGAGACGGTCTCCGCTGGAACCGCCGGAGCGGTGGGGGCCGGAGCGGGCGGGGTCGGAGCGGGCGGGGTCGGGTCCGACGCCGGATCAGTCACCGCGGGTGTGGGGGTGGGGGTGGGGGCCGGGGGCTCGGCCGGTGCCGGCGCGGTCGTCGGCGGCGCGGTCGGCACCGCCGTCGGCGTGGTCGTCGCCGGAGCGGTCGGCGTCGGCGTGGTCGTCGGCGGAGCGGGCGGCGCCGGCGCGGCGGGCGGCGTCGATGTCGCTAGCGGCGAGCCGGTGGGGGTCGGTGACGGCTTCGCCGCGGCAGTGGCCGGAACCTCGGGTACGTGTGTCTCCTGAACCCCGCCGGTTACCGCACGGGTGTGATCTTCGGACACCGGAATGGCCCAGTCCGCGCCGGCGCTCCCCGCGCTGCCGGCACCCTGCTTGCCGGCAGCAGGCGCATAGCTGACCATCTGGATGTTGTCGAGACGGTCCACCTGCCGCGTGGGGAGGAACTTCCAGTCCAAGGGGTTGGTGTGCGAGCCGTTGAGGATCGTCTCGAAGTGCAGGTGGCAGCCCGTGGACGAGCCCGTCGTGCCCACCTTGGCGATGACTTCGTCCACTCCCACCGATTCGCCCTTCTTCACGGCGATGCCCTGAAGGTGGTTGTACGTGGTGATCAGGCCGTTGCCGTGGTCAATTTCCACCCGGTTGCCGCCGCCCCAGGGGTGCCATCCGACGGCCCGCACCACACCGGCGTCGGCCGAATACACCCGGGTGCCGCACGGGGCGGCAAAATCCTGGCCCCAGTGGAACTCGCCGGCGGTTCCGGTCAGCGGGCTGGTGCGCAGCCCGAACGGGGATGACTCCAGCAGTGTTTCGAGGGGCGCCATCAGGAAGCCCTTCGGCGGGCGCGAGAGGCCTGCCGACGCGACCCGGAGCTCGACCTTGCCGTCTTTGGACGTGGTCTGGACCGTGGTCCGGGCGAAGGAAATGAGGGCATGCCGGTCTGCGGTCAGCCTTGAGGTCTCCCGTGCCGCACCCCCGGGGTCAGCGGCGATCCCGGGAGCCAGCAAACCCGGGCCGGCGGAGCCGGTGGCCAGCGGCACCGCCGCATCCCGGGCTGACGGTCCCGCCGGTGCGGACGGCCCGAAAACCAGCACCGCAAGAGCCAGACCCGTGGCTGCCGCCAGAGAGCGCGCGACGACCTCCGAAGTTTTGGACTGCGCACTCGTTGAGTTTCCCCAGTGTTTTCCCACGATGTGACTCCCGCGATTTTTCCGCCAGGCCCCCATCCCAACGGGCCCACCCCCTTATGTGAACACACTCGACCGGGTCTGTGAACCTCCGCAATGTCTGGCTCCGCGCGAGGTTCGGGGCGGTTTCGGGCCACCGCGCGGCGGATTGGGTGGCGCCCCAGTAGCCCCGCAGGGAAAACAGGTACCGGCCCAGCACCGACCGGGTAAGAATAGGAGTATGCGCAATGTCCTCAGGGAGTGGCAGTCCGAGCTCAAACAGACGTTCACCGGAACCCGGGATGCGGTCCCGGAGTGGGTGGGGCGCCTGGCTGAGGGCGACGACGCCGGCTTCCACCTTCCGGGCTCCGCCGTCTGGGCGGTGCACGGGGGCATGCCGACGATTGTTGCCGGCATCCGCGCCCTCCTGATGCAGGCCTTGCACCCGGGGGCTTTGGCCGGGGTGCACGACCATTCCCGCTTCCGCGAAGACCCCCTGGGCCGGCTCGCCGGGACCATCCGCTGGATCTTCACCGTCTCCTACGGGTCCACGGGGGCCGCCCGCGCCGCGTCCGGCTGGGTGCTGCGGTTGCACGAGTCGGTGCACGGAGAATTCACCGACGGCCACGGCGTCGTGCGGCCCTACGCGGCGAACGATCCGGAGCTGCTCCGCTGGGTGCACATCGCTTTCACGGATGCCTTTCTGTCCGCGCACAATATCTGGGGCGGGCCGATTCCGGGCGGCCCGGACGCCTACGTCCGCGAGTGGGCGCAGGCGGGGACGCTGATGGGCGTGGAGGCGCCGCCGCTGAGCGAGGCTGATATGCGCCGGCAGCTTGACCGCTGGTACGACGACGGCGAACTGGCCTCGGGCGCCAAGGTTGCCGAAACCGTGGCCTTCATCCGCGATCCCCCGCTCCACCCCGCACTCAGGCCCGGGTACCGGGTGCTCTTTGCGGCAGCGGTGTCCAGCCTGGAGCCAAAATACCGGAAGATGCTGGGGCTTCGGACCGCAAGGATGGGCCCGATCCCGCTGCCGGTGAAACTGGCGACGAAAGTCACCCTAAGCGTCGTCCATCTCGCCCTGGGGCGGGTTGGCCCGAGCGAGCAGGCAGCACGCGAAAGGCTCCGCCGGCTGGGGTTCGCGGAGTAAGTGTGACTGGGCGGCGGACCCTCACTGCGGCGGGGCCCGCGTCTGCGGCGCGCTGGCTCAGGACGCAAAAAGGCCCCGGTCCGATGGACCGGGGCCAAACGCGGAGAATGGGGGATTTGAACCCCCGAGGGCGTTAACCCAACACGCGTTCCAGGCGTGCGCCATAGGCCGCTAGGCGAATTCTCCAGTAGCTTCTGAATCAAAAGCAGATACTAGACTACCTGAACTTCCCGGCTTCGCCCAATTGAGCCCTCCGCCCTGCGGCCACGGGACATGCCCCACGCTCCCATCGGACGTTGGACATAGTCGCCATATGCCCACGCCGCGGCCCGAAGAATGGGCATGTCCCGCCGCGAAACAGCAGGCCAACACCCGGATTCGGGGCACGCCCGATCGTCGGGTAAACTAATCGACGGCCCCTCATGTGGCGTCATCCTGTTGAACTCCCCCAGGACCGGAAGGTAGCAAGGGTAAATGGGCTCTGGCGGGTGCATGGGGGGTCTTTTATGTCTGTGCCGATTGGTAGGGTTTAGCTGTGACTGTTACTACCGCTCTTTACCGCAGATACCGCCCCGATTCGTTCGCGGACGTTATCGGGCAGGAACACGTCACCGACCCGCTGATGACGGCCCTGCGGAAGAACCGCGTCAACCACGCCTACCTCTTTTCCGGCCCACGCGGCTGCGGTAAAACCACCTCCGCCCGCATCCTTGCGCGTTGCCTGAACTGTGCCGAAGGCCCCACCGACACCCCCTGCGGCGTGTGCCCCAGCTGCATCGAACTGGCCCGCGGCGGCGCCGGTTCGCTCGACGTGATCGAGATCGACGCCGCGAGCCACGGCGGCGTCGACGACGCCCGTGACCTGCGCGAACGCGCCACCTACGCCCCGGTCCGCGACCGCTACAAGATCTTCATCATTGACGAAGCCCACATGGTCACCTCGGCCGGCTTCAACGCGCTGCTCAAGATCGTCGAAGAGCCGCCGGAACACATCAAGTTCATCTTCGCCACCACGGAGCCGGACAAGGTGATCGGCACCATCCGGTCCCGCACCCACCACTACCCCTTCCGGTTGGTCCCGCCGGAGCCGCTCATGGCATACCTGGAACTGCTGTGCCGGCAGGAGAACGTACCTGTGGCCCCGGGCGTACTCTCGCTCGTCATCCGCGCCGGCGGCGGCTCCGTGCGGGACTCGCTTTCCGTGCTGGACCAGCTCATGGCCGGCGCCGGCCCGAACGGCCTGGACTACGAACTGGCTGTGGCCCTGCTGGGCTACACGCATGCCTCCCTGCTGGACGACGTCGTCGAGGCTGTCGCCGCGTCCGACGCCGCTACCGTGTTCCGCGCCGTGGACCGCGTCATCCAGACCGGCCACGACCCCCGCCGCTTCGTCGAGGACCTGCTCGAGCGTTTCCGTGACCTGATCATCGTGCAGGCCATGCCGGAGAGCGCCCAATCGATCCTGCGCGGCATGCCCGCGGACCAGATCGCGCGGATGCAAAACCAGGCACACAACCTCGGCGCGGCCGAACTGTCCCGTGCTGCAGACGTGACCAACACGGCGCTCACCGAGATGACCGGTGCCACGTCCCCCCGGCTGCACCTCGAGCTGCTGTGCGCCCGCATCCTGCTGCCCAGCTCCGAGCAGACTGAACGCGGCATCGCCGCCCGGATCGACCGGGTGGAGCGGCGCCTGAATTACGCCGGGAACGACGTCGGGACGCCTGCCCCCGTATCGTCGCCGGCTGCCGCCCAGGCACCGGCACCGGCACCGGCCCAGGCTCCTACGCCTCCCGGCCACGCCCCTGCAGCGGCATCGGCTGCCGCGGCCCCGGCATCACCTCAGGCACATCGGGCAACTCCGCCCGCCCCGCTCTCCAACCGGCCTGCCGAAACCTCGGACCGGACCCCGGCTGCCGCCACCAGCGCGCCCTCGGCCAGCCCGGCCCCGGAGGCGCTGCCGCAGGAAGCGCAGCCGGAACGGCCAGCGCTCACGGCGCCGCGGGTCAGCACCAGCGACTGGCCGGTGGAGGAATCCGCGTCTCAGAACGGCGCCTCCCGCCCGGAGCAAGCACCGCCGGCACCGACCGAATCGGCCCAGACCGCCCCGTCCCCACCGGCGGCTCCGGCCCAACCGGCTCGGAATGAACCGGCCGAGCGCCCCGCGGCCGGCGCCGCTGCAGCGACGCCTGCCCCAGCCCTTGCACCCGCCCCCGCGGCGGTCTCCGGGTCCGGACCCGACGTCGAGGTCTTGCGCCGTGCGTGGCCCGAGATCCTGCAGACCCTGACCAAGATCAAGCGCAGCACCTGGGCTCTCGTCGAACCAAATGCGCAGGTGGGGCACTTCGAGGATCAGGTCCTGACCCTTTCCTTCACGACATCCGGGCTCGCCGGCGCTTTCGGCCGGGCGGACCACGCCGAGAACCTGCGTCAGGCGATCCACAAGACGATCGGCATCGACTGCCAGATCACGGCCGTCGCCGGCGGCACCAACAGCTCAGCGAGCTCTGAGCCAAACCCAAAAGCGCCCGCTAGCCGGGAGGCCCCGGCCACGTCGGCGGATGTGGCATGGGGCCTTGCCCCCGCCGCGACCGGGGCTGCCCCGGAGTCCCCGTCGACGGCCGGCAATGGGGTCGAAACCGGACCTGCCGCCGCCGCGGAAACGCCCGCGCCGCAGTCCGCATCTGCGCCCTCACCGGAGCCTGCCCGTCCGGCCCCGGTCGAGCCGGTGTCGGCGCCGGCAGCGACCGCCGCGCCCACAGGCCCGGCCCCTGAACCGACCGACGGCCCCGCCTCCGAGCCCGGTGGTTCGTACTCGTACCCGGACGACGACTGGGGTCCCCCGCGGGACGAGGACGCCCCGCCACTGGATGAAGAGCCGCCGCTGGACTGGGATCCCTCAGCCCCGGAAGCCGCCCGGCCCGCGTCCCCAGCGGCGCCCGCACCGGCGCGCACCCCGGCCCGAGCCCGGTCCAGCAAGGAAGCCCCCGCTACGACCCGGTCATCTGCCCCGGCGCCTGCCCCGGCCGCCAAGGATGCCGCCGAGGACCCGTGGGCACGCGCCGTCGAGCAGTCCCCCGGGGTCTGGACCGTCGGCACGGAATTGAACGTGGGGCGGCACACCTCCACGGAGGCCGTGGCGGAGTCCGCGCAACGCACCCCCGAGCCGGAGCCGCCGCACTACGAGCCCGCGGCTGCCCAGATCCCGGAGCCGGTAGGCGCCTTTTCCGCCGGATCCGGATCCGGATTCGACGGCGCCGCTGCCACCCGGGCACCTGCGGCCGGGCCCGCCCCTGCCGCCGCCGGGCCCACGGTCATCACCGCCGCGGCCTCCCCGGTCGCGGCCACGGCTCCGGTCGGCGCCCCTGCAGCCTCCGGACGGCAGAGCCTCTACCAGCGCCTGTCCAACAGCCCCGAGGCGGAAGCCGGACGGGCCAAGGCACCAGCGCGCGCCGCCGTCGCCGCCACCAGCTACGTCCAGGACGTCCCAAGCGCCGACGACGAAACCATCGAGGAGTCGGGCGTCTTCGGCCGCGCCGCCGTCGAGCGTATTCTGGGCGGGAAGCTGCTGGAAGAGCGTTCCCTGGACGGAAGCCCGCTGGCGCCGCGCTTCTAGCCCTCCCGGCGGCCGCACGGGCCGCCGCTCCCCCAAACGAACGAGGAAATTGTGTACGAAGGTGCAGTTCAGGAGCTGATCGACGAGCTCGGCCGCCTTCCCGGCGTCGGGCCCAAGTCCGCCCAACGGCTTGCCTTCCACATCCTCGAAGCCGATCCGCAGGACATGAAGCGCCTGGTCGAGGCCATCACGTCGGTGAAGGAGCGGGTGAAGTTCTGCACGGTCTGCGGCAACGTCACCGAGCAGGAGCTGTGCAACATCTGCCGGGATCCGCGCCGCGACCCCTCCGTGATCTGCGTTGTGGAGGAGTCCAAGGACGTGCTGGCGGTGGAGCGCACCCGTTCCTTCCGCGGCCGCTATCACGTACTGGGCGGCGCCATTAACCCGATTGCCGGGATCGGCCCGGAACAGCTTCGGATCCGCGAGCTGCTCACCCGGCTCAACGACGGCGCCATCCAGGAAATCATCATCGCGACGGATCCCAACCTCGAGGGCGAAGCAACGGCCACCTATCTGGCCCGGATGCTCAAGTCGATTGGCATCGCCGTCACGCGGCTCGCGTCCGGCCTCCCGGTCGGCGGCGACCTCGAATATGCCGACGAAGTCACGCTGGGCCGCGCCTTCGAAGGCCGCCGCAACGCGCTGAGCTGACGGGCCCAGTGGCCCCCGACGGGCGGCGCTCCCGCCCCAATCGGCACCGAGCGCCTGATCCTGCGTCCGTTGACCGCCGACGACGACGGCGCCGTCCTGCGGTTCCGCGGCAACCCGGATGCCGTGCGGTATCTCTCCCACGAAGCCCTCAGCCCGGACGCGAACAGGGCCCGGTCGCGGAAAGTGCAGGCCGCTGCGGCGGCTTCCACCGCAGAGTGGTTCAGTTTCGCCTGGGCCATCCAGCTCCGGGCAAGCGGGGAGGTCATTGGAGACGGCCGGACCTGGAACTCAGAGGCTCCCCCGCTGCCCGGCAGGATCCCTGCCCATGCCGCGAGTCTGGGGTACATCCTGCACCCGGATCACCACGGGCTGGGCCTCGGCAGGGAAGCCGCCGGCGCCCTCGTGGAATGGTTGTTCACCGCCCGTGGAAGCCGGAGTGTCTTCGCCGGCGTCTACGAACCCAACCTCCCCTCGCGCAGGCTGCTGGAAAGCCTCGGCTTCCGGCAAGACCGCTATTTCACCGCGGCCGAGGACACTGCGGGCAAGAAGCTTCCGTCCTGGCGCTACCGGCTCGACCGGCCCGACCGGCTCGACTGAACCAGTTACCGCGGAGCGGGCAGACCGGGGCAAACACGGCGGGCACGGCCGATGGACATGCCCAACGGCCCCTGCCGCGAATGGACATAGTGCCCATATGCCCATCCCCCGGACACAGGAGTGGACATGTCCAACGCCGCAAACGCACATGTCCATCCTCCGCGCACGGGACTGGGCATGTCCAAGGCCGCCGACGAACATGTCCATCCGCCGCGCCCACGAACGGGCATGTCCACGGCCGCAGCGGGACATGTCCTCTCCCCGGGACGGACGACGGGCATGTCCACCAAGAGCGGGCACCGGCAGCGGCCCGGTCCGTCCGGCGTTCGGTCACAATTCAACTCCGGGCCGCCGACGGCGATAAACTTGGTTCAGAAGTAGCTGTCGCGCCGTTCGGCTGCGCCGTTTAGTAGCTTCGCCCAGAACCCCGATGATCCAGTGAGGGTGCGCGCATGAGTTTGCCCACTACCGAAGTCCACCCCGGACCGCAGCCGCAGGAGCTGCCCGCGATTCCTGCCGCCACCAAGCACCTCGTCGTGAAGAAGTTCGGCGGTTCCTCGGTGGCGGACGCGGAAGGTATCAAACGGGTCGCCCGGCGCGTGGTGGACGCCCACAACGCCGGCGATGAAGTCGTCGTCGTTGTTTCCGCCATGGGCGACACCACCGACGAACTCCTCGACCTGGCCGCCCAGGTGACCGACTCCGCCCCGGCCCGGGAAATGGACATGCTCCTCTCCGCCGGTGAGCGCATCTCCATGGCCCTGCTCGCGATGGCCATCAACAAATACGGTGCCTCCGCCCAGTCCTTCACGGGTTCCCAGGCCGGCATGATCACCGACGGCATCCACGGCAAGGCCCGGATCATTGACGTTGACCCGCACCGGATCCGCACGGCCCTGGACAAGGGGCACATCGCGATTGTCGCCGGCTTCCAAGGCATGAGCCGCACCACGAACGAGATCACCACGCTCGGCCGGGGCGGCTCGGACACGACGGCGGTGGCGCTGGCCGCGGCCCTCGACGCCGATGTATGCGAGATCTTTACCGATGTCGACGGCATCTATACCGCGGACCCGCGCGTAGTCCCGTCCGCCAGGAAGATCGACCGCATCTCCAGCGAGGAAATGCTGGAACTCGCGGCCTCCGGCGCCAAGATCCTGCACCTGCGCTGCGTGGAATACGCGCGCCGCTTCGGGGTGCCGCTGCACGTCCGCTCCTCATTCAGCCAGAACGAAGGCACCTGGGTCCTGCCCAGCGCCGATGACAAGATCACGATTCAAGAGGGAGTTGCCTTGGAGCAGCCAATCATCTCCGGCGTTGCACACGACCGTTCCGAAGCCAAGGTCACGGTGGTCGGCGTTCCGGACATCCCCGGCAAGGCTGCGGCCATCTTCCAGGTCATCGCCGACGCGCACTCCAACATCGACATGATCGTCCAGAACGTCTCCACCCACGGCACCGGCCGGACGGACATCTCGTTCACGCTGCCGATCGTCGAAGGCGCCGACGCCCTCGCCGCCCTCCGCGCCGCACAGGCCGAGATCGGCTTCGAGAACATCGAATACAACGAGAAGATCGGCAAGCTGTCCCTGATCGGCGCCGGAATGCGCTCGCACCCTGGCGTCTCAGCACGGTTCTTCGCAGCACTCTCCGAGGCCGGGATCAACATCAACATGATCTCAACCTCGGAAATCCGCATCTCCGTGGTGACCCACGCCGACCTGCTGGACGACGCCGTCCGCGCCATCCACAAGGCCTTCGACCTGGACAGCGAGGACGAGGCCACGGTTTACGGCGGCACGGGCCGCTAGGACTTCTGGAGGCCACGGACCGCTTCGCGGCCGATAAGAAAGGGAGCGGCACCTGCCGCTCCCTTCTTCGTTTCCGTCCTGCCCCCCGCGCGGGTCAGACTTGTTCCTTCGGGAGGTCTTCCCGGCGGACGGCGTAATGATGTCCCTGCGAGTCCGTTTCCACTTCGAAGCCGGCGAGATCGGTCTCCGACGCTAGCTCGTAATCATCGTGCCTGTGCACGACCGGAGCGGTGGTATCCCCCCGCGAGGCGGGTCCAAACAGGAATCGCACCCAGGACGATGGGTGCAGGTGCCGGCTCAGTGCAGCCTTCCTCAGCGCATGTGCCATATTTCCCACCCCCTCTCCTACTGAAAGGCCATTTCCTGCTAATGGGCCATTCGGAACAGCGGTGGCGCGGGCGGCGCCAGTGTGCCCATTTTACGCCCGACTGCGGCAAAATGCGCGGTGGGAACCCTCGCCGGTGCGAAGGTCGGATCCCGCCGCTTAGGCAGCGGCGCGGGCCGGGCCGGCCTAGCGCAGGGACTTGTCCTCGGGGTTGCGGGGCACCACGTAAGTGCTGCCGTCTGGCCGGTGCAGGGTCTCCCACTGCTGGGTCTCGGCCTGCCGCTGGGCCAGCAGCTGGCGGTTCTGCTCCGTCATCTCATGGCCGAGCGAGGTTCGGCTGGCCGGGCCAAAGACGGCCCGCAGCTTTCCGGTCGCCCGCATGAACCGCTGGGCGGTGTTGTCCTTAGCCATCGCTACCCACTCCTTCGTACCTGATGTTCCACCAGTGTACGCTAATCATTAGCACACTAACTATTTGAAGGAGGCCGGATGACCGATGTCATCGGAACCCCCGGAAGTCCCGCAGCCGCCGTCGTGGACGAGGACCTCCTGCTGGAACACCAGCTCTGCTTCGCATTGACCGTCGCGTCCCGCAGCGTGGTCGGCGCCTACAAACCGGTGCTCGACAAGCTGGGACTCACCCACCCGCAGTACCTCGTGATGCTCTGTCTGTGGGAATCCAGCCCCCGGACCGTCCGCGACATCAGCGATGCACTCGCCCAGGAACCGGCCACGATTTCGCCGCTGCTGCGGCGGCTTGAAGCGGCGGGCTACATCACCAGGCAACGGGCCGAGGGCAACGAGCGCAGCCTCGCCGTGCGGCTGACGCCCCGCGGCGCGGCGCTGAGGGAACAAGCAACGGCGGTCCCCGGCACCATGATGGCCCGGCTGGGCCTGGACCGGGAGCAGGTCGGCGAACTGCATGCCGCCATGATGCGGCTCATCGACGCCACCCGGGCGGCGGACGGCACTACCCGCAGCTAGGGTACTTCCGCCCCGCGCCCGGGACCGGCCGCGGCGCTAGAATGGGGCTGAGACCGAGGAGAAGAGCCCATGCGCAAGAACCTGATTCCCACAGCGCTCATCTTGATGACGGCCGTCGGACTGGCTGCCTGCTCACCGGGCGGCGGACCTGCGCCGAGCGCCTCGTCCACCGGCCCTGCCTCCGCCTCGACGCCGGGCGGCACCCCCTCCGCCGACACCGAAACCACCGCGCCGGCTCCCTCGCCGTCGGCCGAGGCCCCTACCGCCGGACCCGGCCAGGGCAACGCCGAGTTGGCCATCATGATCAAGCCCTCCGAAAGCGCGAAGGCCGTCAACTACACCTTGGTCTGCCAGAACGGCGTTCCGGCGGCGGAAAGCAAGCACCCCAGCGCCGCTGCGGCCTGCGCCGCCCTGAAGAAGAATGCGGCGCTCCTCAGCCCCGCACCCCGGGCCACCGACCAGGCGTGCACCCAGCAGTACGGCGGCCCGGACCAGGCGACCGTCACAGGTTCCGTCGACGGTAAGGCAGTCGAGTCGAAGTTCGGCCTGCGGGACGGTTGCGAGATCGCCCAGTGGAAGGCCGCTAAGGACATCCTTGGCTCAACCGGAGGGGCTGTCTAAACTGCAGCACCTTCCGCAGGACGCCTGGCTGGCGCGCGAAGCCGCCCACCAGCAGCGCGTCCGCACCTATTCCGATCCCTACCTCGCCCGGAGGTCGGCCGGCCAAAAGCACCCGGTGGAAGACTTCCTCTTCACGTACTACACCCAAAAACCTGGCCAGCTGCTGCGCTGGCACCCGGGCGCCGGCGTCGTGCTGTCCGGGCCGGCGGCAGCGGAGCGTTCCGGCTGGAAGTACTACCGCGTGCCCGACGCCGGCGAACTCGCCGCCGCGGGTCTGGCGCCCGGCACGGACGCGGTGACGGTGGACGCCGAACGGTTCCTCGGCGAGCGGCGCGACGCCGTGCAGTTTGCCGGCATCATCCTGGCGGGGACGGCCGCCCGGCCGGCGCAGTTCGGCTGCTTCGGACTGCACGAGTGGGCCATGGTCTACCGGCAGGACAAATTCGAACTGCGGCACGAGTACCTGAAGCTGCGGCTCGGTTCCGAGCAGACGGACCGGGTGGTCGAGGACAACCGGATCAGGTGCTCGCATTTCGACGCGTTCCGCTTCTACACCCCGGACGCGGTGCCGCTGAACACCCTGAAGCCGAGCCGCGAGAACCAACGGACCATGGAACAGCCCGGCTGCCTGCACGCCAACATGGACCTGTACAAGTGGGCCTACAAACTGGCGCCCGCGCTGCCCAGCGAGCTGGTCATGGACTGCTTCGAACTCTCCTGGCGGATCCGCGCAATGGACATGCAGGCCTCCCCCTACGAACTGAGCGAATGGGGTTACCCGCCGATCCGGATCGAGACCCCGGACGGCAAAGCCGAATACGTGGAGCACCAGCGGGCCTTCGCCGACGCCTCGCAGGAACTGCGCCGACGGCTATTGCAGGAACTCACGCCGCTGCTGGAGGCCGCCGCCGTCGCGGCTCCCCCGCTTCCCGCGGCCCAGGAAGGACGCCCATGACGGCCACCCACGGAGCGGACAGCCCGCACGACGTCGACCTCACAATCACGCTGACGGAGGCGCCCGGGGCGCCGGAGGTCAGTTTCCGCCTGGTCGCCGACGACGGCGGGGCCTCCGCCGCATCCACCCTGCCGGATCCTGCCGCGGCACTCGAGGCCCTCCGCCAGCACGGCGAGGAAATCTTCTTCCCCCTCCCCGGCCCGCCGCGGCTGTGCACCCAGCAGTACGGCGGCCCGCAGGTGGCCGTGGTCACCGGACGCTACCTGGGCCGCGACGTTCGTAGCGAATTCAGCCGTACCGACGGCTGCGAAATTGCCCGCTGGCGTGCCGTGGCGCCACTGCTGGGCGGCACAGCGGGATCAACCGGGGCCATCTGAGGCGGGCCTTAAGCAGCGATGGCCGGCGGTGAAAACCGCCGGCCATCGCTGTTGTTAGTTCAACTGCCTAGATGGCGTTGTTCCGGACCTGCGCCGGGTTCTGGTTCACCACGGTGGCCGGAGCCCCCGAGGCGGGAGCAACCGAGGTGGTGCCGGCCGGCGTCACGACCACGCTGACGAACGTCGGTTCGCTGGCGCCCTCGAAGGTCACCCGGCCGATGTACGAACCAACGGCGAGCCCGGTCCAGTTAAGCGTGAGCTTGCCTGCCTTGCCGTTGGTCAGCTTCAGCGGGTTCGGCGAGAGGGTTGCGTTGCCCACATTGGCGCCGAGCACTGCTGCATCCACAGAGGCCTTGCGGGCGTTGCCGTCCGGGCTGGAGTACAGGTTCGCGTAGATCGTGTACTTGCCGCCGGCCGGGTTGGCGATCGACAGGGTCTCGCTGGAGGAGGACGTCGCGACCTGCTCGACGCCGCGCGGAGTCACAACCCACATGTCGAAGTCGGAGTTCGGGTCCGAAGAGAGGACCGAGAACTTCGCCAGCGGCACCCCGGCCGGAACCGTGACGGTCTTGACGAACGTCGAGGCGTCGGCTCGGCCGGTGAACGGACCCGGGACCAGTTCCACGGCGGAGGAATCCGCCTTGGACAGGCCGTCCAGGGTCATGCTGGTCGCGCCGTTCGTACCGGAGACCACGTTGATGTCACCGGAACCGGTGGCGGACTGGGTGGTGAAGGAAACGTCCTTCGGGGCCACCACGGACTGCGGGCGGACCGAGATCGGCGAGGAGACGGTCTTGCCCGCGCCGCGCCACGTCAGCGAGCCCATGGCGAACTTGCCGAGCGCCGCACCCTGGTTTTCGAAGGTGACCTTGAAGGTACGCTTCTCACCGGCTGCCTTGAAGTTCAGGGCGGCCGGGGCCACGCTGACCTTGATGCCGGGGACATTGGCCGAGACCTGGTAGACGCCCGGGGTGAGTGCGGTGACCGTGCGGGTGACCTCGATCTTGCCCGTGAGGTTGCCCAGCCCGAAGGACGCGACGTTCATGTCCCGCGGCTTGGTGCTGGTCGGCAGCTTCAGGTTAACGCCGGTGCCCTGGATGAACTTCATGTAGTCCTCGATATCGGCGTCGTAGACCAGGCCCGGATCAACCATGCGGGCCGGATCGACTTCGCCGGCGCCGGTGGCGTGCACGTCGGTGTCCTTGGACCCGTCCGCGAGCTTGACGTCGGAGGCAGTGGTCATCATGGCGGACTTCACCGTGGCCGGCGACCAGGTCGGGTTCTTGCCCAGGAGCAGGGCGCCGAAGCCGGCAACATGCGGGGAAGCCATCGACGTGCCGGACATGAAGCCGAACTTGGCCCCGCCCTCACCGATGGGCGACACACCTGCGAGCACCGCGACACCCGGAGCGGCGACGTCGGGCTTGAGCAGGTCCGAGTCGGTGGCCAGCAGCGGGCCGCGGGAGGAGAAGCCGGCAATCTGCGGCTGGGCCTCCAGCGGCAGGCCGGTGGTGTCCTTGTTGACCAGCGAAACCTTGATGTCCGGAGTGGCCGTGACCTTGGCCTTGATGGCCGCGGTGGCCGGCGGGTTTACGTGCACGGTCGGGACCGAGTGCTGATCAGCGTCCAGCGAGGAGCTGCTCAGGTTCACCAGGATCATGCCGACGCCGCCGCCGCGCTTGACCTCGGCGCTCTTGGCGACGCGGTCGAAGACACCGCGGTCGCAGACCACAACCTTGCCGGCGACCTTGGCCGGGTCCAGGGTGTCAGGTCCACACAGCGCCGCGTTGGCGTTTCCGGCGGTGGCGGCCGCGGTGGCAGCCAGCACGACGCCGGCGTCCTTGACCTCGCGGTTCATGATGCTGGCGCCGCGGAACTTGGTGCCGTCAGCGAATTCCACCGTGCCCTGGAGCTCCTGGGAGAAGCTGCTGGCGGCGACCGTGGTGACCCACGGTGCGCCGTGGTTGACGGTGCTGGCGGTGGGACCGGAGTTGCCGGCGGAGGCGGCAACGAAGATGCCGGTGGCCGCCGCGTTCAGGAAGGCCACCGAAACCGGGTCAATGACGGAAGTCGCGGAGCCGGAGATGGAGTAGTTCAGGACGTCGACGCCGTCCTCGATGGCCTGCTCGACGGCGGCCACCGACGAGGAGCTGTAGCAGCCGCCCGTGTCGGGATCAGTGTCTTCCCAGCAGACCTTGTAGACGGAAAGCTTCGCAGCCGGCGCGATGCCGCTGGTCAGGCCGAAGCTGCGGCCGTCGACGAAGGTCTCGACGTTCTTGTTGCCGGCAGCCGTGCTGGCCGTGTGGGTACCGTGGCTGGCAACGTCCACCGGGGACAACTGCTCCTCCGGGGCGCGGTCGCCGGCCGGAACGTAGCGCAGGAAGTCATCGGCGAAGTAGTGCGCGCTCAGGACCTTGGAGTTGCAGGCGGAGCCGTCGAAGGAGGCGCCGGTTCCGGTGCCCTTCTGGCACTCGCCGGTAAAGGTCTCGCCGTCGGCCTTGAGCATGGCGATCTTGCCGTCAGCGGTGCGGTAGGGGACGCCGACGACAGGTGAGCCCACGAGGGGCTTGACCTCTTCGCCGGCAAAGAAGGCGCTGTCCGGGGTGTAGCCGGTGTCGATCACGCCGACGACGACGCCCTTGCCGGCGGCATCCTGGCCGCCGAACTTGGTGTTCCACGTGCCGTTGGGGCCGCTGAGCTTGAGGAAGTCGGTGCTGGAGTAATCCGGGGCGTTTTCCGTATCCGGTGCCACTGTCAGGACGTTGGGGTCCTTGGCGAGCTTGACGGCCTGGTCCGTGGTGAGCGTGGCGCTGAAGCCGTTCACCGCAGCGGAGAACTGGCGCTGGATCTTGACATTCTGCTTGGCCGCGACGTCCGCCTGCTTCTTCTCCAGGTGGGCGCGGTACTTCTTGACCTCGGCCTTGTTGGCGTCGAGTTTCTTGCCCTTGGCGGGCTTCGTGGCCGGCATCCCGTTCGTGCTGCCGTCGTAGGTGGCCGCCGGCTTTTCAGCCAGCAGGACGATGTAGCGGCCGTCCGGGTAGTTGGCGGGGTCCAGACTCTTCTGCGCGATTCCGGCGACGGTGGATCCCTGGGCCGGCGCCGCGGTGGCGGGCGCGATGGCAACTGTTGAAAGGAGAACCGGCAAGCCCAGGGTCAGTGCCGCGGCCCTCCGGAGTCCCCCGCTTCGAAGGAAGCTCTTTCCTGGTGATTTCACGAGTGATTTGAACCTTTCAGAAGGAACGGTCCCGGCGCCTTTGCCGGGGACGACGGTCTGGTACGGGTTCGGGAACAGTAGTTGACTCCCGTCCCCGGCGGATACCAGCCGATTCATACAGTACAGACTGAGAGCCGGATATGACATAGGCCACAGGTGACCAATCAAAATTAGTCATATCCCTCTACAAGCAGCGTGGCCCGCTGGGCATGGCAAAGCCGGGACGGCAGCGCCGTCCCGGCTGGCGGGGGTTGTTTTTGCGGCCGCTACGCGCTGGCAGGCGGCCGCTGGCTACTGGCGGGGCGTTCGGACAACCTCGCTGATCCAGGCCCTCGTCTTGTCATCAAGGGGGCCGGCCACATTGGTGGACCTGGCTGCCCGGTCCGCCTTGATCTTCTGCAGCACCATCCTGCCGAGGCCCGCGAAGACGGCGGCGGCCATCACAGGAAGCAACACGGATTTCGATTTCTCAGCCATGGGGCTCATCCTACTGAGCGCACCCTGCGGAGACCATAGCCGCCCCAGACCCGGGCCGCCGGGAGCACCGCCCGGTCACGAATGCGCCGTGATGCACGCCGCCCGGTAGAATGGGCGTGCAAGCTCGCGGAGCGCCCGTTCCATGTTGTTGTTAAACACCGTTGTCCTCACCACACAGCGGATCGGCGTGAGACGGCACTACTCCGCTGCGCCCTTACCCAATGCTCACGCACAGGAGTTGCCGGATGCCCCGGATCGTTGTCGACGTCATGCCCAAGCCCGAGATTCTCGACCCGCAGGGGAAGGCCATCGTGGGTGCACTGCCCCGCCTGGGCTTCACCGCTTTCAGCTCTGTCCGCCAGGGCAAGCGCTTCGAACTGACCGTCGACGGCGAGGTGACCGAGGAGATCCTGGCCCAGGCCCGGAACGCCGCGGAAACCCTGCTCTCCAACCCGGTCATTGAGGACGTCGTCAACGTCGAGGTCGTCGAGGCCTGAGATGACTGAACTTCCCCTGATCGGTGAGGCCGTGGCCGTCGCCGCTCACCCCCAGCTCGCCGGTGCCAAGATCGGCGTCGTCACCTTCCCGGGCACGCTCGATGACCGCGACGCCGCCCGCGCGGTGCGCCTGGCCGGCGCCACCCCGGTGGCCCTCTGGCACGCGGACACCAGCCTGGGCGACGTCGACGCCGTCGTCATCCCCGGCGGTTTCTCCTACGGCGACTACCTCCGCGCCGGTGCCATCTCCCGCTTCGCGCCGCTGATGGCCAAGGTCATCGATGCCGCCAACTCGGACGCCAGGCTGCCGGTCCTCGGCATCTGCAACGGCTTCCAGATCCTCACCGAGTCGCACCTTTTGCCCGGGTCGATGATCAAGAACGACCACCTGAAGTTTCTCTGCCGGGACCAGGTCCTGCGGGTCGAAAACAACACGACCGACTGGACCCGCGACTACGCGCTCGGCCAGGAAATCACGGTGCCGCTGAAGAACCAGGACGGGCAGTACATCGCGGACGAGAAGACGCTCGACGCGCTTGAGGCGGAGGGCCGCGTGGTGTTCCGTTACGTCGGCTGGAACCCGAACGGCTCCCGCCGCGACATCGCCGGCATCTCCAACGCCGCCGGGAACGTCGTGGGCCTGATGCCGCACCCCGAGCACGCCGTCGAAGCCGGCTTCGGCCCGGAAGAAGGCTCCGGTACCGAGGGCCTCGGCTTCTTCACCTCTGTCCTGAACAAGATCGTGGGAGACAACAAATGACGGAGACACCCGCAGTGGCGGCGCCCGCGGAGACCGCCCAGAAGTTCAACATCGACACCGTGGAGAACGCGGCCCGGACCCCGGACACCGAGCTCCCCTGGGCCGAGCTGGGCCTGAAGCAGAACGAGTTCGACGAGGTCGTCAAGGTCCTCGGACGGCGCCCGACCGGCGCCGAGCTGGCCATGTACTCCGTGATGTGGAGCGAGCACTGCTCCTACAAGTCTTCCAAGAACCACCTGCGCCAGTTCGGCGAAAAGGTGACGGAGGAGATGAAGAAGGACATGCTCGTGGGCATCGGCGAGAACGCCGGTGTCACCAACCTGGGCGACGGCTGGGCCGTGACGTTCAAGATCGAGTCACACAACTCGCCGTCGTTCGTGGAGCCCTACCAGGGTGCGGCGACCGGCATCGGCGGAATTGTCCGCGACATCATCTCGATGGGCGCCCGCCCGGTGGCAGTGATGGACCCGCTGCGCTTCGGCGCCATCGACCACCCGGACACCGCCCGCGTCATGCACGGCGCCGTGGCCGGCATCGGCGGCTACGGCAACTCCCTGGGCCTGCCGAACATCGGCGGCGAAATGGTCTTCGACTCCGTCTACCAGGGCAACCCGCTGGTCAACGCCCTCGCCGTCGGCGTCATGCGGCACGAGGACATCCGCCTCGCCAACGCCTCCGGCAAGGGCAACAAGGTGGTGCTGTTCGGTGCCCGCACCGGCGGCGACGGGATCGGCGGCGCTTCGGTGCTGGCCTCGGAGTCCTTCGATGACACCAAGCCCTCCAAACGCCCCGCCGTGCAGGTGGGCGACCCCTTCGCCGAGAAGGTCCTGATCGAATGCTGCCTGGAACTCTTCAAGGGATCCCTGGTTGAGGGCATCCAGGACCTGGGTGCGGCCGGCATTTCCTGCGCCACGTCCGAGCTCGCCTCCAACGGCGACGGCGGCATGGAAGTCGAGCTGACCTCCGTGCTGCTGCGCGACCCCACGCTGACGCCGGGCGAGATCCTGATGTCCGAGTCGCAGGAACGCATGATGGCCGTGGTCACCCCGGAGAACATCGCCGCGTTCGAAGCGGTCATGGACAAGTGGGCCGTGGAGTACTCATGGCTGGGCGAGGTAACCGACACCGGCCGCCTGATCATTACCTGGGACGGCGAAGTGATTGTCGACGTCGACCCGCGCACCGTGGCCCACGACGGTCCGGTCTACGACCGCCCGTACGCCCGCCCGGAGTGGCAGGACGCCGTCCAGGCCGACGCCTTCACCGGCTCCGTGCAGGACACCGGCCGCCCCGCCGCCCCGGCGGAACTGGCCGCCGCGGTCACCGAGCTCGTCGCCTCGCCGAACATGTGCTCCAAGTCCTGGATCACCGACCAGTACGACCGCTACGTCGGCGGCAACACCGCCATGGCGTTCCCGGACGACGCCGGCGTGGTGCGGGTGGACGAGGAAACCGGCCTGGGCGTGGCCCTGGCCACCGACGCCAACGGCCGCTACACCTACCTCGATCCGTACCACGGCGCGCAGCTGGCCCTCGCCGAGGCGTACCGCAACGTGGCGACCTCCGGCGCCGTGCCGATGGCCGTCAGCGACTGCCTGAACTTCGGCTCCCCCGAGGATCCCGACGTCATGTGGCAGCTCGCCGAGGCCATCCGCGGCCTGTCCGACGCCTGCATGGTGCTCGGCATCCCGGTCACCGGCGGCAACGTCTCGCTCTACAACCAGACCGGAAGCGTGCCGATCCACCCCTCCCCGGTGGTCGCCGTGCTCGGCAAGCTGGACGACGTCGCCCGCCGCACGCCCTCGGGCTGGCGCGAGGACGGCCAGGCCATCTACCTGCTGGGCACGACGGCGGCGGAACTGGACGGCTCGGAATGGTCCAACCTGCGCGGACACCTGGGCGGCCTGCCGCCCAAGGTGGACCTCGCCGCGGAACGCGAGCTCGGTGAAATCCTGATCAACGCCTCACGCGACGGCATGGTCGACTCCGCGCACGACCTCTCCGAAGGCGGCCTCGCGGCGGCCCTCGTCGAGTCCGCGCTGCGCTACGGCGTCGGTGCCCGCATTTCGCTGCAGGACGTGATGGACCGCGACGGCGTGGACCTGTTCACCGCGCTCTTCTCCGAGTCCCAGGCCCGCGCCATTGTGGCAGTGCCCCGCTCGGAGGAAATCCGGTTCAAGGACATGTGCACCGCCCGCGGCTTCGAGCACGTCCGGATCGGCGTCGTGGACGCGGAGAGCGGCAAGCTGGAGATCAACGGCGTCGACACCCTGGGCCTGGACGCACTCCGCGAAGCCCACGAGGCGACCCTGCCGAAGTACTTCGGCTAGCACTTCCGGCTCCAAGCAACGCGGGGTCACTTACCGCCCATAAATCCCCTCGGGATGGGCGGTAAGTGACCCCGCGTTGCTTCTTAATCGTCGCTGCGCAGTTCGCGCTGGCGGGCGCTGAGCAGCTCGAGTTCCGGTCGCGCGGCCATGAAGCGTTCGACGGCGGCCAGCACCTCGATCAGGTGCGCCCGGTCCGCCGCGACCAGCCCGACGCCGATCACGGCACGCCGGTACTGGTCATGCAATCCGGCCTCGGTCACGGAGACGTCGAAGCGGCGCTTGAGCTCGGCCAGCACGGGCCGCACGACGGACCGTTTCTCCTTGAGGGTGTGAACGTCGCCCAGTAGGACGTCGAATTCAATCCAACCGATCCACATGTCCTAAGACTATCGATTGCTCCCCACCGGCTCGCCCACCTCGCAAGCTCGGCCAGGGAGCAACCGGCGTGGGCCCAGGCGGGATCAGATGGTGAGCTCACCCATCCGGTCCCAGCCCTCGCCGTCGAACTGGCGGCTGATGATCCGGGGGGTCTCCTGCAGTGCCTGCGGCATGTCGGCCATGGCCTGCTTGAAGTGGCTGCTGTTGACGTGGTCGCCGGCGGCGTCGTCCTTGAAGGCCTCGACCAGGACGAACTCGTTGGGGTCCTCTACGCTGCGGGACCAGTCGAACCACAGGTTGCCGGGCTCCTGCCGGGTGGCCTGGGTAAAGTCCTCCACGAGGCCGAGCCAGCGATCGGACCATTCAGGCTTGACCTTGAATTTAACGACAATGAAGATCACGGCTGGGCCTTTCGGTTGGGGTGTAACGGACTTCCATTCTTACAGTTTCGGACCAGGAGATCAGCAAGCGTGGATGGGCCGG
The DNA here is from genome assembly GCF_056394105.1 of Arthrobacter sp. 10T419. NCBI lineage: Bacteria > Bacillati > Actinomycetota > Actinomycetes > Micrococcales > Micrococcaceae > Arthrobacter > Arthrobacter sp. 10T419. The sequence continues at coordinate 643 of NZ_JBFTHF010000010.1, read as the reverse complement.
CGGGGAAAGTTCCGACTGCTGCGGCGTTCCCACCCGTTCCGCTCCGCCGCTCGGCGCGAGCTGGAACTCGACCATGGCCTCGGCGCCACGTCCCGCGTCGTGCAGGTCCAGCGAAGGGTTCTCCCTTCAGCGCGGGATTCTGTCCTGCCGGTTCACGGCCCGGTCAGTTTCTTTAGTTCGGCGGCTCGAGTGCGCAGGAGTTCCGGGTTCTCCTGCACGTCGCTGAGCGAGACCCCTGTAAGTTCCCTGACGGCCCGCCGCATGGCTTGCAGGCTTGCGAACCCGCTGGCGCCCGCGATGTCCGTCAGGGAGCGTTTCCAGGCGGTTTCTTCGGCGAGGAGCTCGAGGGCTTCCAAGGTCCTCAGGGCCCGGATGTGTCCGCTGACCTGGAGCGTTTCGTTTTCGAAGAGATAGTAGAGGGCCCGGCGCGAAAGAAATGAGTAGGCCACGACCTCGTCAACGGTGAGGGCACGGTTTCTGAAGTTCTTGCGCATGAATTTCTTGATCGTTGCGATGCGGGCCAGTCTTAGATCGCCGGGATCGGCCGTGGTTTCGAGCAAGGAGCTGACCAGGGCCGTCATCATCGACCGGACGACCGGTTGGAGATGCTGCATCTCCTGCGCTATGGCTGTCCGCTGCCAGC